>NZ_JBWKOZ010000004.1:317377-660212 GCF_059416325.1 Variovorax sp. GW821-FHT09D05 | reverse complement strand
TTGGTCGCCGCTTCATCTGCAACACTCCTTCCGCCTATGCGGTGGTTAGTGTGTTGCATCGACCGGTTGAATCCGCCGCCCTTACGCGACAGTCACGATTGCCCAAAGCAGACGTTTGGCTGAGTGCGTCACGAGGTTCAAGTCCATCGCGACGTTGAATCAGACCTTCAACTACTAACTACGGCACGCCCCATAGCTGGGAGCGACTGGAGAGGCACCATATTTTCAGTCATTCGGTACAACTGCCGAAACTGCGCAAGACACATGGCTTGCCATCTCTCAATCACGCCAACCGTGATAGACCCCGATGTTCGACTTCGTGATGAGCTTTGGCGCAATAAGCATGAGCGAAGTGTGCGGCACCTTGCCGGCCCGAAGGGATATAACCTCCACAATCGCCTGCGCGGCCATACGATCGGGAAACTGCGCTGCAGATGCTTCGATCAACGAACCCGCATCGCGCAGCCGCTCCTCGATAGCCGGCGCACCATCTACCGCTCCGATGACGACGCTGGTGCGCTTGGCGTGGCGGGCAGCTTGCTCGGCACCAATGGCGGTCGGGTCGTTGATGGCGAACACCGCGTCCAGCTTCGGGTACTTCGCAAGCAGTTCCGTCATGCGATCGAACCCGCCCTCCTTGCCGGCCTTGCCATCCAGCGCGTCCGGCAGGAGCACGACTTGAGGGAATAGAGCGAGAGCGCTCTTGCAGCCCCGGACGCGGTCGAAGATGGCAGTGACCTGCGGGCCGTCGATGATGGCGAGGTTGCCTCTTCCGGACAGCCGCCCGGCCAGAAATTGGCAGACCTGTCTTCCCGCCTCGACGTTGTCGGTCGTGATGGTGAGATCGGCACCATCGACCGGTGCATCCACCGAGAGCAATCGAACACCGCTCTGCTTTGCAGCCTTTACTGCGTCCGTCACCAGGGGCGATGCGATGGGCGTGAGAAGAATGGCATCCGGCTTGCGGGCTGCCGCATCGCGTATCTGAGTGGCCTGTCGCTGGGGGTCGAACCCGCTGAAATCGAGATTGACCTTGGCTCGTCCATGCGTCACGAGCTTGGCGTACTCGTCGGCGCTGCGTCCGACTTTTGCGAAGAACGGATTGTCCTTGTCCGTGACGATGACTTCGACATGTCGAAGCTCATCGGCACTTGCGCCCAGTCCGAAAGAGAAGCAAAGCACCAGGGTCGACAGATGCCGAAAGAGCCACGTAAGGTATTTCATGCGATTCATCGCGGTTGGCGCGGACTGTTCAGTGCGCATACGCCCTCGTTCTCCCCGCTCGCCCTGTACTGCCCCGGGGATGCCCCTCTCAGTGCACGAAAGTGGCGATTGAAATTCGAGATGTTGTTGAAGCCGACCTCGTAGCAGATGCTGCCGATTTGCTTGCGCGTGTGCAGCAGGAGCTGGCAGGCCTTCGCGATGCGCAGGGAAATCACGGCCTCGGTGAAGGTATTTCCGGTGGCTTGCCTGAAATATCGGGAGAAGGCATTCGCCGACATCTTCGCCACCGCGCCCACCTCCGAAAGCGTCAGCTCCTGCATGTAGTTGTCATTGATGAAGTCGAGCACGCGGTAGATCTGCTCCGCGCGCCCAACCGCTTCGGAAGCGATGCGCCTTCGATTCGATGCCGCGAGCGTGCGGTATGTCTTCCAGCGAGAGAGTTCATTCAGGAGAGCTGCGAACTCGGCGAATCGTTCGAGCCCCCGAAGGTTCCTGATGCGCTGAAAACGCTCCACCACGGCGCCATCGAGACCATGAAACTCCACGCCCTGGCGCGCCAGATCCAGCAGCATCTGCGCCTCGCGCAACTCCGGCAGGAACTCCATGCTCCTGCGCAACGGCTCATCGGCAAAACGAAGCGTGAGGCTGCGGGTCCGCTCGCTGTCCCTCGGTATTCCCACGAACGCCAGGTTGTGCGGCAGGCGCGGGCCGATGAGCACGATGCTTCCGGCCGCGAGCCGATGAAACTCTCCTCCCACATAGGCACCGCGATGCGGTGCAATGAGCAAGTGGAGTTCGTAGCCGTGGTGATAGTGGCATCGCCCTGCTTGCCACGCAACGCCGTGTGCCAGGCTGCAAACCGAGGCGTTGAGATCGATGAAGCCAAGAGGCGCCGCTGTCTCCTGGCCCTCCAGGCGCTCGAAGGCCTGCAACTCCAGCGAGAACCGTTGCGTGCCTGCCCGAATGCCGTCCGACGGGCAGGCGAAGTGCGATGCGTTCATTTCAGTTGACGGGCTTGATCGTTTCCGGGTTCATCGTCGTCTGGCGTCCAGACTGGATGGCTTCGATGGCGGCGGCTGCCTTGGCGATATCCACCTTGCTGTTCAGCAATGCGAAGTCGAGGCTAATGCGGCGCGTTTCGCCAGGAGCCAGCGTCGGGACGCGACCGGCGGTCCGCTCCACGCTTCGGTTGGCCGCGTAGCCGGTGGCGGGCTCCAGCCCCGTCACGTAGGCGTCCGCGGCAGCCCCGGTGTTCTTCCACAGATTCAGATAGGGCAGCTCGTTCACCGAATAGGCCATCGTCATCGCCTTGTCGCCCGCCCGGTTGCGCAGCATCACCAGCGTGCGCTGGCTCTCGTCGGCCCACATCTGCACGCCGTACACCTGCTCTTTGAAGCCTGCCACCGGCGCCCGGTAGGTCGCGTATTCGTCCATCGCCTTGCCGGCTTCGCCGTCCAGCGGACGCAACTCCCTGATGGGCGCGACAAAGCGAGATCCCTCCTCGAGCAATGGCGCGCCATAGTTGCCGTGATAGATGATCTGGTACTCCTGCGGCAGGGAGCCGGTGTTGCGGATCTGGTCGGAGATGGTGAACCGGTTCGAACCCACCACCGTCGAGATCTCCGTCCACAGCTCGAGCGCGGCACCGAACATGGATTTCTCGTCCACCCGCCCGCGAATGCGCAGGGTGGTTTTCTCGCCGCGCTCGACGACCACTTCCACTTCCGAGGCCGGGATGTTGCCGATGCGGCCGTGCAGGGTGAGCATGCGGCCGTTGTCCATGCCCGGGTGTCCGGCCCATTCGATGCCGGCGCGCACCATCCATTCGTTGAACCCGTCGAGCCACCCCAACCCGCCCCGGCTCTCGAGGTTCATGTACGCTGGGTTCACCGTCTCCACCACGGGCGACTTCCATCCGAGCGCCACGTCTCCCATCTCGACGCTGCGCACGCTCATGCCGCGCGTGGGCACGACGGCGATCTTCAGCGGGCCGCTGCGCAACTCGACGACGTCGACGCCTTCCTGCTTGCCGCCATGCAGCGAGAACTTCCGGATCGACCATTCGGCCGGGTCCCGCAGCTTGCGGTTGTCGAGCGCCCATGCCTGCACGCGTTTGTTGTCGGCGGCGCTCGACAGAACATAGCGGGTGGTGGTGGTCGCGGACTGGGCGCTTGCCATGACGCAGCAAAGCGCGGCACCCGTGAGTGCCAGGATGAACTTCTTCATACGGTGTTGTCTCCTTCGTTTCTTCTAGGGGTTCGCTTTCGGGAGAAAGCGAAGGAGGATGCTGGCGACAACGGGTTGCGCGGGGATTAACCGGAATCACCAGCGCCGCAACAATTGAAATCCCGGTCCCGGCTGCATAATTTCAATTGTTAACGAGACATCCCGCGCATTAACCCGACGTTCACGCGCACTTGCTGTACTTGAGAGCACTGGAGGTTGGAGACCTTGGAAAGAGATCGCCGCCGAGAAGAACTTTCAATAGGTGTCGTTGCCAAGCACGAAATACTCATCGTCGATGACGACGAGGCGCTTTGCGAAGTACTGGTTGAAGTCCTCGAGATTGCAGGATTCACCGCACGGGCCGTTTCCGACGGAAGCGCCATGTTGTCCGCGTTGGCGCACGGCGCGTTCTCGCTCGTGCTGATCGACCTGCGCCTCAAGCAGGAGGACGGCATGGAGTTGGCGCGGGCGTTGCGGCAGCGCTCGCGCATTCCCATCATCATGCTGACCGGCAAGGGCAACGACACCGACCGCGTCCTGGGCCTCGAGACGGCCGCCGACGACTTTGTCATGAAGCCGTTCGACAACCGAGAGCTGATTGCCCGGATCCGGGCCCTGCTGCGCCGCAGTTCCGAGACCGCCGCTGCGCGCTCCGTACGCCTCGACCCCGTGAGCCACGAGCGATACCGGTTTGCGCACTGGATCTTCAACCTCAGCGCGAGAAAGCTCACGCGCACCGACGGCACCGAATGCGAACTCACGTACGGCGAATTCGCGCTGCTCGAAGTGCTCCTCTCGGCGCCGAATCGCGTCTTCTCGCGCGAGCAGTTGATGGCCAGGACCCACCGGAGCGAGGCGGATTCCATCGACCGCACCATCGATGTGCTGATCCTGCGGCTGCGCAGGAAGATCGAGGCGAATCCCGCCCAGCCGGAGATCATCCGCACGGAGCGTGGCACCGGATACCGGCTGGCTGTCGAGGTGGTGCGCTGCTAGGCGGAAAGCACCAAGCATGAAGCGTGGCATGACCTGGCCAGCCAGCATCCGCGCGCGGTGGATGCTTACCTTCGCGGTGCTCGCGGCAACGACGGTCGTCCTCGCCGCGGTCGGGATGCTGGCGCTGGTCAACACCCGCGCGGCGGTCCAGGGGTTCGACGAAGAGATCCTGCCCAGCGTTGCCAAGTCATTGGCGCTGGCGGAGCGGGTCGCCCACCTCGCCGCGGCCGCGCCCTACATCGCGGAAGTGGCGATTGCCTCCAAGCTGACGCAGGAGAGCGCGGAACTGATGCTCCGCCAGGACGAGGTGGCGCGCCTCGCGGGCGAACTTCCCCTGGCACGGCAATCGGCCTCGGGATTGCCCCAACTCCTGAGCACGCTGCATGCGGTGCTTGGCGAGTTGATCGATCTCAAGCGGCAGGATCTCTTTCTTCGCGAAGACGCGCGTGCGCAGCTCTTTGCGCTGGGCCAGCTCCAGCGCCGTGTGCCTGCCAAGGGCGGCAGGACGGCTGCGTTGCGGCGTGACCTCGACCTGCTGGTGTTGACCCTGCAGGTTGCGCTCTCGGCCCCCAGCGTGGACGAACTGGAGGGCGCCAGGAACGACTACGCGCGGCGCTTCGGCGAGTTCGCGCGGAACGCGGGCGGCGACGACGGACTCTCGATGCTGCAGGCCTTGCCCGAACTCTCCCAGAACATCTTCCTGCTTCGACAGAAGCAGCTCGGGCGCGAGGATCGCAAGGTCTACCTG
Organism: Variovorax sp. GW821-FHT09D05; assembly: GCF_059416325.1. NCBI lineage: Bacteria > Pseudomonadati > Pseudomonadota > Betaproteobacteria > Burkholderiales > Comamonadaceae > Variovorax > Variovorax sp. GW821-FHT09D05. The sequence continues at coordinate 655,018 of NZ_JBWKOZ010000004.1, read as the reverse complement.
CTGGCCTCGACCCGCTTCCTCTCCGACGAACTCACCAGCGCGGTCAACCGGCATGTCGCGGAGGTCAGCGCCGACGTCTCGTCGCGCAAGAACCTAGTCACCGTCGCCGTGCGCTCCGGACTGACGGCCGTGGCGGCAACGTTCATGGTGGCAGGGCTTGCGCTGCTGGTCGGGTTCTGGACACTCCGAGAGGCACTGAAGGGGCTGGCGAAAGTGACGTCGGCCATGACTTCGCTGGCCGAAGGCGGTACCGACATCGAGCCAGTGCAGCGGGCGCGTAACGCCGAGATCGACGCCTTGGTCGATGCCTTCGAGATCTTCCGGGCAAACACCCTCGAGATGCGCGCGATGGCCCAGGACATCGACGAGAAAAAGACTCTGCTGCAGACCGTCTTCGACAGCATCGACGACGGACTGAGCGTCTTCGATGCCGAGGGGAGACTTATCGCCTGGAATCCGCCGTACGCGAAGCTGTTAGGCCTGCCTCCCGATGCGGTGCATGCCGGAGCCACGATCGGCGATCTTCAGCGCGCGATGCCAGCGTTAGCGGACGCATCGACCGAGCTCGGCCCCTTCGAGGCAATGAATGCGCCACGGCAGCGCCGGGCCGTCAGTGTGGACCTGCAATTCGAGGATGGGCGCGTCCTCGCCGTGCGCAGCCAGCCGATGCCCCAAGGAGGGTTCGTGACCCTCTACAACGATCTCAGCGAGCGCCGCGCGCTCGAACTGCAGGTTCGCCAGACCCAGAAGATGGACGTGCTCGGTCAGCTCACCGGCGGCGTCGCCCACGATTTCAACAACCTCTTGGCCGCCATCGTCAGCAACCTGCAACTGCTGCAATCCCTGCCGGATCTCTCCGGGCCCGCGAGACGGATCGCCCAGCGGGCGCTCAAAGCGTCCGAACGGGGCGGCGTGCTCACCACCCGCCTGCTGGCCTTCGCACGCAGGCAGCCGTTGCACCGCGAGCGCATTGAGGTTGATCGGCTGCTCGAAGGGCTGGAAGATCTCATCGACTACTCACTGGGCCGAGGGATTCGTGTCGAGCTGATGCTGGAGGCAGGCGGGTCGCAAGTGCTCATCGATGGTGGACAGCTCGAGAACGCCGTCCTCAACCTGGCCTTGAATGCGTCTGCAGCCATGCCAAAGGGCGGACTACTGCGAATCCAGACAAGGCTTGCAACCCAGCATGGCAGCGAAGGCAATGAGCGCCGCGAATTCATCGAGATCACGGTGTCGGACACCGGTTTCGGCATGCCGAGGAGTGTGCTCGACCGCATCTTCGAGCCCTTCTTCTCCACCCGGAAAAGCGATGGCAGCGGGCTGGGCCTGAGCATCGTCTACGGCTTCGTCAAGCAGTCGGGGGGCGACATTCGCGCGAGCAGCATCGTGAACGGCGGGACGTCGTTCGTCATCACGCTGCCGGTTGTCGATGCGTCCTTGCCCGAGACGGGGAGTCCGCCGGCGCCGCCGCAGCAGCCGGTCGCGCTGCGCGGCGTCAGGGTGCTGCTCGTCGAGGACGACATCGACGTTCGCGAGTCGACGCAGGATCTCCTCGAACAGCAGGGTGCACAGGTGATCGCGGTCGGGTCGAGCACCGAGGCGCTGCGCGCCATGGAGCGTGCGGCCTTCGATCTCCTGCTCTCGGATGTCGGTCTTGGCGTCGACGACGATGGCTTGAGCCTGATGCATGCGACCCAGCGCCTCGACCCGACGCTTCGGGTTCTGCTGATGTCCGGCCTGCCGTCGGATCTGCTCGCGCTCCGGTACGGCGCATCGTCGACGCTCCGCATCCTCAGGAAACCCTTTCTCGCCAGCGAGCTCGCTGAGGCCGCTTCCGCTGCACTGCAAGCGCCCTGAGCTCGAGGGCCGGCCGGCGCGCGGACACGCGCCCGCATTTCAATTGTTTCGCTCTCTCGCCTCGTCATTCACTGCGTGTTAACCGCCGGGCGATTCAATCGTCTCCCATACAAGCGGACAGCGCCGCAAAGAGAGACAAACCCATGGCACTGTCCGCCGAACATCCGTTGCTCAGGCTCAGAAACATCTCGAAGAGTTTTGCGGGCATTCCCGCGCTCCTCGATGTGAGCATCGAATTGCATGCGGGCCAGATCCTTGCCCTGATGGGCGAGAACGGCGCCGGAAAGTCGACGCTCATCAAGACGCTGACAGGCGCCTACACCGCCGACCCCGGTGGCCGCTTCGAAATCGACGGCGTCCCGGTGTCGGTGGACTCCCCGGAGAAGGCGCGTGCGCTCGGCATCGCGGTCATCTACCAGGAGCTGAGCCTTTCGCCGAACCTCAGCGTGGCCGAGAACGTCTTCCTGGGCCGCCCTTTGCTGCGACGCGGTCAGATCGATCGCAAGGCCATGGAGCAAGCCTGCACGGGCCTGCTCGAACGGCTTGGCGCCGACTTCAAGGCCACCACCGTCGTGGACGGGCTTTCGATTGCGCAGCGGCAACTCGTCGAGATTGCCCGCGCGCTCCAGTTCGACGCGCGGGTGCTGATCATGGACGAGCCCACGACGCCGCTTTCCGAGAGGGAAACCGTTCGCCTCTTCGCCCTCATCCGAAAGCTTCGCGCCGAAGGATTGGCCATTCTCTACATCTCGCATCGCATGGCGGAGATCTACGAGCTGGCGGATCGCGTGTCCGTGCTCCGGGACGGTCGCTACATCGGGACGCTGGAGCGCCAGGCCATCTCCCACGAGCAACTCGTGCGCATGATGGTGGGCCGCGATGCATCGTACCTCTACAAGCGCGCGGACGTTCGCTCAGACCGCGGGGCGATAGCCCTGGAGGTCCGCGACATGGCCGACGGGCACCGCGTGCATGGTTGTTCGCTGCAGGTGCATGAGGGCGAAGTGCTCGGCATTGCCGGACTCGTGGGTTCGGGGCGGACCGAACTGGCACGCATGATCTTCGGCGCCGAATCCCCCGAGCGCGGCGAGGTGCTGATCGGCGGCGTTCGCCTCAGTGCTGGCTCTCCGGACAAGGCCATTCGCGCCGGCCTGGTCTACCTGACCGAGGACCGGAAAGGGCAGGGGCTTTTCCTCGACGCCAGCATTCTCGAAAACATCAATGTCATCGCGGCCCGCCGCGATGCGTTTGGTCCCGGAATACTGAACCGGGCGCGGGGCCGGTTTCGAGCCGGGCGCGCCGTTCTCTCCCTGGGCATTCGCACCGCAGGACTGCACGTCAACGTCGGTCGTCTCTCGGGCGGCAACCAGCAGAAGGTCTTGCTGGCACGGCTTCTCGAACTGTCGCCGCGCGTGCTGATCCTGGACGAACCCACGCGGGGCGTGGACATCGGCGCCAAGGCCGAGATCTACCGAACGATCGATGCCCTCGCCGAGCACGGCGCGGCCGTCATCGTCATCTCCAGCGACCTGCCGGAAATCACCGGCATCGCCGACCGGATTCTGGTGATGCGCGACGGGCGCATCGCCGGCGAGGTCGGCCACGGAACCGCGACGCCGGCCACGCAGGAGGCGGTCATCGCGCTCGCCACCGCCGAAGCCGGGACGGTTGTCGCATAGCCACTTCACCCACAGACACAACTGCCGCCTGGCCACTCGAGATCATGAAACCCTCCGAACTTGCTTTCCAAGGTTCCGCCGCCTCTGCCACCGTATCCGCCGGAGCGCCGAAGCGGCGTTGGCACGGAGGCCACCTGCGCCGGCTCGGGATGCTGCCGGTGCTGCTGCTCCTGTGCGTATTGTTCGGGCTCGGCTCCGAGTCCTTCTTCACTTCGCAGAACGCGTCGATCGTGGCGCAGCAGGCAGCGATCAACATCGTGCTCGCAACGGGGATGACCTTCGTGATCCTCACGGGCGGCATCGACCTGGGCGTGGGGTCCGTGCTGGCGGCGTCGGCGGTGGTGGCGATGATCCTCTCGCTGTCGCAGGAGTTCGCGATGCTCAGCATTCCGGCGGCGCTGCTGTGCGGCCTGCTGTTCGGGCTCGTCAATGGCGTGCTGATCGCCAAGTGGAAACTGCCGCCGTTCATCGTCACGCTCGGGTCGCTGACCGCCGTGCGCGGACTGGCGCGCCTGATGGCCGGCGACCAGACGGTGATGAACATCAACCTGCCCTACGCGTTCATCGGCAACGGGACCCTGTTCGGCATCTCTTGGCTCGTGGTCATCGCGCTAGTCGTGGTGGCGCTCGCCTGGTTCGTGCTGCGCCGCACGGTGCTGGGTCTGAACATCTACGCAGTGGGCGGCAACCCGGAGGCCGCACGCCTGTCGGGCATCCACGTCGGCACGGTGCTCATCGTGGTCTACGGCATCTCCGGCCTGCTGTCGGGACTGGGCGGCGTCATGTCGTCGGCCCGGCTGTATGCGGCCAACGGTCTCCAGCTGGGCCAGTCCTACGAGCTCGATGCCATTGCGGCGGTCATTCTCGGGGGCACGAGTTTCGTCGGCGGCACCGGCTCGATCGTCGGAACCCTGATCGGCTGCCTGATCATCGCGGTGCTCACGAACGGCTTGATCCTCATGGGTGTGTCCGACATCTGGCAGTACATCGTCAAGGGCATGGTCATCATCGGCGCCGTCGCGCTGGACCGCTACCGCCAGACGAGCAGCATCCGCACCTGAATTCCAACCGTGCCCCAGCACATCGCGCGGCAAGGTTGGCCTGGCGCCGCGCCGCGAAGCCTTTTCAACGCCAGGCAGGAGACATGAAGAAATGAATCGACTCTCGAAGATCTCTGCGGTGTTTGCCGCAGCTTTCATGCTGAGCAGCGTGGCCAACGCCAGGGAGCTCAACGGCGTGGGCATCACCCTCGGCTCGCTGGGCAACCCCTTCTTCGTCGCGATCTCGAAGGGCGCGGAAGCCAAGGCCCGGCAGATCAACCCGAAGGTCCGCTTCACCGCGGCCTCCGCCGACTACGACCTGAACAAGCAGGTCTCGCAGATCGAGAACTTCGTGTCCGCGGGCGTCGACCTGATCCTCATCAATGCGGTCGATCCGAAGGCCATCGCCCCCGCGATCGAGCGCGCGAAGAAAGCCGGCATCGCGGTCGTCGCCGTGGACGCGGGCGCCGATGGCGCGGATGCCGTGGTGAGCACGGACAACGTGCGCGCTGGCGAGCTCGCATGCGAATACATCGTGAAATCGCTGGGCGGCAAGGGCAACGTGATCATCCAGAACGGCCCGCCCGTCACCGCGGTGACCGATCGGGTCACGGGTTGCAAGAACGTCCTGGGCAAGGCCAAGGACATCAAGGTGCTTTCGAGTGACCAGGACGGAAAGGCCTCCCGCGAAGGCGGCCTGAACGTCATGCTCGCGCACCTGACACGCTTTCCCAAGGTCGATGCCGTCTTCGCCATCAACGACCCCCAGGCGGTCGGCTCCGACCTGGCGGCCAAGCAACTGGGCCGCAAGGGCATCGTGATCACCTCGGTGGACGGTGCGCCCGACATCGAGCAAGCGCTCCAGTCGGACACCCTGGTCCAGGCCTCCGCGAGCCAGGACCCCTGGGCCATGGCGCAGAAGGCCGTGGAGGTGGGGGCCGGCTTGATTGGCGGACAGAAGCCTGCCAACCCTGCCGTGCTGCTCGAGCCCAAGCTCATCACGCGCGAGAACGTCAAGAGCTACCAGGGTTGGGGCGCCCGCCGATAGGCGCCTTGCGCGCGCAGGTCGCGTGCTACGCTCCTGCGGGCTTGCATGTGCATGTGCATGTGCATGTGCATGGTCCGGGCGACGCGCGCGGCGTCGCCTGACGTGCTTCGAGGCAATGGAGTCATCACGGCATGGTCACGATTCGCAAACTGCTCGCAGGGGTGCTTCTCGCCGCTCTTTTCGCCGGTGCCGGCGGGGTCCGCGCCGATGAAAAAAAGAGCGCACCGGGACTGCATGTGGGACTAATCGTCAGCGACCTGCGCAATCCGTTCTTCATGCAGATTGCGCGCGCCGTGGAATCGGGCATGAGCACCGGGGCGCCCCGGACGTCCCGGCTCACCGTGGTGTCGAGCGGCTTCGATCACACGCGCCAAGCCGAGCAGTTCGATGCGCTGATCCGCCAGCGCGCGAGCCTGATCATCGTCACCCCGATCGACCCGGTCAGGATCGCCGTGCAGATCGCCACGGCCCACGAGGCCGGCATCAAGGTCGTCGCACTCGATGCCGCCGCGCGCGGGGCCGACCTGACCATCATGACGAACAACATCCTCGCCGGAAGGATGGCCTGCGAACATCTCGGGCGAGAACTCAAGGGCGAAGGAGAGATCGCCATCATCCACGGCCCGCCGAACTCCGCGGTGGTCGATCGCGTGCGCGGATGCCGCGAGGCACTCGTCGGCTTTCCATCCCTGCGCCTGATGTCGGAGGCGCTCGACGGCGGTGCGAGCAAGGAGGGCGGACTCGAGCAGATGACGAGGCTGCTCGCCAGCTTCCCCCGCCTGGCCGGCGTGTTCACCATCAACGACCCGACCGCCATCGGCGCCGAGGTCGCCGCGCGAACCACCGGGAGAAACGACGTGGTCATCACTGCCGTCGACGGCTCGCCGGAGGTCGCACGCCGCCTGGCCGACGCCCGGTCGCTGATCTCGGCAACAGCCGCGCAGGCGCCGGCCATGATGGGCCGCCGTGCCGTCGAGTTCGGGCTGGCCATGGTGAAAGGCAAGGCGCCGGCCGAAAGCCTTGTGCTGCTGACGCCCATGCTCGTGACGCGCGAAAACGTCAAGGCATACCAAAGCTGGTAGCAACGTGTACGCCTGTGCCCAGGTTCGTGCCTTTGGGCGGCTGCCGGAGAATCAATCCGGACACAACCCCCGTGCCCAGACGGTCGCGAATTCCTGGTTGAGGATTTCGAAGATCCTGGCCGACGATGATCTCCGTGCGAGGGCACCGTGCAGGTGACCGGGTGGAACTCTTGCCTGATCACATGCACGCAGCTACAGGCACCAGGGGAGCCAGGGCAACCATTCATTTCATTTGCATCTTTTACTCAGAGCAAATCAGCCGGCGCATCATGCCTTGTGCATGTCGTATTGATGCACTTTGGGTCTCGGCTCGACCCACCCGGCCGCTCCGGTATCCAACTACTTCAATTGGAGACCCAAATGAAAAAATTCATTCCCAGAGCCATCGCCAGCCTCCTGATCGCAGGGGCAATCTTGCCGGCCGCCGCCAAGGAGAAAGTCGTCGACCGGAGCATCACGGAAGCGGAAGTCCTGGGGGCCCAGCAGGCCTGGTGCAAGGCGCTGGTCGACATCAGCGCTGCGAATTCCAGCGGAGGGCAGCCGGCCGCCAGGGCGCTGGCCGAGAAGGTCATCGACAGCGCTTACGCCTACCAACTGGGCGCAGTGCTGTTCAAGCCGACGCTCACGACATCGCCGCAGACCTTCCGCACCGCTCGCGACGGCGCGCTGGCGTACTTCGTGGGCGGCAACCCTGCCTTTCCCAACGACACCGGCTTCGCCCTGAAGGGCTGGACTAAATGCGAGATTGCCAACACTGCCGTACTCATCCATGGCGACGTGGCCAGCACGCTGGGTAACGTGCTGTTCACTGACCCGGACGGCAAGGTCACCACGGTCGACAAGACCTGGACTTTCGTGAAGGACGGTGCCGGCAAGCTGCGCATCGTCGTGCATCACTCGTCGCTGCCGTACGCTGGCCGTTGAACACCGCGTTCGAGTGCCGGCAGGCCCAGGATCTAGGGCGGCGCCTTCATCGGGTGATGAAGGCCCCTCGGAGGACCGTCATTGGTGGCTCAAAGGCGCGAATCGGTGGCAGCACGACATCGTAGCGCTCGACCTGCACCGTGGTGAATTGCCCCACGCAACCCTGCGCCAGTGATGAGGTGCCGATGTCGCGCGTCAACACATTAGGGTTGCCGTGCATGTTTGCACTTCGAGCGGCAGTGGCCAGAGTGGCCGAACGCCTGTCTGTCTTGGGTCAGTAGGCACCCATGTAGTCGCGCTTGCCGATCTCCATACCGTTGTGACGCAAGATGGCATAGGTGGTGGTCACGTGGAAGAAAAACTGCGGCAGTCCATAGTGCAAAAGATATGCGCTTGCGGTCAGCTTCTTTTCCTTGGGGGTGCCGGGGCGCAATACGATCTCGCGGCTTTCGCTGGAATCAAATTGCTCAGGCTTGAAGGAGCCGATATGGGCCAAAGCTTTGGCGATCAACGCTTGCAGGTCGGCGAAGCTGACCTCGGTGTCGGGCCAGGACGGCACCTCGGCACTAGCCAGGCGGGAGGCAATGCCCTTGGAGAAGTCTGCGGCGATCTGTACCTGACGTACCAGCGGAAACATGTCAGGGAACAGCCGCGCCTGCAGCAGCGCATTTGGATCGATATTTCTTTGCGTCGCCTGGTCTTCGGCCTTCTTGAGCACGTCGGACAGGGCGCGCAGCATCTGCTGCATGACGGGAACGGAGGCGTTGTACAGCGGGCTAGTCATGGTGAGTTCACTTCAAAAATTGGGCACGATGGCCGGAGTTGGCGTGGCAGGGGCCCTGCCGACCATGTAAGGCTAACAGCAGGGCGAACTGAATCGCCCCGGCTTTTGTGGCTAGCTTTTCTTCCCGCTGGTAGTCGGAGCAGCCGCGTTGAAGGGCAGTTCACTGGCAAGAAGCGGACGTCAATTGCAGACGCACGACAGACCGCGATCGCTGCTAAGCCGGCAGTCAATGCATTGATTCAAACTTCAGCTTGAGGGCCCGTAGCAGTAAGCAACTCGAGCTGAAAAGCGCGATAGCTGCAGCCTCTCGAATCGAATGGCGCCTAGGACGTCGCGTGAGTTCGCAACAACGGGGCGATCTGTCAGTTGGCCCTATCGGTAAACGACTTGTTGGCTCCAATGTTGCTTGGGTGGAGTGCGGCATTCACTCGCACCCGTTCGTGAGGTGCACAGCGCCCCTGCCGCGAGGGCGCGCGTTAAAATCCCAGCCGTCTTTCTTCTACCTAGGTCAATGCGCGCTTCAAGCCATGAGTGTCGGCGCAAAAGGACGGCGGCTTGGTGGGTAAAAGACGGAACTCCGGGACAACTTCTAGTTACTGACGCGCGTCAAACTCAACCTTACCCGGCAAAGCAGCGCGACTTATGTAGCCCGGGGGGTTGTCTCGGACTTTGTTGCTCGCGGTTTGCGCCATACGGAGTCGACTCGCGCGGTTGTCTCAGACTTCAGAGCGTCTGGGCGAAGTCGTCGTTCCGACATTTCGCTGATGATCGTGTCTCGGACATTATTGGCAAAGAACAACTGGTTGATCTGGCTCAATAAAGTCGTAAACGGGGCAATAGTGTCGTAAACACTCCTGGGTGTTGATTTCCATCTCGAAGCGCCCCAGTTTTCCGTGAGGCGTTGAGCCGCATGCAGCATTCAGCCTGCCTGATGAACAATGCTCAGGAAGGACATTGCAACGGGTCAACGCTCGATGGAAATGTGGGTCGAGCGAGGGCGGAAATCCACAGCCATTCCGATAGATCCCAGAACAAGACCGAACACGGCACTTCGTCGGCCAGAGAAAGGCAACCGACTCGCCTCGTAACAGCATCGACGCCTCCGGCTACTGATCGCCGTCGCCTTTCGATTCGCGCGAACGCCTGGGGATGAAGAAGGAGGAAACGACCATGGCCAAGCCAACAAGCACGACCAAGTACTTCCCTCCCCAAGGGTCGATGAGACGTGTCAGCCAGTAGAAGAAATAAGGAAGCGGTGACTTCATCCCACCGCTATGCGTTGGCAAACCTTCTGGCATGCCCATCGCGATGGCGATCAGTGCGCAACCAGTGAAGAACAAGATTCCTTTCATCGCCGGAGCAATCTGGTACCGGAGCGCCAGTTGTCTTTCACGTCCTTCGCGTTGCTATAGGGATCGATGCTCGGATCGTACGGAAGCTGAAACGCGGGATCTCTGCCCGCCGATATACAGCGACACCCCGCAGGCGCATCGGCGGTGGAGCGTGCAGGAGGCAGAAAGTCCGTCGAACTCTTGATGTCATTGGGCCTGCAGACTGATCCGCTCGAGCAATCCCACTGGACACATGGCAAATCCAAGGGAGCCCCTGGGTATGCAGGGTTGGGGGTCTGGGTCATGTTTGCCCCAGCCTCATACGCAGCACTGCGTGGAAGATTGCTCTGCGGTGTCTGGATGGACCCGGGGCCATGCCGTTCCCACTGGCGTCGGTTGTAGGCGTTGCCTCCCGGCGTCGCCTGCCGCAGGTTCCTCAGGCCTTCCGGATCCGTGAAGCCCAGCGGATTCGCATCGACATAGCCGAACCGATTCCACCCACCATCCAGCCCGATCGGGTCCGGCTGGCTGTAGCGCCCCAACCTCGCGTCGTAGCTGCGAAAGTAGTTGTAGAACAGTCCCGACTCCTCGTCCGCGTACTGCCCCGGATACCGCAGGTTGAACTTCACTTCTGCGATGTTCGTGGTGCCTGGATTCGGTGTCACCTCCAGATTGGCGAACCGGTTCTTCGCCAGCGTCGGCTTGTCCTCTCCGAACGCGCTGTAGCCCCATTGCCAGACTGCCTGTCCGGTCGCATCGGTGAGCTTGCGCGGCGTGTTCAGGTGATCGCTGTGCACCGCATACGTGGTGCCATTGACCACGGCGACGATCGGCATCGGCCCATTGGCTGTCGGCAGGTAGATGTACTGCGCCTCGCCCGAACTGTTCGTGCCGCCGCTGCCCACCTCCGCAATCAGGCTGCCCTGTTCGTCGTAGACATAGGCGTAGCCGAGCTGCTCGGCTTGTGTCGTGGTCGGGCTCCACAGCTTGGTGAAGAACGCCACGAGACTGTTCCAGAAGCCCGGGTCGTTCTCGTCGCCCTGGCTGGGCGGGTACAGCGGCTCGGTCTTGAACACGCGCTGGCCCAAGGCGTTGTGTGCGTAGCGCGTGGTCGGGCTGACATCGTTGGCGCCCGTGGTGGCCGTGGCCAGGCGGCCTTCCGCGTCGTAACCATAGCTTCTGAGGCCATCGCTCGTCAGGTCGCCGTTGGCGTTGTAGCCATAGGCGACGCTGGTGCTGCTGGTGCCGTTGATGGTCTGGCTGAAGCCGGCGAGGCGGTTGCTGCCCGACTCCAGGGTGTAGCCGCGGCTGGTGGTCTGGCCTGCCAGAACCCGGGTACTCGCCATCCGGTTGCCGTTGGCGTCATAACTGAAGCTGGCGCTGTCGCCAGGACCAGTGAAGCTGACGATGCGGCCCGTCGCGCTGTAACCGACTATCCAGGTGTTGTCGGCCACTGCAATGGTGGTGTGAGTCGGATCGCTGTCGGCAGGGCCCCACAGGTTCTGCGTAAGGCTGCCGATGCGCCCGGCCGCGTCGTAGGTGTAGCTGCTGAACTCGGTTTGGGTGAGACGCGTGGCGCTGTCGTAGCTGCGGTTGGCCGCGAGCTTCGGGCTGGTGCTGGTGAAGGCCCAGTTCCATCCCGTGGGCTGGCCCAGGGCATTCCAGGTGACGGCATCGATCAGCGGGGCACCGTTCCAGCCGAGCTGCAGAAGGCGGCCGGTCGTGTCGTAGAAGTGGCTGAGCACGCCGCCGCCCGGATACGTGACGCTGGCGAGTTGGCCGGTGGCGGTGTTGTAGGTATAGGCAACTTGCTGAACGCTGCCCGTAGTTGCGCCTGTCGCCAGGGTTTGCTTCTTGAGAGTGACGCGCCCGTGGATGTCTCGCGTGTACTCCGTGATGCCGGAGCGGTCGATGATCTCGCTGAGGTAGCCCTTGCTGTTGGTGCTCAGGTCGTAGCGCAAGGTCGTGGTCTTGCCGTCGGCGAAGACGAGGCTGGTCGGACGTCCCAGCGCATCGCGGGTGATGCTCGTGGCCTGGCCGAGCGCATCGATGATCTGGCTGGGCAGGCCGAGGGCGTCGTACTGGCTGCTGCGAGGGCCGCTGTCAGCGCTGGCTTCTGCGGTGGCGTTGCCCAGCGCGTCGCGGCTGTAGCTGGTGGCGACCGCGTTGAAGTCGCTGGCCTGGGTGATGGCATCGAGCGCGTTGTAGCCGAGGCCGGCACTGGCGTTGGCCGCGTCAGTGATGGTCTTGACGCGGGCCAGCGCGTCGAGGCTCCAGCTCATGGTCTGGTTCAGCCCATTGGTCTGGGCGATGCGATCACCACTCGCGTCGTAGCTGAAGCTCTCGTTCTGATTGGTCCCTTGCGTCTGGGTGGCGACGCGGTTGAGCTTGTTGATCGTGCGCGCAGTCGTCCACGCGATCGAGCCGGAACTGTTGAGTGTCTGCTCCGTCAGGCGGTTGCCGGCCGCATCGAGGGTGTAGGTGCCGCTCTCGCCACGGTTGTTGCTCCAGCCGGTCAGGCGTTGCGCAGCGTCATAGGTGTAGCTGGTGACCAGCCCGGTCGGCAGCGAGGTGGTCGCAATCGTGCCGGTGGGGTGATAGGTCAGGGTCGTGGTCTGCCCAGGTCCCGTGCCCACGGTGCGCGTGAGCAGCCGGTCGTACGCATCCCACGTGAAAGTGGTGACCAGGCCGTTCGGGTCCGTCTGGCTCGTGAGGCGGTTGGCCGTGTCGTAGGTGTAGGCGGTGATGTGGCCCAGCGCGTTGGTCGCGCTCTGCACATTCCCGCGGGTGTCGTACGCGTAGGTGGTGACGGCACCGTTGGGTTCGGTGTGCGTATGGACCAGGCCTTCGGTCGTGTAGGTCCGCTGGCTTGTGCGAGCGGTGCCGGATGTGCCGCCGGTGTCAGTGATCGTCTCGGTGAGCAGCTTGCCGCTGGTGTCGTAGGTGTACGCCGCCTCCTGGCCGGTCCGCGCGATGAGCGTGGGCACCGGTAGCGTGGTGTCCCAGGTCGTGGCAATGGCTCTTTGCTCGGGTGCGCCGAGCGCTTCCGTGCGCGAAGCCTCCAGGCCGCGGGTGTTGTAGTTGAAGCTGGTGACGCTGCCGGTCGCATTGGTCTGACTCGACAGCAGGCCTCGGGCGTCGTAGGTGAACGACGAGTTGCTGGCCGGGCAGCCCGGTGCCGGCTCGCCCTGGATCTGGGAGATGCGCTTGACGCCATTGACGACGACGTAGTGATAGGTCGTGGCCCGGCCCACCGGATCGGTCACGGTCGTCGTGCCGTTGGCGTTGTAGGCCACTTGCGTGAGCCCGGCATTGCCTGCGTGCGTGGTGCTCGTCGCGCGACCCAGCGAGTCGTAGGCGTAGGTAGCGAAGCGCACACCCAGTTCATCGGTCACGCCCGTGAGAAAGCGCGGGTTGGCGGCGTTCTCGTAGTGGTACGTGCGGCTCGTCACGTTGGAGCCGGCGGTCTTGGTGACAGAGGTGAGCCGGTTGGTGGTGTCGTAGTTGTAGGCGACGCTGAAGTTGGGCGTGGTCAGCGTGCGCGGCTGGAAGTGGGCGTCCTCCGTGTAGCTAATGCTGTTGCCGAAGCCGTCCGTCACGGTCACGGAGCCATTGGTGCCGTAAGAGAGGCTGTGATACCAGCCATCGGGATGGGTCTGCTTCGTCAGGCGGCCGGTGGTGTTGAACTCGTACCGGGTGTTGTCCACGTCGACATAAAGCCAGCCGGAACCCGTTTGCGTGAGTGTGCCGAGTTCGTCCGCATCGGGCGTGATGGTCGAGCCGCTGCGCGCGAACGGCGACTCACGCCCATTTGCGTGCAGCAGCACGGCCTCGGTCGCACTGATCCTCAGGCGCATGGCGTACGAGTAGCGCCAGTAGCCGTCGGCGCTGTTGAAGATGCGTGCGAACCGCAGAGGATATTGCGTGGACGCGCTGCGGAAGTCTTCTTCCTCCTGTACCTTGTTGCCCATCGCGAAGTTGATGGGGTTGCCGGTGCACGACTGCGGTCCGTTGCGCTCGGTGCCGTCGCCCTTGTTCTTGCGCGGAATGACGTCGGAGGTGTCGTAGTAGACCGTCATGTAGTCCGACGCGCTGCATCCGCCGACGCTGCCGGAGACTGCCAGGTAGTTCGGGCCGGAACGCAGCGTGACGGGCACGCCGCGTCCTTCCAGGAACGACACGACGGCGGTGAAGGACCCGGAGTAGCTGAAGAACGGCGAACCGTTGAGCGTGGCGGTCACGGTGCCGGCGTCACCGGTGGTGGCATCACCGCCGCCGGTCCCAAACACCGTGATGTTGGGCGAGGTGACCTTGGCACCCTTACTGGGCGATGTGAAGTTCAGTGAGCAGGCCGCCTGGGCCCATCCGGAAATGCCCAGCAGCGTGAGCACTGCAGCGCCTTGCAGGGCGAGTCGCTTGAGCTGGCGATGGTTGAAGCTGCCGTGCGCGGCAGTCGCGTCGAAATGCATGCGTGACCCTCGTTGATTCTTTTGAATTCGGATGCATTGCGCTGTGTGGCAATGATCGGAACGAGCGTAACGACATGTTCAATGAAGCAATCAAATGTCCATTTCTGGCTTCTGTGATTGCTCCTCGAAAGGATTACTTTGACCTCCTCAAGACTTCACCCGAGGTTTCGAGGTCGCACCTCACAGGACAACAGGTATCGTTTCGCGGAACTCCCGCACAGACTTCACGTTGGCTCTGATGGGGGCGCGCACACTGCCTCTCGACAGCGGTTCGGCGCTGGTAGAGGCCAGGGAGAAAAAAGCCGCTCAGGGACCCGCCTCGATGCCGACCGCTGTCGCTCTTCATGCTTAGTCAGCTTGCAGGCATGTATTGCTTGAGCGACAGCGGCTCAAAAACTATGCACACCGATGACCCCGAAGATCAGTCACGATCTTCGTAGTAGCGGCGGTGCTGCTCGCGCTCCCATTGCCGGCGGCGCCATTCACGACGCTCCGCGCGACGCTCTTCCCATCGCTCTGCACGACGTTCCTCCCAATGAGAGCGAGGCTCGTAGTAGACAGGTGCCGGAACGGAGTACACCGGCGGTGCAGGCTGATAGTAGGTCGGGGCTGGACGTGAATAAGCAGGCCCGGGCGCGTAGTAGACCGGTGCGGGCTCGCTCACGACCACGCCGGGTACGCTGACGCCAATGGACCAACTCGTGCCCGCATTGGCCGATGCGGCGGTAAACAAGGTACCGGCGGCAACGAAACCCGCAGCAGCTAGCTTGAAAACGGTTCGCGAAAACGTCATTTCATCTCCTGGAGAGCGAGAAATCGCCCTGATGCGTATCCAACGCCCTGTCGTGCGACGCCGCGCACATCGCTACGGTGAAGAACGTTCCCAAATGTCACGTTGCAGGCCGGAGCTGGCGCGCCGAAGTGCAGCTTGCAAACCCGCAGCGATCATCCGTGACCTGCGACCTCAGCCAGTGGCAAACTCGCCTGCCGAGCTCTGCTTGCGATCACGACTCCCGGTTTATTCGCATTCAGTGGCAGTAAATCCGGGGCGATTCGCATCTATCAACGTCGCTTACACCCGTCTTGCCCGTCGCGCCGTACCAGACGAGGCCAACGTAGCCGAGGAGCACCAGACCACCTAACACATTTCGCACCAGATCCGCTCCTGGAGTGTGGCCGCCCAGGCCCGATTGAAGTGCTCAGCCGGCGCTGCGCGCTGCGGGCAGCACGACGGACACCACCGTGCCCTGGCCGGGCCGCGAGCGCAACCGAACCGTCGCGCCCTGCAGATCGGCCAGTCGCTGCACCGTGGCCAGCCCCAGACCCAGGCCGCGTCCGCGCGCGGCTGATTGTTCGGGGGCATCGATCCTGTAGAACGCCTCGAAGACCCGCGTCTGATGCTGCGGTGGAATGCCGACCCCGGTGTCGCAGACATCGATGCGAATGCCTTCCCGATGCCGCCGCGCGCCCACGAGTACGCCGCCGTGGTGTGTGTGGCGCAGCGAGTTGCTCACCAGGTTGTTGAGGATCCGCGCGAGCATCACGCCGTCACAGCGCGCCCATGCGCCGGTGGGGCGCACCACCAGCCGCACTCCCTGCGCCTCGGCCACAGCGCGGAAGTGATGCCGGACCTCGTCGAGCAGCGGATCGAGCGCCAGATCGGCGCACCTGGGTGGTGTGCGGCCCGCCTCGATCTGCGTCAGGTCCAGCAGCCCGGTCAACAGCCGATCGAGAAAGTCGACGGACTGGCGGATCTGTTCGATGCGCCGGTGCAGCCGATCGGTGTCGAGATCGGCGCTCGACAGCGCGTTCGAGAACAGCATCAGGGCTTGCAGCGGCTGCCGCAGGTCGTGGATTGCGGCAGCGAAGAGGCAGACCTTCGCGCGGCCGGAGGTCTCGAGCAACTGGTTCTTTCGCAAGAGCTCGGCCATGGCCTGCTCGACAGGAGGCTGAAGCTGCGGTGGAGGAGCACGCACCGGGAGCGGGCCGCTGTCGAATGTGTTCCTGCGGCGGTGCAGCTGCGACGTCCCCTCAATCGGCACAGGCAGGGGAAAGCCGAAGAACCGAAGCATGTGCTGAAGCGAGTTTATACAGACATCTCCTAGAGCAGTCCCCTGCGGCGCGCCGCGATCAACGCGACGGTGGCGCAGCACACGAGGTTGATGGCCGAGATCGTGACGAACAGGCCGTCGCGCACGACCCAGGCGCCGTACATCACACCGGTGAGGTTCGCGAGCACCCAGGAGCTCCAGGTCACGAGAGAGATCGCACGCGCGCCGTCCGTGCAGTGCCAGACGGCGACGATCTGCGGCACGTAGGTAACGGCGCGCACGGAGTTGGTCGCCAGGTAGAGCCAGCTCACGATCGACATCAACGTGGCCGAAGACTGCAGATCACCGGCGGGGCTCATGTGATCGACTCCCCGATGTGGATGGTGCCGTTCACGCCGTAGGTCGATAGCCGGTTGCCGCATCCTGCCATCCAGAGGATCAGCGAGGCCAGCGCAACCACTGCGATCGCCAGCAGCCAGCGGCCGACCCTCGACAGGGTGTCGTCGGTGGGCCCGGATTGTGGGGTCATGCGTTCGCGCTCCTCTGGAATGTCATGTCTGTGCATAGCATCCAATGTAGAAATCGCGGTGCTGCTGCGGAATACCGTCTTCGGGCCAAGCCCTCGCGTGTTTGCGGGATGGGCCGCGGAGCACTCCGGCTCAGGCGGCAGAAGATGCGAGGGGAGCGCTCAGCACGACGCAGGTTCCATGCGCGTCCTGCCGCAGCTCGAGCGTGCCGCCGAGCCTCTCTGCGCGAGCGCGCATGTTGACGATGCCGCGCCCCTGGGCGCCGGGCGCCAGGCCGGCACCGAGGCCGTCGTCCTGGATCTCCAGCCGCAGCAGTCCGTTGGCCCGCTGCAGCCGAAGCTCCACCTGCCTCGCGCGCGCATGCTTCACGACGTTGGTCAGCGCTTCTTGCGCAATGCGCAGTATCTGCAGCGTCGTGTGGGGCGGCACGCCCGGGGCTTCGTCGGGCATGTCGATGGTCCAGGCGGCCCGCACGCCAGCTGCTTCGAGTTCGCCCTGCCAGCGGAACAGGAAGTCGCCCAGGGCGGTGCGCAGGTCGTGGTCTTCCGGCGCGAGCGCGTCCAGCGCGAGCCGCATGTCGGCGATGCAGGCGCGCAGCGACTCTTCGATCTGCAGGTGGCTCATGTCGCCGCGTTCCACCCGTGACAGCGAAGTGAAGAGCTTCGAGCCGAGGCCGTCGTGGATCTCTCGCATGATGAGTTGTCGCTCTTCGGCGGCGGCGTTCTGCCGCTCCAGCGCCGCCAGGCGGAGGTAATTGGCAGACAGGCTGCGCTCCCGGTCGGCCACGCGCGACTCCAGCGATTCGTTGAGCTGCTCCAATGAGGTGAGAGCCCTTGTGAAGCGCAGCGACAACAGCACGCCCATCGTCAACAGCATCAGGTTGGCGCCGTGGTGCAGCATGAACAGGCGGTGCCCCGCCCAACCCGGCAGCACGCGCTCCATGAGCCCCGCATCCCACGAAATCAGGTAGTCATGCACGCCTGCGAGCGTTGCCAGCGTGAGAACCGCCGGCATGACTGCCGAAGCCCATCTGCGCTCGCGCCACACGGCCCAGAACGAGACGGCGATGATTCCGATGCCGATGGGTATCAGCCCGCCGCTCCAGATGCGGTTGACGAGCGGTTCGCCCGCGGAGCCGGCGAGCAGCAGCCACACCGGGCCGATCAACCAGTACGCAGCCAGTGCGCGTTCGAGCCCGCGATGGCGCAGGCCGGCGAAGCGCATGGCGAAGAGCGCCATGACCACGACGAAGCCACCGGTGGCGGCCAGGTAGACGAGCCGCCAGAGCTGCCAGCGCTCCACCGGCACCACCTCGATCACAAAGGTCAGCGTGCGGATTCCCCAGAACACGGTTGCGAGCCCGAACAGCCCATAGAGCACCTCGCCCGGGCGTCGCCACCAGATGAACAGGACGAATACAGAGACGATCAGGCAGGCCAGCACGGTGAGCTGTGGCGCGGTCCGCACCCAGAACTGGCGGCGGTCGTTCGCTTCGCTCAGCGTGACCACGGGGCCGATGTCCACGCGCGGAAAGCGCAGGCTGTGCTCCCCCAGTGCGGGAGCCGCACGCACCATCAATTCGTTGTCGCCATCGCGCAGCAGGTTGTCGGGCAAGGGCAGCAGGTGCGCGCGCTCCCACCGCACGCGCAGCTGGTCCGTCGACTCCGGCACGCTGGCCACCTGTTGGCCGTTGAGCCAGACTTGCCCGCCGCCGTACAGGTAGGGCAGATAAACGGCCCAGGGCCTGGGCGATGCTTGAAGTCGATGCGGAACCAGGTCGGGCCCTGAGGGGCTGCAGCACCGAGCTGCGGCGCGACGCTGGGCAGCGTCACGCTTTGCCATGGGGCATCGGGTGCGGGCGGCGTGAGTCCGGAGGCACCTAGGCGCAACGCGTGCTGCGGCGATGCGGATTCATTCGCTTGGTCGGCACTCCTTGCATCGGTGGCGCCGCCGATGATCAGCGCGACCAACAACAGGCACCGAAATCCTGGCCATGTCACAGCAGCCCCATCTGATTGGCCTCGTAGACAGCCTCCCCGCGCGAGTGCACTGCCAGCTTGCGATAGATCTTCTTGACGTGCGCCACCACGGTGTGCGGCGAGATCTCCAGGAGCTGCCCGATCGCGTCGAAGCTCAGGCCCTTGGCCGTCAGGCGCAGCAACTCCGTTTCCCGTGGTGTCAGCACCGCGTCGCGCGGGCTTTCGTCACGCGGTTGGGTCGTGGCCGTGCGCATCCGCGCCAGGATGCGACGCGCGATGCCGGGGCTGATAGGGGAGCCGCCCGCGTGCAGTTCATGGATGCTGGTGGCGATGCGGTCAGCGCCCGCATCCTTGAGCAGATAGCCCGTCGCTCCCGCTTCCAGTGCGGCAATCACATGCCGGTCGTCGCCGAACATGGTTACCACAAGCACGTCGCATGCCGAATGGTGAAGGGCGACATAGCGAATCACCTCGGTGCCGTCCATGTCGGGCAGACCGAGATCGAGCAACAGCACATCGGGTGGTTGTGCCCCCAGGAGCGCCATTGCCGCGGCACCGGTCGAGACCGCCCCCGTGAGTGAAAGCTCCGGGTCGGCCAGCACGGCGTTGGAGAACCGGCGCATGAATTCCGGCTCGTCCTCGACTATCAGCACGCGGATTTTCATTCCCACTCCAGGGTATTCGGGCGCAGTGTACGACTCCATTCTTCGCCTGCGCATGCCGCCGGGCCATAGCGCCTATGCGGTATCGCCGCTCAGCGGAGTCACGGTTATTTTCGGAAGAAGTCCCAAAGGAGCCGTATGTATCGAACTGAAGATGTCCTGACGCGTGCGCATTCAGCCTGTGGACAGGGCACTGTCTATTGGCTCGGTGAAGGAGGGCGGTCCGCAGATGCGGCATTGCCGACGAGTGCGTTGCCGGTCGGCCAGTTGTGGCCGACGCTTCCTCTGGTGCAGCAGCACGCCCTGGAGCCATTGGCCCTGGCAGCAGGACTCGACGTGCACGATCCGGCGCTGGTGGTGCCCGCCTGCGACTGCTCGGGCTTCGTGTGCTGGGCGCTCGGCTTCGGCAGAAAAAGCAATCCCGCGCCTTATACGGACGCTGCCGGCTGGATCTACACGGACAGCATCTGGGCCGATGCCATGGGCGCCGGCGTGCGTTTCGAACGCCGGGCCAGGGCCACGCCCGGGGCGCTGGTCGTCTACCCGAAGGCGGGAAGCGGCGAGAACTACGGCCATGTGGGGCTTGTGATGGAGGCCGATGCCGATGGACGCGCTCGCCTGGTGGCGCATTGCTCGGCAGTCAATTTCAAGGTGGCGCCGTTCGACGCCATCAAGATCACCTCGCCGGAACTCTTCGAGCAGCAACCGCGCAGCATCTATGCATGGTGTCGCAGCGTGGGCTGACGTGCCGCATGCGTCGATCACGATCGATTGAACTTTCGATTGCACGCCGCACGGCCGATGCCGTCCGATGTATGGACCCTATCGGTGTGGTTGCCGAACATTGCCCGGCTTGCACTTACTTCTGAACCATGGGATCGGTCGTGGCTACAGAGTTGTTTCATATCAAGAGCGAATCACCCGTCGTGTCGGAGCTGATGTTCTGTTGGAACCGTTCACCGGACCGACGGTGGTTGTGACGCACCATGCACCTCGTCGCGGTTCACTCGCGCAGCGCTACGCCGATGACTGGGCCTCAGGTGCCTTCGTCAGCGAGCTTCCGGATGCTTTCTTTGATGTGCCCGCGCTTGATGAGAACTTGCGCACAGACATCGACAACCAAGCCAAGGCGAGAAAAAGGGAACTAGAGGAATCCCAAGTGAACGAACGCCAGCACCAGGGAGGCCCCAACGGCACTCCCGAGGCACGCCGACGTCACGATGTGCGCCCCGATCTCGATTCGCACAGTTTGCACCGCCGATCGCAGTCGCGGGACACGGCCAAGTGCGCGCTCGCATTGCCTCATGTTTTGGGCGAGGCTCGCGATGTCGTTCTCGACCAAGTCATTCGTGGTCGACCAGAGACGATTGGGCTTGCAGGCTTCCACAGTGAAGCATCCTTCAGCGTTCCCCAGATTCAGCTCTTCCCAAACTTTGTCTTGGCGGCGGCCGCGCAACTTGCCTTGGCATCACCCGACATACTGTCGCACTTCTCGGTAGCGACCTTGTAGTCGGCATCGCGCTTTGCCTGGCTGGCATCGACCTTGGCCTCACCGATTTCCTTGCCCATCTTGGCGTTGGCCAGCGCCTTGGTCTTGAGAGCCTTGGCCTCCTGGACGCATACGTCCTTGGCATTGCCCGACTGGTCATCGCACTTTTCCTTGGCGACTGCATAGCCCGCCTCCGCCTTCGCAACCAGCACCTTGTTCCGGTCGCTGGACTTGGCGGTATAGCCGTACTTCAGTTCGGCGCGCGCAGCTTTCTCCTTGGCCTTGGCTTCTTCGATGCAGATGTCCTTGGCGTTGTCAGCCAAGAGGACGCACGCCGCCTTGTCGGCCTTGACGTCCGCGCTGATGCGAGTCTTGCCGGCCTGATACTCGGCCTTGGTCATCGTCGCTGCCTGTGCCATTGGCAGTACCAGCATGACGACAACAAGAATCGAAGTCTTGATATTGAAAAGCGTGTTCATATGAACCTTTCTTTGCCCTCAAAATTAGAGGTCGCAATGCATTCACTGCGCGCTTGCTGAAGCGCCCGGCAAAGTGTGCAAGACCTTTTGCGCTCCATATTTGTAGACGGTCGAGTGCGTCTTGTCTGTGCGATACCGAACATGCGCGCCCGCTGCGACCTGGCCCTCCACCTTGGTCAACGCGCGCTTCGGCATAGAACGCATAACACGCCCCAGTCTTCGTCGGCGACGGCCTCGAGGCAATGCAGGGCAGTGAGCGCGGGCGGGTGTTTGGACCAGACCCTGAACGGTGACGCATAGGCGCGGTATCGAACAGACTTCGACCGCGGCCACTGCTACTGTGGCGTCATGTCGATAGGCCCGCGCCATGTCACTTTCCTTGTTTGCTGCCGAAACGTTGGTCTTTGACTATCTGAACGGACGCGTCCTGCCAAGCACGCTGCACCGCGCTGTCGTGCTTGCAGTCGAGACAAGGCTGATGAACGGGTTGATGCCGGTACTGGACGCGACCCTATGCACCGAGATGGAAGACCATGCCACTGCACTGCCCCCCTGGTCTTCTGAATCCGTCCTGAGAGCCACACAGGAACGCCTGAGAATTCTCCGCTCGCTATCGGAGACATGAGGGCGGACCGCTTTCGCGGCAAGCCCGTGGTCTTCATGCAGCAGGCGAGGTACCGCGCAGCGCCGGATCCGTCGTCAACTGCAGGATGGCCTTGAGCGTCGCGCCGACGCGCGCCTCCCGTTGTGAGCGGGAACGACGATGCCGATTACCGGATGCCCTCACGCTCAGCCACCGAGCGGCCATCGCGTGTCCAGACCTGGAGCACGAAGTCGTCTTCCTCATGGAACGCCAGGCGTGCCAGGCCGAGCGAGGCCAGCGCGCCGTGTACTTCCTGCGTGGGAAGCCTGCGCTGTGCGAAATCGGGCCGCCAGTCGCAGGCCACGAGGGTGCCGTCGGCCTCCAGAGTGTCTTGGCAGCAGGCGGCCAGCAGGTGCATGTCGTTGCGGTCGAGGAAGTAGCCCACTTCGCTCAGCACGATGAGGTCGAAGCGGCCGGCTTCGCGGGGCCAGCCGGCGGGCAGCACATGGTGCGCGACATGCACGTTGGCGAGCCCGCCGGTGCGCTTGCGCGCAATGTCCACGGCATGCGCCGAGAAGTCACTTGCCAGCAGATGGTCGCAGCGTTGTGAAAGGGCGAGCGTGAGTTCGCCGATGCCGCAGCCGGGCTCGTAGCCGCTTCGGTAGCGCTCCTGCGGCAAGGCGGCCAGCAGCAGCGCCCGCTTGCGAGCCTCGTACCAGCGGTGGCGCAGCGCGTAGGGGTCTTCGCTGGCCGCGTAGAGCGATTCGAAATAGGGCCGCTGGTCGTTCATTGCCGCTGCTCAAAGGAAGACCACCTCGAAGGGGCGCGCCGCGCGCTGGACGGTGGTGGCGCGAAGCACCGGGCCCGAGCCAGTGGACGCATCGCGCCGCAACTGGCTGGTGAACGCCTTGACTGCCATGCGCTTGCGCCGTACGGCCTCTTCGCTCAGCGGGAGCCTGAAGGCGCGTTGCCAGGGCATGCGCCTATCGCCGGGACGGGACCAGTGCCAGCCCCAGACGGGCACTTCCACCAGCCTGGCGCCCGTGCTCGCGGCCGCCAGCGCGCAGGCCTCGCCAGTCGCTTCGTGGTCGGGATGGCCGTCCTGGCGCCATGTGGTGAACACCACGTCACCGGGCCGGAGAAGAGACACGAGCTCGGCCGCGAGCAAGGCGCGCAGCCCCTTCAGGCCGCCGTCGGGCAGGCCTAGCCGTGCGGGCTCGATGGCCAGGCCCAGGCAGTGCAGTGCCTTTCGGCTCTCCCGTGGCCGGGTACGCGCGAGCCGTTCGACGGGCCATTCGGTCGAGCCGCGGTGACTGGCAGTGCCGTCGGTGACGGCGATCACTTCAACGGGCCTGCCGCAGTCGGCCAACAGCGCGAGCAGGCCGCCGACCGAGAGCACCTCGTCGTCGGGGTGGGGCGCGACGACCACGGCGCGTGCGCTTTGCGGAACCAGCTCTTGCGGCGCGATCGCGGGCAGACGTGCAAGGCCGGGCCAGCGGCACCACTCGATCTCGGTGGTGCCCTCGCCCCGAATGGCGCGGCGTGCTACAGCGTCCATGACGAAGGCTCCTCTTTCTCGTTCGCGGCGAGCTGGCCGAGCGCCGCAAGATCGCGCTCGGCGTGGCTCTGGCGAAGGAACACGGGCAGATCCGCCATCGCGTGGGCGAAGTGCGGGTCGCGGCACAGCGGGCCGGCGCCGACCGCGCGGCCTGCGTGGTGCATGACGACGTTGGTGGCCTGCTCGACAGTGAGGCGTGCGCGCAAGGCGATGCGCTGTGCGTTGTCTTCGGGGTGCCGGTCGATCCAGGCTGCGGCTTCTCGCAGTTGCGCCGCGGCGGCGTTCAAGGCCACTTCGATGGCGCCAATGTGCGCGAGGCGATGAGCGTCCGGCGCCGGTCCCGCGCGCTGATGAACCGCGCGCGCAATGCCGAACGCGCCCCCGAACCAACATGCCGCGATGCCGGCGCCACCCTGCCAGAAGCCGGCGCGGTTGACGTAGTCGCCAGGCCGCCCGATCTGCGTGGCCACCGCGCGGTCGAAGCGCACATCGACACTGGCGCTCGCTGCCATGCCGACGGCATGCCAGCCATTGCCGGTCACCCGAACACCGGGCTGATCCATGGCCACAGCCGCAAGGCACGGTTCGCCGGCCGCATTCCAGCAGCTCACGACGGCGTGAGTCACGCTCGCGGCGCCCGAGCACCAGGCCTTGGTGCCCGTCAGGCGGATGCGATGGCCTTCTATCGCGTCGAGCACCACGCGCGCGTCGGGCGGCTCCGCGCACCAGGTGCCCCAGCGCGCACCCGCGGGTGCGGCCGACGCGGCGCCGAGTTCGGCGAGGATGGCGAGAGCATCGGCATGCCCTTCGAACAGCTTCACCAACGAAAGGTCATGGGCTGCCACATCGGCCAGCACACGCCAGCGCGCCAGGGTCCGGCCGGCACCCGGTCTTGGCAGCACGTCGATGCCCGCGTCGACCAGATGCTTCAGCGCGAGGTCGCGCCCGTGGCGAAGCTGCAGTTGCCGCAAGGCATCGGCGAGTGCGGGTTCGGACATGTGAAGCAGCGGCTATCGCACGGAGCCTTTGGCACCACCGACCGGCGTCAGGCAGTCACCGGCGAGGCGGCGACCAGGTGCTCGGTCAGGAACCACACTTGCAGTTCGTTGGTGCGAAGCACGTTGCTGACGAACACGTCGTTGCTGCCGGCGTCGCCTGACTTGTCGACCTGCTCGGCCGCATCGCGCGCCGAGATGATGATCTGCTCATGCGCCTCGGCCAGCCGGCGCAATTGCACGGCAGCCGGTTCGCGCCCGCGCGGCGGCCTGGCGATCTTGGTGGCTTCGGCGATGTCGGGCGCCATGGCGAGCGCAACGCCGCCAAGCAGCTGAATCCGTTCGGCAACGATGTCTACCAGCAGCACCTGGCCTTCGTAGTGCTGGTCGTACATGAGGTGCAACTGGTTGAAGGTCGGGCCCACTACCTGCCAGTGATGCTTCTTGTACATGTCGCGCAGCGTGATCGTGTCAGCCAGGCACTGGTTCAGCAGCGCCACGCTTTGCTTGCAGACCTTCTCCGACAGCCCGTTGGGGAGCTTGATGATTTCCCCGTACCGTTGCGTCTCGTGACTCTGCTGATGCAGGTTCGGCTTCACTTCCTTCGCTGACGCCGGGGTTGGCGAAGTCGGCGAGCCTGCCGCCTTTGACTTGCCGTTCTTTGATGCTGCCATGGGTGCGCTCCTGAATTTGGAAGATCGACTTCTAGCACCCGTGCAATGGCCCGCGCGTAGTCCGGCCGCCCGCTTCGAGCGGCTGTTTTCCTTCGTCGAGCCCGGATGTCTGTCGCCTACAGACCCGCCGCGTTTCTCCTGACGTGGCGTGTACGGGCGGCTCTCTATCTTCGGTACTTGGCAGGCAATCCGATCTACAACGGCACGAGATCTCAACCATGCTAGGTATCGTCATCCCGGCGCACAACGAAGAGCAGCTCATTCGCGGATGCCTGTCGTCAGTGCGCATCGCATCGCAGCACCCCGCACTGATGGGGGAGCCCGTGGAGACGATCGTGGTGCTGGACGACTGCACGGACGCCACTGGCATCCTGGCGTCCAGCTGTGGCGCCATGACCGTCACCATTCGCGCGCGAAATGTCGGAGTGGCTCGGGCCGTGGGTGCGAAGGCTCTCCTGGCAAGGGGCGCGAGATGGCTTGCGTTCACCGATGCCGACACGCTGGTCTCGGAAGACTGGCTGGCGGTTCAACTTTCTCTTCAGACAGACGTTGTATGTGGAACGGTGTCCGTGCTGGACTGGTCGCCTCACGGGAGCCATGCAGCGCTGCTCGAGGCACATTTCCGGGAGACCTATTTCGACTGCGAATCCCATCGCCATGTGCATGGCGCAAACCTCGGCGTCTCGGCGGCGGCGTATCTTCGCGTCGGCGGGTTCAGGCACCTCGCGTGCAGCGAGGACGTCGCCCTGGTGAATGCGCTGGTCGATGCCGGCTGCAGCGTATCCTGGACTTCGCTGCCGCGGGTCGTGACCAGCGCTCGCACCGATGCACGGGCGCGTGGCGGCTTTGCGGGCGCGCTGCTGAATGCCGTGGCGCAACGCCTGGCCGAATCCGCAGGCGCTGCGATGCGACCGGCAATTGCTGGCGGGTGACGCCGTGAGTGAAGCCCTTGATCTGATCCAATGGCCGGCGTTCATCGCATCTCTCACGGCAGCTTGGCTAGTCGCATCCAGCGCGAAGCGACGCAGGAATATCGGCTTCTGGGTATTCCTGTTCAGCAATATGCTGTGGGTGGTCTGGGCCTTGCACACATCTGCCACGGCACTCGTTGCGCTTCAGGTTTGCCTGGCCGTGCTCAACGTTCGAGGTTTATTCAAAACGGATCCGCCGACATAGGTCCGCACTCTGCCGCCATCCGCGCAATTCATGTCGACGCTGCTTCTCGTCAAGAACTTGGCAGCCGACCCGCTGAACACCCGCGGCTGCGCAGCATGATGCCTTGCTTCAAAAACGAGGGAGTGCAATGACCGGTCGAACTGCCTTACCAGCGCTTCCACCAGGGCCGTGCAGAGTCCCAAATGGCGAGGGGGCGAGTGTCTAGCAGTTCTTGGCTCATGGCAGGAGCGTTGCCCCGAAGCCGTCGGACTTCCACTTCGAGCGCGTGGGCGATGCCTCGGGCATCTCGATCGCCACGGAGTGCTCGTCGGCGCCATTCGGCAGCCTGGGCCGCCAATCCGTGTTGATCTGAGTTTTCCAGTTCCACCATGGAGAGGGATTTTTCATTGCTTATGGCAACTGGCTGTAGGCGGACGGAGTGTGCGCTTGTACGAAAAGATACAAATAGCTGTCTGCGCCTGCAGGCGCGCATCAATGGGACCGCCCGTCAATGCACGGCAGCGCAATAGGCGAGGAACTCATTGACCTCTGCTGCCTTATCGAAGACCGCATCGGCGCCCAGACGAATGCACTCCGCACGGTTGTCTGGAGAAGCCGCATTGGTCAACGCCACCACGATCCCTCTCTTCCCGCCGAGCGCTGAAAGGGCGGCCAACACGCCGAGCCCTGTGCCCTGTTTCAGCAACAGGTCCACGACGAGAAGCTGCCATGCCTCTTCATTCGCCTGGAGCCAGGCCACAGCTTCGGTCTCGGAGAGCGCAGTACCTATTACCTCGGCCTGCAAGTAGCCCTCGAGCACAACCTTGAGGCTGTCTTGGATCAATGGCTCATCTTCCACAATAAAAACGGCAAGCGTCATTTTGGGGAGCCTCCTGCGGATATCGACATCGAATGCGGGGGCGCATTGCCAATGTCCTGTAGAAGGTCGTGCTTTCGAGGAGGCCCTGTTGTAGGTAGACACCGCGTCAGCTTGTTGGCGCAGCAGCCAAGCCCGTCCCGTTATCGTGCGTCCGACGCCTCCAGATCGGCAGGCGCTGTGTCGAGTTCAACAGGGAACAAGCACGCATCTTCAAGGCCGCTTCGCCCTTGGCCGTCACCCGTATCACCGTGGCCTGACCGGAGTAAGTTGTTCGCCCTTGGTAGTGCATGAACGGCGGAAGATCTGCCTCTATCAGTCTTGCAGCGCGCAGCAAATCACATTACTCGATGTCCTCGTGCACGTCGATGGTCACTGGCATATCTGCGGAGCAAAGCCGCTCGAGCAATTGCATGGGCATTGCAGATCCTCGCATCGATGCAGGTCGACGTCGCCGGTTGATGAACTCGCTTGCACCGCAGTGCCTAGAGGCGTCCCGTCAACAACAAGACGATCAGCACGAGCACGACGACGCCGAGAATGCCGCTCGGACCGTAACCCCAACTGCGGCTGTGCGGCCATGACGGAAACGCCCCGATCAGAACGAGGATCAGGATGATCAGAAGAATGGTGCCAATGCTCATGATTCACTCCTAGGTGCTTGCTTGATATCAAGTTACCGAGGCGGCGCATTCCAGTCTGTTCGCTATCGAACAAACCGGAATGCACTGCCTGGTTGTCCGACCGCCGGCGTCAGTCCAGCGTGTCGGCGTAGGCCTTCCGATCGGCCGCGTAGCAGCCGCACGCTGCCGCTTCCAGGCCGCTGCGATCAAGCACCTTGAGATCGCCACGGTGGTAAGCAATCAGCCCGCTGTGCTGCAAGGCGTTGGCAGCCACGGTGATGCCCACGCGTCGCACGCCGAGCATGTAGGCCAGGAATTCATGCGTCACGCGGAAGCTGTCGCAGTGGGCTCGGTCCTGGCTCATCAGCAGCCACCGGGCCAGACGTGGGCCGATCTGATGGAAGCGAAGACATGCGGCCGAGGTTGTCAGCTGGGCCATCAGCACGTAGAGGTAGCGGTTCAGCACGCGCTGCAAGGCCACGCTGCGTTCGAGCTCCTTGCGGAAGGCACCCGCGTCGACGCGCCATGCCGTCCCCGCACCTTGCACAACCGCACGCAGGGGCGTTGTGCCCACCCCCAGCACGATTTGCGCGCCCAGCATGCCCTCGCGCCCGACCATCCCGACTTCGAGCTCAGGGCTGCCGCCGGTCAACGTCAGCAGCGAAATAAAGCCTTCCGTGGGGAAATAGGCGTAGCGCGTGTACTCGCCGGGCGAGCAGAGCACGTCGGCCAAGATCAATGGAATGGGTTCGCAGATGGCGAGGAAGCGCCGCCGGTCCTTCGCGGGAAGCAGTTCGATCAGATGGTTCTCGACGGCGGTCAATCTCGCCCTCCGGTGCGTTGGCAGTCCGAACAAGTCTGCAACCGTCGTCAAAGTCGTGGGATCGAGCGAAGCGCACTCGCCTAGACTTGGGGCAGCGTGGTGCCGCCAGCGGCGCAACCGGGAAGCGTTGCCGCCCGCCCTGGATCGTGCTGAGCGCGCACACCTGATCAAAGCCATTCGCCGGAGACGAGCATGAAGTCCGCAGGACTGAAGGGAACCATCGCGATCGAACTCGTGCATGAAGCGCTTCATGCCGCGCAGCTTCGCAACATGGAGATCACCCATGTCCTTGAACTCGCCAAGCTGGATCGCGAGTTGCTGAACTCTCCTCGCGCGCGCATCTCCGCAGCGGCGTATTCGCGCATGTGGGTCGCGCTTGCCGATCTGATGGACGACGAATTCTTCGGCTTGGACAGCCACGGGCTTCGGCGGGGAAGCTATGCGCTCATGACCCGTGCCGCTGTCAGCTCGCACAACCTCGAACACGCCCTGCGCCGCATTCTCAGATTTCTTCGATCGACGCTGGACGATTTTCGTGGCGAGTTGATCCGTACGGAAAGCGAAGCTCGCGTGATCCTCCACGACGGCGGCGTGCTGCGCCGGTTGTTCGGCTACGGCACCTGGTTCATCCTCGTGCACGGCCTGGCATGCTGGCTTGTGCATCGGCGCATTCCCTTGAGCGAGATGCAGTTTCGGTGCGCGCCTCCCGCCGACGACAGCCACTACCGCACACGGTTTTGCGACAACGTGAGCTTCAATGCCAAGACCACGCACATCGTGTTCGCGAGCGACCTGCTGGACCTGAAGATCGCGGAGACGCCCGAGACGGTCGACAGCTTTCTGCGGGCGGCGCCAGCCAACCTGCTGGTTCAATACCGCAACGACGCCAGTACAAGCGCCCAGATCCGAAAGAGTTTGCGCAGCCGGATGCCGGACGAGTGGCCGGAGCTGGAAAGGATCGCTCGGGAATTACGCCTTTCCAGTACAACCCTACAACGCAGGCTGCAACAAGAAGGGTTGAGCTATCAACGGTTGAAGGACGACCTGCGCCGGGACATCGCCATTGACTTGCTCTCGAGCGCGTCGCTGACCGTGGCGGAGGTTGCCGCTCAGACTGGATTCCAGGAAACGAGTGCGTTCCATCGCGCCTTCAAGAAGTGGACTGGCGTCAGCCCCGGCACCTATCGCTCCTCCAGCAACACGACGCAGGAATGCTCACCGCGCCCGTAGCTCCCGTGTCCTGACGCCCCGCCCATATTGAGGCCCTTGGGCATGGGCACCGAAGAGTTGCAGAAATAACCTCCGGTCGACGCCGCACAAAGCGGCCAACACTAACGACAGGAGACAACATGCAACAAGTCGATGTGCACGCCTTGGCGGGTCGATCGCGCTTCAATGGATTCCACGGGCTCGTTCTTTTCTGGTGCGTGCTGATCCTCATCATCGACGGCTATGACCTGGCCGTCGTCGGGGCAGCACTCCCGTCGATCATGAAAGACATGGGGGTCGATGCAACAAGCGCCGGCGTCATGGCCGGCTCCGCGCTGCTCGGCACGATGCTGGGGGCCATCTTTCTTGGCACCTTGGCGGATCGAATCGGGCGCCCTCGCATGATCGCGGTGTGCGTTGCGCTCTTCAGCCTTTTCACCGCTGCGGCCGGTTTGACCAACGACCCGATCAGCTTCAGCGTCGCCCGCTTCATCGCCGGCCTGGGCATCGGGGGCGTGCTCCCCATCGTGACGGCGCAGATGGGCGAATTCGCTCCATCGAATCTGCGCACACGCCTGGTGACTCTGGTGTTTGCCGGCTATTCAGTGGGCGGCATTCTTGTCGCCCTGACCGCCAAGCAACTCATCGAAGGCTACGGGTGGCAGTGGGTTTTCTACGTGGCAGGACTCCCTGTGCTTCTGATTCCACTCATCCTCAAGACGATGCCGGAGTCGCTGTCGTTCCTCGTCAAGAAGGGTGACCAACGACAGCTCAGGGCGATGGCGGCAAGGATTGCGCCTGAGCAGTTGCATGCAGTGGACGCCATCTACGGTGGATCGCCCACCGACAAGGTGCGCGCAGCACCCATACGCAGCCTGTTCGAGGAAGGCCGCGGGCTCAGCACCGTGATGATCTGGGTCGCATTCATGACGGGCCTTTTCATGGTCTACGCGCTGAACTCGTGGCTCACCAAACTGATGGCCATGGCGGGGTACAGCCTCGGCTCCGCCTTGAACTTTGTGATCGTCTTCAACGTCGGTGCCATTGTTGGCGCGATCGGTGGAGGCCTGCTGAGCGATAAGTTCAATATCAAGCACGTTCTGATCGGCTTCTATGCCGTAGGTGCCATATCGCTGACCGCACTCGCCTATACGAAGTCGACCGAGCTGCTGTTCCTGGCCGTGTTCATCGTTGGTGCTTCCACGTTGGGCACGCAACTCCTGGCCTATGCATACGCCGGCGATTTCTATTCGCCCGCGACACGGTCAACGGGCGTGGGCTTCGCATCCGGCATTGGCCGCATCGGCGCAATCGTCGCGCCGGTTCTGATCGGTTGGCTTGTCTCCTTGAAGCTTCCCATGGAGCAGAACTTCATGGCGATCGCGGTTGCCGGGCTTCTAGGGGCTATCGCCGTCACGTTCGTGAACCAGTCGCGAGCCGACTCGACGCGCGCCGGCGCCGTGAACGCATTGGCCAGCTAGCAAGCAAAAGCCCGCATCGGAATGTCCGTATACCCCACGCTACTGACGTGATCGGACATGGCCGCAAAGGCACACGGTGGATAGAGTGAACCGACAAGGCGCCTGCCGGTGAGCAGGCGCGAAGGAGACAAGAATTGCAAGCAACAGATCGTGGTTTCGTGATCACGGGTGCAGGTTCCGGCCTGGGCGCAGCGACGGCCCGACGCCTGATGAGAGCAGGGGCTTCCGTCCTTCTTTTGGACCGGGACATTGCCGCAGCGCAAGCCCTTTGCGATGAGCTGGGAGAGCGGTCCATTGCAGTCCGGGCCGACGTCACGTCCGCGGCCGATGTCGAGAACGCGCTGAGTCTGTTCCGCGAAGCCTTCGGCGACCTCCACGGCGCCGTCAACTGTGCCGGGGTGGCGCCCGCAGAGAAGGTGCTGGGGCGCGAGCGCCCCCACGACCTGGATGCCTTCGCGCGCACGATCCAGATCAATCTTGTCGGCACCTTCAATGTTCTGCGGCTTGCGGCCGCGCAGATTGCGAAGAACAGCGCCGCAGAAGACGGCGAGCGCGGCGTGATCGTCAACACGGCGTCGGTTGCCGCCTTCGATGGCCAGATTGGCCAAGCGGGATACGCCGCCTCCAAAGGAGGGATTGCCGCCATGACTTTGCCCGTTGCAAGGGAACTCGCGCGCGTGGGCATTCGGGTGGTGGCCGTGGCGCCGGGGATCATGGAGACGCCGATGCTTTCGGCCATGCCGGCTGAGGTGCAGCAAGCGCTTGGGCAGATGGTGCCTTTCCCTCCGCGCTTGGGTCGTCCGGACGAGTTCGCGGGCCTGGTGCTGCACATCATCGAAAACCAGTACCTCAACGGCGAGGTGATTCGTCTCGACGGTGCGATCCGGATGGCTCCCAAGTAAGGCAAGGATTTTCCGAATGAACCGAGTGACCGCGCCCGCGTTGAGCGCAGAAGTCCTGAGAGAAGCCGTGGATTGGGCCATCTCCAGTCGGCGCAGCGTACGGGCTTTCCTGCCCACGCCCGTGCCTTCCGAGGAAGTCGAAGCCATTCTCTCGACGGCGCGTTACAGCGCCTCCGGCATGAACATGCAGCCTTGGCGCGTGCATGTGTTGACCGGCGAGGCGAAGGCGAAGCTGTCCGAGGCTCTGGCCGAGCTCGACGACGACCCGGAAGGTTCGCGGGACCTTCAGGAGCCCTATGACTACTACCCGCGCGAATGGTTTTCCCCGTATATAGAACGGCGCCGAAAAGTCGGTTGGGACCTGTATGGCCTGTTGGGAATAGCCAAGGGCGACAAAGAGCGCATGCACAAGCAGCATGGGCGCAACTACCGTTTCTTCGACGCACCCGTCGGGCTCTTCTTCACCGTGAATCGCGAGCTCGCTGAAGGAAGCCTGCTGGACTACGGCATGTTCCTGCAGAGCGTGATGATCGCAGCGAGGGCGCGGAATCTTCACACCTGTCCTCAGGCAGCCTTCCTCAAGTTCCATCGTCAGATCGCCGACTTCCTGGAGATCCCCCTCGGGCAGATGCTCGTGTGCGGCATGAGCCTTGGCCATGCCGACCCTGCTTGCGTCGAGAACTCGCTCGTCACGGAGCGCGAGCCCATGTCGACCTTCACCACGTTTCACCACACCGCCAAGGAGACAAGACCATGAGTGCGAAGTCCTATGGAACGGGCCTTGACCGCTGCGAAGCGAACCATGTGCCACTGACGCCGCTTGGCTTCCTGGATAGGGCCGCCCTCGTGCATCCGAAGCGCGTGGCGGTGGTGCATGGCGATCTGACGCGGACGTGGGAGCAGACACGCGAGCGCTGCTATCGCCTCGCGTCGGCACTTGTCGCGCGGGGCATCGAGCCGGGCGACACCGTCTCCGTCCTCGCGCCCAACACACCGGCCATGCTGGAAGCGCATTTCGGCGTGCCGCTGGCCGGTGCGGTCCTCAACGCCATCAATCACCGTTTGGACGCGGAGGGAATCGCGTTCATCCTGCGGCACGGCGAGTGCAGGCTGCTGCTGGTCGATCGCGAGTTCTCCGCTGTCGTCGCCGCGGCGCTGAAGAAGCTCGACCATCCGCCTTCGGTGATCGATATCGAAGATCATCTGGCACCGCCAGGCGAGCGCATCGGCGAGGCCGACTACGAATCGCTGCTCGCAAGTGGCGATCCGGATTTCGCGGGCCGCTGGCCGTCTGACGAGTGGCAGCCCATCGCCCTGAACTACACCTCCGGAACGACGGGCGATCCCAAGGGCGTGGTCGTCAGCCACCGCGGCACATACCTGATGAGCCTGCTCCAGAACACGAACTGGGCCGTTCCCCGGGCGCCGAGGTATCTGTGGACGCTGCCCATGTTCCATGCGAACGGCTGGTGCTTTACGTGGGCCATCACGGCAGCAGCCGGCACGCATGTCTGCCTGCGCCGGGTGTCCGCCGAAGCGGTACTGCAGGCGATCGACGTGCACCAGGTCGATCATCTCTGTGCCGCGCCCATCGTCATGGCCATGCTGGCGGACTCCGCGCGGCACACCCGGTTGAGCCGGCCGGTGCGCGTACTGACCGCAGGATCGCCTCCGCCGATCTCCGTGCTGGACGCGGTGTTGGCCATGGGCTTCGACGTGGAGCATGTCTTTGGCATCACAGAGGTATCCGGCACGCCGGTGAGCTGTGTCTGGCAGGACGGGTGGGACGACCTCCCGCCGGCCGATCAAGGCAAGCTCAGAGTGAGGCAGGGCGCGAGGGCCGCCATGTTCGAAGGCCTCATGGTCGGCGACGCGGACACGCTCGATCCTGTTCCTCGGGACGGCAAGACCGTCGGTGAATTGATGCTGCGCGGAAACACGGTGATGATGGGCTACTTCAAGAACGAAGCGGCCACGCGCAAGGCACTCGCGGGCGGCTGGTTCCGCACCGGCGACGTCGCGGTGCTCCATGAGAACGGCTATGCCCAGATCACCGACCGTTCGAAGGACGTGATCATCTCGGGCGGAGAGAACATCTCGTCCGTTGAAGTCGAAGACGTGATTCATGGACATCCAGCGGTGCTGCACGCCGCCGTGGTCGCTCAGCCAGACCCGAAATGGGGCGAAGTCCCTTGCGTCTTCATTGAACTGCGAGCCGGCGTTGCAGCACCGACCGAAGAGGAGATATTGAATTTCTGCCGCGAACGCCTGGCCCACTTCAAATGTCCGCGCCGCGTGGTGTTCACAAGCCTCCCCAAGACCGCCACCGGAAAAATCCAGAAGTTCCGATTGCGCCAGGAAGCGGGAAGCACGGAAGCCATCACCAGGTTGGCAACTCATGATTGAGTGCATGCCGGCGGTGGGCCCCGCGATCCAGGCTGGGTACTGCTTCTCGCGCGTCCATCGCTTCGATGACAAGCAGGTTCGCACGTTTGCACGGGCCGCAGGGGACGAGAACCCGCTGCACCACGACGCAGACTTCGCGCGCAACACGCGATTCGGTGGACTGATCGCGAGCGGGGCGCATACGACCTCACTCTTGATGGGCTTGGTCGGGTCTCACTTGGCCAAGAGGGGCCATGTCCTGGGCATGAGCTTTTCGGTCGATCTGCTGTATCCCGTATTCGCAACTGAGACCGTGACCCTGGCGTGGGTCGTGACATCCACATCGGCCGCCGCCCGCCGGAAGAACGGAAGCGTTCTCGAACTGGAGGGTTCGATGAAGGACGCCAATGAGCGGGTCAGCGTGCTCGCGTACGGCAGGGTCTTGTTCGATCCGGAACTCTAAGTCGAGGTCACGCCCCGAGGGGTGACCCGTTTCGCTCGGGCAAGCAGGCGCCTGCCCATTCTTAAAACGAGCTATTGGAGACAGAAATGATCAATCTGGATAGGCCCTCTCGCGCTTGGCCAGGGGCCGCCGCCGCCACAGCACATCGTGCAAGCAAATCGGACCCTGGACGCCCTCTGAAGAAGGCGGCCGCGCTCTTGCTGGCGGCACCCCTTTTGTTGGTTGCTTGCGGCGGCGGTTCTTCGGGTGCAGCGCCTGCGGTGCCAGTGGTGGCCAAGTCGGCCGAGGCCGCGTGCAAGGAATTGCAGGGCCAGACTTTCGAAGGTGCAGTCGTTGCCAAGGCGCAGTTTTTTCCGACGGCGGGAGCAGTTCCCGAGAACTGCCTCGTACGCGGCGAGATGCCCAAGGATCTGGCCTTCGAAGTCAGGATACCAACGGCGTGGAACCATCGGACCGTCTTCATGGGGGGCGGCGGATTCGATGGTGTGATTACCGCCAGCGCGTCCAGCCCGGGCGTGGCCGAGAGGGGTTATGCCACGATCGCGACGAACCACGGGCACTCCGGGTCGAGCCTTGAGGGAAGTTTCGCCCTGGATGCCGACATGCTCAACGACTACGCGTACCTGGCGGTGGCACGGGTGCTTCCTGCGGCAAAGGCGATCATGAAGGCCCGCCTGGGCAGCGCAGAAGTCGCCGGCGCGAAGATGGTGTACGAAGGTTGCTCCGGCGGTGGACGCTAAGGCCTGATCCAGGCGCAACGGTATCCAGACGCGTTCGACGGCGTCATTTCGCGCGCACCCGCGAATGCCTACACGCCACAGTTCCTCTACTACCAAAAGCAGATGAAGCAGTTAGCCAAGCCCGGCGCAGCCCTGAGCAAGGCGAAGGTCCAGACCATTGCCAATGCCGTGATGGGCCAGTGCGACGGACTCGACGGGCTCAAAGACAATGTTATCGGTCGGCCCGACCTTTGCACGTTCAACCTGTCCGCGCTCAAGTGCACAGGCGCCGAGTCGGATTCGTGCCTGACGGATTCCCAACTGGAATCGGCCAGGACGATGTACGAGCCCACCAGCGTGGCAGGGGGGCGCTACAAATGGCCGGGATTTCCCTTTGGAGGAGAAACGGCCGACCCGGCGCTTCTGCAAGCCTGGGGTGGACTCGGCCCGATGCTGCTTGGCGGCGACTTCATGAAGTACTTCGTCGCCCAGAGCGCGACCGCGGATCCCCTGCAGATCGACCCGGCGCAGTACACATCGCGTCTCGACTATCTCGTCGGCTTGATCGATGCGGTGAACCCGGACCTCTCGCGGTTCAGGGCACATGGGGGCAAGTTGCTGCTTTGGCATGGCCTGACGGATTGGTTGATCACGCCGCATAACACCACGGACTACTACAACAAGGTGATTGCCTCGGCGGGTGGCCAGACCGCGGCGGACCAATTTGTCGAGTACTACCAGGCGCCTGGCGTCGATCACTGCGCCAACGGGCTCGGTGTCGGAAAAGGCGCTGACCAGGTTGACTTGGTCGGGCCCATGTTCGACTGGGTCGAAAAGGGCGTGAAGCCGTCGAGCAAGAAAATCGTAGCGACCAATAGCTTGGCAGCGCCGGGGACCAAAGCCATGCAACGCCCGCTCTGCAAGTATCCGCAGTTCGCAAAGTACAACGGTAGCGGCGATCCAGACGCTGAATCAAGCTTCATCTGCACGCCCCCGTAGCCACCCGATCAGCCATTCGGCCGCAACCCTGACCCGGCGGGGGCGGCAGAAATCTTTGGCTAACCAGCGGCTGTTGATTGGAGTGAACCCCTGGGGCTGGACCACTGGGGTAAATCAGAACTGATGCGCTGGCCGGGCCTTCAACCAGGAGAAGGTCATGTCATCGAGAGGGCTTCCGGGGATGTCAGGTGCCGTTCGGCGTGTTGCGTGAGCGGCTCGCCGACATGGCTGTGGAGAAGCTCAGTCATCGGGATTGGGTGCCAGCATCCAGTGCATAGCGTTCAGAGGCTGCGCGCACGCGTGAGAGAACAACGCCATTCCTATGAAAAATGAGTGAGTGAATCTCGATTTTTGACGCATTCAAAAAGCAAGAGATGAAGTCTTGGTTGCTCTACTCCGTCGATCGCTGCATCGTGAATGGAGCGCCTTGTAATGCACAAGTGTTGGTTGATGTTAGGCCTGATGCGCCGGTATTTCCTTTTTTGTCGGACTCCACTTAAGAGCTGGCCATAACTTGTCACACGGTTAATCCGAAGCGACGCTCCGCGTCACTTTCCGGGATCAATTGGCGCGTTCTTCTCCGGCGGGGTCTGAGGCATGAATCGTGCGCCTCATGGCGTGGTCGGCGAGTGCATCCGGGCCCGAGCCTGCGACATACATGCTGGCCATGCACGACGAAAGTATTCCCCCGCATGCGAAGTACGCAACGCGTGCGGCGGCTGGTTCTCTTCAATCTCAAAAAAACATTCCCATGATGATGTTCCCCCGAGGATGCGTTTCCGCACTGATGCTTTTGGTGCTCCTGTCTGGCTGCGGCGGTGGGGGTGGCGGCAACCAGGGCAGTGGCCTGGCCGGCCTGTCCGGTCTGGGCGGTGGCAGTCAAGGCAGCAATGGCACCGGCCAAAGTGGCGGTGGCACAGGCGGCGCGAGCGGCACAGGGGGCGGCATAGATGGGGGCACTTCGCCCGTCGCAGCGACCACAGCACTGGTGACCAGGCTCGGCAAGCCCGCCCGGGTGCTGTTCGGGCTCGGCTCCGGTTCCATCGACGAGATGAAGAAACAGGACATTCACCCGGACATCGTGGACACCTACCTGGTAGGCACTGGCGCAGGCGCCTGGCCTACCTGGAACAGTCCCGACGGCGCGTACCTCACATACACCGCGCAGGCCAAGCAGGCCTACGGCGCGATTCCGATGTTCACGCTCTACCAGATGCAGGGCGATCTGAGCGGCATCAACGACGCGGCCTTCATGAACAAATACTGGGGGCAGACGCGGCTGATGTACCAGCTCATTGCGGACCTGCGCGGGCCCGTTCTGATCAACCTGGAGCCGGACTTCTGGGGATTCCTTGCGTCGAAGAGGCCCGACCACGACGCGACGCAAATTCCGGCCGTCGTGAACAACCAGCCGGAATGCGCCGGGCTGCCGAACACCGCCGCGGGCCTCGGCCAATGCCTCGTGCAGATGGGCAGGCAGATCGCGCCCAAGGCGCTGGTGGGATTCCCGCCCTCCTTCTGGAGCGGCACCGCTGCCGAGATCGGCGCGCAGATGCGCGTGGTCGGGGCAGACAAGGCGGACTTCATCGTCGCCCAGACCAGCGACCGCGACGCGGGCTGCTGGGAAGCTGACTCGCCGCCCGACGAATGCAGGGGCCGAACCGGAACGTTCTACTGGGACGCAAGCAACAAGACCAGCCCGAATTTCCACGACTCCCAGAAGCAGATTTCGGACTACCGTGCCGCACTGGGCAATGGCCTGCCGATCCTGTGGTGGCAGACGCCGATGGGCGTGCCGTCCGACACGCCCGGCGGCACTGACCAGCACTACCGCGACAACCACGTCGACTACATGCTGCGCAATACCCAGGAGTACGGCGACACGCACACGTTCGCGATCGTCTTCAGCCCAGGAGGAAGCCACCAGACCTCCATCACCACCGATGGTGGCCAATTCGCCCGCCTGTCGGGCCAGTACCTTGCGCGAGGCGGTGCGGCCTTGAAGTAGCGATCGGACGCCGGAATCGCACTTGATCCGACGGCGACGTATTCGACCACCATGTATGTGG
Organism: Variovorax sp. GW821-FHT09D05; assembly: GCF_059416325.1. NCBI lineage: Bacteria > Pseudomonadati > Pseudomonadota > Betaproteobacteria > Burkholderiales > Comamonadaceae > Variovorax > Variovorax sp. GW821-FHT09D05. Next base: position 616,102 of record NZ_JBWKOZ010000004.1, on the reverse strand, counting down.
AAGGCGCCCCGGTTCTACATCCTCTTCCTGGATGAACACCAGGATCAGTCAGCCTCGCGAGCCGAAAAGCCTTCAAGGCGGATCGCGGGCTTGTCAATGAAATCAGCGCCTCCAGGAAAGCTGGCGGCCCGTGCCGGGCTCCGCGACTTTTCTGCGCATTAACCAACGGCTCCCATGTTTGACAAAACTGATTTTGCTGCTGCGTTGCTCGTGTTGAGCGCGGTCGTGCTCCCGGGTTGCGGGGGCGGAGATTCGGAAAATTTCCAGGCAGGCGCTACGGTCCCTGTTGTCGCAGGGGGCACCCCGGAGGTCCCCGCTGTCGCGGGAGGCACACCGGAGACTCCCGCCACCACGGGAGTCACCCCCGAAGTCCCCGCCGCCCCGGGAGACACCCTGGTGGCCCGCGTCATCAAGCATCCGGGCGTTGGTGTCACCCTCTCGGATCTCGCGACGCTCAAGGCATACGTCGACCAGGGCAGGGAGCCATGGGCGTCCGGCTTCGAGCAAGTGGCGGGCAGTCCCATGTCCAGGCTCAGCTACGGAGGGCATGGCCCGTTCGCGAAAGTGAGCCGCGCCCCTGACGAGAATCTCTGGGCCTGGCGCAACGACATGGTCGCGATCTCGAATCTCTCGCTGATGTGGTACTTCACCCGTGACGAGCGATACGCGGAGAACGCGCGCAAGTTCCTGCTTGGGTGGGCCACCACGCAGACGGAGTTCTCGGGTCGCGAGTCGATGCTCGACCTGGGCGACTACGCGCTCCAGTTCGTGGGCGGCGCGGAAATCCTGCGCGCCACATGGCCGGGCTGGAAGGAGTCCGACACGGCGACGGTGAAGAAGTACTTCAAGGACGTCCTGATGCCGGCGGCGAACCCCTACGGCGAAAGCTCGTTCGGCGCCGCCAACAAGGGCGCACTGTCCCTCACCGCGCTTGGGCTGATGGCGATCTACAACGACGACATCGAGGCATTGGACAAGGTCGTCTACCAGGCCCGCACGCTGGCCCACATCGGGCTGAGAAATTCCAACGACATCGGCATGCTCGGCGACTCGCTGCGCGACCAGGGGCATGCCTATGGGCAGCTCAAGTCGCTGACCATGCTCGCCGAGGCGCTCTGGAGCCAAGGCATCGACATCTATTCCGATTTCGACAACCGCCTGCTGGCCGCGGGTGAGTATTTCGCGAGAGTGAACGAGCGCGTGCCCACGGCAGCGCTTCCTTTCGGCACCACCGATCGCTACTACCTCACCGACGTCACCGGGCACGGCTGGGACGGCGCCAATGGCGGGAGCGTGGCGCTGACCCAGATCTATGGCGCCTACGTCCTGCGCAAGGGTCTCCAGGCCCCCTTCATCGCGCAGAGGCGCCTCCGGATGCCGGTGGACGGCACCAGCTTCATGTTCCTCAAGGACGCCGACACGTCGAAGGCGACACCGCCGCCGGCGCTGCCCATTCCTTCGACCGCCTCGATCACCTCGGGATTCAGCAATGCCGACATCGGGGGCGCCAGCCCGGCCGGAACGGCCACATACGCCGACGGCAAGTGGAACGTGGCTGGGGCAGGCCGGGGTATCTGGGGCGCACTCGACAGTTCCCACTTCGCCTACAAGGCCCTCACCGGCAACAGCGCCATCATCGCGAAAGTCGAGTCGCTCCAGAACACCCACCCGTCCGCAATGGCGGGCGTGATGATGCGCACAAGCCTGGATCCAGACGCTCCGCGCGCCTGGATGGCGATAAATTACAAAGGTGAAGCCTTACAGAACATGACGAAGCTGGCGGTGTATGGCGGCTCGAACTACGCGAACAAGGTTGCGAGCTCCGGGCCCACTTACTGGGTGAAGCTCGAGCGCATCGGGAACATCATCACCGGCTACGTTTCTCCCGATGGCACTAATTGGGCCGCCACCGATGTCGGCCGCATCGATGCCCCCGTTCCCGACACGGTCTATGTCGGATTGGTGGTCTCGTCGGTCACCAGCCAGCTAAACAACAGCGTCTTCAGCAACGTGCAGATCACCGGCGGCGACGGTGGTGCGCCGAGCGTCATCCCGGCGGCGCCCGCCATGCTGCTGGCCTCGCCGGGCGATGGCGCCGTCCCGTTGCGCTGGCAGGCGTCCTTCGGCGCCAACGGATACACGGTCGGCCGCTCCGAGTTCAGCGGCGGACCCTACGAGACCGTCGCGTCGGGCGTCACGGGCAGCAGCTATACGGACACCTCCGTGGTCAATGGCACCACCTACTACTACACCGTCACGGCGAGCAACTCCGCCGGAACGAGCGGCCGTTCTCCCATGGACAGCGCCACGCCGGCCCGTCCGATGGTGAACGTTGCCACCGGCGGCACCGCAAGCGACAGCGCGGGCAATGCGACCCAAGCGAAACGCGCCTTCGACCGGAACTCGCTGTCGCAATGGCTCTACGTGGGCACGACCGGCTGGCTGCAGTACGACCTCGGCCATACGGAGCGCGTCCAGCGCTATGCGATCACCAGCACCACCAACCCGGTCCCGCGCGATCCGAAGGACTGGCAGTTCCAGGCCTCCAACGACGGCGTCACCTGGACCACGCTGGACACGCAAAACGACCAGGTGTTTGACTACCGCCTGGAACTGAAGACCTATGCGATCGCGAATCCGGCCTCCTATCGCTACTACCGGCTCAACATCACAGCCAACAACGGCGACAGCACCCTCACGGATCTTTCCGAACTGCGGCTGTTCGTTTCCAAGTAGCCGTAGTGAACCCGATGCGCGATGGACGGGCACGCCCATGGCACATCTCTTCCAACTCCAAGCAATACGCCAAAAAATGCCACAGATTTCAAGAAAAATAAGTGAGGTGTCCATTGGCAGATCGTCTCCAGTTTCATCGACGTTCCCCCGCAACTGGAATCGCGCGCGGCTCATCGCGATCGGCGTGCTGAGCACATGGGTCGCGGCTTGTAGCGGTGGGTCGTCGGGCACTTCGACAGAAGCACTCATTGCAGGCACACCCGCAACCGCACCTGCACCCGCGCTTGAACCCGCACCCGCCCAGGGCACCTCCTGGAAGAGCGTGAAGTTCGGCGGCATCGGCGTGATGGCGGCCGATCAGAACATCTACGGACGCATCTACGTGAGCGGCACCGGCCGGGGCGCGTTGTACAGCAACTGAACCCCGTCGCTTCATCCCCGCATCGCTCATGCGCAAGACCGTGCGGGGTGCTTCACATATCGACGCAGCGCTCGACTGCTTGTTCTTGCCGCCCTTCCAGTTGGCGATCTTGTGCCGGCCTTCAATGGCACTGAACACCTCCGCTTGCTGCCCTACGGAAGCTCCCGTGCGCTGACCGGATCGGCCGTCGGCGGCAGCGCACCGCGCGGGGGGCTGGGCGCAAGCTTGCGCGTATCGGGCAGCACCGGCGCGGCGTTCACCCCGCGCAGCATGATGTTGTCGGTGTTGGGCTGCGTCTGCAGCTGCTGGCCGCGGATCTCGTCGTAGCGGTCGTAAGCGAAGGCCTCGGTCGAGGCGCCATCGCGCATCACCGTCGGGCGCAGGAACATCATCAGGTTGCTCTTGGTGCGCGTGCGGTTCTCGTTCTTGAACAGGTTCCCCAGCACCGGGATGTCCCCGGCCAGCGGCACCTTCTCGATGTTGTTGTTGTAGGTGTCCGACAGCAGCCCGCCCAGCATCACCAGGCCGCCGTCCTCCACCAGCACGCTCGACTCGATCGAGCGCTTGTTGGTGGTCGGGCCGTTCACGTTGGTCAGCGAGTTCTGGTCGACCGTGGAGGTCTCCTGGAAGATCGTCATGCGCACCGTGCCGTTCTCGTTGATGGTGGGGCGCACGCGCAAGGTCAGGCCCACGTCCTTGCGCTCCACGGTGGTGAACGGGTTCACGCCCACCGAGCCCGAGGTGCTGGCGTACGAGCCCGTAGGGAAGGGCACGTTCTGGCCGATGATGATCCTGGCCTCTTCGTTGTCCAGCGTCAGCAGGTTGGGCGTGGAGAGCACGTTGGCATCGCCATCGCTGTTGAAGAAGTTGGCGATCGCGCCCAGGATGTACTGGCCGCCGATCTTGCCGGCGATGCCCAGGTTCAGCCCTGGCTGGATCGAGGAGGCCAGCCCGGCGGCATTGCGGGTGGCCAGCGCCTGGGTCAGCGCCAGGATGTTGGTCTTGTTCAGGCTGGAGTTGGTGCCGATGACCCCGTTGTTGCCCAGCGCGCTTTGCCACTGCACGCCGAAGTTGGCAGCCTTGCTGGCGCTGACCTCCACGATCAGCGCCTCGATCATGACCTGCGCGCGGCGCCCGTCCAGCTTGTCGATGACGGCGCGCATCTGGCGGTACTGGGGCTCGGGGGCGGTGATGATCAGCGAGTTGGTCGTCGGGTCGGCCTGGATCTGGCCGCCGGTGGAGGGCTGGTTGGCGGCTGGCGAGCCGCTTTGGCCGCCCGTGCCGTTCTGCGTGGCCTGCTGTGACACGGCGCTGCTGCCGTCAGCCGCACCCGCGCCCGTGGTGCCCGATGGCCGGTTCGCAGCCATCGCGGCGCGCAGCGTGGCCGCTAGGCGCACCGCTTCGGCGTTCTTCAGGTAGACCACATAGATGTTGCCGGCAGCGCCATTGCTGCTTTCCGCGGGCGGGCGGTCGAGCTTCTCGATCAGCGTGCGCACGAGCTGCGCTCGCGCCGGGTTGGCCGCGCGCATGAGCACCGAGTTGCTGCGCGGGTCGGCCAGCAGCGTGGTGCGAAACGATGCATCGGCGCCACCCGGCGCTTCGCTGACGCTCGGTGCGCCCGACGCACCGCCATCGATGAGCCGCTGCACCAGCGGAATCAGGTCGGTGGCGATCGAGTGCTTCAGCTGGATGACCTCGACATCGGAGGCATTCGGCACATCGAGTGCCGCGATGATGCGTGCGAGCCGCCGCATGTTGTCGGCGTAGTCGGTGATCACGAGCGAGTTGCTGCCCGGGTTCACGTTGATGGTGTTGTTCGGCGGAATCAGCGGACGCAGCACCGGCATCAGGGCGTTGGGCGACTCGTGGTTGAGCCTGAAGATCTGGGTGACGACCTGGTTGCTGGCCGACGCTGGCACGGCACCGATGGAGGTGTTCACGGCGACGCTCTGCAGCTTGGCGCTGGCTTCGAGCACCACCTTGTAGAGGCCGTCGGCCTCCACCACCGCAAAGCCCTGCAGGCGCAGCGCCGCGGCGAACTGGTTGAAGGCGGCGGCCGGCTGCACGGCGCGGTCGGTCACGAGGTCCATCGTGCCCTTCACGCGCGGATCGACCACCACATTGCGCCCGGTCACCACCGCCATGGTGCGCGCCACGGCCTCGATGTCGGCGTTGGAGAAATTGAGCGTGATCGGACTGCTGCGAACAACAGGCGCTGCCGCGGCCTCGGCCGGCGCGGGCGTCTCCGCCGTCCGTGGCTCGACAACGGCAACGGCAACCGCCTGAAGCGTGACTCGCACCGAATTGCCTTGCAGCTCTGCCGTGTACGGCACCGGCTGCCGGAGATTCAACACCACCCGGCTGCGCTCGCCGGCCTGCACCACATTGATCGAGCGCAGGTTGGGTTGATTCACTTCGATGGCAGCGCGCCCGACATCGTTGGTGGCGCCAAGGAAGTCCAGTGCGATGCGCGCGGGGCTCGCGACCGAAAAACTGCTGGGCACGGCGGCGAGCGGTCGGGCCAGGTCGATCTGGATCACCTCCACACCCTGTTGCATGGCGCTTGCGACCGCCTTGATCGCGTTCTGCGCGCAGGCGGTGCCGACCGCGCCGGCTGCAAGCAGGCCCAGGCACACGGCCCGAAGGCGGAACCGGAGAGCGCCCCGTGCGCCGAGGTCTTTCACTGGCGGGCGGGTTGTCTCAGATCGAATGACCGAGCACCATCGCGACGCCGGGTTGCTTGTTCGGCCGGACGAAGCTGTCGCGTGTCAGGCGTCCCATCTTGATGGTGAGCGTCTGGGTGTTGAACCACTTGTCATAGAGCGCATTGATCTCGCCGCTGGCGTACAGCTGCGAGAGGCTCCGGTCGACCGCCGCGAGCAACGCGGCGTCGCCCTTGCGCACCATCACGGCGTACGGTTCGACCGACAGCGCAAGCCTGCTCAGGCCGAGCGTATCGATCCCCTTGTCGTTCGACACGAGGCCCTGCAGCAGCGAGTCATCCTGCGCAAACGCTTGCACCTTGCCTTCCTTCAGGGCCTTGTAGGCCTCGCCGTTGTTGTCGTAGGTGGTGAACTTCGCGTCGCGCAGCTCGCCGTCGCCCAGTTGCTTGAAAAGCTTCTCCGAGGTCGAACCCTTGGCCAGCGCGATCGGCATGTTCTTCAGGTCCTTCACCGTCTCCACGTGAAGGCTCTTGTTCGTCAGCACGCGCATCCCGGCGACGAAGAAGGTGTAGCTGAAGTCCACCTTGTCCTGGCGCGCCATCGTGTTGGTGGTCGAGCCGCACTCGAGGTCGATTTCGCCGGCGAGCAGCTTCGGAATGCGCTCCGGACCGGCCACGAGCTTGTACTGGACCTTGATGTCGGGAAGCTTGAGTTCGCGCTTGATCTCCTCGACCGCGTGCAGGCACAGATCGATCGAATAGCCGACCGGCTGCTTCTGTGCATTGACGAACGAAAAAGGCGGCACGGCTTCGCGCACGCCGAGCACGATCGTGTGCGTTTCGCGGATCTTGCTCATCGTGTCGGCGGCCTGCGCCGGCAGTGCCGCCAGCGCCATCAGCACGGGGACCAGGGGAATCATTGCGGCATGCAGCAGCCGCAGGGGAAAAGGGAACATGGGGGTACTACGCCAACGGCGGTTTGAATTTCGATGTCGATCACACGCCGTTGCTGTCTCGCCGACCCTCGGGGGTCGCGTTCGCATCCACCGCCCGGCATCGCTCGCAAGAGATTCGGTTCTTGCGAGCGATGCGGACCCCATGTGTCATTCGGTAACCTTGCGCGCTGATTGTTTACTGAAACGTGTGCCTTCCATTGGCATGAAAAATGGAATTCAAACGCTCGTTTTTCGAGTCAATCGCCACGTTCTGCCGGCGCTCGAGGGAGCCATGGTCGTTCCAGCTTTGTCCTGGACTTGCGACAACTCGCCCATCGGGTCAAAGACGCTCACGTTCCAGTAGGTCGGAACGTAGTCGTGCCCTGCCAGCGCAAGGGCATTGCCGACAACAATGTGCACTATATTTCTGAACGCTGATGACGAAAAAGGCCGAATCCAGACTGCTTTGTTGAGCCACTTCACTCACAGCCACTGCACGGCGTATTCCCTGACAGCGGGATAACCCGTACAAGCGAAGTTTGTGAAAGCTGCCTAATAGTTCATGTTGCATTTGAAGGCGGGCAAAAAAGTGCACTTTCTTGCAGCTGGCCCTAACTTGAAGGAGACACATGAAAACTCATCAGCCTTTGGCAGTTTCCGCAATCGTTGCAGCCGTTCTCGCCAGTGGGTGCGGTGGTGGCGGCAACAACAACACACTTCCTTTCATCGGATTCGGCAATCCCCCTGTCGCCACGGTGCCGCCCCCGTCAGGCCCTGCGGCGCTGACATGTGATGACACGCTCAAGGCCAATTTCAAGCCTGACGCCAGCACCAGTGTTGTTGCGGTCAAGTCATTCAAGAAGGGAGACGCCCTCGTCCTGGGTGGCGCGGCGACGGCGGCAACGCCGGTGGCTGCCAACGACGTCTGCATGGTCAAGCTGAATGTGGGGCCTGGAAACCCTGGACCCGAAGGCGCCCCTTCAACGTCGCCCGGCATCGGCATCGAGATCTGGCTGCCATCGAAAGCAGCCTGGAATTCGCGCATTCATGCGTTGGGAGGCGGTGGTTGGCAAGGGGGTGTCGCCGGCAGTGCGGCAGCGATTGCGAGCAGCGACGCGGCCAACGTGGCCGGCAAGGAAGGCGCTGTCTCATCGACCACGGATACCGGGCATTCCTCGCTCGCGGGCGGCTCGTTCGCAATGAACCCGGATGGCACCATCAACAAGACGTTGTGGACCGACTTCGCGAGCCGAGGCATTCATGAACAGGCCGTCAAGACGAAAGCACTGGCGGCGGCCTACTACGGAACACCGGCCAAGTACGCCTACTGGGAAGGAGGCTCGACGGGTGGACGCCAGGGACTGAATCTGGCGCAGAACAACCCCACCGACTTCGACGGCATCATCGCCAACTATCCTGCCATCAACTGGAGCAGGTTCATCACCGCTGAGCTGTATCCGCAGATCGTCTTCCAGCGCGACCTGGGTGGTGTTGCACCGACCCAGGCTCAGCAGGATCTGGTTTCCAACGCTGCCATTGCCGCATGCGATGTGGTGGCCGGCCAGCACCTGGGCTATGCGCTTGACCCCGCGTCTTGTACGTACGACCCGACGACAGATCTCACGGTTCTCTGCACATCCGACGGTGGAACGAACGGCACGAGCGCGTGCGTCACGAAAGCACAAGCCACGGCCATCAACAAGGTCTGGTACGGCATGACCGCCGACGGCTCGGCACCGTCGCCGGCGACCGACAACGGCTGGTCTGCGGCTTCGTCCTCCACGTTGCTTGGTTCCGCTAACCAGCGCTGGTACGGACAGAGCCGCGGCACTTCGCTGTATGGCGCCATGTTCGCTTCTTTTGGTCTGAACGGCCTGACCAGCCCGAACGGTGCATTCCCCATCGCGTCCGATCAGGTGGCGCTCGAGTTGCAGAACTCGACCATCGGCGACCCTTCGTTCGTGAATGCGACCGGCAACGGCCAATCGCTTTGGAAGCAACTGAGCTACGCGCAGTTGAGCAATGCCTACGACCGCGGCGTGACGCTGCAGCCGCAGTTCGGAAACATCAACACGGACAACCCGGACCTCTCCGCGTTCAAGAATCGCGGCGGCAAGATGCTGACCTGGCATGGTTTGGCCGACGAGCTCATCATGGCGCAGGGGACGGTCAACTACTACAACAGCGTGGTCGCCAGGAACGGCGGGTTGAGCGATGTCCAAGGCTTCTATCGACTCTATCTGGTGCCAGGTGCCGGCCATGGCGATCCGAACGGAACGTCCAACCCGGCAGCGGAAGTTCCCTACTTCACGCCGACCCAGTTCTACGACGCACTGACGGCGTGGGTGGAAAAAGGCACCGCTCCGGATGCCCTGACCCTGCAGACCCTTGGCGGTGCCCCGACGAAAACCCGTCCCATCTGCGTGTACCCGAAGAAAATCACCTACACCAGTGGAGACATTGGCTCAGCGGCGAGCTACACCTGCTCGTAGTTGCGGCCACTGTCAGAACTCGTGGGGTGGAGTCAGGCGACTGAACTGCGCTTGCAGCCACTCTGCGAGTGGATCCCCGCCATATCAACCCATGGTGACTGCCGTCAGGGTCAAAGCCGGCAGGTGCCGAGAGACTTCCTCGTTCCACATCGTCAGCCGCGAGCACGAGCGGACTGAGAGCCACACCCAGGCCGGCAGATGCAGCTTCCACAAGCGCGGCGGCGAGCAGGGCGTTGGCGTTGTTCGCCTGCAGTCTGCCGCTCGCTGGGATGGCGATTTCACGGCCATCGCGCAGGAACTGCCAATCGGTCGACGGCGAGCGAGTGCCCACGAATGCCAGGCATTCGTGGCCTTCAAGGTCTTTCGGGTGACGTGGCGTTCACGTCGATGGCGCAGCACGCCAATGCCATGGCGGCAAAGCTCGCATCCGGCATCACCTCGGCGGGCCACGCACTGGCTGCGGATACCGAGACCAACCAGGTGTTCCCCATCCTGCCGGACCCGACGGCCACTCCGTGATCCGCCTGGTCACCTCATGGGCAACGGACGAAAGCCAGGTCGACTTGTTCTTGTCTCGCCTCGCCATTGCCGGTAGCGGCGCGTGAGCCGCTGCGTTCTTGCAAGCATCAAGACCGTGCTGACCAGCGGCGAATAGGCCCGCCGATTCGATCGCCCTTCACCAAGCGCCCAGAGCCGGCGCTTGACCATTGCCATCGATGCGAGTGCGGCCATGGTCTTGTCCTTCCAGCGCACAGGGGTGGTGTCGCCCGTCGGGTGCTTGCCTGCCAGCCACTGTGCGGGCAGATCGGGCACGAGTGCGAGCGCGGTGGCCATGCCGGCAATGGCCACGCCGCCTGCGATGACCTTCTCTGCCACCGCCATGCTCCGGATGCCACCCGTCGTCATCAGCGGCATCTTCGCCACGGCCGCGAGCTTCGATGCGAACTCGAGAAAGTACGCCTCGCGGGCCAGCGTGCGGCCGTCGGCGGTGGCGCCTTGCATTGCAGGGCTTTCGTAGCTGCCGCCGGACAACTCGACCAGATCGACTGGCAACTCGTTCAGCCAGAGAATGACTTGCCGCGCATCGTCTTCCGAGAACCCGCCCCGCTGGAAGTCGGCCGAATTGAGTTTCACCGCGACGCAGAACCCCGGCGAGACACGTGTCCGAACCGCTTTCACGACCTCGAGCAGCAATCGCACACGGTTGGCGAGGCTTCCGCCCCAACGGTCGTCGCGCCGGTTGGTCAATGGCGACAGGAACTGCGAGATCAGGTAGCCGTGCGCCGCGTGGATTTCAACGCCGGTGAAGCCCGCGCGTTCTGCCGCCGTCGCAGTGTCGGCAAAGCGGGTGATGATCTCGGCGATCTCGGCCTCGCTCATTGCCCTCGGCATGGCGAACAGCTTGCTGTGCTTGCCAAGATCGAGCGCAACCGCAGACGGCGCCCACGCCTCTTCGCCCATGTTGGCGCGCACCTGCCGGCCTGGATGGTTGATCTGCATCCACGCTTGCGCACCGCGGCTGCGCGCGAACCTCGACCACTCGATGAACGGCTCGATGGCCGTTCCGGCGTCGAGCACGATCCCGCCAGGCCCCGTCAACGCCCGCCCGTCGATCATCACGTTGCCGGTGATGAGCAGGCCGGTGCCGCCGCTTGCCCACGCCCTGTAAAGCTCGAAGATCGCGGGCCCGGGCAGCTGCCCGATGGCCGCCATGTTCTCTTCCATGGCCGCCTTGGCGATGCGGTTGGGAACGACGCTGCCGTTGGGCAGGGTCAAGCTGGAGAAGAGTGGACTGTTCACGTTGCGCTGGCCTTCCGTACTCACGAAGAGAAGAATGCGGGTGATGCTAAGTTTGAAGTCAACTTGAAGGTCAAGCGCCATGAAGATCGGTGAACTTGCCGCGGCAACGGGCGTGGCCCCGTCCGCCATCCGGTTCTATGAAAAGAGTGGCCTGCTGCCGGCGGCACAGCGTGGCAGCAACGGCTACCGGAGCTACTCGAACGATGCGATCGAACGGCTCAGGCTGATCCAGGTCGCGCAATCGCTCGGCTTCTCGCTCGACACGCTTGGGGGCGTCTTCGCAAGCGCCGAAGGATTCAGGAAGGACGAGTTGATGCGCAACCTCGACGTTCGACTCGCCGAGATCGACGGGCTCATGTCGACGCTGAGGTCGCAGCGCCGCGAGCTTCGTGATCTTCGGGAAACGCTGCGCAGCAGCTGGGCTGCGGGTGATTGTGTCGATGCGGCCGCGCTGGCAAAGGAGATGTCGGCGAAACCAGCGCCGATGTCGCGGCGCCTGACTATCCGGTCTTCAGAGGCCCGTTGAACCTGTAAGCACTGAAGATGATTCCGGACGGCATTGCTTTCGTGCTGACGAGCTCGAAGGAGCGCGGTGGCGTTCCTTCCGCAAAGAGGCGCTTTCCAGTGCCCAGCAGGACCGGATAGACGATCAGCATGGCTTCATCTGCAAGCCCATGTTCGAGCACCGTCGATGTCAGCGTGGAGCTGCCCCAGAGGACAAGGTCCGGGCCAGCTTGCGACTTGATGCGTTGAATGCCCTCGACGATGTCCGGTCCAAGGCCCTCGAACGGGCCCCACTCAAGACTTTCCGGACGGTGGGTAACGACATATTTGGTGGCCGCATTCAAGCCGTCTGCCATCGGACTGCTCGGTGCCTTTGGCCAGAAGCCCGACCACATGTCGTAGGTGCGACGGCCGAGCAGCAGATCGAAGCGCCCGCCGTGCGCGGCGAAGACTTCATCCCGGCCCTCGGGCGTCCGATAGGGCGCAGTCCAGTCAGCGTAGGGAAAGTCGTCTTCGCCGGAGGACTGGATCACGCCGTCCAGCGACACGTGCTCCATGATCTTGAGCTTTCTCATTCGGGTCTCCTTGCTTGGGGCCGATAGTACCCATCCGCACGTATGGGTGGAAGATTGGCATCAAGCCTTCTCGGGAGCCAACGCGCCGGCCTTGGCTCTGGACTGCCGAAACAGGATGACAAGTCCGGAAATCAGAAAGTACACAGCCCCGACTGCCGCGTAGCCGCCAAAGGTCTGCACAACGGGCGCCGCACTGCCTTGCTGCGCCACAAAAAATCCCCCGGCCAGCGCAGACTGAGCCCCGCTCAGCATCATCACCCACTGCCCTCGATCGCTCTTGCGACGACGAATGGCCGTCGCCAGCTGAAGCAGCCCCGCAACGATGGCCCACACCCCGAAGATCACCAAGATGATCTGCAGCTTGAGCACGAGCGAAACCACCACGGCAACCGTGACCAGCCCGCTCATCCAGGCATTCAGGACCTGCGTGGGGTTGGCCTTTGCGCCCCCCGTCATCCTGGCGTCCAGCAGGTTTGCCAGCGCATCCCATGCGGGATAGACGATCAGCAGGCCGCTTGCGAATGCGGGCGACCCCTTGGCTGCGGTGAACGCCAGCGCGACCCACGCGAAGGAAAAGGCGGCGCGAATGAAGTAGAGCTTGCGCAGCCACGCGGCTCGCTGAAGAGGGGACTGGTTGGTGTTGGACATGGCATTGGCGGTGAAGACCGCGAGATCGGGTAGGAAGGTCGCAGCCCCTTGGGCGGGGCCGGTGCAGGAGATTCTGTTTCGGCGGCACCAGGCGCGGTATCGGTCGAATGACCGACAGGCCCCGAAAAAGAGCGACTGTGCGATGCTGGGCTTTTGCCCCAGCCATTTCATGTCCGACGACACGACCATTGCCGTTTTCGACGCAGTCCGCGCGCTTGCTTTCATCGGCGACCTGAGCATGGGCCAGCCGACCGACCATTCGCTGCGCACTGCTTGGCTCGCCGGAATGATCGCGACGCAGGCCCGCTGCGACCCATCGCAGGTCGAGGCCGCCCGGCACGTCGCGCTGCTGCGCTGGTCGGGTTGCACTGCCAATGCCCAGGAGTTCGCGGACTTTCTGGAAGACGACGTGCAAGGGCGAAGCGCCCTTCTTGCATCGCAGAAGCCGCGAACGGCGCAGCAGCCGTCCCGCAGCGTGCCCATTCCCAACGCCATGCTCGCCATGGCCAACATCCATTGCGAAATCGCCGGCGACATCGCGAACACGCTGGGCCTGGGTTCCGATACCGAAGCTGCGCTGCGCGCCATCTTCGAGACCTACGACGGCGGCGGCGTGCCCGGCCTTCTGCAAGGCAACGACGTGCCGCTTGCGACGTACGTCGTGGCCCTGGCGAGCGACCTCGAGATTTTCAGCCGCCTGTACGGGCTCGACGAAGCGCTCGCGCTGGCCCGCGGACGCGCGAACAGCGTCTACCCCGGCGCTCTTGTCGACGCCAGCGCACCGTGGGTCTCGACGTGGATGAAAGCGCTGGATTCCGCCGCCCCGCCGTGGACCGACGCTGCCGACCAGCCCGCTTCGATGCTTCGACGGGTCGGACTGGAGCTCGTGGGCGACGTGATCGATCTCAAGCTTCCCTGGATGACGGGTTACTCGCGTCGCGTGGCCCAACTGGCGCGCGATTGCAGCGCGCGTGCCGGCCTGGACGAGGCCTTGTGCCACCGCACGTACAAGGCTGGACTGATCCACGGCATTGGGCGGGCGTCGGTGCCCAACGCAATCTGGAACGCGCCCGAACCGCTGCCGGCCTCGTCACTGGAACGCCTGCGGCTCGTGCCGTACTGGACCTCCCGCGCCGCCGGACAGATCGACGGCCTCGCGCTCGAAGCAGAAATCGCATCCTTCGCCTTCGAGCGGCGCGATGGCTCCGGCTATTTCCGCGGCCGATCGGGTGGGGCGATGCCGCAGGAGGGGCAGATCGTTGCCGCAGCCGAGCAGTGGGTTTCTCTTCGAACCCGCCGCCCGTGGCGAGCGGCGTTCACCGAAGCGGAGGCGCTCGATCGCATGAAGGAAGAGGCCGAGGCGGGCCGCTTCGACCAGGAAGTCGTCGCTGCTTTGCTTGCCAGTGTTCTGTCGCATACGTATACGCATACGCCCGCGAAACCTGTGGCGCCGGCGCGCGGCGAGCAGTCTCTGTCAGAGCGCGAACTGGAGGTTTTGCGCTGCATCAGCCGGGGCGAAAACACCAAGCAGGTTGCTCGTGCGTTGGGCATCAGTCCGCGCACGGTGCGAACGCATGTCGAACGTCTGTTCCTCAAGCTCGAATGTTCGACGCGAGCGGCCGCGACGTTGAAGGCGGCGACCAGAGGGCTTATCTGACGAGACCTCGGGCATGGGTGACCCCAGCCCTTGCGGGACTCCTGAGCAAGCTCGCCACGCTCCCGGCCAATGCAGCCAGGGCCGCCACCGCCAGACCCCAGTGCACTGCGCTGTGGGACGGCAGCAGCCCGAACATCAGGCTCATCAACAGGCTGCCGAGCGTCAACCCCGTGAGTCGGGCGGTGCCTTGTGCGCCACCGGCCGCGCCGCTGCGCTCCTTGGGTGCCGAAAGCAGCATGTTCTGGTTGTTGGGCGTCTGGAAGAACCCGAAGCCCAGGCCGGCGAGGCTCGTGAACACGGCGATCGGCAAGGCCGGGTTGCCGTGCAGCGGCCACAAGGCACACAGCGCCAGGCCGCTTGCGAAACACGCGCTTCCAGCCGCGCACAGCCATGCACTCGGCACGCGCTGGACCAGCCGTGCCGACAGCGGCGCAGCCAGCATCACCGCCAGAGGCCAGGGGGTCATCAAGAGGCCGGCGGTCACGGCGCTCTGGCCCAGCTCGTGCTGGATGTAGAACGGCAGCGCGACGAGGCTGGCCATCTGGCCGGTGAAGCAGCACACGGAGGCAATGACCGAGACCCGAAAGGAATGCACGCGCAGCAGGTCGAGCGGGATCAACGGCGCCGCCTTCGGCATCTCGCGCCGTACCAGCAGGATCATGCAAACGGCCGACAACACGAGCAACGCGCCGCCGTGCAACGGATGCACCACGAGCCGGTCGCTCCCGAGCACGAAGGAGGCGAACATGACCGCGTTGAGCGCGATGCTCCAAACGTCGATGCGGCGCACCGAGCGCGGCGGGCTCGGCAACCCCGTACAGGCGGCGAGCACGACCAAGCCGATCGGCAGATTCACCGCAAAGAGCCACGGCCAGCTTGCCGCGGAGAGTATGAAAGCGCCAAGTGTGGGCCCCGACGCGGAAGCGGCCGCGACGGCGAGCGCATTCCAGGCGATCGAGCGCGCCAGCAATCGACGCGGATAGGTAAAGCGCAACAACGCCAGCCCAAGAGGCATCACGGCCGCACTGCCCAGGCCCTGGAGGCACCTCGCGGCCACGAGCCATGGCAGCGATGGGGCCAACGCGCACAACACCGACGCCGCGGTGAACAGCGCGACGCCGCCAGCGAACACGCGCCGATACCCGAACCGCTCCCCGACAGCGGAAGCCGGCAACAGGAACATGACCACGGCCAGCTGGTAGGCCGTGATGATCCAGACGGCATCGGCGGGTGTCGCCTGCAGTTGCTGGGCGATGCCTGGCAGCGCGATGTTGGCGATGGCGCCGTCGAGCACCACCAGCACGCCCGCGCCCAGGATCGCGGCGACGGCTGCGAAGCGCCGCGGCAGAGGCAAGCCATCGGCGTCATGCACCGCGTTCACCTCCTGGGTTTCGGCGGTGCGGGCCATGGTGGAAGAAGAGTTCGGTCGAAGCGTGGAGGACAACATGATTGGGCAACTGGGAGAGGCACGCTCTATTGCGCCAAGCCAGCTTAGGACTGCACACACGGCTTGCCCAGCGCGTGGCGCGCAGCTTGTTCCTGCATGCGGCGCCTGTCGAAACCATCGCAGCCGTGCTAGGTTTCGGGCATGCCAACAGATGCCGACCTGAACCTGCTGTTTGCGTTGAACGCACTTCTTTCCGAGGGCAGCGTCGCGAAAGCCGCCGAGCGCCTGGGTCTGAGCGAATCGGCCATGAGCCGGGCGCTTGCGCGATTGCGGGAATCGACCGGGGACGAGCTGCTCGTGCGCGCGGGTCGCGCGATGGTGCTCACGCCGCATGCGCTGGCACTGCGCGACCGCGTCAGGGAGTTGGTGCAAGAGTCACGCGCAGCGCTTCAGCCCGCTGGCGCGAGCATGGACCCTCGCACGCTCCAGCAACTGTTCACCATACGGGCCAACGACGGCTTCATCGAGGGCTTCGCGCATCGGCTCGTGGCTCGCACGGCGCACGAAGCGCCCGGCGTTCGCCTGCGCTTCGCGCCCAAGCCCGACAAGGACGTTCGTCCCCTGCGCGAGGGATTGATCGATCTGGATGTCGGCGTTCTCGGCGAGGCGGGTCCGGAGGTGCGCGTTCAGGCGCTCTACCGCGACCGCTTTGTCGCTGCGGTGCGCGAGGGCCATCCCCTGCTCGCCGAACCCGGGATCACTGCCGAGCGCTACGCCGCCTGCGACCACGTGGTCACTTCACGCCACGGCCGGACTGTGGGACCGGTGGACGACGCTCTCGCAGCGATGGGCCTGGTGCGCAATACCGCAGTCGTCGTGCCCAGCTTCAGCACTGCCTTGTCGATAGCGGCCGCGACTGACCTGGTGGCGCTGATACCGTCTTCGTACTTCGAACACCTGAGGGCGCGGGGCACGCTGCGCTCGTTCCCGCTGCCGATGCCCACGGAGCAGATCACCGTGTCGCAGATGTGGCATCCGCGTCTTGACCGGGACCCCGCGCATCGGTGGCTTCGCGCAGTGGTGCTGGAGGTTTGCCGGCCGCTGAATGAGCAAACAGGAGCGGCGTGAGTTCGTGCTCCCGGCCAGAACCGGACACTCCATGAACGGTGGGTCAGGGCGTGGTGGAAGTCGCCGTGGTGGCTTGAGTCATCACGGTGGCCCATGCACCGTCGATGCGCTTCCAGACTTCCACTACCCATAGCCCGCCGCTGAAAAAGCGAGTGACTACAAGGTCGCCTTGCTGTTCGTGTTGCTCGCGTTCGCGTGGGACACAGGGCCGCTGCTTCTGCGTTTGAAGGTTGCCGATCCGTTCGGCCCGAGACATGAACTGGCCGTTCTGCTGGACAGTCGTGAAGTCGCTTGCGGTGTACTTGCCCCACTGTGCCGCATCGACGGCGTAGAAGGCTTCGTCTCGTGCACGCATGGCGGCTTGCAGGTCAGGAGGGAGCATGCTTGTGTCGGTCATGAGAGCACTGTAGCTTCCACAGTTGCCGCCGCGAATACCGCGACGGGCAGGAGGCCGAGCTTTTCCACTTGTGCCAACTATGGAGTCCAGTGCGACCTGCCACGCATAAGATGCGAGAGTCGGGAGCGATTTCTCTTTGAGACGCTGGAGTCTTCCAATGACTACGATTGCCGAGAACACAGGTTTCGTCACGCTCATCAACGTATGCGTTCAAACCCTGTCACGTCTTCATCCCTTCCAGCGAGGGAGACGTGCAGCATCTGGCTTCGCCCGCCGTCGCCCGCCCCTCATGTCATCCGTTAGGCCTAGGAGCGCCATTCATGCCAAGCGAACTCACACTAGTAAAGCCGGTTGCTCTCCCCAAGCAGTCTGCCGTCGCTACTATTTATGAATCAACGAATCTCGCAGACGCATTCGCGGTTCAACTTCCTTTTGGCGCCTCCAGCGATCCAGAGGTCCTGTGGCGATTCCTTATTTCGCAGCAGCCATCCTGGATCGGATGGCTCACCAATGCCCGGGATGCAATCGTTGCGTGCTTTGGTCTGAAGACCGCCAAGCACCTCGCGACTCTCTCCAGCGAAGCCAACGCCGACCGCATTGGCATCTTCAAGGTCTACGCCAAAAGCGAAACCGAGATCGTCTTGGGCGAGGACGACAAGCACCTCGATTTCAGACTGTCGGTACTCCACACCCCCGACTTGTCTCCAACGCTCGGTGGCCAACTGACCGTCTCAACCGTCGTCCACTGCCACAACCTCCTGGGCCGAGCCTACATATTGGTTATCGCTCCTTTTCATCGCCAGGTTGTGAAAGCCAGTCTTCGTCGCGCTGCACATATTGGTTGGCCCAAGGCAGCCGCGAGATAGAGGCGTGCTGTGTCCGTTGCACCGAGGCCCAAGGATGTTCTCCGCAACACGTGCTGCGAGTAAGCCGGGCGCGGTAGCGCCGATTGTCCGTTCCGGCTTGTCAATCCAACAAGCGTTTGCCGTCTATTCGGGTGTGGGTGCGGCTCCTAGACTGCGTGGATATTGCGTCCGCGCAGCCAACCTGGGAGAACCCGATGAAGCATTTCGCCGCAGCCGCGCTGGCCCTTTCGATGTTGCCGCCCGTGGCAGCCGCCGAGCCCGAGTTGCAGATTTCCCGGGCCGGCACACGCACGGCAAACAGTGCGCCTGCACAGAATTTCACAGGCAGCGTGCGTGTCGAGATGCTCTACACGCCGGCCGGGCCTGAGCGCACGTCCGCCGGCTCGGTGAGCTTCGCCGCCGGTGCGCGCACTGCGTGGCACACACATCCGCTGGGGCAGACCTTGATCGTCACCGCCGGCGTTGGCCGCGTGCAGCGCCTCGGCGGCCCGATCGAAGAGATCAAGGCAGGCGACGTCGTGCACATTCCGCCGGGCATGAAGCATTGGCATGGGGCCACTCCCACCAGCGCGATGACGCACATCGCCATCACGGAAGCTCTCGATGGCAAGGCGGTGGATTGGCTGGAGCAGGTCAGCGATGCGCAGTACGGCGCGCCGCAGGCTGCTGCGGCCGCCGGACCGGCGCAGCCGTCGCAGGCCCAGCGCCTGCTTGGCGACGTCGCTCCGAAGCTGGCACAGCTCACCGACGACGTGCTGTTCGGCGACGTGTGGGCGCGGCCGGGTCTTTCGCCGCGCGACCGGAGCCTGGTCACCGTGAGCGCGCTCATCGCAATGAATCGGCCCGACCAGTTGCGCTCGCACATGGCCCGCGCGCTCGACAACGGCCTGTCGAAAGACGAATTGGCCGAGGCACTGACGCACCTCGCCTTCTATGCCGGTTGGCCCAACGCGGTGACGGCAACCGGCGTTGCCCGCGAAGTGTTCGCGACGCGGCCTTGATGAAAGAACTCGATATGCAATACGTGACTTTGAACAATGGCGTGCGGATGCCGATCCTCGGCTTCGGCGTCTTCCAGATTGCCGAGCCGGCGCAGTGCGAGCAAAGCGTGGTCGATGCCATCGAGGCCGGCTATCGCCTGATCGACACGGCAGCTTCGTACATGAACGAAGAGGCTGTCGGCAAGGGGCTGCGCCGCAGCGGCGTGGCGCGAGACCAGCTGTTCGTTACGACGAAGCTCTGGGTCGAGGACAACGGCTACGAGCGCACCCTGCTGGCCATCGACAAGTCGCTGCGCCGCCTCCAGCTCGACTACCTCGACCTGTACCTGATCCATCAGCCCTTCGGCGACGTTCACGGATCGTGGAGGGCGATGGAAGCAGCCCACAAGGCCGGCAAGCTCCGCGCTATCGGCCTGAGCAACTTCCATCCCGACCGGCTGATGGACATCAAGGTTTTCAACGAAGTGGCGCCCGCGGTGAACCAGGTGGAAGTGAACCCCTTCCATCAGCAGACCGACAGCGCGACGTTCATGCACGACAACGGAGTGCAAGCCGAGGCGTGGGCACCGTTCGCCGAGGGCCGCAACAACCTGTTCGGCAACGAGGCCCTGCTGGACATCGGTGGAAAGTACGGCAAGTCGGTCGGGCAGGTCGTGCTGCGCTGGCTTGTTCAGCGCGGCATCGTGGCGCTCGCCAAGTCGGTGCGCAGGGAGCGGATGGCGGAGAACCTGAACATCTTCGATTTCCAGCTGGACGACTCGGACATGCTCCGCATCGCAGAACTCGAAACCGGCACGAGCAGCTTCTTCTCGCATCGCGATCCGGCAATCGTCAAGTGGATGAGCGAACGGCGGCTCGGCGTCTGAGATGCGTTCCAGGCAGAACAATTCGTCAGTGATTGGCGTACTCATTGCGGCTGCACTGGCGCTCGCGACCTGCGTGGTGCCCGCCCATGCGGCCGACGGCAGAAACGCGCAGCCGGCTGCGCTGATGATCAAAGAGCAGGGCAGCTTCGCCGTCGGCGGCACGGTGATCCGCAGTCCCGGCGCAGAGGGCCAGACTTTGCACGGCGACCATGCGCGTGTCTTCTATCAGGTGCCGGTCGACGCCCGCAAGCTTCCCCTCGTGATGTGGCACGGCTTCGGGCAGTTCGGCAAGACATGGGAGACCACCGCCGATGGCCGGGAGGGCTACCAGACCATCTTCCTGCGACGCCGCTTCCCGGTCTACCTGGTCGACCAGCCCCGGCGCGGCGGTGCGGCGCGAAGCACGGTAGGCACGACCATCAGCGCGGCACCGGACGACCAGCGCTGGTTCAACATGTTCCGCCTGGGCCGCTGGCCCGATTTCTTCGCGGGCGCGCAGTTCTCGCGAGATCCTGAGGCGTTGAACCAGTACTTCAGGCAGATGGTTCCGGACACCGGGCCGTTCGACGCGAAGGTCACGACCGATGCCGTTTCGGCGCTCTTCGACCGCATCGGTCCAGGGGTGCTCGTCACCCATTCGCAGAGCGGCGGGCTGGGATGGATAGCCGCGATGAAGAACCCCAATGTGCGCGCAGTCGTGTCCTATGAGCCGGGCAGCGGCTTCGTCTTTCCCGAAGGCGAGGTCCCGCCGCCGATGCAGAGCATGACGGGCCCGCTCGAAGGAGTCGCCGTGCCGAAGGCGGAGTTTGCGAAGCTGACGCGGATTCCGATCGTCGTCTACTACGGCGACAACATTCCCGAGGAGCCCTCGAAGAACTTCGGCGAGGACAACTGGCGCGTGCGGCTGGCGATGGCCCGGCTGTGGACGGAAGCGATCAACCGCCACGGCGGCGACGCAACGCTGGTGCATCTGCCGGAGCTTGGCATCCGCGGCAATACGCACTTCCCGTTCTCCGATCTCAACAATGTGCAGGTTGCGGACCTGATGTCCGGGTTTCTCGCGCGGAAGGGCCTGGACTGAGTTGGCCTTGCCCCGAGGCCGCCTGCAGCTCGAACCACTCCCAGCGCTTGAAAGCCCTTGGCGTCGGCGAACACCTGCATGTACGTTCCGCCGCGCCGCTCATTGACTGCGAACTCCGCGCCGATGTCGAAGCAATCAGGAATGCCGAGCGGCACATGAACCAGCAACACACCGTGCCCTTCGAGCGGCGGGAAAAAACCTGCGCCAGCCCGGGAGCCGTCCGTGCATTCAATCGCAGGGGTTCGCAAAGGCTGCCGGCAAGCTCCACTGCACTGCGTTTGATTGCATCGCTCGCGGCGTGATCCTCGGTGCCTCCATGGAGCAGGTCGATGTACTCGTGAAGTTGCATGAAAGAATTAAGAAAAGAAAGGGACCGCTGGAGTAGAGGCTGTATTTCTTACAGAAGAAGTTCGCAAACGCATGAGAAAAATGACTTGGACGGTTTTCAGGTCATATATGGGTAACGGGTCTTTACTAAAGTAGCGAACGAGTTTCGACGGGACCACGGGCATCACGGTCCCCGTCCTGCCTTGTAAGTTCAAGCATCAGGGAGATCTCACATGCCAACAGGCTCTACGCAAGTTGCGCGCGTTCTGAGCGTTTCTGCGGCTGCCATGCCCACACTCGGCGGAGAGCCGGCCCTGGAGCCGGTGGCCATCGAAGGCAGCGAAGGCCTGAGCGGGTTGTTCCGCTACACCCTCACGCTCGCCACGCCCGAGCAGCCTGGCTACAACGAGCGCCAGGCCGCCAACGTGGCCATCAAGCAATTGGTCGGCGAGGCGCTCACCGCGCATGTCGTGCTGGACGGTCGTCCCGGCGCAGGCCCCAACCGGCGTCACATCTCGGGCCTGGTAACGCGTGTGAGGTTCCTGCGCCTGGAGAATCGCCGTGCGTTGTACGAAGCCGCGATCGAGCCTTGGCTGACCCTGGCGACGCGAACCAGCGACTACCGAATTTTCCAGAACCAGACCGTGCTGGACATCGTCAAGGATGTCCTCGGCAAATACGGCCTTCCCTTCGATGTGCGGGCCACCCGCAGCTACCCGCCGCGCGAATTCCAGGTGCAGTACGGTGAGACCGACTACGACTTTGTCGCACGGCTGCTGCACGAGTGGGGGCTCTACTACTACTTCGAACACGAAGAGAACAATCACAGGCTGGTCATCGTCGATGACATGGCTTCGCACCAGCCGTTCGCACACGCGGGCTATCAGACCATTCCTTTCCACGCGGCGGATGCCACCGTGCGGGAGGAGCATTGCGACCGCTTCAATGCCTGCGAGGAACTGCAAAGCGGCCGCTGGATCACCGACGACTTCGACTTCAAGCGCCCCAAGGCCGAGCTGCAGCAGGTCAGCGCAATGCCGCGCAAGACCGCGCAGAACACATGGGAGCGCTACGACTGGCCGGGTGACTACGTCGTGGAGTCCGAAGGCGAGCAGCTGGTGCGTACGCGCATGGAAGAGACGGGCAGCCAGGGCGAGCGCGCCAACGGTGCGGGCAACCTGCGGGCCGTGGTGCCGGGGTACCTGATCACGCTGGAGCGGCATCCCCAGAACGAATCGAACCGGCAGTACCTTGTGACGAACACGAGCCTGCGGCTGCAGGACGTGGGCGACGCCAGTTCGCAGCAGGAGTTCGAGTGCCGCGTGGAGTTCGAGGTCATTCCAACCAGCAAGGTCTACCGGGCCTCGACGCCAACGGTGCCACGGCCACGAACCACGGGACCGCAAACCGCGATCGTCACAGGCCCGGCGGGCCGCGAGATATGGACCGACCAGTACGGCCGCGTGAAGCTGAGCTTTCACTGGAATCGCTATTGCACGAAGGACGAAAACAGCTCCTGCTGGGTACGCGTGTCCTCGCCCTGGGCCGGCACCAATTTCGGCGGCATCCAGATTCCGCGCATCGGCCAGGAGGTGATCGTCGACTTCGAGAACGGCGACCCCGACCGCCCCATCGTGACGGGCCGGGTCTACAACGCCGACAACATGCCGCCGTGGACCTTGCCGGACAACGCCACGCAAAGCGGTTTGCTCACGCGCAGTTCCGAAGGCGCAACGGATGCCAACGCCAACGCGCTGCGCTTCGAGGACAAGAAGGGCCAGGAACAGGTGTGGCTGCATGCCGAGCGCAACCAGGACATCGAGGTCGAGAACGACGAAACCCACTGGGTGGGCCACGACCGCAGCAAGACCATCGACCACGACGAGACGGTTCACGTCGGGCACGACCGCACCGAGACCGTGGACCATGACGAGACCATCACGATCGGCAACAACCGCATGGAGACGATCAAGGCCAACGAACTGTTGACCGTGCTGCAGAACATGAATCGCTTCGTGGCGCTCACCTCGTCGGAGGAGGTGGGCATAGCCAAGACCTCGCTGGTCGGCCTTACCCAGACGGTGGCCGTCGGCAAGAGCAAGAACGAAACCATCGGCGAAGACTTTTCGCTCGACGTGGGCGAGAAGCTCGTCATCACGGTTGGCAAGAGCCGGCTCGAGATGACGAAGGACGGACAGGTCACGCTCACCGGTGCCAGGTTCGACTTCCGCGCCACTGGCGCGGTGCGGATCAACGGCAAGGTCATCGATCTCTGCTGATTGAAGACGCCGCGAGGATCGATCATCCATGGCACTGGATCCCAAGGCAGGCGCGTCTGCGTCCAAACCCGGATTGATCCCCGGTCGAATCGCACGTGTCGCGGTGATCCTGGGCAAGCCAGGGCCGAAAACCCCCGGCAGCGATCCAGCTCCTGAAGCAGGCCGGGACGTCGGAGAGGCAATCGTGGTGTGCACAACCCCCGATGTGTGCAAGACGCCCATCGGATCCTCCACACCTCCCATTCCGTATCAGATCACCGGCAAGCTTGGTGACGATGCCAACACATCGCAAAACGTCTTTCTCACCGGCCTCAAGGCGTTCAAGTTCGACAGTGTGGTTACGCATGTCAACGGTGACGAGCCCGGAACGGCGACAGGGATCAAGTCGGGGACGGTCGGCGACATCGCAGAACCCAAGACGGCATCGACCATAGTGCGCGTCAACGGCCAGTGGCTGGTGCGTGACGGCGACAGCTTCTGGATGAACAGGCGCAACACTGTCGGCGAGTTGATCTACAAGAAAGATCGGAGCAAGCACTGGCCACCCAACGATGATCCGGCCATCGACGACAGCGAGGCCGAAGCACTGTTGGCGCGGGCACAGGCTGACGGCGCCGTCATAGAGACCTACGAGACGGAACAGGAAAAAACCGGCAAGGCGCGTCTCATCCCTGCTGCGAGCACGACCGGCTATTCGAGCCTTGTGCGCACAGCGCTGGGAGAAAGACCAATCCTGCTCGCGCAGGCGCAACTGCAGCCGATGCCCAACGCGCCGGTTAGCGACGTGCGCCCCTCGACCATCCCCCAAGTCAGGCCGACGCCAACGTTCCAGCCCGGTCCGGCTGCCAACGACAACGTCTTCCGGCCACCCCCCGGCATGCCTCGTCCGTCGGGCGGCACGGGATTGGCCGGCAAGGCCGGCGCGGCGAGCCGATTCCTGATCATCCTTTGGCTCATCCAGGGCGCACCTATGCCCGGCGACAGCCTCATCCTGGGCAGGTCCGGCGCAAAACAAGTCCTGGAAGGCATAGATCCGAAGACACCGCAGGAACAGGCGATCTACGACCAGGCCTTTGAGCACCTCGCCCAGTACAAGGCCAGCGCGTACGACTCCTGGTGGCCTGCGAGCGCCAGTGACTACGACGCGGAAGTACGCAAGGCCGTCGAAGCGCAGATTGCCGAAGAGCGCGCGCGAGCGCAGCAGCAGGCCTCGGCCCCACAGTCCCAACAGGAGGTGACGCCTTCATCAAAGCCAAATCCCGAAGAGGGCGCGAAGATCGAGGGCAAGCCTGATCCCTGCAACCCAGGTGCCCACGGCAAGAACGAATGCCCACCCAATCAGCAATCGCACCACATCATCGCGGACTACATCCTGCGGATCGGCACGCGGACTGAACCCGGCGCGCGTTTGCCGGGAGCTCCGTCGCTCAACGAAGGCCCAGCGATCTGCCTCACCGATGCGGAACATGCCCGCGTTCACGAGTTGATGGATGGCGCGATCAAGGCGGCCGGCGGAGCCACCGGGACCGTCTCCTTCGACAAGGTCAAGCAGATTGCCTACGATGCCTTGGCCAAGGCCAAGCCGGACTGCAAGGGGAAGTTCGAAGCTGCTACAGACGAGTACTTCCAGAAGATTTCGCAGGATGCATTGGTTCGAGCCTACAAGACGGCATCGAAGGCCGTGAAAGAAGCTGCCCGCAAAGCTCTGAAGTCCGCGGGATGGCCCATTGAATAGAGTGAAATCAACACATCCATGGAACAGTTCAACACCACTGCGTCAGCCCCCGAACTCAAGATCGAAACCGGTGTCGCTGCGACGCGCAACCGGCTGGTCATCTCGTGCTCGAAGATCGAGGATCGCTTCGAGGGCTTCGCCCGCCTCTGCATATTCAATGCGGACAAGTCGGTCAAATGGAACTATTTCGATCTGCCTCTCACGATACGAGCCGGTGCCCTGCATCATCCCTCTCCATCGGAGGCTGCCTCTTTCGTTTTTGCTTCGGAAAACGGCGATGTCGTCCATCTGCCGATCGGCAAAGCACCAGAGATGGAGCGTGTGGTCGGCTCAGGCCTGTGGGACGACGACTCCGAAGGTTGGGGCTACTTGAACGCATTGCGTCAGATCGGTGGGCATCTATATGCCTGCGGAGGCGGCGGACAAATCTACCAGCGCCTTGGCGAAGACGCGTGGGAGCATGCCGATCACGGCCTGCTGCAAGAACCTGAGGGCGAGCACAACCTGTTCCTGAATGTGATTGACGGTACCGATGAGCGCGCGCTCTACGCCGCAGGCTGGAATTCAGACACCAATGGAGGTCTGCTGTTCTTTCGCATGGATGGTGCCTGGAAGCCCATTGCCGTCGATACGGCGGAACTCACTGGGCTGTGCATCGAGAGCAGCGATTCCATCTGGATTTGCGGTCACAACGGCGTATTGCTGCACGGCAATCAGTCAACGGGATTTGCGGACGTCTCTCAACTGGACGATTCGAGGAACTACAGCGATGTCAAGATTTACGGTGGGAGGGTCTACCTTGCCACTCCTGAGGGACTGTTTGCCCATGAGAACGGCATCATCGAGCCCGTCGTCACGGGTCTCGTGCCGGAGTACCGCGATGGTCACGTATTGCAGGTGGTTGACGGCGTCCTGTGGTCCATCGGCTATGCAGACATTGCTCGCTACGACGGGACAGTCTGGGAGCGCATCCCGTTCCCGGGAAATCCTCCGATCCTGTAGCTTCGGTGGCTCTGTGGACGCGAGACATGAACCGGGTGAGCGAGGCGGCGTCAAGGCACGGCGATGAAACCTCTGATCAAACCCGACGCGATCCAGCTTCAATTCGAAGCAGCGGTAGCTGGCACGCGCGACGATCTCTTTCTGACCTGTTCCAACGCAGAGGAGCGCTTTGAAGGCTTTGCTCGTCTGTGTCGATTTCGCGCGGGAGCGAATCCGCCGTGGGGCTACTTCGACCTCTCGGCCACAGTCTCGGACGCGACTTTTTTCTCCCCGACGCGCCATACCGATGACGCGGTAGCGGTGCCCGCCTTTGTCTTTCTGACGGAAGAAGGCAACGTGATGTACATGCCACCCAACGAGCCCGCCGTAACCGAGCGCATCGAGGGATCGGGGCTGTGGAGCGACGACTCCGAGGGATGGGGGACCATGAACGCGATCGCGCAGATCGACAGTCGCCTCCATGCCTGCGGCGGCGGCGGCCAGGTCTATCGGCGATCGGATGCCGGAACCTGGGAGCAGATCGGTACCGGATTGCTGCGGGGCAAGACCGAGACTGGCGGGCTCACCCTCAACGCCATAGCCGGGCCCCACGAACAGGAGGTCTACGTCGGAGGCTGGCGCGCGAACGTGAACGACGGTGTGCTGTTCTGCGGGAACAACCGTGGCTGGAAGCCCATGACGTCCAGTTTCGCGTCGATCAGCAGCATCCATGCCGAGCGTGACGATTCGATATGGGCGTGCGGTCGCCGTGGAACCGTTCTGCACGGAAATCGCATCGATGGATTCAAGGACGTTTCGGAGCTCGACGACACCCGCAGCTACGTCGATATCACGAGCTACGACGGGCAGATCTTCCTGGCGACGGAGAGAGGTCTTTACGTCCATGACAACGGCACGACTCGACGCGTCCAGACGGGGCTCGATCCAGACCATGCGGATGGCCACGTCCTGCAGGTGGTCGATGGGGTGCTGTGGTCCATCGGCTATGCCGACATCGCGCGCTTCGACGGCACGGCCTGGGAACGCATTCCGTTTCCCGGTAATCCCCCGATCCGATAGGCAGTCATGGCACGGTGGAAACGCGATATGGATTGGGTCAGCGAGGCGGCGCAGCGCATCGGTTGCTGCGGCCTCGCCGAGTGGCTGCTGGAATTTGCCTCGTGGGCAGAGCTGACGCCTACCGAGTGCCCACCCTCGGGGCTTGCAAAGAAGGTGGACTACGCAAGCCTTTCGCGCGGTCTGAAGATGACGCTGCTCTACCCCTTCGCCGAACGCGCCGCATCAGCCGATCCGCAAGCGTGGGTGCTCCATGACCTCGAAATCGATGCCTCCAGGCTTCCCCTGCCCTTCGGTCTCAACGTCAGCGCTGAGACGCCTCGGAGCACCCAACGCAAGTTGAGCGCCGACACGGCTTTCGGCCGCAGTGTCGATTTCCGCGATGGGAACTACCGCGTCGTCCACTACCTTCCAGATGGCCGCGTGGTCGGCGTCGGATTCAGACCCACCCTGGTGGGCATCGAGAGCCTGCACCTGCAGCGCATCGTGACCATGCCCGACTTCCGCACGATGGGAACACCGTGACGAGCCCGTCGCCGGACCCGTCGACCATTCCCTTTCTGCCCGCACGGCCAGCCCCGGCCGAGTCCGAAACCGGCGACGCCCTTCAGATCGATGCCTGCGGCACGCGCTGCCCGGTGCCCATATTGCGATTGCGCAAGGCGTTGAGCCGCAGCGCACCGGGGCAGGTGCTCATCCTCACCACGGACGATCCTGCGGCGTTCACCGATATTCCGCAGGCCATGGCCTCGCTCCCGGCCCAACTCTTTGCCATTCGCCGCGAAGGTGATCGCGTCATCTTCACCGTGCTGCGGCAGTGACGACAGGCAAGCTTCGACGGTCTTCAACCCAACAGTCATGGCGCCACACCTCGAGAATCGCACGCCTTTTTCCGCTCTGGCCTTTTCGCAGTTTCACAGCGACGGTACCGACATGGCCGTGCTAGCAGTGCGGGGCAGCTTCCATGTCGTGCCGAACGCTCCGCTGGTGCTCGCGCCCCGACAGGACGAACTCGAACTTGCCGACCGCTACGAAGGCGACGCTGCCAACGGCCTGCTGGTGCGGACCTGCGACATCGTGCCTTTCAGGCCGGCGGCTGACCTCACCATCCTGGGTGCGAGCTGGGCGCCTCGGGGCGTGGAAGCCCGCTCGTGGATCACCGGCGTGCGTCTGGGCAAGCTCGAAAAGGTTCTGAGGGTCCACGGGCCGAGAGTCTGGCGCTGCGCCACCGCGCAGGAACAGGAAAAAGACAGATCGACCAGCAAGGGCTGGGCACTCTCGCAGGCCCATCCCGTCAAGGCCGTCGCACTCGACTGGCGCGGGGCCTTCGGAGGCCCGATACCCGGCTCGGGAGATGATGAGACGCCGACCGACGTGCATCGCTTCAACCCGATCGGATGCGGCATCGTCGATGAAGACCACAGCCCTTCGGATGTCGACATTCCCGCGCCCTGCATCGAGGATCCTGCCGATCCCGTTCTCGATTGGCGTCGCCGTGACTACGTGCCGCAAGGCTTCGCTCCGCTTCCGCCGGTCTGGCGTTCCCGCCAGCAATACACGGGCACTTTCGACGATGCATGGCTCGCGTCGAAACATCCTCTGCTGCCGGACGATTTCGACTACCGCTTCTACCAGTACGCGGCGCCGGACCTCATTCATCGGGAGCGCCTGAACGGCGACGAAGAGCTGCAGCTTCTTCACATGCATCCGGACCACACCCACATTCAGGTCTGGCTGCCTGGCGTGCAGCTGTCCGCCATGGCGCACTGGAAAGATGGAGGCACTGCCCCTCAGGAAATGATGCTCGACGGCGTCCATGTGGATCTGAACTCCGATCTGGCGACGGTCTATCTGACGTGGCGATGCTGGGTGCCCAAGCGGTCAGGCATTCATCTGATGGAACTGCAGGTCGAGAACCCTTCGAGACTCCTGGAAGCAGGGCGCCAGTACGTCAACCATGACCGGTTGCCGGGTGCGCCGGCCAAGGGTTGAGTGAAGCAGAAACCATAGTTCGCCGCTATGAATTCAATTCACTCAATTGGGTTGATTGACGGAAGATCCAAACCTAGACTGGTCTCGGACCCCACGTGCGATCACCAACCAAAGGAGAACCCCTTGTCCGATGAAACAAAGTGCCCCTTCCCGGGCCACCAGCGTACACACAGCTTTGCCGGCGCTCCTGCGAATACAGACTGGTGGCCCAGCCAGCTGAACCTGAAGCTCCTGCACCAGCATTCCGCCGAGTCCGATCCCATGGGCGAAGCGTTCGACTACACCGAGGAATTCAAGACCCTCGACCTTGATGCCGTGATCAAGGACCTCCATGCCCTGATGACCGATTCGCAGGACTGGTGGCCCGCCGACTACGGCCACTACGGGCCTCTCTTCATCCGCATGGCCTGGCACTCCGCCGGCACGTACCGCATTGCGGACGGCCGCGGCGGCGGTGGCCACGGCGCTCAGCGCTTCGCGCCCCTGAACAGCTGGCCGGACAACGGCAACCTCGACAAGGCGCGCCGGCTGCTGTGGCCGATCAAGCAGAAATACGGCCGCAAGCTTTCGTGGGCCGACCTGATGATCCTGACCGGCAACGTCGCGCTGGAGTCCATGGGCTTCAAGACATTCGGCTTCGCCGGCGGCCGCCCCGACATCTGGGAGCCGGAAGACGACATCTTCTGGGGCCCCGAAGGCAAGTGGCTGGCCGATGAGCGCTACAGCGGAGACCGCGTGCTGGCCGGCCCGCTGGCCGCCGTGCAGATGGGCTTGATCTACGTGAACCCCGAAGGACCGAACGGCAACCCCGATCCGCTCGGCTCGGCCCGCGACATCCGCGAGACCTTCGCCCGCATGGCCATGAACGACGAGGAAACCGTGGCACTCACCGCCGGCGGCCACACCTTCGGCAAGGCCCACGGCGCGGGCGACCCGGGCCTGGTCGGCGCCGAACCCGAGGGAGCCGACATCGAGGAACTGGGCCTGGGATGGAAGAACAGCTTCGAAAGCGGCCTGGGTGTGCATGCCACCACCAGCGGTATCGAAGGCGCCTGGACCCCCACGCCCACGAAATGGGACAACAGCTACTTCGAGACGCTGTTCGGCTACGAATGGGAACTCACCAAGAGCCCGGCGGGCGCCAACCAGTGGAAGCCCAAGGGCAGCACGGGTGCGGGCACCGTGCCAGACGCGCACGATTCGGGCAAACGCCATGCCCCGATGATGACCACGGCCGACATGGCCATGCGCATGGACCCGGCCTACGAAAAAATCTCGCGCCGCTACATGGCGAATCCGGCGGAGTTCGCCGATGCATTCGCCCGCGCCTGGTTCAAGCTGACGCACCGCGACATGGGGCCGCGCGCACGCTACCTCGGCGCGCTGGTGCCGAAGGAAGAGCTGATCTGGCAGGACCCGATTCCCGCCGTGAACCACCCGCTGGTCGATGACAAGGACGTCGCGGTCCTGAAGGCCAAGGTGCTCGCCTCTGGCCTGGGCATTGCGCAGCTCGTGGGCGCCGCCTGGGCTTCGGCCTCGACCTTCCGCGGCAGCGACAAGCGCGGCGGCGCCAACGGTGCGCGCATCCGCCTCGCGCCGCAGAAGGACTGGGAAGTCAACCAGCCGGCCCAGCTGTCGAAGGTGCTTTCAACGCTCGAAGGCATCCAGAAGGAATTCAACGGCGCGCAGTCCGGCGGCAAG
This sequence comes from Variovorax sp. GW821-FHT09D05, assembly GCF_059416325.1. NCBI lineage: Bacteria > Pseudomonadati > Pseudomonadota > Betaproteobacteria > Burkholderiales > Comamonadaceae > Variovorax > Variovorax sp. GW821-FHT09D05. Next base: position 584,854 of record NZ_JBWKOZ010000004.1, on the reverse strand, counting down.
AAGATCTCGCTCGCCGACCTGATCGTGCTGGCCGGCAACGCAGCGGTCGAGGCCGCGGCGAAGAAGGCCGGACAAGACGTGACGGTGCCTTTCTCGCCGGGGCGCGGGGACGCTTCGCAGGAGCAGACCGACGTCGAATCCTTCGCACCCCTGGAGCCGCAGGCCGACGGGTTCCGCAACTATCTGAAGAAGGGTATCGACTCGGCCACCGCTGCCGGCCTGCTGCTCGACAAGGCGCAGCTGCTGACCCTGAGCGCGCCCGAGCTGACGGTCCTGGTCGGTGGCCTGCGCGCCCTGAACGCGAACGTCGGGCAGTCGCAGAACGGTGTGTTCACCAAGCGTCCGGAGACTCTCAGCAATGATTTCTTCGTGAACCTGCTCGACATGAACACCGGGTGGAAGAAGTCAACGACGGCTGAAGGCGTGCTGGAAGGCCGCGACCGGAAGACGGGCGAACTCAAGTGGACGGGCACCGTCGTCGACCTCGTGTTCGGTTCCAACTCGCAGTTGCGCGCGCTCGCGGAAGTCTATGGGGCCAGCGACTCGCAGAAGGCCTTCGTACGGGACTTCGTGGCCGCCTGGACCAAGGTGATGAACCTCGATCGCTTCGACCTCAAGAAGTGATCGGGCGGTGATTGAAGGCGACCGGTTCCGGTCGCCGCCGAGTGAGTGACAGCAGTGCAGCCCCGGCCTGGTTTCGGATGATCCCGAACCAGGCCGGGGCGCATCCAAAAAAATGACGGCAGGAGACAACCATGCTAGTCGTGAAGAAGGCGCCTGCGGAGTCGATGGAGTTCTTCCAGCCCGAGCAGTGGATGCATCTGCTCGAGCAGCTCGACATCATCCTGGCGACGGTGCAAACCGACGACACCAATCCCATACTTCGCCGTTTCGGCGTGCGCCGGCGCTCTGCCATATTCCGTCGCCTGATGCAGGAGCGATGGCGTCTCGTCAAGGAGATAGAAGCATTCGGCCAGGCCGGACTTCTCGCCTTCGCGAAGAACCAGATGCCGGACGCATCGCCGTCGCGCCGCCATCTCGACGTCGAGTTCAAGCTCCTGGGCGAAGCGTTCGATCAGTGCTCCAAAGACCTGTCGCCCGATACGCAGGCCGCGCTGAGAAAGTGGCTGCTCGCGCGCTCGCACATGCATCAGGAGCACGCAAGGTTTCTGGAGACCTACTGAGGGGCGCGGTGTGGAGGCTGCTACTGTTGTCGGTAACGGCTATCGGCCTTCAACAACAGGAGCTTCCATGAAACCCCAGCCCATCGAATACGCCAATGCCTCCGACGAAGTCAAAGCCGTCTTCGACGACATCAAGACCTCGCGCAACGTGCCCGACGTCAACAACTTCTGGAAGTACCTGGCCAACGACCCCGTCGCGCTCAGGCGCACGTGGAGCAGCCTGAAGGAAGTGATGGCACCGGGCGCGCTCGACCCGGTGGTGAAGGAGATGGTCTACCTCGCTGTGAGCGTCACCAACAACTGCGGCTACTGCATTGCGAGCCATCACGCCGGCGCCGAGAAGGCGGGCATGACGCCCGCGATGTTCGCCGAGCTGATGAGCGTGGTCGGCATGGCCAACGAGACCAACCGGCTCGTCAATGGCTACCGCGTGCCGATCGATCCGGCCTTCGACAAGTAAAACCGATCAGCCGATCGTCATCAGGCTCGCATTGCCGCCGGCGGCCGCCGTGTTGATGCTGAGCGCACGCTCCACCACGAGGCTTTCGAGCGGAATGTCCGCATCGCCGGGCGCGAAGCCGCGCACGCCGACGATCGGGCCCGGCCGCGCTGCGATGCGCTGCATCACACCCGACAGGCTCTGCGCGCTGCCGTGGTGCAGTGCGGCGTCGAACATCACCGTGTCGGAGGCCCAGTCATTCGCGATGGCCACGCACTGCTGCACCTCGGCCGGCAGCGACGCGCGAAGGCTTTGCGCGGCGGCATCGGCGGGCCAGATCGCGGTGCTGCCCACCGACAGCACTGCGGCCAGCTGCACCAGCCGGTCGGCTTCCGTATCAGCTCCCGAGTCAACCAGGCACAGCACCACCTCGCGCGGCTCCAGCGTGTAGACGTTGCGCTCTCCGGTCGGGCCGGCCAGCGTACGCGAACTGCCTGAGCGCGACTGTTCGGCGAAGCGCGCGCATTGCGCCGTCAGCGCGGGGCGGTCGGTTGCCTCCGCCCAGCGCGCGAGTGCCGACAGCGCGGCCCGTGATGCAACAGCACCACCTCCCACCGCGCGCTCCATCGCATCGTCCGGCCGCGCCGACAGCATGCGCAGCATGTACAGCGGACCACCGGCCTTCGGCCCCGTGCCAGACAGTCCCTCGCCGCCGAACGGCTGCACGCCCACCACCGCGCCGACGATGTTGCGGTTCACATAGACATTGCCCGCCTTGGCGTGCTCCACGATCTGCGCGATGGTTTCGTCGATGCGCGTGTGCACGCCCAGCGTCAGTCCATAGCCCGTGCCGTTGATCTGCCCGATCAGCGCGCCGAGGTCGCGGCGGCGGTAGCGCACGATGTGCAGCACCGGTCCGAACACTTCGCGCTGCAGCTCCGCGATGCTGTCGAGCTCGATCAGCGTCGGCATCACGTAGGTGCCGTTGCGCGTGTCGTGTGCGTACTCGCGGCCCTGGCGATAGACCTTGCGGCCCTTCGAGCGCATGGTCGCGATGTGGCGCTCGATGCCGTCGCGTGCTTCGGCGTCGATCACCGGGCCCACGTCCACGGCCAGCCGCGCGGGGTTGCCGATGCAGGCTTCGGCCATCGCGCCCTTGAGCATCTCCAGCAGCCGGTCGGCCGCTTCCTCCTGCACGCACAGCACGCGCAGCGCCGAGCAGCGCTGGCCGGCGCTGTCGAAGGCAGAGGCCATCACGTCGGTGACGACCTGTTCCACGAGCGCGGACGAGTCGACGATCATCGCGTTCTGTCCGCCGGTTTCCGCGATGAGCGGCACCGGCGCACCGTGCGCGCCGAGCCGCTGCGAGAGCGTCTTCTGCAGGATGCGCGCAACCTCCGTCGAGCCGGTGAACATCACGCCCTGCACGCGCGCGTCGGCCACCAGCGCGGCACCGACGGTTTCGCCGCGGCCGGGCAGCAGCTGCACAGCGGCATGCGGCACGCCGGCTTCCCACAGCGCGCGCACAGCTTCGGCCGCCACCAGCGGCGTCTGTTCGGCGGGCTTGGCCAGCACGGGGTTGCCCGCCGCCAGCGCGGCTGCCACCTGGCCGGTGAAGATCGCCAGCGGAAAGTTCCATGGGCTGATGCACACCATCGGGCCGAGCGCGCGGTGCGTGTCGTTCGAGAAATCGCTGCGTGCCTGCGCCGCGTAGTAGCGCAGGAAGTCGACCGCCTCGCGCACTTCGGCGATGGCGTTGGCATAGGTCTTTCCGGCCTCGCGCGTCAGCAGGCCGAGCAGGCGGGGCATGCCTTCTTCGAGCTTGCCGGCGGCGCGGTCGAGCAGGGCGGCGCGCTCGGCAGGCGGCGTGGCGGCCCATGCCGGGGCGATGTCATGGGCATGGGCGATGGCCGATTCGACATCGGCCAGCGTGGCTTCCTGCACTCGTCCGACGATGTCGCGGTGGTCGGCGGGGTTCGGCACGCTGACCGCTTCGCCAGCTGGCGCTGCTTCGGCGAGCATCGGCGCTGCATGCCAGCTTTCACCGGCGCTGCCGGCGAGCACATGGCCCAGCGCGCGCAGGCTGTCGTCGTTCGCCAGGTCGAGCCCCTGCGAGTTGGCACGCTGCGTTCCATACAGCGCCGCGGGCAGCGCAATGGCCGGATGCGGCAGGCCCATCGTGCCTTCCTGCTGCGCCATGCGTTCTACCGTGGCGACCGGGTCTTCCACCAACGCATCGAGCGAGATCGTCGGGTCCGCGATGCGGTTCACGAACGAAGTGTTCGCGCCGTTCTCCAGCAGGCGGCGCACAAGATAGGCCAGCAGCGTCTCGTGCGTGCCCACCGGCGCATAGATGCGGCAAGGCCGCCCGAGCGGGCCGACCACTTGCTCGTACAGCGGCTCGCCCATGCCGTGCAGGCACTGGAACTCGTACTGCCCCGGTTTGTAGCGCGACGGGTCCGCCGCCGTGTAGATGGCGGCCAGCGTGTGCGCGTTGTGCGTGGCGAACTGCGGGTACACGGCCTCCGGCGCATCGAGCAGCTTGCGTGCGCAGGCGAGGTACGACACGTCGGTGTAGGCCTTGCGCGTGTAGACGGGGTAGCCGTCGAGCCCGTCGATCTGCGCGCGCTTGATTTCGCTGTCCCAGTACGCGCCTTTCACCAGCCGCACCATCAGCCGGTGCCGGCTGCGGCGGGCGAGATCGATCACGAAGTCGATCACGAACGGGCAGCGCTTTTGATAAGCCTGGATCACGAAGCCGATGCCGTTCCAGCCCGCGAGCGCCGGCTCGAAGCACAGCCGCTCCAGCAGGTCGAGCGAGAGTTCGAGGCGGTCGGCTTCCTCTGCGTCGATGTTCAGGCCGATGTCGTACTGCTGCGCCAGCAGCGCAAGCTCGCGCAGCACCGGGTACAGCTCGGCCATCACGCGTGAATGCTGCGCGCGGCTGTAGCGCGGATGCAGCGCCGACAGCTTGATCGAGATGCCCGGCCCCTCGTACACGCCGCGATGGTTCGATGCCTTGCCGATCGCGTGGATCGCCTCTTCGTACGCGACGCGATAGCGCTTGGCGTCTTCCATGGTGAGCGCCGCCTCGCCGAGCATGTCGTACGAATAGCGAAAGCCCCCGGCCTCCAGGTCGCGCGCGTTGTCCAGCGCCTGCGCGATGGTTTCGCCGGTGACGAACTGCTCGCCCATCATCCGCATCGCCATGTCCACGCCCTTGCGGATCAGCGGCTCGCCGCCCTTGCCGATCAGGCGCGTGAGCACGGCCGACAGGCTGGTCTCGCTGTGCGTGGCCACGAGCTTGCCCGTCAGCAGCAGGCCCCAGGTCGCGGCGTTGACGAACACCGACGGGCTGCGGCCCGCATGCGACTGCCATTGGCCGTGCGCGATCTTGTCGCGGATCAGCGCGTTGCGCGTCTCGGCGTCGGGGATGCGCAGCAGCGCCTCGGCCAGGCACATCAGCGCCACGCCTTCCTGCGACGACAGCGCGTATTCCTGCAGCAGGCCCTGCACGAGGCCGGCACGACCGCCTGCGTTCTTGCGCTCGCGCAACTGCTGGGCGATGCGGTAGGCGAGTTCCTGGGCTTCCTCGGCCTGATTGCCCGGCAGGCGCGCTTGTGCAAGAAGCGGCGGCAGCGCCTGCGGTTCGGCGCGGCGCCAGGCTGCGGTGATCTGCTCGCGCAGCGCCGAAGAGGGCTCGGACAAGCCATCGGCAAACGCCGCGAAGGAAGAGGGCAGGGGGTCGGCGCTGGTGGTGCTCATGAGGGGCTCGTGCTGGTGATATGTTGGATGATCCGCGTCCTTGTGGCGAATTTGTGTTCGAAGAGCGGCGCTTTGGTAGAGCAAATCGCTAGGTCAGTCAGGTTCACAGCTTGTGGCGGGCAGAGAATCCGCGTTCCGTCCCTGGAGTCTCGCGAACATGCACAGCTACAGATGGTCCCTTCCTTTTCTGATGGCCGTATGCCTGCCGGCATCCTGGCCGGCGCACGCGGCGGCAGCCGACCCCTCCGCCTGCACGTCTTCGGCGGCCACGGACTGCTTGCGCAGCTTCACGCCGGCCGGTGCCGGAGGCGCGCTGCACTACTACTCGTCGCTCGCTCCGGATGCTCCGACGGCAACCACCGGGCCGACGAAGGCGCTCATCGCCATGCATGGCCATTCGCGCGACGCCAACAAGACATTCGAGGCAACGCTGCGCACCGTCCGCAACGCCGGTGCGCTGGACGACACGCTGGTGGTCGCGCCGCTCTTCCAGGTGCCTGCCGACAAGGCTGCCAGCCGGTGCAACTCGCCGGGCCTGCCCGCGCCGCAGCCCGGCGACCTGCTGTGGACCTGCGGCTCATGGCTCGAAGGCGGCCGCTCGGCGTCGGGCAGCCGCATCGGCTCGTTCGCGGTCATGGACGCGCTCGTGGCCGAGCTGGTGCAGCGCTGGCCGAGCCTGCGCACCGTCACCATCGCCGGCTTCTCGGCCGGCGGGCAGTTCGCGCAGCGCTATGCCGCCTTCGCGCAGAACGGCGGCACGGCGGGCAAGGTGGCCATGCGCTACGTGGTCGCCGATCCGAGCACGTGGCTCTATTTCGATCCGGTGCGCCCGCAGCTGTCGTCCGACGGTGCGTCAGTCTCTGGCTTCGCGGTGCCCGATGCCGCGGCGTGCCCTGAGATGAACCGCTGGAAATACGGCACCGACGACCTGCCAGCGCACCTCGGGCGCAGTGCCGCGCAGGCGCGCCGGCAGTATGCGGAGGCCGACATCAGCTACCTCGAAGGCGAACTGGACAGCAACGATGCGCGGGGCACGGCCTACCGCGTGCTCGACAAGTCCTGCGCGGCCGCCGCTCAAGGCCCGTTCCGCCTGCAGCGCGGCCTTGCCTACGCGCAGTACGACCGCACGCTGCTCGCGCCGGCCAAGCGGCGCGAGGTCGTGGTGGTGCCGGGCTGCGCGCATGACGTGGCGTGCGTCTTTCCATCGGAAGCCGCGCGCGCCGCATTGATCGGCCCTCCGCGCTGAGGGCGGTTCGCCGGGAGGCTTGACGCAATTTCCTTTATGGTAGATATTTAATCCAATATGAAGGAAATAGAAGAAACACCGTCTGGCCTGAACGACCGCATCGCGCAGCGCGTGCGCGACCTGCGTGCGCAACGCGGCCTCTCGCTCGATGCGCTGGCCACGCACTGCGGCGTCAGCCGTTCCATGATCTCGCTGATCGAGCGAGGCGAAAGCAGCCCCACCGCCGTGCTGCTCGAAAAACTCGCGACGGGTCTCGGCGTGTCGCTGGCCTCGCTGTTCGAGGCGCCCGCGCCCGCCGCCGATCCGGTGTCGCGCCTGGCCAGCCAGCTGCAGTGGCGCGACCCGCACTCCGGCTATGTGCGGCGCAACGTGTCGCCGGGCAGCTTTGCATCGCCCATCCAGATCGTCGAGGTGCTGTTTCCGCCCAAGGCCCGCGTGGCTTATGAAACCGCGGCGCGCGAGCCGGTCATCCACCAGCAGGTGTGGGTGCTCGACGGCGTCATCGAACTCACGCTGGGCGACGACCAGCATCGGCTCGCCACCGGCGATTGCCTGGCGATTGTGCTCGACCGCCCCATGAGCTACTACAACCCCTCGCGCACTACCACCCGCTACGCCGTCGTGATCGCGACAGTGCCTTCTTCCTGGAGATGAACAACATGACGACTTCCGACACGCCCCGCATCCATGTCCTTTCTACGGTGAGCGATGCCCAGGTCCAGGCGCTGGCCGACCTGCTGATCGATTGCGTCGAGGGCGGCGCGTCTGTCAGCTTCATGCTCCCGCTGGCCCGCGAGCGCGCCCTCGCGTTCTGGCGGAAGGTGGCCGACGGCGTGGCGCGCGGCGAACGTGCATTGCTCGTGGCTGAAGACGCCGAGGGCCTCCTCGGAACAGTGCAACTCGTGCTCGACCAGCCCGAGAACCAGCCTCACCGCGCAGAGGTCTCGAAGATGCTGGTGTACCGCAGGGCGCGGCGCCGGGGCATCGGCGCGCTGCTGATGCAGGCGGCCGAGGACCAGGCGCGTGCGCACGGCAAGACCCTGCTGGTGCTCGACACGTCGAGCGCCGAAGCCGAGCGGCTCTATGCCCGCATGGGCTGGCAGCGCGTGGGTGTGATCCCCGGATTCGCACTGCTGCCGGAGGGCGAACCGTGCAGCACCACCTTCTTCTATCGCGCGCTGCAGGCCCGCGCACAGGCACCGGCGGCAGGCTGAGCCGGACAGATTTGTATCGCACCTTGTCTGGCACGCGGCCAGATACGGAGCGCGACCATTCAGTGCCTGCCCCGACACACTGCGAAGGCAGGTGCTGCGATGCAATGGGTGCTTCATCCACTCGACACGAAGCCCGCCATGACCATGCACTCGTTCCATCGTCCATCAGGCCGCGCGCTGGCAGCCGTCCTGATGCTGACCGCAGCCTTCGCCGCGCAGGCACAGTCTTCCGCGGCAACCGATCCACGCGGCCGCTGGATCACCGCGAACGGCAACCTCGAAGTGGAGCTCGCACCGTGCGGCACCGCGCTGTGCGGCACCGTCACCAAGGTCCTCGGCAATCGATCGATGGCGCCCGGCGGCGGCGACATGCAACCCGCCGACGGCCGACCGGCCCTCGGCATGACGCTGCTGAAAGACTTCACGCCAGTCGATGCGACCGATCCGTCCCGGCCACCCACCGAATGGGCCGGGCAGATATACAACCGCGAGAACGGCAAGACCTACAGCTGCAACATGTCGGTCAGCACCACCGGCAATCCGGCGGGCGAGCTGCTGCTGCGTGCGTACGTCGGGCTGCCGCTGTTCGGCAAGACGCAACGCTGGGTGCGCGCCGCGTCGGACAACTGAGTTGCCATGCGCGGCCGGTCGGTCAGTCGGTCAGGCGCACCACGCGCCCGCTGCGCACGCCCAGCGATTCGCCATCGCGCCACGCAGGCCGCCCGTTGACGATGACGGCGTCGATACCCTCCGCGCGCAGCGTGGGGGCCTCCCAGGTTGCGCGGTCGGCAATCCGGTCGGCATCGAACACGGTGATGTCGGCAAAGGCGCCTTCGCACAGCACGCCGCGGCCGGGCAGGCGGAAATGCCGGGCCGTCAGCCCCGTCATCTTGTGTACCGCCTGTTCGAGGGAGAACAAACCGACGTCGCGGCAGTAGTGGCCCAGCACGCGCGGAAAAGTGCCCCACAGGCGAGGATGCGGTGACGCGTCGTGCGGCATGCCATCGGAGCCGATCATTGTTTGAGGAAAGGCGAGCACGCGCCGCACGTCGGCCTCGTCCATCAGGAAGTAGATGGCGCCGGCCGGCTGCAGCAGGTCGACCGCATCTTCCATCGACACACCGAGGCGCTGAGCGATCGCGTCGAGGTCCATGCCCGCGAACTCGGGGTGCGGCCGTGACTGGGTGACGATGATTCGGCTCGACACCGCAATGCGGTCCTTGCGCAGGATGGTGGAGCCCGCGCAGTAGGGATAGCAGTCGAGCGCGATCGGCTGCTGCGCCATGGCCTCGCGCACGTGGGCCAGGGTTTGCAGCGAACGGCCGTGGTTGTGCGGGCCGATGAGCTTGTGGTGCGACACCACCACCGGTGCCTGCGCCGCACGGCCGATAGCGAAAGCCTCATCCAGCGCGGCGAAGACATGGTCGCCCTCGTCGCGGATGTGGCTCGCGTACACGCCTCCATAGGGGCCGATCACTTCGGCGACTTGCGCCATCTCTTCGGTCGTGGCTGGCATGGCCGTGGGATAGGCCGCGCCGGTGGACAGCCCGATGGCGCCGCTGGCCATGGCCTCGGCGAGCAGCGCCCGCATGCGCGCGATCTCTTCCGGTGTGGCGGCCCGGTCGAGGCGCTCCATCGTCGCCGCGCGCAAGGTGGTGTGGCCCACCAGGCAGGCCGCGTTCACAGCGGCGGGCGCAGCCTCCAGGCGCGCGAGGTAGGCCGCGAAGGTGGCATCGCCGAACAGGGCCGGGTCGTGGCCCAGCAGGTTCAGCGGTGGCGGCACGGTGGCGCCGGCCGGCGCGCCCCAGGGCGCGAGGCTGATGCCGCAGTTGCCGGTGACGACCGTCGTCACGCCCTGGCTCAGCTTGGCCGGCATGTCTGGCTCGAGCAGGAGGTAGCGGTCGTCGTGCGTGTGCGAGTCGATGAAGCCCGGCGCCACGATGCGGTCGCTGGCATCGATCTCGACCGTGCCACGCAGCGCCGACAGATCGCCGATGGCGGCTACGCGCGCACCGCGGATGCCGACATCGGCCTTGCGCCGTGCATCGCCCGTGCCGTCGATCAGCATGCCGTGGCGCACCACGAGGTCGAAGTCGGCCATGTACGTGCGCGCTTCAGTCGAGCTTGGCGCCCGAGTGCTTGACCACGTCGGCCCACACGGGGCGCTCTTTCCTGGCGAGGTCGAACAGATCCTGGCGCGGACCGGTGTGGACCTCATAGGCCTGGGCGGCCAGCTGCTGCTTCACCGCGGGCGAATTCAACGCCTTGTTGAAAGCCGCGTTGAGAGCGTCGAGGATCTTCGGATCGACGCCGGCCGGTGCAACGTAGCCGGTCCACGCCACGGCCTGGTATTTCTTCAGGCCGGTCTCCGCGATGGTGGGCAGATCGGGCAGGCGGCTGTCGCGCGCGGCACCGGTCACGGCCAGCGGCGTGATCTTGCCGCCCTTGAGGTGCGGAGCGATGGAGGTGATGTTCTCGAACACCAGGTCCACCTCGCCGCGCATCAGCGCCATGTCGGCTTCCAGCCCGCCCTTGTACGGGATGTGCACGATGGACACGCCGGCCATCGACTTGAACATCTCGGCACTCAGGTGGCCGGTGGTGCCGTTGCCGCCCGAGGCCACGGTGAGCTTGCCGGGCTGCTTCTTGGCCATGTCGATGAGGCCGGCCACGTCCTTCACGCCGAGGTCGCTGCGCACGGCCAGCACGTTCTGCACGAAGCCGGTCAGTGCCACCGGGGCGAGCTGCGTGTCGGCGTCGTAGGGCAGCTTCTTGTAGAGCGACTGGTTGATCGCCAGCGTCGCCACGTTGGCGTAGGCGATGGTGTAGCCGTCCGCGGGGGCGGCGATGGTGGCCTGCGTGCCGATGATCCCGGAGGCGCCGACGCGGTTCATCACCACCACCGACTGGCCGAGGTCGCGGCCCACCGCATCGGCGAGCAGCCGCGAGACGATGTCGGGCGTGGTGCCGGCGTTGAAGGGCACGATCAGGGTGATCGGCTTGTCGGGGTACGCGGCCTGCGCGTAGCCGCACAGGGCGAGCGCGGCCAGCGGCGCGGCCAGCACATTCAAGAGCCAGCGGCGGGAGGCAAAGGAACGGACGTTGAAGAACGACATGGTCAAGGCTTTCTGAAGAAGATCGATGGAGGGGCTTGCGGTCTCCTGGGCGACGCTGCGCCGGGGCATGGCGGCGTCTGCCTCGTTGCTATGGGAATGGATGAAATGGGGGCTACGCCATCACGGATTGCAGGACCGGCAGGTCGACATTGCCTCCCGAGAGAACGAGCACGGCGCTCTGCCCGCGCAGCGAGACATGGCCGGCCAGCATTGCCGCGAGCGCCACGCTGCCGCCGGGCTCGACGACGAGGTGCAGTTCTTCCAGCGCGAATCGCATCGCGCGGGCCACTTCCGCATCCGTCACGGCGACGGCCTCGTGCAGCAGCGGCTGGTTGATGGCGAACGGCAGCTCTGCGGGCGTGACGGCCTGCAGGGCATCGCACAGCGTGCGCGCGCCGGGTGCGTTGATCTCGCGCCGGCCGCTGCGCAGCGAGCGCACGGTGTCGTCGAAGCCCGCGGGCTCGACGGCCACGCGCCGCGCGCCGGGGCTCAGCGCATCGAGGGCCAGGCAGCAGCCGGCCATGAGGCCGCCGCCGCCGCAGGGCGCTGCGAACAGGCCCAGGGTTTCCCGCGCACCGGCCGGCAGGTCTTGCAGCGCTTCCAGTGCCACGGTGCCCTGCGCGGCCAGCACCTCGGGGTGGTCACCCGGCGGAACCAGCGTGCCGCCGGTCTCGGCCAGCAGGCGCATGCCGATGTCCTCGCGGCTCTCCCTCTCGCGGTCGTAGTGGACGACCTTCGCGCCCTGCGCGAGCGCGCGCGCCACTTTGGTCTTCGGGGCATCGACCGGCATCACGATGGTGGCCGACACGCCCAGTTGCCGCGCCGCCCAGGCAATCGCCTGGCCGTGGTTGCCCGTCGAGTAGGCCACCACGCCGCGCTCCCGCTGCTGCGGCGTGAGCGCCAGCAGGGCATTGAAGGCGCCGCGGGCCTTGAAGGAGCCGGTGACCTGCAGGCTCTCGGGCTTGATCCAGACGGTGCCGCCCGCCAGCGCGTCCAGCGCGGGCGAGCGCAGCAGCGGCGTGCGTTGCACGTATGGCGCAATGGCCTGTGCGGCGCGCAGCACGTCGTCGAAACGGGGCACGCGCATCGTGCCGAGCATCGCGTGCTCGATGTGGTCCGGCAGCGCCGCGGCAGAAGAAGTGGTAGAGGTGCTCGTCATCGCGCAGGCCTCCTTCACGCCGGTTGCCACACTGGGGGCTCGGTGCTGCCGGTCTGGCTGGTGAGGCGGGTGTAGGCCTCCAGGCGGCGGTGCTGGGCGAAGTTGAAGATGGTGTTGCGGCCCAGTTGGCACATGTCCAGGTTGCAGTCGGCCACCACCAGCTCGTCGTCCCAGCTGGTGGCCATGGCCATGATCTCGCCCTGGGGGTTCACGATGATGGAGTGGCCCATCAGCTCGAAGCCGTCTTCATTGCCGGCCTTGGCCACGCCCACGCCGAAAGTGGCGTTCTGGTAGCACCCGGCCTGGATGGAAAGCTGCGAGTGGAAGTTGCGCAGGTGGTGCGCCTCGAAGCCGCGGTTTTCCTGGTTCACCGCCGGCGTGTTGTAGCCCAGCATGACCAGCTCGACCTGCTGCAGCCCGAGCTCGCGCCACGCTTCGGGCCAGCGGCGGTCGTTGCAGATCAGCATGCCCAGGTTCACGCCGTCCACCTGGCCCACCGGCGCCCGCACGACCGGAAAGCCCAGGTTGCCCACCTCGAAGTAGCGCTTTTCCAGGTGCTGCACCTTGCGGATGGTGGAAAACTCCTTGTGCCCCGGCAGGTGCACCTTGCGGTACTTGAGCACGATCTCGCCCGAAGGCGCGATCACCACCGACGTGTTGAAGCGCCGCTTGCGCACCACGCCGGTCTCGTCGGCCTCGTGGGCGATCTCGGCATAGCCCAGGTAGCAGGTCAGCCCATAGCGGCGGATGGCATCGAAGATCGATTGCGTGGTGGGCGAGGGCAGCGCCTCCTCGTACCAGGGGTCGGCCTCGTCGAGGTTCTCGACGTACCAGCGCGGAAAGAAAGTGGTCAGCGCCAGTTCGGGAAACACCACGACATTGGCGCCGCGCTGATGCGCGCGCTCCAGCAGGCGCACCATGCGGGCCACGACGGCATCGCGGCCTTCGGCTTTCTGGATGGGCCCGAGCTGGGCGGCGGCGACGGTGATCAAGCGGTTCATGGCGGCAGAAAAGTTGGTCTGAGCCAAATGATCTGGCCCGCCGCCCCTGCGGCCAACTGCGCCTGAACCGCCCCGGCAGGCCGCGAGGGCATGCTTCGGATCTGCCGCAAGTGATTGATTTCAAACACAAAACCCGTGGCGCTCAAGGCGCCCCGACCCGCTCGTCGATAACCACGCGTTATGCCCCGGGGACAAAAGGTGATGGACGTCCGGCCCGCGCTGTCAATGGCGCGCAACGAATGGCCCGGCTCAGGGGCGAGGCGCACGCACGGGCGCATCCTCGCCCGGGTGCTCCGGCAGCGTGAGGGCGAGCGCACTGTCGCGCCCCTCCTGCTTCAGCAGCCGCTTGAAGACGGCCAGGAATTCCTTGGCCATGGCCGACAGCGGGCTGACGTTGGTGTGGATCAGGTAGATGCGGTGCGCGAGCGCGGGCGAGAGCGGCTTGAGCACCACGCCATCCGTCATCACCGAGCGCCGCGCACCGAAGGCTTCGATCAGCGCCACGCCGACGCCTTCACGCACCAGCGCCATCGCCTCGGGCGTGGAGCGGATCTCGACGTCGGCGCGCAAGGGCAGGCCCGACGCGGCGAGGAAATCGGCCGTGAGCCGGCCGAAGGGTGTATCGCGTCCGTAGCCGATGAAGGTCTGGCCCACCAGGTCGCTTGCGCTGATTGCCTCGGCCTGCGCCAGTGGATGGCGCTCGGGCACCGCGCACTCGATGAAGCTGTGGCCGATCGCCCGCGATGCCGCGTTGGCACTGGCTGGCGGCGGCATCGAGGAGATCGCCAGGTCCGCGTGCCCCAGCAGCACGTGCGGCAGCAACTGGTCGAACGGCAATGGCCTGTACTTGATGCGCACGTCGGGATAGCGGGCCCGGAAGCGCTTGATCGCGACCGGTATCAGCCACTCGCTGAAGCTGGGGCTGGAGACCAATGACAGCTCGCCCTGCGAACCGCCGACCAGGTCGGCCGCCAGTGCATTGAAGCGGCGCACGCCCTCCAGGATGCTTTCCACCTCCGAGAACAGGCGGCGCGCCTCGGGCGTTGGCTGCAGGCGCCCGCGCACGCGCTCGAACATCAGCATGCGCAGCCGGCTTTCCGTCGTGGCCAGCACGCGGCTGACGGCCGGCTGGGAAACGCACAGCATGCGCGCCGCCCCGCTCAGGGTGCCGGCAATCATGATGGCGTGGAAGACTTCGATCTGCCGCAGATTCAGCGGCACCGGCGGGGTCAGGAGCGTGGCGGGCATGGCGCGGGACACCATGCAAGTAGCACGCCACCGCGCGGAGGCTGCGCGGCCTGCAGCCTGCTAGCGCGCCCCGAACGCCGCGTTCTCGAACAGATCCTTGAACTCGCGCGGCTGCGAGCGCCAATACTGATGCGGCGCTTTTACCTGCGCGCCCAGTTCGGCGGCGGCATGCCACGGCCAGCGCGGGTCGTAGAGGATCGCGCGTGCGAGCGACACCGCATCGGCCTGTTCCTTGGCAATGATTTCCTCCGCCTGCCGCGGCTCGGTGATGAGGCCCACGGCAATGACCGGCATGTCGACCTCCGACTTCACGCGCTCGGCAAACGGCACCTGGTAGCCCGCGCCGAGCGCGATGGCCTGCTTCGGCGACACGCCGCCGCTCGATACGTGGATGGCCGCGCAGCCGCGCGCTTCGAGCGCCCTGGCAAAGGCGACGGTGCCGTCGAGGTCCCAACCGCCCGGCACCCAGTCGATGGCCGAGACGCGCACCCACACCGGCTTGTCGGCGGGGAAGACTTCGCGTACCGCATCGAACACCTCGAGCGGAAAGCGCATGCGGTTATCGAGGCTGCCGCCGTATTCGTCGTCCCGGTGATTGGCCAGCGGCGAAAGGAACTGGTGCAGCAGGTAACCATGCGCCGCGTGGATCTCCAGGCCATCGAGGCCCAGCCGCGCCGCGCGCCGTGCGGCTTCGACGAAGGCGTTGCGGATGCGGGCGAGCCCTGCGGCATCGAGCGCGATGGGTGGGTCTTCGGTGGGCGCATGGGGTACGGCCGAGGGCGCATACGCCTTCCAGCCGCCGGGCTCGTCCGGCCGGATCTGCTTGCCGCCTTCCCATGGCGCACGGCTCGATGCCTTGCGCCCGGCGTGGCCCAGTTGCATCGCGACCTTGATGGGCGAGTGCGCACGCATCGCATGCAGCACGCGCGCCAGGCCTTCTTCATTGGCATCGGAATACAGCCCGAGATCGCCGGGCGAGATGCGCCCCTCGGCTTCCACCGCCGTCGCTTCAAGGATCAGCAGCCCCGCTCCCGAGAGCGCGAGATGGCCCAGGTGGATCAGGTGCCAGTCGCCCGGCGTGCCATCGACGGCGGAGTACTGGCACATCGGCGCGATGACGATGCGGTTGTCGATTTGAAGGGGGCCGAGCCGCAGGGGCTCGAAGAGACGGGGCGTGCTGATGCTGTCGTTGTTCATGACGATGCGGCTCCACAGGTGCTGTAGTTGCGCGAATTCTGCGGGGTCTTCGCGATCGGTGCCGGGACCGGCGCGGAAGCCTTGCGGCTCAGGGCGGTATGGATCAGCAGCGCGCCGACCACCATCGCCATGCCCACCGCCTCGTTCACCGTGGGCAGCCTGCCCAGCGCCGCGCTCATCAGCAGCGCCGACACCGGCACGAAGTTGATGAAGGCCGTGCCCGTCACCGCGCCCAGCGTGCGCACGCCGTAGTTGAAAGCCAGCACCGCGATGGCCGAAGACACCAGGCCGACGTACAGCAATGCCTGCCACGACAGCCGCAGGCCTTCCATGCTGGGCGCATGCGTCCAGCCCAGCAGCGTGCCGACCAGAGCCGTGGCCAGCAGCAGCGGCCACGAGGCCAGCACCGTGAGCGCGGTGTACTCGATCACGTCGAGTTCCGGAAAGCGCGCGGCGCCGCGCGTGTACCAGACCCAGCCCAGCGTTCCGACGAAGGCCACCGCGTCGCCGAAGAGCGTCGATTCGCCCGACGCTCCGGCGCCGAACAGCAGCCCCGACACGATGGCCACGC
The DNA here is from genome assembly GCF_059416325.1 of Variovorax sp. GW821-FHT09D05. Taxonomy (NCBI): domain Bacteria; kingdom Pseudomonadati; phylum Pseudomonadota; class Betaproteobacteria; order Burkholderiales; family Comamonadaceae; genus Variovorax; species Variovorax sp. GW821-FHT09D05. Next base: position 568,714 of record NZ_JBWKOZ010000004.1, on the reverse strand, counting down.
CCAGCAGCGACAGCGCCGTGGTCAGCAGCGTGGAGCGGCTCGGCCGCACGCCGTCGAGCGCCCAGCGCAGCAGCTGCGTGGTCATGGGCGTGGTCGCCATGATCACCGCGCCGTGCGAGGGCACCGAGTGCGCCAGGCCCGCCAGCAGCATCACGCTGAAGATGCCGAAGCCCGCGAACCCGCGCACCGCCAGCGGCCCGGCATGCTGGCGCAGCTTGCGCCACGGCGCCGCCCCGCGCGGAACGATCAGCAGCACGAACAGCAGTGCGGACATGCTGTAGCGGATGAGCGTGAACCACGCCGGCTCGACGTGGTGCAGCACGCCCTTGCTGACCAGGAACATGCCGCCCCACCCGGAGGTGGCGAGCAGCAGCGCGGCGATGCCGAGCAGGCGTTGGCGATGAGACATGGGGAAGCCTTTTCTTGCAATGAATCGATGCCCCAAGAATCGGTGCTGGGGCCCGCAAATGCCATTCGCTTCTTTGGACAGGGGTCTCCAAAAAAGCGAACAGACTGAAGCGGCCGCCAAGCTCACAATCCGCTCCCATGGAGCTCTACCAACTCAAGACCTTCGTCGCCATCGCCAAGGAAGGCAGCCTGACCCGCGCCGCCGAGCGCGTGTTCACCAGCGCACCGGCAGTGAGTGCCCAGCTCAAGGCGCTGGAAGACGAGCTCGGCGTGAAGCTGTTCGAACGCACGCCGAAGGGCATGTCGCCTACCGAGGCCGGCCTCAGCCTGCTGGAAGAGGCCGAGCGCACGCTGGCTTCCGCATCGCGCATGCGCTCGGCGGCCGACCAGCTGCGCGGTGCGGCGCAGGGCGTGGTGCGCTTCGGCACCGTGGTCGATCCGGTGGCGCTGCGGCTCGGAGAGGTGCTGGTGAAGCTGGCGGAGCGCCATCCGCAGGTCGCGCTGCAGCTGAAGCAGGGCCTGTCGTACGAAACGCTGTCGGCAGTGCAGCGCGGCGATCTCGACTGCGCTTACGTTCTCAGCGACGGCGAGCAGATCGATGGGCTGGAGCTGCACCGCCTCGGCGTGATCGACCTCGTCGTGACCCTGCCGCTGCCGGTGGCCGAAGCGCACCCCGACCTCTCGCTGGACCAGCTTACGAACCTGCCATGGGTGGGCACGCCGCCTTCGTGCATCCTGCGCGTGCATCTCGAAAAGCTGTTCGCCGGCGCAGGCCGTGAATACCGCCAGGGCCGCACGGCCGATGGCGAGAGCGCCATCCGCAGCATGGTCGCAAGCGGCATGGGCGCGGGCCTGATGCGGCTCGATCAGGCAGAGCAGGGCGAGCGCAATGGCGAACTCGCGATCTGGAACGGATGGCGTTCGCACACGTGGCTGTGTTGGGTTGCGCCGGCAGAGGGCAGGCGGCCTGTGGCGGTCGATGCCGTGCGCAGTGCTGTGATGGAGGCGTGGGCTTGAAGTGTTGGCGTGGCTCGTTCGGGGCGCGATCGTTCAGCGAGCAGGGACAAATTTTCACCACCCAGTGCTCATTCTTAAAAGCTTCTTCTTAACAGGCATGCCAAACGGCTTATTGCCCGCACAACGAGCCGCCGATACCTTCGAATCGCGCCTCATCCGAGGCGCGATTCGCATGGAAAACGGACAACCACAATGGCTCATTCACTCCCCGCGTTTCGGCCCAACTTCGGCCGGCGCCTGCAACAACTACTGGCGTGTGCCGCGCTGCTCGCGGCCGCCACCGTCACATCGGCCGCCGAGCCGGCCAAAGATCATCCGCTGGTCGGGCGCTACGAAGGCTCGGTGATGGACGCCTTCCAGAGCAAGGACTACGACGAAGTCGGCCTGCTGCGCGAACCGATCCAGAACTGGGGCGACCCCGTGCCCAAGCCGCGCCTGCTGCAAGTCGCGGGTAAGGTCTCGCTCTACTACTACCGCCTGCCCGATGGTCGCTCGCTGCTCGAAGTGCAACGCAACTACGAGGCTGGCCTGAAGGCCAAGGGCTTCCAGACGCTGTTCGCGTGCGCCACCACCGACAGCAGCTGCTACAAGAAAGACCCCGACCGCGAAACGCCGTTCACCGACGTCTCGGTGCTGGCCAACACCATCGACACGCCCGAGTGGCCGATGATCGGCCGCGGGCGCCAGTTCGTGAGCAACTATTTCGACAACAGCGGCCGCTACCTGCTCGCGCAATACGACGGCCCCAACGGCAAGGTCTACGCCAGCATCGCGCTCGCCGAAGGCAACAGCCGCGGTAACTTCGCCTTCGTGCGCGTGGTCGAGAGCAAGGCGATGGAGAGCGACAAGATCGTCTTCGTCGATGCCACGGCCATGCAGAAGGGGCTGGTGGAGAACGGCCGCATCAGCCTCTACGGCATTCACTTCGACCTCGACAAGGACAGCATCAAGCCCGACTCGCAGCCCACGCTCGACGAGATCGCCAAGCTGATGCGCAGCAACCCGCAACTGCGCGTGCAGGTGGTGGGCCACACCGACGCGCAGGGCGAAGAGCCACACAACGCAGACCTCTCGCGCCGGCGCAGCGTGTCGGTCATTGCGGCGCTTGCGAAGACGGGGCTCGATGCGCGGCGCTTCACTTCGCGCGGCGCCGGTTCCAAGGAGCCGGTGGCGCCGAACACCAACGAAGAAGGTCGCGCGAAGAACCGTCGCGTCGAGCTGCTGCGGCTGTAGCCGCGCGGTCAGTCGGCGGTCAGCTGACGGTCGTCAGATCGGGGCCGGCTTGCAGTCGGTTTCCATGGATTGCCGGGATGGCAGGCCACGCTTGGGCCTGTCATCATTCGCGGCTGCATGAATAACGACTCGAAGAATTTTCTTGCCGATCTGTTGAATCGCGCCAGACAAGCCCTGGCGGACCCGGCGGGTGTGCTGCCCGCGGCAACGCCCGCCACCGGCGAAGCAGGGTGCGTGGTGTTCCTTGCCACTGGTGAAGACGACAGCCGGGCCCGCGTGGTCTCGGGGCGCGGCGCCGACATCGACGCCGCATGGCGCGCCGCCGCCGAGAAAGCCAGGCGCACCGGCCAGGCACCACAGCGCCTGCGCGCCGAGGTGGTCGACAAGGTCACGCCCATGAGCTGGGCCGCGCTGAAGACGAAGCTGGCCAAAACCAAGCGCAACTACTTCAACGAAGGCATCGCCTTCGATGCGCGCTTCGAGTTCGCGCTGCTCGCGCAGGAAATGCACGGCAGCGCGATCCTCTACAACGGGGACGTGGAGCATGCCGAGCCCAACACAGGCAACCTGCGCCTGCACTGCAAGCGGCGCTTCGGCCGCGAGATCGACTTTCCGACTGACGACGCAGCGCCCGTCTGGTGCTTCACCACGCGGGCCGTGTACGTGGATGCGAAGGGCGCATGGCCCATCACCGCCGAAGGCCAGGCGGCCGGATTTCGCGAGCTGCGCGAATGGAATGCGCGGCAAGTCCATGCGCTGGTCGACAACGCCGGCAACTACCTCGCCGAACAGGTCAAGCCCACGGGCGAGTTCCACTACGGCTGGTTTCCCTGCTTCGACCGCGCTATCCCCACCTACAACACGCTGCGCCACGCGAGCTCCACATACGCGATGCTGGAAGCGTGGGAGCTCACGCGCAGCGACACGCTCAAGGCCGCCATCGACCGCTCGCTGGCCTTCCTCACCGGCACGCTGATCCGCCCGGCCCACCTGCCGGACGGCACACGCGCCGCCTACCTGCTGGACATCGGCAGCGAGATCAAGCTCGGTGGCAACGCCGTGTGCCTGCTCGCGCTGGTCAAGTACACCGAACTCACGGGCGACAGGAAATACCTGCCGCTGCTGGAGCAGCTCGCGCTCGGCATCCGCCACATGCAGGATGCGGAGACGGGCAGCTTCGTGCACGTGCTGAATGCGCCCGCGCTCGACGTGAAGGACAGGTTCCGCGTCATCTACTACGACGGCGAGGCCGCTTTCGGCCTGATGCGGCTGTACGGCCTCACGCGCGACGAGCGCTGGCTCGCGGTCGTCGAGAAGGCCTTCGATCATTTCATTGCCGCCGAGCACTGGCGCGCGCACGACCACTGGTTGAGCTACTGCGTCAACGAACTCACGCGCTACCGGCCCGAGACGCGCTACTACCAGTTCGGCCTGCAGAACGTGGCGGGCTATCTCGACTTCGTGCTGGAGCGCATCACCACCTTTCCCACGCTGCTCGAACTGATGATGGCCGCGCGCGACATGGTGCTGCGGCTCGAAGCTGATCCCGCATTGCGCCCGCTGCTGGCCGGGCTCGACCGCGACAAGTTCGACCGTGCGCTGGCGTACCGCGCGCGCTACCTCGCCAATGGCCACTTCTGGCCCGAGCTGGCGATGTTCTTCCGCAACCCCGCGCGCATTGCCGGCTCGTTCTTCATCAAGCACCACAGCTTTCGCGTGCGCATCGACGACGTGGAGCATTACCTCTCGGGCTATGTGGCGTATCACCGGATGCTGAAGGAGCGCGAGGCACAGCAAGACGCGCAGGCAACAACAGCTACCGGCATCATTGCCTGGGGCGGTGACGTGAATCTCTCGCGCCGCCAGCACTACCGGCTGCACGAACTCGGTGGCGCGAAAAAGATGCTCGGCGACATCGCCGCGCTGCGCGAAGCCGACCTGCGCATCGCGAACCTCGAGTGCGTGGTTGCCACCATCGGCGAGCAGGGCGTCGACAAGGACGAGACGGCTCCCTACTACTACCGCGCCCGCCCCGAAATGCTCGCGGTGCTGACCGAGGCCGGCATCGGCATGGTCACCACCGCCAACAACCACAGCGGCGACTATGGCCCCGATGCGCTCATGGAACAGCAGGGCCTGCTGGACGCGGCGGGCATCGCCCACGCCGGCACCGGCCGTACGCCAGAGGCCGCGTTGCGCCCGGCGTTCCGGCGCGCGGGCGGCGTGCGCGTGGCGCTGTTCTCGCTCGACGCCACGCAGCCCGAATTTGCCGCCACGGCCGAGCGCGCGGGCGCCGCCTGGCTGTCGCTGGACGACCCTGCCGAGTGGACCGCCACGCTCTCGCCGCGCATCGAGGCCGCGCGCCGCGAGGCCGATGTAGTGCTGGTGGCTGTGCACTGGGGCGCCAACCTCGAGACCGAACCCACGCAGGCCGAGATCGAAGTCGGCCACGCCATCGTCGATGCCGGCGCGGACGCGATCCTCGGTACTTCGGCGCATGTGCTGCAGGGCATCGAGATCTATCGCGGCCGGCCGATCCTGCATGACGCCGGCGACCTGCTGTTCGACTCGGTGCGCAACGACTTCGGCGACTCGGGCGTGTTCTCGCTGACGCTGGGCCTGCGCGGTGTCGAGGAGGTGATGTTCACACCCATTGGCGTCGGCTTCGGTTTCTCGCGGCAGCTCGAAGGCGACAAGGCGCAGGCCTTGAGCGAGCGCTTTGCGGCGCAATGCCGCGCGCTCGGGACGGAGATGGTTCTGGTGCCTGGCGGCCGTTGCGCGGTGCGACTGTCGCCGCCCGAGCGGCCTGCCTTTCGGCCCGACTCGGCCTCCGCAGCCGCACCAGTCTTCAGCCCGGCGCCTGTCGTGGAGCCGGTACAGACACCACGGCCCGAATGGCTGGTCGACGCCGTGCCCGAAGACGCGCGCATCACGCCACTGCAGATCGGCCCGCTGCGCCTCGTGGGCCTGCGCTGCACGCCGCGGCAGATCGTCGGGCGCCGCATGCTGTGGGTCGAATCTTTCTGGACCGCTGACGAGCCCGTCGCAGTCGACCTGCGCTTGTACTTCCGCGCGATGCCGATGCGCAGCACCCGCATGCCGCCCTGGGGCGAGAGCATGGACCACGACCCCTGCGACTGGATGTGGCCTACCAGCCGCTGGGAGCCCGGCCGCATCTACCGCGACCGCTACGGCCTGCGCCCGCCGCGCGGCGGCCTACTGGAAAGCGACGTGCTGCAGCTCGAAGTGAGCGTGCGCGGCGCACTGCCTGACCTGCCAGCCGCGCGCCGTCTCGCGCTGTGGTGCGGCCTGCGCGTGCCGGACGCTCCTACGCCCTTGCCAGAACGCACAGCGCCAGTGCTCATGGCCGACCGCCCCGGCGCAGGCCCCGACCCCGCGCCCGTGTGGACCGCCGAGCAACTGCAAAAGGCCACGCGCGGCCGATGGCTCGTCGAGCCGCCGCCGGGCTGGTTCGCCAACTCGGTGGTGCGCGGCCCGGTCCACATGGGGCTGCTGCCGAAGCCCTCGCTCTTCGTCGCCTCCGACTACCGCACACTGGCCGCGCACGAGAACTACAGCAAGCCGCGCACCAACAACTGGGACCGCCACCTCGAATTGCCCCGCCTGCACTCCGAGCTGGCCGGCGCCGTGGTCGCGCACGCGGTGGACGGGCTCGACCCGGCCTTCCCGCTGCTGCAGGTGGACGACCCCATTGCCGCGATGCTCGCCATGGGCGCCGCCGCGCGGTCGCGCTACAAGGGCTTCGTGGTGGGCGTGACCGGCACGGTCGGCAAGTCGTCCACCATCGCGATGCTGCGCGACCTGCTGCCCGAGCGCGCGCGCGTGCACACCACCATCGACAACTACAACTCGCGTGTCGGCGTGCCGGCCATGCTGGCCAACCTCGGGCCTGACGTGGACGTGTGCATCCTCGAGATGGCGCAGAGCGGGCTATGGATGGACCGCGGCCCGATCTCGCTGGTGGCGCGGCCACACGTGGCACTCATCACCGAGATCGGCCTGTCGCAGACGCGCCAGGCCTCGACGCTGGAACTCACGGCCGAATACAAGTCGCGCATCTTCCTGGGGCTGGAGCCCGGCGGCGTGGCGATCGTGCCCGATCACATTCCCTGCCTGCAGCAGGTGGTGGCAGCGGCCGCACGCACGGCGGGCGCCGTCTGGGTGGTGGGCGCCGGGCCCGAGGCCAACGTGCGCATTGTGGACACCCGGCCCGAGCCCGGCGGCGGCTGCCGCGTGCGTATTGCCGTGCCAGGGCGCACGCTGGAGTACCTGTTTCCGGTCGAGAGCGCGGGGCTGGTGCGCAACTCGGCGCTCGCATTCGCGGCCCTGCTGGCCATGGGCTTCGATGGCGAGGCCGCCTGCGCGCGCATGCCGCACGTGCGCCTGCCGGCCTCGGTGATGCAGGTGCGCGCGCTGCGCACGCAGGCCGGCGTGCAGGCCACGCTGATCGACGACAGCTGGAACGCCGAAGTCATGTCGATGCACAACGCGATGGAGTTCGTGCGCACCTGGCAGCGCGCGGAGAGCAGCGGCCCTGTGATGCGCAAGATCGGCGTGCTGGGGCGCATTGTCAATCTCGACAACGACGCCGAGGCCATGCACCGCAGCCTGGCCGCGCCGCTGCTGGCCTCGGGCATCCAGCATCTCGTGACGCACGGCGAAGAGATGCGCTGGCTGCGCGAGGAAGTGCCCGCCGATCTGCTCGGCCCGCACTTCGACAACGCCGTGCAGCTCGCGAACTACCTCGAAGGCTTTTTGCGCGACGGTGACCTGGTGCTGGTGAAGGGCGACCGCGACCGATCCGACTTCGGTAGCATCCCCGCACTGCTGCAACGGCTATGACTGCATCGAGCCTCTTCCGTCGATATGCGCGCTGCGCCCTCGTTCTGCTCGCGCTGGCGCAGGCCGCCTGCGCGCAGCGCACCGGCCCCGACGTGCCGCGTCCCTTCGCCGCGGCCAATGACGAAGTGCTGCACTGGAACCAGCCCGCCGACCGCGCCGGTTGCCCCGACCGCAACAGCTACCTGTGGGTGCAGACCGCAGAGGGCCCCGCCTGCATCCGCTACTTCGCGAGCGACGACATCGAGGGCGCGCGCATCGCCATCGTGCAGTTCTCGGGCGACCGCGACAGCGTGATGGACCAGGCGCCCACGCGCATTCCCGATAACACCGAAGACCTGCGCATGCTCGATGCGCAGCGCAGCCGCGACCGCGCGGGCGTGCCGTGGATCTTCGTGGCGCGGCCCGGCACGTACGGCTCTTCGGGCGACCACCGCAAGCGCCGCCAGCTGGTGGAGTTCCACGCGCTCGATGCCGCGCTCGACGCGCTCATGCAGCGCCACAGGCTGCAGCGCATCGTCATCGTCGGCCACAGCGGCGGTGCCACCGCGGGCGCCGCGCTGCTCACGCTGGGCCGCACGCGCGTGGCCTGCGCGGTGCTGACTTCGGGTGCCTATGGCCTGCTGGAGCGCGCGCGCCTGCTGGGCCGCTCCAAAGACGGCCGCACCGACACCACCGGCAGCGCGCAGTTCTATGACCCGCTGGACCACGTGGGCGGCATCGTGCGCGACCCGGCACGGCGTATCGTGCTGATCGGCAACCGCGACGACAGGAACACGCCCTTCACGCTGCAGGAGCGCTTTGCCGACGCTGTGTCCAAGGCCGGTCATCGCATCGAACTGCGCACGCACGCCGCCGAGCCGCCCGACTACCATGACCTCAAGGACCGCATCGCGCTGCGCACCGCCTCGCAGTGCGCGCGCGAGGCGTTGTTCCCCTAAAAAATTCCGGCAGGCAGGAGACACATGAGCAGCAGCATCACATCGCGCGAGTTCGGCCGCATGCCCGACGGCCGCGCCGTCACCGAATACACCCTGAACAACGGCCGCGGCCTGAGCCTGAGCGCCATCAACCACGGAGGCATCGTCACCGCATTGCGCGTGCCCGACCGCGATGGGCGCAGCGTGAACATCGTGCTGGGCTTGCCGACGCTTGCCGACTACCTCAAGCCGCATCCGCATTTCGGCACCATCGTCGGACGCTTTGCGAACCGGATTGCGGCGGGGCGCTTCACGCTCGACGGCACGGCGCATCAGCTGGGGCTGAACGATGGCGTCAACTCGCTGCACGGCGGCGCGAAGGGATTCGGCACGCGCTTCTGGGACATCGTGCCGCTGTCGGCGCAAGAGGCCGGCGACGACATCGCCATCGAACTGCGCTACACCAGCGCCGACGGCGAAGAAGGCTACCCCGGCGAGGTACAGCTGACAGTGCGCTACACGCTGCTGGCGAGCGCAAACACATGGCGCATCGACTACAGCGCCCTGACCGACAAGCCCACGGTGCTGAACCTGAGCCACCACGACTACTTCAACCTCGCAGGCAGCGGCTCGGTGATGGACCACCGGCTGACGATTCCCGCGAGCCGTTATTGCCCAGTGGATGCGACGCTGATTCCGACAGGCATCGCCGACCTGGCTTCGACGCCGTTCGACTTTCGTACTGCAACGCACATCGGAGAGCGCATCCGCGAAGACCACGAACAGTTGCTGCTTGCGCATGGCTACGACCACAACTGGGTGCTGGACCGTGCTCAGGTCGATCGCGGCCTTGCTCTGGCGGCACGGCTGGAGCACGAGGCCACAGGCCGCGTGATGGAAGTGCATACCAGCGAGCCCGGCGTGCAGTTCTATTCGGGCAATTTTCTCGACGGAAGCCTCATGGGCAGCGCGGGTGCAAGTCTGCGGCAGGGGGACGGGTTGTGCCTGGAGACGCAGCACTATCCGGATTCACCGAATCAGCCTGGGTTTCCGTCTACGGTGCTGCGGCCGGGGGAGGTGTTTCGCAGTGCGACGGAGCACCGCTTCTTCGCGTGAAGCCATCGCCGCAATCTGAATCACTTCACAGAGCCGCGGGCGGTCCGCGACGGCTGTAAATCGCATGTGCCGTTGGTCGCCACAGCCTGTTGGCCACGAACTCCTCCACATGTGCTGGCCCGGCATGGGTGAGGACCACAGGGCAAAAGGGCAATGCAGCCATGGTCCCTACGGCCTGCAAGGCACGCCGGCGTGAAAGGGTCGAGGCCGCCTTCGGGTCAGACGGAGCGTCACCCGTATTCATGATGTTTTTCGTCATTGATTGATTCCTCCCTGATCTGGTCACTTGATTGCTACCGCATCGGCAGGCGCACCCGGCACCGCCACGCGGAACTTCAAGCCGTCGAGCAGCTTGTCCCACAGCGCGATGGCTTCTTCGTCGTTGAGTGAGGAGGCCGCGGCCGCGCCGATGCGGTCTGCCTGGACCTTGGTGCGCATCGCCACGCTCAGATTGCCGGGGCGCGCGACGCTGCCGCCGTTCTCGCCGATGAACATCCACTCGAAGTCCTGCGTGCCGTCGGGGCGGCGCACCAGCGACTCTTCGCCGTCCCAGCCGTGAATCTTCTTCTTGCCCTCGCGCAAGGTTGTGAGCTTGGGGTATCTGCTGCCAGCCTCGCGCTTGCGGTCGGCGATGAGTTTGAGCAGGCCGTCGCTGTTGCCGGGGAAGTTGGCGTTGATGGTCTGGTTGCTTTGGACGCTGAAGACCACGTCGGGTAGTGCCGCCATGTGGAGGCCAACCTGCGTGAGCGCGTTGCCTTTGGATCCATCCAGTTGGCGGAAGCCGAACTCGTGGCAAAGACCTTGTTCGTTGGGCACTTCGTCGGGCTCACGAGCTCGCAAGTTTTTGGCTGTATCGCTGGCGTAATCGAGAATGGACTCCGCCGTTTCGCCATTGTCCGTTCCATCTCCGCCTTTGAAGATGTGCGGTCCAACGATGTAGTAGACGCGAAATCCTTCCAACCCAAGTTTTTTGGCCGTGTCATCCATGTAGGACCGAATCAGCCATGTGCTCGGCGCTGGGCCTTTGCCGAAGTAGTTGATCTCGGCTGTCTTGTGCGCCGCAAGGATTTTTGCCCGATCAGCCTCCATCACCTTCTCGATGTCCTTGGCTTGGTTGGGTAGGGTCGGGAAGTCTCGGCCAAAGGCCAGGCGCGATTCCACAGGTGCAGTCAATACATAGCGCCCGAAGCACAGCAACTTGGTATGTTCGAACAGCCGTTCAATGCGAGGATTGGTCATCAGGTCCTTTCTTTGGTCGTGAATGAGATGAGGCGCTTCAGTCCTTCTTGTCCCACCATGGTGGGTCGAAGTCATTGGCGATGCGCACAATGCCGTACAGCGTTGAGGCACCGGCATCAAGGTTCTTGTAGCTGTCCTGATGGTCGTAGCCGCGCTGGGTGAACTTGACCTTGGCTTTGACTTTGCTCGCGCTACGCTCCACCGGCACCGTGCCGTCGGCCGCTGCAAGGGGTGGCTGGAGCTTCAGCGTAAGTTCCACTCCGTAGCTGCCGCGCACCTTCAGCAGGCCCTTCTTGTTGTCGCCCTTCTCGCCGGGCACCAGCGTCCAGTTGGCCGGGTCGCCTGCCTTCGCCGCGTCGCCATCGACCACACGCCACGACACCTCGTTCCAGGCGCGGTGTTCCGGATCGTTGCCGTAATGGGCGTACGTGCGCTCGTGGAAGGTGTTCTCGATGGCGTTGGCGAATTTCATTGCGTTGATGACTCGCCGCATCGTTGCTTTCGGCCCGATCTGCTCTTTCGTCTTTCCTCCCTCTTGAAGCGGTTTTCCGAGTTGCCTTGCCGGATCAATCCACTCCGGATTGATCAGCCGCCACCACTTCTGCGGTCCGAGCGCATAGATTTCGTCCGCCGCATCGCCCTGCGGCAGCCTGGCCAGAAAGTTGCCGTTCTGATCCTGCACATGCAGCCACTGCATCCCGTAGGCAGCCGTGGGCAGTAGTTCCAGCCCGCCCTGCGCATTGGCCAGCACGGCAGTCACCTTTGCGCCATCGTCCCCGAGCACGCCCTGGATGATGTTGTCCTCGATGCCGCCTCCCTCGAAGCCCGCACGCATGCGCTTGTAGGCCGCCGCCGCGCCGGTCGTGGGCATCACCCCGTGCACGATGCCCAGCACCTTGCTTTTGATGTTTCCGTAGTCCGGATGAATCAGCGCACGCGCCAGGATGCCGCCCATGCTGTGGGTCACGAGGATCACGCCCGGGCAGTCGAAGCCGTTCTCGTTGTAGGTCTGTATGAGCTTTTCGATCTTCGGCGCGAGTGATTTGGCCTCCTCGCCGTTGCTCTTGAGCCAGTTGTAGCCAAAGGCATGCACTGGGTACCAGCAGTTGCCGATCCTCTTGATCTCGGCCTCGGTCAGCGCTGCCGCCCCCGTGGCGCCGAAGGCCGAAGGGTCGCGCATGACCGCGCGTTCGGACCGTACCGGCCCGGGGTGGTTGCCTGCAGGAGTCCAGATCGGAGAGAGCTTTGCGTTTGCGCCGTGGCCTCGCAGCATGTCGTTGAGCTGGTACTCCATGCGCTTGATGATGTCGCCATAGGCCTTGAACATCACCTCGCTCCAGCCGCGCGCGCGGGCCTTCTGCGCGGCCGTGAAGCTCAGCCTGTTGTTCGCCAGCGGATGGTTCGGGTCGGCCTTGGGGTCGTCGATCAGCAGCTTGCCGACGCGACCCAGATCGTCGGGCACGTTGTTGTGGCGCTTGTCGGAGCTGACGGTAGCGTCGCCCGTGGCATCGAAGCGACCGGTGCCGTCGTCGGTGACTTCATAGCGGTCAACTTCCACTTCGTCGGGGTCCAGGCGCATCTGGCGGTCGGCCGGCTCGGCGTTGCGTCGGTTCCAGCCGTCCACGGCATCGTCGGGTCGCCAGGCGATGTTGTCGCTGCGCTTGAGCAATGCCTGTCGTGCTTTGGACAGTCGCAGGTTGCTGCCCATGATGCCGGGCAGGAACACGATGGGGATGAGCTTGCCCGGCGGAACACGCACGCGCACCTTGCGTTTGTCGGCTACGGGTGTCGTGACAACGGCCACATCTGCGAAGCCACCTATGCCGAGGCTGAGATCCAGCCAGATGTCTTCTTCTTCGCCTTGGACAGCCATTATTTCTTCCTCCCCATCCAGAGCACTCTGTAGGTCTCGGGACCATCGGAGCGCTGCAATTGCGTGGTGCCATCGGCGCCGGTGATTGCACCGGAGGCGCTTGTGTGTGTACGGGGAAGCCCGGCAGCATCAGACGAGGCCGTGGGCTCCGGTGTCGGCGATTCGCCACCGCGTGTGAGCCTGAACACCTGCTTGGCCGCAGCCGTGTTCTTCTCGTCAAGATGATGGAAGATGAGCTCTCGATCGAAAGCCGCCTTCACATCCCGGTTCATAACTTCCGGCGTCCGTCTGGCCGGCCCCATCAGGCTGTGAGTCGCCGCATGCTCGCGCCACAGTCCACTGGTGCCATGCACGATGCCCTGCGCGTTCCAGCGGCTGAAGCTCGAGCCACCGGTGATCAGCACTTCCTCCTTGGCCGTGATCGTGATGCGCTCAGCCTCGAGCTTGATGTTGAGCCTGCCCAGGAGGTTGATGCTGTTGCGCAAAGCTTGAACGTCGATGTCCGCGCTGCCGGCGATCAGGCGGATGCCTGCCCTGCAGGCAAACAGGCGCACCGCGTCCCTCGCGCTTGCAAGAAGGCTCTTGCCCGCGCTCACGCTGGTATGCGCCCCGCTGGTGAACGCGTTGTGACCCAAGCTCGCAACGTGTGTCGAGCCGTGCGCCGTGGCCTGGATGCCCGCCGGGCTGGCCAGCGTCAGGTGCGGTTGCCGGAATTCGGGGAACTGGCCTTGCTCCGGGTCGACGCCGCTTCCCCTGATGGCGTCGTTCTGTTCCTTCAGTTCCCGGGCCACTTCGTCCTGATCGCCCGATTCGTGCGCCCTGGCCTCCTGCGCCATCTGGCTCAGGCCTTCGTGCAGGTCGCGCCCCTGCGTGAGCCGCGCCACGGTCTCGCGCATGTCGGTGATGTGGGCCTGTGCGTTCGGACGCGATTCTGTGGTGACCAGCAGGCCGGCCCTGGCGCGAATGACGTCGTGCCCGTCGGTGCGCAGCTCGAAGCCCTGGCCCCGGTCGTCCTGGCGGCCGGTGGTGTCTTCGATGCGGCCGATGTGCCCCAGGCTGATGCTGCTGCTCAGGTGGTCGCTCTTGAGCTGGGCCTGTACCTTGCCGCTCGTGTCGTCGAGCGCCAGATGGTTGCCGCGCTCACCGCCGCCGAGTTCGCGGCTGCGGTAGCCGGCCAGATGCTTCTGGTGGGGCAGGGCCCATGCCGGCATCCGGTCGGCGTTGTGCACGCGGCCGATGACGACGGGGTAGTCCGGATCGCCGTTGAGGAAATCGACGATGACTTCCTGACCGATGCGCGGCAGCGCTACTTCGCCGAAGTTCGCGCCGGCCCAGTTCGAAGACACGCGCATCCAGCAACTGGAGTTCTCGTCGTTCTGGCCGATGCGGTCCCAGTGGAACTGCACTTTGATGCGGCCGTACTGGTCGGTCCAGATCTCCTCGCCGGACGGGCCGACCACGACGGCGGTCTGTGGGCCGTGAGTGCGGGGCTTGGTCGTTGTGCGACGGGGCCGCCACGGATTACTCGTGGGCTGCACGTCGAAGGCGAAACGCTGCACGGAGCCTTCGGAGGCCTTTGCACCTTCTGTGGACTGAAGATTTTCCTGAAGGTCGTAGCTCACGCCGAGCAGCAGGTATTGCCGGTTCTGATCGGTGCGGGGATGCTCTGCCAGGCGCATGGTGAAACCCGGCGCAAGGTCGCGCCTGTTGGAGCGGCCACTTGCGCGGCTGCGCTCGCTCAGCTGTTCTTCGTTGCGGATGGCCGCGTAGGCTTCACCGTCTGCGAGCCGGGTGTAGCCGCCGGGCCACTCGTACAGCCCGTAGCGGTCGTGGTCGTGGCCGCTTGGCTTCTGCTGCGACTGGCTCAGGTCTGCCTTGGGGTGCAGGTCGTCGTAGTCGTCGTGGAGGAACCGGCCTGAGCGAACTTCTTCGCAAGCTGCCCATTCGTAGATGCGCTCGCCCGCATCGAGGCCACCGGTCATGCCGGCTTGTTCGTCGACATGGAAACGCACCTCTTCGCCGCCGGGCAGCGGCCCGTGCGAACTGACGATGTCGTCGGCGAAGACCAGCACGTGCTGCCCTTCTTCGTGACGGAAGAAGTAGTACAGGCCCTCGTGTTCGCAGAGCCGGGAGATGAAGTCGAAGTCGCTCTCTCCGTACTGCACGCAGTAGTCCCAGCGCCGGTAGTCTCGGCTGAGCTTCTGTTCGAGCGGGTAGCCGTAGCGCTCCAGCACGGCCGTGATGATTTCGGGAACGCTCTGGTCCTGGAAGATCCTGAAGTCACTGCGGCGCGTGGCCAGCCACAGCCATGGGCGCAGCTGCATCCTGTAGAAGCAGTGTCGGTCGTCTTCGCGCGAGAGACCGAATCTGGTGACGATGCCGTCGAGGTATCGCACTCCGCCGCGTTCGGTCTTGATGGCAACGCTGGCGGACTTGCCCAGCATTGCATTCGGGTCGATTGCGTTGTCGCTGCCCAGCAGGTCGAGATCGAAGCTGTAGAGCTGGCTCAGTGCCTCGCGGCCCGCAAGGCGGTGGAATTGAATTGCATCGCCCGCAGGCGTGCGGATGCTTACCCGCCGCTTCATGGCAGCGGGGCGCGCACGTGCGCGCCGTCGAAGTTGGACATTGGGCTCCCTGGATAGTGATCGCCTCTCGTGCCGAGGGCGAAGAACTTGTTTGGGCGGGATTCTGGGAGCCCATGTGCCAACGGCAATGACACCGCATCAGGTGCCTGCGCTTTGCGTGAACTAGTGCGCGATCATTCTTTCGTGCATAGAGAGGTGCTCTAGCCTGCGAACATTGCCGCCGGCACACCCGGGCTGTCGATGCGCACCTTGAACAACCCCCCCGCCAGCGGCTCGGCCGCCTGCTGTTCGGCTGTGAGCCCGTTGCGCGCGGTCGTGATGTAGAGCGTGCGCAGGTCGGCATCGCCGAAGGCGCAGTCGGTGACGTGGCTCGCGGGCAGCACGATGCGGCACAGCTCGGCTGCGCTCACCGGGTCATGGCAGGTCACGCAGGAGCCGCCCCAGTGCGCGATCCACAACCGGCCGGCCGCGTCTGTGGTCATGCCGTCGGGCAAGCCATCGGGCTTCGGAAAACGGTGCCATACGCGCCGGTTCGACACGGTGCCCGCTTCCATGTCGAAGTCGTAGGCGTACAGGTTGTTCAGCACCGTGTTGTTGAAATACATGGTGTGGCCATCGGCCGACCACGTCGGGCCGTTGGTCACTTCGAAGCCGTCGTCGTGCTTCGTGCAGCGGCCGTCGGCGTCGTAGCGGTAGAGCGCGCCGGTGGGAGCCTTGCAGTCGAAGTCCATGCTGCCGCCCCAGAAGCGGCCGCGGCTGTCGCACTTGCCGTCGTTGAAGCGGTTGCCGGTGCGCTCGGGTTCGGGCTGGTGCAAGTAGTGCGGCTTCGCGCCGGCACCCGGCAGCTGTGTCGTGTCGAAGAGTGCGAAGCCGCGGCGCAGCGTGAGGATCAGGCCCGGTGCCGTCGCGCGCTCGGAGATCGCGGTGATCTCTTCGTCGAACTGCCAGGCCCGTCGCGCACCGTCGGCGGGGCGAAACCAGAACAGGCGCGGCGTGAGGATGTCGATCCAGTAGAGCGCCTGTTCGCGCTGCGACCAGAGCGTGCCCTCGCCGAGCTCGGCGCCGGCGGGCCAGATGCATTCGGGCTCGCCTGCGACCGAAGGCGCGGGCAATGAGGGAAGGGGGCTTGTCTCTTTCATTTGTTCTTTCCTTGTGATGTCTTCTTGACGCGGCGGATCGTATCAAGGCATATTGATAACGGAAATTGAAAATAATGGCATCAATTGATATTCATATTGCAATGTCATGTGATGCGTACCTCGGAGACTTTCTTGAATTCCCCCCAGCTTTCCATTCATCCCAGCCTGAAGGACCGCACGGTGTTCGTCACCGGTGGCGGCAGCGGCATTGGTGCGGCCATCGTCGCTGCTTTCGCTGCGCAGGGCGCGCGCGTAGCCTTCGTCGATATTGCCGAGGGCGCCAGCGCTGCGCTCGCGCAGCAGATCAAAGAGGCCGGCCACGCGACGCCATGGTGGCGCGCCTGCGACGTGCGCGACATCGCCGCGCTGCAGAAGGCCGTTGCCGACGCGGCCGCCGAACTCGGCGACTTCGCGGTGCTGGTCAACAACGTGGCGAGCGACGACCGCCACACGCTCGAATCGGTCACGCCCGACTACTACGACAACCGCATGGCCATCAACGAGCGGCCCGCGCTGTTCGCGATCCAGTCGGTGGTGCCGGGCATGAAGCGGCTGGGCTTCGGGTCGGTGGTCAACCTGGGCTCGACGGGCTGGCAGACCAAGGGATCGGGCTACCCCTGCTACGCGATTGCCAAGTCTTCGGTGAACGGCCTCACACGCGGGCTCGCGGTGGACCTGGGCCGCGACCGCATCCGCATCAACACCGTGTCGCCCGGCTGGGTGATGACCGAGCGGCAGGTGAAGCTGTGGCTCGATGAAGAGGGCGAGAAGGCCTTGCAGCGCAACCAGTGCCTGCCCGACAAGCTGATGCCGGAAGACATCGCGCGCATGGTGCTGTTCCTCGCGTCTGACGACGCGAAGATGTGCACGGCGCAGGAGTTCACCGTCGACGCCGGCTGGACGTAATCAGGCACTCCCCCAGGCTTCGCGCACTTCGTGTCGCTTCGCCAACCCCCTCGCCGGGGGCAAGGCCAGCGGCCCGGCAAAGCCGGTTCCGCGGCATTCCGCGAATGAATCCGGTCAATCGATTTCGAGTTTGCGTCCGTAGACGCTCATGCTGGCTGTCTTCAGCGCCTTCATCATCACCTTCGCCGCCGGCGACAGCAGCCGGTCGGTGCGCGTGATGATGCCGAAGGCGTCCATGTGGCAGGGCATGTCCAGCGGCAGCAGCGACACGATGCCGTGCGCGGCGTAGTAGCGCGCCACGTCGGTCGCCAGCACGGCCACCATGTCGCTCTGTTGCAGCATGCGTGTGATGAAGAGCAGGGCCGAGCTCTCGATGGTGTTGGTCGGCGGCGCTAGCCCTTCTTCCTGGAACATCAGCTCGAAGCGGTGGCGCAGCACGCTGCCCGCGGGCGGCACGATCCAGCCGGCGCTCACCACGTCGCGCAGCGTGAGCCCGCTCACGCCTAGCAGCGGATGGCCGGGGCGCACCAGCGCGCACACGGGCTCTTCGGTCAGCGCCTCATAGCGCAGCTGTGACTTGTCGTGCTCGGCAAAGAGCCGCGCCACCAGGATGTCGAGCTTGCCTTGCTCCAGCCGTTCGATCAGCACCGGGCTGGTCTCGATCTCCAGCGACACGCGCAGGTCGGGCTGCTCGCGCTTCACCATCGCCACGGCGGGCGGCATCAGCGTGAGGCCCGGCGCGGTGATGGCGCCCACGCTCACCTGGCCGAAGCGGCCGGCCTTGAGCGCGGTGAGTTCGTCGTGCGCCTGGTTCAGGCTCGCGAGCGCGACGCGGGCGTGGCGGATCATGGTCTCGCCGTACCAGGTCGGGCGCATGCCGCGCGGCAGGCGGTCGAACAGCGGCACCTCCAGCACGTCTTCCAGGTCTTTCAGCAGCTTGGAGGCGGCGGGCTGCGTCATGTTGAGCACCTGCGCCGCGCGGTGGATGTTGCCTTCCTCGGCCAGGGCCACGAGCAGCAGCAGTTGCCGGGTCTTGAGCCGGGCGCGGATGAACCAGTGGTTGTAGTTGGTCATGTCGTCTCTTGAAACGAAGGACTGATCGGGTTTTCCAGAATCCGATGATCGATATCCATTTTGATTAAAAAACGATTGGATTGATATCAAATCTATTCATAGACTCGCAGCACTCCAAAAACAACAGAGACAAGGTCCGCGCCCCGGTGATTCACGGCGAGCTCCATCAGAACGTGCGGCAGTACATCAATGGCCGCTGGGAAACCAGCGCGACCACGGGTGTGAGCGCCAATCCCTCGGACACCAGTGAAGTGGTGGCCGAGTACGCACGTGCCGATCGCCGCCAGGCCGAGGCCGCCATCCGCGCGGCCACCGAGGCCTTTCCCCACTGGAGCCACAGCACGCCGCAGCGGCGCGCCGACGTGCTCGACCGCATCGGCGCCGAGCTGCTCGCACGCAAGGACGACCTGGGCCTGCTGCTGGCGCGCGAAGAGGGCAAGACCCTGCCCGAAGCCGTTGCGGAAGTGGCGCGCGCGGGCCAGATCTTCAAGTTTTTCGCGGGTGAAGCCCTGCGTGGCGGCGGAGGCGAGAACGTGGCCTCGGTGCGCGCGGGCGTGCAGGTCGACGTCACGCGCGAGCCGGTCGGCGTGGTGGGGCTCATCACGCCGTGGAACTCGCCCTTCGTCATTCCCGCCTGGAAGATCGCGCCCGCGCTGGCCCATGGCAACAGCGTGGTGTTCAAGCCGGCCGAACTGGTGCCGGCCTGCGGCTGGGCGCTGACCGAGATCATCAGCCGCGCGGCCCTGCCGGCCGGTGCCTTCAACCTCGTGATGGGCAGCGGCCGCGAAGTGGGGCAGGCGCTGGTCGACAGCGCGCTGGTCGATGCGCTGAGCTTCACGGGCTCCATGGCCAACGGCGAGCGCATCCTGCAGGCCGCTGCAGCGAGGCGCGCCAAGGTGCAGCTGGAGACGGGCGGCAAGAACGCGCTGGTGGTGCTGGCCGACGCTGACCTCGACCGCGCCGTCGATTGCGCGGTGCAGGGCGCGTACTTCTCGGCAGGCCAGCGCTGCACCGCGTCGAGCCGGCTCATCGTCGAAGCGGCGGTGCACGACGCCTTCGTCGCAAAGCTGCGCCAGCGGCTCAAGACACTGAAGATCGGCCACGCGCTGGAGCGCGGCGTCGACATCGGCCCGGTGGCCGACGAAGAACGCCTGGCGCAGAACCTCGCCTGGGTCGACGTGGCGCGCGAAGAAGGCGCCGAGCACGTGTGGGGCGGCGAGGCGCTGGAGCGCGCCACCGTCGGCCACTACATGAGCCCCGCGCTGTTCCTGGCCAAGCCCTCGCACCGCATCGCACGCGAGGAAATCTTCGGCCCGCTGGCCTGCGTGCTGCGCGCCGACGACTACGACGAAGCGCTCGCGCTGTGCAACGACACGCCCTTTGGCCTGTGCGCGGGCATCTGCACCAATTCGCTGAAGCACGCGATGCATTTCAGACGCCATGCCGTGGTCGGCATGACGATGGTCAATCTGCCGACCGCGGGGGTGGACTTCCATGTGCCCTTCGGCGGCCGCAAGGGGTCGGGCTACGGGCCGCGCGAACAAGGGCGCCACGCCGCGGAGTTCTACACGACGGTGAAGACCGGCTACATGCTGGCCTGAGCCGCGACGAAAAACGGTTCTCAACAAGCAAGTCAACAGAAGGAGACATTCCATGACCATGAATCGCCGCACCCTCAACACCGCGCTCGCCGCCGCTGCCCTCAGTGGCATGCTGCCAATCTCTGCGCTCGCGCAGAAAAAACTGGTGCTCGGCTTTGCGCAGGTGGGGGCCGAGAGCGAATGGCGCACCGCCAACACCGAGTCGATCAAGTCGTCAGCCAAGGAGGCGGGCATCGATCTCAAGTTCTCCGATGCGCAGCAGAAGCAGGAAAACCAGATCAAGGCCATCCGTTCGTACATCGCGCAGAAGGTGGACGTCATCGCGTTCTCGCCGGTGGTCGAGTCGGGCTGGGAAACGGTGCTACGCGAGGCCAAGGCCGCCAAGATCCCGGTGGTGCTGACCGACCGCTCCGTCAACACCAAGGACGACTCGCTCTACGTGACCTTCATGGGCTCCGACTTCACCGAGGAAGGCCGCAAGGCGGGCCGCTGGCTGGTCGAGAAGATGAAGGACCAGAAGGGCGAAGTGAACATCGTCGAGCTGCAGGGCACCGTGGGCTCGGCCCCGGCCATCGACCGCAAGAAGGGCTTCGAGGAAATCATCAAGGCCGACCCGAAGTTCAAGATCATCCGCTCGCAGACCGGCGACTTCACGCGCGCCAAGGGCAAGGAAGTGATGGAAGCCTTCCTCAAGGCCGAGGGCAAGAAGATCAATGTGCTGTTCGCGCACAACGACGATATGGCCATCGGCGCGATCCAGGCCATCGAGGAAGCCGGCCTGAAGCCGGCGAAGGACATCACCATCATCTCCATCGACGGGGTGAAGGGCGCCTTCGAAGCCATGATCGCCGGCAAGCTCAATGTGTCTGTCGAATGCAGCCCGCTGCTCGGACCGCAGCTTATGCAGGCCGTGAAGGACATCAAGGACGGCAAGACGCTGCCCAAGCGCATCGTGACGGTCGAGGGCATCTTCCCGATGGAAGTTGCAGCCAAAGAATTCCCCAATCGCAAGTACTGAGAGCCCACACCCATGAAACGCAAATTCCTCAAAGCCTCTCTCGCGGGCATCGCGTTCGCCATCGTCGGCTTCACGCCGCTGGCCAACGCGCAGGACAAGGGGCTGATCGCCATCTCGATGCCCACCAAGTCGTCGGCCCGCTGGATTGCCGACGGCGCCAACATGGTCAAGTACTTCAAGGACAAGGGCTACAAGACCGACCTGCAGTACGCCGACGACGACATCCCGAACCAGCTCGCGCAGATCGAGAACATGGTGACCAAGGGCTCGAAGGTCCTGGTCATCGCGGCCATCGACGGCACCACGCTGTCCGACGTGCTGCAGAAGGCGGCCGACAAGGGCGTGAAGGTCATCGCGTACGACCGGCTCATCAAGGGTTCGAAGAACGTCGACTACTACGCGACCTTCGACAACTTCCAGGTCGGCGTTCTGCAGGCGCAGTCGATCGAGGCGGCGCTGGGGCTCAAGAGCGGCAAGGGCCCGTTCAACATCGAACTGTTCGGCGGCTCGCCCGACGACAACAACGCCTTCTTCTTCTACAACGGCGCGCTCTCGGTGCTCAAGCCCTACATCGACAGCGGCAAGCTGGTGGTGCGCAGCAAGCAGATGGGCATGGACAAGGTCGGCACGCTGCGCTGGGACGGCGCTGTGGCGCAGGCGCGCATGGACAACCTGCTGTCGGCCTACTACACCAAGGACCGTGTCGACGCGGTGCTGTCGCCGTACGACGGCCTGTCCATCGGCATCCTGTCGTCGCTCAAGGGCGTGGGCTACGGCTCGGGCTCGCAGCCGATGCCCATCGTGTCGGGTCAGGACGCCGAAGTGCCCTCGGTCAAGTCGATCCTGCGCAAGGAACAGACTTCCACCGTGTTCAAGGACACGCGCGAGCTGGCCAAGGTCACGGTGGCGATGGTCGACGCCATGCTCTCGGGCAAGACACCCGAGGTGAACGACACCAAGACCTACAACAACGGCATCAAGGTCGTGCCCTCGTACCTGCTCAAGCCGGTGAGCGTGGATGCATCGAACTGGAAGACGGTGCTGGTCGACAGCGGCTACTACAAGGAAAGCCAGATCAAGTGAGCATCGAAAGCAGCATCGCCGATGCTGGTGCAATCCTCGAGATGCGTGGCATCACCAAGACGTTTCCCGGCGTGAAGGCGCTGAGCAACGTCAACCTCAGCGTGCGCGCCGGGGAGATCCACGCGGTAGTGGGTGAGAACGGCGCGGGCAAGTCGACTCTCATGAAGGTGCTCAGCGGCGTCTACCCGTGCGACTCTTACACCGGCGAGATCCATTTCGAGGGCGAGCTGCGCCGCTTCCGGGGTATTGCCGACAGCGAGAAGCTGGGCATCATCATCATCCACCAGGAGCTGGCGCTGGTGCCGCTGCTGTCCATTGCCGAGAACATCTTCCTGGGCAACGAGATTGCCAGCGGCGGCGTGATCGACTGGTTTGCCGCCTATGCGAAGACGCGCGAGCTGCTCGCCAAGGTGGGCCTGAAGGAGCCGCCGACCACGCTGGTGACCGACTTGGGCGTGGGCAAGCAGCAGCTGGTGGAAATCGCCAAGGCGCTGGCCAAGGAGGTGAAGCTGCTGATCCTCGACGAGCCCACCGCCAGCCTGAACGAGAACGACAGCGATGCGCTGCTGATGCTCCTGCTGGAGCTCAAGCGCCAAGGCATCGCGTCGATCCTCATCTCGCACAAGCTCAACGAGATCGCCAAGGTGGCCGATTCGATCACCGTGCTGCGCGACGGTGCCACGGTCGAGACGATGGACTGCGCAAGGCAGGCGATCAGCGAAGACCGCATCATCCGCGGCATGGTCGGGCGCGACATGGCGCACCGCTATCCACAGCGCGACCCGAAGATCGGCGAGACCGTGTTCGAGGTGCGCGACTGGCGCGTGCACCATGCGCTGCATGCCGACCGCGAGCAGATCAAGGGCGTGAGCCTGAACGTGCGCAAGGGCGAGATCGTCGGCATTGCGGGCCTCATGGGCGCGGGACGCACCGAGCTGGCCATGAGCGTGTTCGGCAAGTCCTACGGGCAGCGCATCAGCGGCTCGGTGTTCATGCATGGCAAGCAGGTGGACGTGAGCACGGTGCGCAAGGCCATCGACCACGGCATCGCCTACGTCACCGAAGACCGCAAGGGCCTGGGGCTGGTGCTGGAGGAAGACATCCGCAAGAACATCAGCCTGGCGAATCTCGATGCGATCTCCGAGTCTTCGGTGATCGACAACGGGCGCGAATTCAAGGTGGCCAACGAGTACCGCAAGGCGCTCAATATCCGCTGCTCGGGCGTCGAGCAGCTGGTGGTCAACCTGTCTGGCGGCAACCAGCAGAAGGTGGTGTTGAGCAAGTGGCTCTTCACCAAGCCCGAGCTGCTGATTCTCGACGAGCCCACGCGCGGCATCGACGTGGGCGCCAAGTACGAGATCTACACCATCATCGACCAGCTCGCGAGCGAGGGCAAAGGCATTCTCATGATTTCTTCGGAACTGCCGGAGCTGCTCGGCATGTGCGACCGCATCTACGTGATGAACGAGGGGCGCTTCGTCGCCGAGTTTCCGGCTGCAGAAGCCTCGCAGGAACGCATCATGCATGCCATCGTGAGTGCGGGGAGTTCTCTTCATGTCGCAGCCTGAAGTCAATGCGGTGAAGGCCGCCATTCCCGCTTCCGCAGCGCCGAAGCTGCATGTCGGTTTCCTGAAGAACAACCTGCGCGAATACGGCATGCTGATCTCGCTGGTCGCGATCATGGTGCTGTTCCAGGTGCTGACCGACGGCACGCTGCTGCGGCCGCTGAACCTCACCAACCTGCTGCTGCAGAACAGCTACGTGGTCATCATGGCGCTGGGCATGCTGCTGGTGATCGTGGCGGGGCACATCGACCTGTCGGTGGGCTCGGTGTGCGGCTTCATCGGCGCGCTGGCTGCGGTGCTGATGGTGGAGTACGAGTGGCACTTCGTGCCCACGGCCATCGTGAGCATTCTTGCGGGCGCAGTCATCGGTGCGGCGCAGGGCTGGTTCGTGGCATTTCGCAAGATCCCTTCGTTCATCGTCACGCTCGCGGGCATGCTGGTGTTCAAGGGGCTCACGCTGGCGCTGCTGGCGGGGCAGTCGGTGGGGCCGTTCCCGGTGGAGTTCCAGCGGCTCAGCTCGGGCTTCATTCCTGATCCGCTGGGTGGCGATGCGTTGCGCACCACCTCGCTGGTGGTGGGCGCGCTGGCCGCCGCGGCGCTGGTGTTCTTCAAGCTGCGCGGGCGCGCCAAGCTGGCGGCGCACGGCATGGAGCAGGAGCCGTATGCCTTCTTCCTGGTGAAGAACCTGTTCTTCGCGGCCATCATCCTGTTCTTCAGCTACCTGCTCTCGACCTACAAGGGCCTGCCCAATGTGCTGATCGTGATGGCGGTGCTGATCGTGGTGTACGACTTCGTCACCAACCGCACGACCATCGGCCGGCGCATCTATGCGCTGGGCGGCAATGAGAAGGCGGCGCGACTGTCGGGCGTGAAGACGCAGCGGCTCGCGTTCCTCACCTTCGTGAACATGGGTGCGCTGGCGGCGCTGGCGGGCCTGGTGTTCGCGGCGCGGCTCAACACGGCCACGCCCAAGGCGGGCCTGGGCTTCGAGCTCGACGTGATCGCGGCCTGCTTCATCGGCGGCGCATCGGCCTCGGGCGGCGTGGGCCGGGTGATGGGAGCGGTGATCGGCGCCTTCATCATGGGCGTGATGAACAACGGCATGTCGATCCTGGGCATCGGCATCGACTACCAGCAGGTCATCAAGGGGCTGGTGCTGCTGGCGGCGGTGTTCATCGACGTCTACAACAAGAACAAGTGACGGCTGTACATGGCTGACGACGACACTCCCTCGCCCGTGCTGGAGCTCAAGGGCATCCACAAGCAGTTCGGCGGCATCCCGGTGCTGCGCGACGTACGGCTCAACCTTTACCCGGGCGAGATCCACGCACTGATGGGGCAGAACGGCGCGGGCAAGTCGACGCTGATCAAGGTGCTGACGGGCGTGCTGCCGTCGAGCGGTGGCGAGATATTCCTCGATGGCCAGCCGATTCACCCGCACTCGCCGCTGGAGGCCCAGAAGCTGGGCATCAGCACGGTCTACCAGGAGGTGAACCTGTGCCCGAACCTGTCGGTGGCGGAGAACGTGTTCGCGGGGCGCTATCCGCGCTGCGGCGTGGCACAAGGCTTTCGCATCGACTGGGCTTCCGTGAACCGGCGCGCCGAAGAGCTGCTGGCGCGCATCGGGCTCGACATCGACGTGACGCGGCTGTTGTCGAGCTACTCGGTGGCAGTGCAGCAGATGGTGGCGATTGCGCGGGCGCTGGGCGTGTCGTCGAAAGTGCTGATCCTCGACGAGCCGACGTCGAGCCTTGACGACGACGAGGTTGAGAAGTTGTTCGAGGTGCTGCGGAGGCTGCGCGGCGAAGGACTGGCCATCGTCTTCGTGACGCACTTCCTCAACCAGATGTACGCGGTGTCGGACCGCATCACGGTGCTGCGCAACGGCAGCTGGATCGGGGAGTGGCGCGTGGCCGATCTCGGGCCGCAGGCGCTGATTGCCGCGATGCTCGGACGTGAGCTGGCGGCGCAATCGGCACGGCCTGCTGCGTTGCCTGCGTTCGATGAAGCGGCACCGGCTTTGCTGCAGGCCGAAGGGCTAGGTCAGGCGGGGCAACTGCAGGCGACCGACTTGCGCGTGCGTGCCGGCGAGGTCGTTGGTATCGCGGGCCTGCTGGGCGCGGGACGCACGGAACTCGCGCGGCTGCTGTTCGGGCTGGAGTCGCCGGACCGCGGCGTGCTAAAGGTCGATGGCCGTTCCGTCAGTTTCTCGAATCCGGCCGATGCGATCCGCGAAGGCCTAGCGCTGTGCCCCGAGGAGCGAAAGACCGACGGCATCGTTGCAGAACTGTCGGTGCGCGAGAACATTGCACTCGCCTTGCAGGCGCGGCTGGGCACGCGGCGCTTCCTGTCGCACGCCGAGCAGACCGAGATGGCCGAGCGCTTCGTCAAGTCGTTGGGCATCAAGACGGCGAGCGTCGAGACGCCCATCGGGCTGCTCTCGGGTGGCAACCAGCAGAAGGCGATGATCGCGCGCTGGCTCGCGACCGAGCCGCGTTTGCTGATCCTCGACGAGCCGACGCGCGGCATCGACGTGGCGGCCAAGCAGGAAATCATGGAAGAAATTCTGAGGCTCGCGAAGGCGGGCATGGCGGTGATCTTCATCTCGTCGGAGATGAGCGAGGTGGTGCGGGTGGCGCATCGCATCGTGGTGTTGCGGGACCGGAAGAAGGTAGGAGAGCTGCCGGGCGGCTCTTCCGAGGACGAGGTCTACGAAATGATTGCTGCGGCATGAACAACCTCCTGTCCTTGGGGCGCGATCACGTCGACGGGAGACATTCGCGGAGGGGAGCACCCGGTGTCATTCACACACGCCCCGAATACAACGCGTGCCGGAGCAACTGACCATGGCCGAAAAAAAACACAACCACCTGGCGAACGCAATGCGCCACAGACTTGCGTGGCCACTGATCACGCTGTTGCTCCTGCTCGCAGTCAACACAGCCTTCAACTCCAGCTTCCTGCATCTCGAATGGCGAGAAGGCCATCTCTACGGCAGCCTGATCGACATCCTCAACCGCGCCGCGCCACTGGTGCTGGTGTCGCTGGGCATGACGCTGGTGATCGCCACGCGCGGCATCGACATTTCGGTAGGCGCGATGGTGGCCATCGCGGCGGCGCTCGCGGCCTGGATGATCGGCGGCTCGGTGGCCAATGACGTGAGCCGGTTCCCGATGTCGCTCGCGATCCTCGCGGCCATCGGCATCGCGCTGCTGTGCGGGCTGTGGAACGGTCTGCTGGTGGCCAAGGTAGGCATGCAGCCGATCATCGCGACGCTGATCCTCATGGTGGCCGGGCGCGGCATTGCGCAGCTGATTGCCGATGGGCAGATCATCACGATCTACTACAAGCCCTTCTTCTTCCTCGGCAGTGGTTATCTGCTGGGGTTGCCGTTCTCGCTGTTCATAGTGGCGGCGGTGTTCGTGTTGCTGTATCTGGCGATCACGCGCACGGCGCTGGGGTTGTTCATTCAGGCTGTGGGCATCAACCCGACGGCGGCGCGTGTGGCGGGCGTGCAGGCACGGCGACTGATTGTTGGTGCCTACGCCTTCTGTGGTGCTTGCGCGGGCGTGGCGGGGCTGCTGATCAGCTCCAACGTGAAGAGCGCGGACGGCAACAACGCAGGTCAGCTGATCGAACTCGATGCGATCCTGGCGGTGACGCTGGGCGGCACTGCGCTGACTGGTGGGCGCTTCAGCCTGGTGGGTAGCGTGATCGGCGCGCTCATCATCCAGACGCTGACCTATGCGATCTATTCGCTGGGGGTGCCGCCGGAGATCAATCTCGTGGTGAAGGCCGGCGTGGTGTTTGCGGTGATGCTGTTGCAGTCGCCCGAGTTCAGGGCGGAAGTGCGGTCGCTGGTGCAGCGGCCGGCGCATGAAGGGGCGAAGGTATGAGCGCGGCGATTGATGCAGCACCCTCGCCCCAGTCTTCTCCCGCGCGCGGGACACAGGGGAAAGGGAGCAAGAGGCTCAACCCGAAGTACCTGCCGCTGGCAGCGACCATCTCGCTGTTCGTGCTGGTGGCGACGCTGGGGTCTGTTTTCTACGACGGTTTCTTCTCTGCGCAGGTGTTCCTCAACCTGCTGATCGACAACGCCTTCCTGATTGTCGTTGCCGTGGGCATGACCTTCGTGATCCTCTCGGGCGGCATCGACCTGTCGGTGGGCTCGGTGATCGCGCTCACCACCATGGTGTCGGCCTCGCTGGTCGAGAAGCACGGCTGGAGCCCGGGCATCGTGATTCCGCTGGTGCTGGTGATGGGCACGGCCTTCGGCGCGTTCATGGGGCTGCTCATCGAACGCTTCCGGCTGCAGCCTTTCATCGTCACGCTGGCAGGCATGTTCCTGGCGCGCGGGCTGTGCTACCTCATCAGCATCGACTCGATCAGCATCACCAACGAGTTCTACTCGGAGGTCTCGCAGATCCGCATTCCCATCTGGGGCGAGGCCTCGGTGTCGATCAGCGCGGTGATCGCCATCGTGGTGCTGCTGGCGGCGATTTTCATTGCGCACTGCACGCCCTTCGGCCGCGCGGTTTACGCCATTGGCGGCAGCGAGCATTCGGCAATGTTGATGGGCCTGCCGGTGCGCCGCACGCTCATTGGCGTGTACACGCTCTCGGGCTTCTGCTCGGCGCTGGCGGGGGTGATCTTCACCTTCTACATGCTCTCTGGCTACGGCCTGCACGCGATAGGGCTGGAGCTCGACGCCATCGCAGCGGTGGTGATCGGCGGCACGCTGCTCACGGGCGGTGTGGGCTATGTGGCGGGCACGCTGTTCGGCGTGCTGATGCTCGGGATCATCCAGACGCTCATTTCATTCGACGGCACGCTGAGCTCGTGGTGGACGCGCATCGTCGTCGGTGCGCTGCTGTTCGTGTTCTGTCTGCTGCAACGCTTCTTTACCTCGCGCGCACCCCGGCGCTGACTTTCAATTTTTCCCAGGACACCTCGCATGCCGGACACCCCTCCGAAGAAACTGCGCTCGACCGAATGGTTCGGGTCGGCCGACAAGAACGGCTTCATGTACCGAAGCTGGATGAAGAACCAGGGCATTCCGGACCACGAGTTCGATGGCCGGCCGATCATCGGCATCTGCAACACCTGGTCGGAGCTGACGCCGTGCAACGCGCACTTCCGCAAGATCGCCGAGCACGTGAAGCGCGGCATCTCGGAGGCGGGCGGCTTTCCGGTCGAATTTCCGGTGTTCTCCAACGGCGAGTCGAACCTGCGGCCCACCGCGATGCTCACGCGCAACCTCGCGAGCATGGACGTGGAAGAGGCCATCCGCGGCAACCCGGTCGATGCGGTGGTGCTGCTCACGGGCTGCGACAAGACCACGCCCGCGCTGCTGATGGGTGCGGCGAGCTGCGACATACCGGCCATCGTGGTCACGGGCGGACCGATGCTCAACGGCAAGCTCGAAGGCAAGAACATCGGCTCGGGCACGGCCGTGTGGCAGCTGCATGAATCGCTGAAGGCGGGCGAGATCAACCTGCACCAGTTTCTTTCGGCCGAAGGCGGCATGTCGCGCTCGGCGGGCACCTGCAACACCATGGGCACGGCCTCGACCATGGCCTGCATGGCCGAGGCGCTGGGCACTTCGCTGCCGCACAACGCTGCCATTCCGGCCGTCGATGCGCGGCGCTATGTGCTCGCGCAGATGTCGGGCATGCGCGCGGTGCAGATGGCGAAGGAGGGGCTCACGCTGTCGAAGATCCTCACGCGCGAGGCTTTCGAGAACGCGATCCGCGTGAACGCGGCCATCGGCGGATCGACCAATGCGGTGATCCACCTGAAGGCGATCGCAGGGCGTATCGGTGTCGATCTGGAGCTGGAGGACTGGACGCGCATCGGCAGCAACACGCCGACCATCGTCGACCTGATGCCTTCGGGGCGCTTCCTGATGGAAGAGTTCTATTACGCCGGCGGTTTGCCCGCGGTGCTGCGCCGGCTCGGCGAGAACGGTTTGCTGCCGCACCCCGATGCGCTCACCGTCAACGGCCAGTCGATCTGGGACAACGTGCGCGAGGCGCCCAGTCTCGATGACGAAGTGATCCGCCCGCTGAGCAACCCGCTGATCGCCGACGGCGGCATCCGCATCCTGCGCGGCAACCTGTCGCCGCGCGGCGCGGTGCTCAAGCCCTCGGCCGCGACGCCGGAGCTGCTGAAGCACCGCGGCAAGGCGGTGGTGTTCGAGAACCTGGAGCACTACAAGGCGCGCATCGTCGATGAAGACCTCGACGTCGATGCCAGCTCGATCCTCGTGATGAAGAACTGCGGCCCCAAGGGCTACCCCGGCATGGCCGAGGTCGGCAACATGGGGCTGCCGCCGAAGCTGCTGCGCCAGGGCATCAAGGACATGGTGCGCATCTCGGACGCGCGCATGAGCGGCACGGCCTATGGCACCGTGGTGTTGCACGTTGCGCCCGAGGCGGCGGACGGCGGCCCGCTTGCGGCGGTGCGCGACGGCGACTGGATCGAGCTCGATTGCGATGCGGGGCGCTTGCATCTCGACATCAGCGACGAAGAATTGGCGTCGCGCCTGGCTTCGTTGTCTGCTTCCGATGTGCAGCCGATGAGCACGCGCGGCGGCGGCTACCAGAAGCTCTACGTCAACCACGTGCTGCAGGCCGACGAAGGCTGCGACTTCGATTTTCTGGTCGGCTGCAGAGGCTCGGCCGTTCCCCGCCATTCACACTGATTCACCATGACACCCAGATACCGCGGCATCTTCCCGGTGGTGCCCACCACCTTCACCGAACAGGGCGCGCTCGACCTCGAAAGCCAGAAGCGTTGCGTCGATTTCATGATCGACGCGGGCTCGGACGGCCTGTGCATCCTCGCCAATTTCTCGGAGCAGTTCGTGCTGTCCGACGAAGAGCGCGAAGTGCTCACGCGAACCATCCTCGAACACGTGAAAGGCCGCGTGCCGGTGATCGTGACCACCACGCACTACAGCACCAAGGTGTGCGCCGAACGCAGCCGCCGTGCACAGGACATGGGCGCCGCGATGCTGATGGTGATGCCGCCGTACCACGGCGCGACTTTCCGCGTGCCCGAGCCGCAGATCTTCGAGTTCTATGCGGGGCTGTCGGACGCGGTGGGCATTCCGATCATGATCCAGGACGCGCCGGCCAGCGGCACGGTGCTGTCGGCGCCGTTCCTCGCGCGCATGGCCAAGGAGATCGAGCATGTCGCGTATTTCAAGGTCGAGACCGCTGGCGCGGCCGCGAAGCTGCGCGAGCTGATCCGCCTGGGCGGGGACGCCATCGAAGGCCCGTGGGACGGCGAAGAAGCCATCACGCTGATGCCCGACCTCGACGCTGGTGCGACCGGGTCGATGACCGGTGGCGGCTACCCGGACGGCATCCGGCCGATCATCGAGGCACACCGCTCAGGCGACCGCGACAAGGCCTTCGCGCTATATCAGCAGTGGCTGCCGCTGATCAACTACGAAAACCGGCAGGCGGGCCTGCTGGCTTGCAAATCGCTGATGAAGGAGGGCGGGGTGATCGCTTGCGAAGCGCCGCGTCACCCGTTGCCGGCGATGCACCCCGACACGCGTGCCGGCCTGATCGAAACCGCGAAGCGGCTCGATCCGATGGTGCTGCGCTGGGGGAAGTAGGGACGGGAAAGAGGCCGCTCAGGCCTCGGGGGTGCTGCTGTTCTTTTCGAGTTCGCTGACCTGCAGCGACAGATCGAACAGCTTGGACTTGCTGGCGTAGTAGCGGTCGAGCCGCCATTCCTTCAGGATGTCCATTGCGAGCTGGAAGCTCTTGTAGTCGAGGTTGTAAAGCGTGACCAGTTCGAAGCTGCGTTCGGACTCTAGAGCCAACACGAGTTGGGCCAGGATCTTGGCCGATTCGTTGGCCGGGTCCGTTTCGATGAATCGGCGAGCGACCTTGATGGCATTCATGGGAAAGGATTCCTCGGTAGGCAGGGACCGAGAACTATAGCTAGCGTGCAACTGCCTTTTGTGACAGTACTGTGACAGTAGGGGCATCGCCGGCCCACCGCGCGGGTTGGCGACGCCTCCGGTGCAAAGCTCACTCAGCGCAGGGGCGCGGGCATCGGTTGGGGCATCGGGCGAGGCATCGGCCGAGGCATGGGCATCGGCTCCGGTGCCATGGCCGGCGCGGGCATCACGATGGTGGTGACCGACTCGCGGATCACGCCACCGCCCATCACGCTGCCGTCGACGTTGGCCTGGGTGTTGCCGCTGCTGCCGAGCACGCGGGCTTCGCAGGCGGCGCGGTCGTCCGGCTGCTGCTGCAGGCCGCAGCGCGCGAGCGCATTGGCGCGGTAGTCGGGTGCGCTGGTCAGGCCGCCCTGGGCGGCTGCCTGGCGTGCGGCGCCGGCTTCGCGGATGCAGGCAGCGCGGTCTTGCTGGTTGTGGCCGCAGACGGCCAGTTCCTGCTGGTAGATACCGGGCGCTTCACCGCGGCGCGGCGACGCGGCCGAGACAGCGGTGGAGGCCGCCAGAGCGCCAACGGCGAGCACGGCGAAGAGCATTGAACGAGTGTTGCGAGTAGTGCTTTTCATGGATGACTCCTTGAAGCGAGCTGAAAAACCAGGGAAATGTTCGACCTCCCGCAGGAGGCCGGGTTCAGTCAACGTGCCGGCAGGGTCTGCGGCGGCAGGGGCGTCACGGTTTCGCGGATCACGCCGCCGCCCATCACGCTGCCTTCGGTGGTGGTGCGTGCTCCCCCCTTGATGCGGGCTTCGCAGTCGGGCTGTTCGACGGCGGGTAGTTCGCTGCAGCGGGCGAGGGCGTTGACCTGTTCGCGGGCGGGGCTGGGGCTGGTGAGGCCGCTGCGTCCGGCTTCCTGGCGGGCTGCGCCGGCTTCGCGCAGGCACGCGGCGCGATCCTGCTGCACGCCGTCGCAGGTGGCGCGTTCCTTCTGCATGCGGGCTTCGGAGCCCGGTACCTGTGCGCTGGCCGTCTGTGCGCCGAAAACGATGAAACCACTGGCGGCGAAGAAAGCCGTGGCAGAGAGGATCGAACGAACTGTTGTTGTCATGCGGGCTCCTGGTGAAGCCACGCCCTCCGGGAGGTGCGTGACCGGAGCCACAGTCTGGTGCCGGTCGGGGCCTGCGGTCTGTGGGACAGCCGCACCCATGGACTGGGCCGGACGCGCCCCTGCATGTGGGACGTGTCCGGCAAGCGGGGCTTCAGCCCGCTGCGATGCGCTGTGCCAGGTGAGCGAGCGCTTCCTCGACCTGGTCGACAAGGATCAAGGACAGGTCGCCGGGCTGTAGCCGCGCCAATGCCGTATCGATTGCCACGAACTCGCCGCGGATCTCGTCGATATAGCGCGTGCGAGCCGCGCCCTGCAGGCCCTGGCGCAGCAGCGCCATGACTTCGCCGTCGG
Source organism: Variovorax sp. GW821-FHT09D05 (assembly GCF_059416325.1). Lineage (NCBI taxonomy): Bacteria > Pseudomonadati > Pseudomonadota > Betaproteobacteria > Burkholderiales > Comamonadaceae > Variovorax > Variovorax sp. GW821-FHT09D05. Next base: position 535,703 of record NZ_JBWKOZ010000004.1, on the reverse strand, counting down.
CACGGCCGCGTTGCGCCGCATCCTGATAAAGGATCACATCGTCGAAGGCCTGGCCGAGGATGGCTGTCTGGTCGCGGATGTCCGAATCGCGCCGGTCGCCCGCGCCGCTGATCACCACCGAGCGCTTCTTCGCCGGCATCGTGTCCACGGCCGACACCAGTGCGCGCATGGCGTCGGTGTTGTGGCCGTAGTCAGCGATCACGGTGGCGCCGCGGTAGTCCATGACGTTAAAGCGCCCGGGCACGCCGGCCGCGTCGTTCATGAAGCTCGCGAGGCCGCTGCGGATGGTGTCCCAGTCGAGGCCCACGGCCCAGGCCGCGGCCACGGAGGCCATGACGTTGTCGACCTGGAAGCCGATGGTGCCGCCGCGCGTGATGGGCACGTCGCGCAGCGCGATGCGTTCGCGCCACGAGCCTTCGGCCGCGACCAGCGTGTCCTGGTCGACGTACACGGTGCGCTTGCCTTGCGCGCGGTGCGTGGCCATTACCGGGTGCATGCGGTCGGCGGTGAAGAAGATCACGTGGCCGGGGCAGCCGGCCGCCATGGCAGCGACGTTCGGGTCGGCTGCGTTGAGCACCGCGTAGCCGTCGGCCGCCACGTTGCGCACGATCACGCGCTTGAGCACCGCGAGGTCTTCGACGGTGGTGATGTAGTTCAGGCCCAGGTGGTCGCCGCTGCCGATGTTGGTGACCACGGCCACCTGGCAGCGGTCGAAGCCGAGGCCTTCGCGCAGCACGCCGCCGCGAGCCACTTCGAACACGGCCGCATCCACGTCGGGGTGCATCAGCACGTTGCGCGCGCTCTTGGGGCCGCTGCAGTCGCCGCTGTCGGTCTGGCGGCCGTCGACGTACACGCCGTCGGTGTTGGTCATGCCGGTGCGCAGGCCGCTCGACGCGAGCAGATGGTTGATGAGGCGCGCGGTGGTGGTCTTGCCGTTGGTGCCGGTGACGGCAACCACGGGAATGCGGCCGTCGTCGCCATGGGCGAAGAGGGTGTCCATCACAGCTTCGCCGACCGCGCGGCCGCGGCCGAACGAAGGCGAGATGTGCATGCGAAGGCCGGGCGCGGCATTCACTTCGACCACGCCGCCGTGCTGCTCTTCGAGCGGGCGCAGCACGTTCTCGCACACCATGTCGACGCCGCAGATGTGCAGGCCGACCATCTGTGCCGCATCGACGGCGCGCGCCGCAACTTCAGGGTGCACGGTGTCGGTCACGTCGGTGGCGGTGCCGCCGGTGGAAAGGTTGGCGTTGTTGCGCAGCACCACGCGCTGGCCGCGCGCGGGCACGCTGTCGGGCGCGAGGCCCTGGGCTTCGAGCCGGCCGATGGCGATGTCGTCGAGGCGGATCTTGGTGAGCGAGGTGGCATGGCCCTCGCCGCGGCGCGGGTCGAGGTTCACGGTATCGACCAGCTGGCGCACCGTGGAGCTGCCGTCGCCGATCACCTGCGGCGGGTCGCGCCGCGCGGCGGCCACGAGGCGGTCGCCCACCACCAGCAGGCGGAAGTCGAAACCGGGGAGAAACTTCTCGACCATCACCTCGCCGTAGGCGGCGGCCGAGTCGTAGGCCGCGAACAGTTCTTCGCGCGAGTTGATGTTTACCGTAACGCCCTTGCCCTGGTTGCCGTCCTGCGGCTTCACCACGACCGGCAGGCCGATCTCGTTGGCGGCGGCCCAGCCGTCTTCGGCGCTGCTCACGGGCCGGCCCAGCGGAACGGGCACGCCAGCGGCGTTGAGCAGCTGCTTGGTCAGTTCCTTGTCTTGCGCGATCGATTCGGCCACGCCGCTGGTGCTGTCGACTTCGGCGGCCTGGATGCGGCGCTGTTTCGAACCCCAGCCGAATTGCACGAGGCTGCCGCTGGTGAGCCGGCGGTACGGAATACCGCGTGCCACGGCGGCATCGACGATGGAGCCGGTGCTCGGGCCCAGGCGCTCGGATTCGTCGAGGTCGCGCAACTCGGTGATGGCGGCGTTGGCGTCGAAGGCGGTGTCGGTCAGGGCGGCGGCGATGAGCTGCTCGGCCACTTCGATCGCGCGGCGGCCGACGGCTTCTTCGCTGTACTGGAACACGACCTGGTAGACGCCGTCTTCCACGGTTTGCGAGGTGTGGCCGAAGTTGACGGCGCAGCCGGCCTGGGCCTGCAGCGCCACGGCGGCGTTCTCGAGCACGTGGGCCAGCGCCAGCGGCTGGCCCAGCACCATCGGGTGCAGTTCGCCGATGGTGGGGAAGCGCGCACGCAGGCGCGCCTCGAAACCGGCCAGCTTGCTGATGGCGTTCTCGTCGCCTTCGCAGGCCACGACTGCCTCGATGGCGGTGTGGCGGCTCCAGAGATTGGGCCCGCGAAGGGCTCGGATGCGGGTGACTTTCATGGGGCTGCGAGGGCTACGGTCTTGACGAGGCGGGAGCGAGGCGAAGCCTCAGGCGAATTGGGTTTGGAGGGGCTGGGTCTGAGACAGCTGCAGCGAGGCCAGCGCCGCCTGCAGGTCGGCCTCGAAGGCCTCCACGCCGGCGCCGATCAGGTTCAGCGGAATGCCCATGGCCCAGGCCGCGGCCACGGCGGCCAGCAGGCTTTCGAGGCTCACGCCGGCATGGGTGGCACGCCACACGGTCAGCCGGCCGAGGCCCGGCAGGAACGATTCGCTGCTGCCGTTGGCCAGCACCACGCGGTCTTGCCGCACCAGCACGGCCTTGCCGCCGGCGGTCTGGTGCGCGGTGAGGTCGGCGGCCTGCGAGTCGGCCGAATACAGGATGACGGCGCCATCGCACAGCGGCGCGAGGCCGGCTACGCGCGGGTCGGCCGCGTTCAGCACGGCGGTGCCTTCGGACAGCACCACGTCGACCTGCGTGCGCAGCACCTTGACCATCTGGTCGCTCTCGGTGATGTCGTAGTCGGCCAGCGTTTCAGAGCCTTCGAGGTCGGTGACGATGCCGACTTCGCAGCGGTCATAAGAAAGGCCGTCGCGCAGGATGGTTTCGGCGCCGTTCTCGATCACCACGGCCTGCACGGCGCGGTTCACGAGCAGGCGGTGGCCGGCGTCCCAGTTGGCGCTGTCGCGTGCATCGACGCGGCGGCGTTCGAGGAACAGGCCGTCGCGGCAGGCGAGGCCGGTGTGGCGTCCGCCCAGGCCGATCAGCCAGGCCACGAGGCGCGCCAGCACGGCGGTGTCGCGCGAGCCGGCCACGCCGACCACGGGAATGCGCCCGGGTGCGTCGTTGGGGAACAGGTGGTCGCAGATGGCGCGGCCCACCGGGCGCGGCGAACCGACGGCCGGCTTCAGGTGCATCAGCAGGCCGGGGCCGGCGTTGACTTCGACGATCGCGCCGCGCTGCGGGCCCAACGGCTTGGAAATGTCTTGCGCCACGAGGTCGATGCCGGCGATGTCGAGGCCCACCACGCGCGCGGCCAGCACGGCGGCGTGCGCGACTTCGGGGTGGACCTGGTCGGTGCAGTCGTTGGCCATGTTGCCGTTGCGCTGGATCGTGACCACGCGGCCGGCTGCGGGCACGGCGTTGGCGTCCAATTCCTGGCGCTTGAGTTCGAGCTGCAGCTTGGCGTCGGTGTCGATCACGATCACGTCGAGCGGAAACTCTTCTTCGGCGCCGCGGCGCGGGTCGCTGTTGAGCTGTTTCTCGATCAGTTCGCGCACCGTGGCCTGGCCGTCGCCGGTCACGGTGATGATCTCGCCGCGCGCGGCCGCGACCACCTCGCCGCCCACCACCAGCAGGCGGTGTTCGTGGCCGCGGATGAAGCGCTCGACCATCACGTCGCTGCCCTCGGGCTCGGCGACCGCGAAGGCGGCAAAGACTTCTTCGCGCGTCGTCAGTTCGAGCGACACGCCGCGGCCGTGGTTGGCGTCGGAGGGTTTCACGACCACCGGCAGGCCGATGTCCTCGGCGGCTTCCCAGGCTTCTTCGGCATTGGCGACCACCTGGCCTTCGGGCACGGGCACGCCGCAGCTTGCGAGCAGGGACTTGGTCAGTTCCTTGTCGCTGGCGATCGATTCGCCGATGGCGCTGGTGTAGTCGGTTTCGGCGGTCCAGATGCGCTGCTGGTTGGCGCCGTAGCCCAACTGCACCAGGTTGCCGCTGTTCAGTCGCATGTGCGGAATGCCGCGGTCGGTGGCGGCAGCCACGATGGCGGCGGTGCTCGGGCCGAGGTAGCAGTCTTCCACCTTGGCCTTGACCGCGTCGACCGCCTTCTGCACGTCGGCGGCGGTGAACGGGTCGTTGTTGATGGCCGCCATCAGCAGGCGGTGGCCCTCGGCCAGCGCCACGCGGGCGACCTGCTCGTCACGCGCGCGGAACACCATGCGGTAGACGCCGTGCTCCGAGGTGCTGCGGGTTTGCCCGAAGCCCGTGGGCATGCCGGCCAGGTTCAGCAGTTCGATGACGACGTGTTCGAGCACGTGGCCCGACCAGGTGCCTTCGGTCAGGCGCTGGATGAAGCCGCCGCGCTCGCCCACGCCGCAGTGGTGCTCGATGAGCGCCGGCAGCAGGCCGGTCAGGCGGTCGGTGAAACCGTCGATCTTGTTGGAGGGGTAATCTTCCAGTTGGCCCAGATCGAGCCAGACTTCGAGCACCGGACGGTAGGTCCAGAGGTTGGGGCCACGCAAATAGTTGATGCGCAGCAGTCGGATGTCGTCGAAACGGGTCATGCAAACGTTCGATGTGCTTTGGCCGAGCACCACGGCGCCTTCAAGCGCGCCCATGGCGATCAGTCAGAATCGGCGCCCGACGAAGGGCGCCATGACGCGGTCCATGCGGCCCGCGACGGGCAAGAGTCAAAGAAACACAATGCAACATCACGATCCAGTCGGCACCCGGGAGGGCGAAACAGAGGCGGCTTCAGACGCGCTGAAAAACCGGCTCGCAGTCGCGGAAAACGTTCTGGTAATACTGTCGGTTGACCTCGACGACCAACTTCGCTTCGCTTCCGCCCTAGTGGCCCTGACTGACCAGAGGCTGATCGCGCTCGAACCGGGCGGTGAATGGCGTGAGTGGCCACTAACAGACGCGGCCCTCGAACTGCGCCTGTCCGACCACTCAGGCGTCGGAACACTAGATCTGACGGGGCCTGCAGGCCGGTTGGGCCGCTGGCGCTACACCCTGGCCGGGCAGGCCGCGGCCCTGCGGCTGCTCAAGCTTTTCGGCCAGCGCATGGCTGGTGTCGCCAAGGAGACACCCGAAGTCATCGAGGTCGCCGATGGCGACGAACCCGCCGACACCGAGCTCCAGACCCCCCCCTCGACCTGGGTACTGCTGCGCCTGGGCCGCTTCGCCAAGCCCTACCGCAAGCAGCTGATTGCAGGGTTTCTGCTGACCCTGATCTCCACCGCCGCCACCCTGGTGCCGCCGTACCTGACCATCCCGCTGATGGACGACATCCTGATTCCGTTCCAGAACGGGCAGAAGATCGACACCATGCGCGTGGGCCTGTACCTGGGCGGCCTGCTGATCGCGGCGCTGGTTGGCTGGGGGCTGGGCTGGGCGCGCACCTACCTGCTGGCGCTGGTGTCCGAGCGCATCGGCGCCGACCTGCGCACCACCACTTACGAACACCTGCTGACCCTGCCGCTGGACTATTTCGGCGGCAAGCGCACCGGCGACCTGATGGCGCGCATCGGCTCGGAAACCGACCGCATCAACGTTTTCCTGTCTTTGCACGCGCTCGATTTCGCCAACGACGTGCTGATGATCGTGATGACCGCGGCCATCCTGTTTTCCATCAACCCGCTGCTGGCCGTGGTCACGCTGGTGCCGCTGCCCTTCATCGCCTGGATGATCCACGTCGTGCGCGACCGCCTGCGCACCGGCTTCGAGAAGATCGACCGCGTCTGGTCCGAGGTGACGAACGTGCTGGCTGACACCATTCCCGGCATCCGCGTGGTCAAGGCCTTCGCGCAGGAGCGCCGCGAAGCCGAGCGCTTTCGCATCGCCAACGCCTACAACCTGCAGGTGAACGACAAGCTCAACCGCACCTGGTCGCTGTTCACGCCGACCGTGTCGCTGCTGACCGAAATCGGCCTGCTCGTGGTCTGGGCCTTCGGCATCTGGCAGGTGGCGCGCGGCAGCATCACGGTGGGTGTGCTCACCGCCTTCATCGCCTACATCGGCCGCTTCTATACGCGACTCGACTCGATGAGCCGCATCGTCTCGGTCACGCAGAAGGCTGCGGCGGGCGCCAAGCGCATCTTCGACATCCTGGACCACGTGAGCAACGTGCCCGAGCCGGCCAACCCGGTGAAGGTCGAGCGCGTGCAGGGCCGCATCGAGATGAGCGGGCTGGGCTTTCGCTACGGCTCGCGCGCGGTGATCCACGACCTCGACCTGGTGATCGAGCCCGGCGAGATGATCGGCCTCGTGGGCCACAGCGGCTCGGGCAAGAGCACGCTGGTCAACCTGATCTGCCGCTTCTACGACGTGACCGACGGCGCCATCAAGGTCGACGGCACCGACATCCGCCGCTTCGCCGTGGCCGACTACCGGCGCCACGTGGGGCTGGTGCTGCAAGAGCCGTTTTTGTTCTTCGGCACCATCGCGCAGAACATCGCCTACGGCAAGCCTGACGCCACGCGCGAGGAAGTCGTCGCCGCAGCCCGTGCGGCCCACGCGCACGACTTCATCCTGCGGCTGCAGCATGGCTACGACTCGCTGGTGGGCGAGCGCGGGCAGGGGCTGTCGGGCGGCGAGCGCCAGCGCATCAGCATCGCGCGCGCTCTCTTGATCGACCCGCGCATCCTGATCCTCGACGAGGCGACCTCGGCCGTGGATACCGAGACCGAGAAGGAAATCCAGAAGGCGCTCGACAACCTCGTACAGGGCCGTACCACCATCGCCATCGCGCACCGCCTGTCGACGCTGCGCAAGGCCGACCGGCTCGTGGTCATGGATCGCGGCGAGGTGGTCGAAGTGGGACCGCACGATGCCCTGATGGCGAAGCAGGGCGCCTACTGGCGGCTCTACCAGGCGCAACTGCGCCAGGGCGACGACGATGCGAGCGAAGGAGCCGCCGACGAGCGCGCCAACGCGCAGGCGCCGCTGGCCATCAGCCACGCAGCCCATCCGGCGGGGGACGCATGACCGAGCACAACACCCCATCTTTCGAACTCGAACGCGATGCCTTCGGTCGCCTCGTGCTGACCGACGCGCAGGGCGAGTGCCATGTGGGCGTCGTGCCCGTGCGGGCCTTTCCGCTGAGCGCGCCCGGCCATGGCATTTCGCTGGTCGGCAGCGAAGGGCGCGAACTGGTCTGGATCGACAGCGTCGATCAACTGCCAGCGCAGGCCAGGACGCTGCTGGAAGAAGAACTCGCAGTGCGCGACTTCGCGCCCACGCTGCTGCGCCTGCACGGCGTGTCGAGCTTCGGCGTGCCCAGCACCTGGACCGTCAGCACCGACCGCGGCGACACCACCTTCGTGCTGAAGGCCGAGGAAGACATCCGCCGGCTCGAAGGCGGTGCGCTGCTCATTGCGAGCGCGCACGGCGTGCAGTTCCGCATTCCCGACGTGAAGACGCTCGACCGGGCCTCGCGCAAGCTGCTCGAGCGCTTCCTCTGAGGCGCCCGGCCCGGTTCGATCAGTCCAGCAGGTCGGAGTACTCGCCGCGCTCATAGGCGTCGGCGATCTGCCATGGCAGCGTCTTCGGCGCCGGGATGGCCGAAGCCGTCATCACGTTGAGCGAGGTGCCGTGCGCATTGCGCTGCTCGATCTTGCGGGCGTAGCGGCCAGCCACGTCCCAGTCGATGCGCAGAGTGCTCTCGCCCTGCTGCACCTCGTAGCGCTGCACGCCCTTGCTGCCTGCCGTGCCCAGCGCCTTCATGTGCGGCAGGCTGGCGGGGTCGACCAGCCAGTAGGCATTTGCCCACGAGCCGCCGTAGCCCACGTTGCCGTAGTTGGCCTTGTCGACCTCGATCAGCTTGCGCTGCTGGCGCAGCACCATGCCCACCTGCACCTTGCCGGCCGCATCGCGGCGCAGCCACAGTGGCGCCGCGGTGTTGTCGGCATGCGAGTGGCCGATGTGCACCTTGCCTTCGCTGGCCTCGTGGTCGTGGTCGGCGCGCAGCGCGGGCGGCAACTCGCGCTCGATCCACACCGTGCCGGCACGGCGGAACATCAGGTCGGCGTAGCGGCTTTCGCGCTGAACGCCGTCCTTGCCGATCGTCAGCACATGGTGCTGGATGCGCAGGTTCTGGTCGGGCGCCGCGGCGTCACCCGCGGCGCTGGCTGCCAGCGGAAGCACTGAGAGGGCCGCAGCCGCCAGCAGCGTCTTGAGCGTCGAGGGAACGCTCACAGACCTGCCGCCTCTTTGACCTTGTTGAACACCTTGATGTTCTCCACGGTGCCCTTGAAGATCTTCGAGCCCGCGCCGCCGGCGAACAGCATCACGTCGCCGCCGCCATGGGTTTCCGCGCCGGGCGTGCCGAGATTGATGCCGACTTCCTGCAGGAAGTTGTCGTCCTCGGTGTCCATCGCGGTCTGGTCGTCGCGCGAAGTCGCACGGGCCGGTGCGATCCACGGCTTGTTGCCGTCTTCCGCGTTGACCTGGCTGGAGCCCGTTGCGTTGGGCCGGCCGCCGTTGCCGAACACCAGCGTGGTGTAGGGCTTGCCATCGGTCGCCTTTGCCAGCTTGCCGTCGGAGTAGCTGTTGACCTTGCCGAGAATCGGGTTGCCGATCTTCGGATAGCCGTTGAAGGCAATCGCATGGTCATGGTCGGCCGTGACCACCACCAGCGTGTTCTTCAGGCCCGGGTCCTTCTTCTCCATGTAGTCGAGCGCGGTCTGGATGGCGGTGTCGAAGGCCAGCGTGTCTTCCAGCGCACGCTTGGCATTGGTGCCGTGCAGTGCGTGGTCGATGCGGCCGCCTTCGACCATCAGGAAGAAGCCCTTGTCGTTCTTGCTGAGCACGCCGAGCGCCTTCTCGGTCATGTCCGACAGGCTGGGCTGGTCGAGGCTCTGCTTCACGCGGTCGAGCTCGTAGGCCATTTCGCTCTGCGAGAACAGGCCCAGCAGCTTGCTGGTGGCCGCCGTGTCGACGGTCTTGAGCTTGGTGCCGGTGTCGACGTAGGTGTAGCCCTTGGCCTTCATTGCGGCCACCAGGTCGGCGCCGTCGGTGCGCTTGCTGCTGGGGTTGGTCGCGACCGGCAGGTAGTTGCGCTGGCCGCCGCCCATCAGCACGTCGATGCCGTCGAGCAGCTTGGGGTTGTAGTTGGCGTGGCCCGGCACGCTCTGCTCGGCGATGGTGTTGTAGCCGTTGCGGTTGCAGATGTGCGAGTAGGTGGTGGCCGGCGTGGCATGGCCGACGCGCGTGGTCGACACCGCACCCACCGCGCGGCCCTTGGCCTTGGCGAGTTCGAGCAGCGTGTCGACGGCCTTGCCGTTGGCCGGCTGGCAGGTCGTGTCCTCGCCGTTGATGTACTGCTTGCCGGTGCTGTCGACGGCGGTGGTGTCGCCCGACATCGAGATCACCTCGTTGCGCATCTTCACGCCGGTCATGTAGGCGGCCATGGAGGGCGCGCTGTCGGTGGTCTGGCCGTCGAGCGAGAAGGTCTTCACGCGCGCCGCGTACGGCAGCGACTGCATGACGAGGTTGGCGCGCTCGGGGCTCACCAGCGAGCCGGGCTTGGCGGCCAGTTGCTTCTCGCCCTTGTAGATGCGCGCGGCGGTCACCGTGACGGGACCCATGCCGTCGCCGAGGAAGAAGATGACGTTCTTGGCTTCGCCGGCGGCGTGCGCGGTGCCGGCCAGGGTACCGGCGGCGGCGCAGACGAGGGCGGCTGCCAGGCGGGTGTTGCGGGTGATGCGGTTCATGGTCGTGTTCATGGTTGTGTTCGTCGATGAGCGCTCGCTGCCCTTCACAGGCCGACCGCCTTCTTGATGAGGCCGAACACGTCGGTGTTGGTGATCACGCCGGCGAAGTTGTCGGCGCCCAGGCCCTGCGCGCCGAGGAACACGTCGGCACCGCCATGGGTTTCGGAATCGCTGGCCGCATCCATCGGCACCACGGCTTCCTGCCGGTAGTCCTTGTTTTCCAGCTCGGCGTCGGAGATCGGGCCGCGCGTGGCGAGGCGGCGCGGGCCGTTGCCGAAACCGATGATGGTGTATGGGTTGCCATCCACGTCCTTGCTGGTCTTGCTGGTGTCGACGTAGTCCTTCACGAGGCCCAGCACGCCGGGCTTGCCCGCTTCGGTCTTGCCGGTGCGCGCGGCATAGCCGTTGAGCTGCAGCGTGTGGTCGTGGTCGGCCGTGACCACCACCAGCGTGTTCTTCAGGCCCGGATCGATGGCCTGCATCTTGTCGAGCGCGAGCTTGATGGCGTCGTCGAAGGCACCGGTGTCCTGCAGTGCGCGGCGCGCGTTGGTGGCGTGCAGAGCATGGTCGATGCGCCCGCCTTCCACCATCAGGAAGAAGCCCTTCTTGCGCGCGGCCAGCGCGTCGATGGCCTTGCCGGTCATCTCGGCCAGGCTCGGCTCCTTGGTGGCGTCGCGGTCGAGGTCGTACGCCATGTGGCTCTTGGTGAAGAGGCCGGCGATCTTGGTGGCGCCGTCGGCCGGCAGCTTGTCGAACTCGGTCTTGTTGGCGGCGAAGCTGTATTTGGCGGTCTTCAGCTCGGCGATCAGGTCGCGCTTGTCGTTGCGCTTGCCGCCGGCTTCCTTGGCGACGAAGTAGTCGGTGCCGCCGCCGAAGAACACGTCGACGCCGTCACCCAACTTGCCGTTGTAGCCCGCGCCGCCCGGCACGAGCGCGGCGGCGATGGTGTTTTCGGCGTCGCGGTGGCACACGTGCGAGTACGTGGCAGCGGGCGTGGCGTGGGTGATGCGGGTGGTGGTCACCACGCCGGTTGCGTAGCCCTTGGCCTTGCTCCGCTCCAGCAGCGTTTCAACGGCCTGGCCGTTGCCCGAGGGGCAGGTGCTGTCGAAGTTGACCTGATAGGCCTTGCCGGAGGCGTCGGCGGCCTTGGTCTCGGGGCTCATCGAGATGACTTCGTTGTTCATCTTCACGCCGGTCATGTAGGCCGACATCGAGGGGGCGCTGTCGGTTACTTGCGCGTCGTTCGAATAGGTGTGGACGAAGGCCGTCTCGGGCAGCGTGTCCATCGTGAGGTCGCCGTCTTCGCCGACCTTGTAGATGCGCGCGGCGGTCATGGTGGTGATGCCCATGCCGTCGCCGAGGAAGAACAGGACGTTCTTGGGTGCCTGCGCGGCCGGCGGCGGGGTGGTCGCCGGCGGAATGAACGGCAACACGACGCCGTTGTTGTTGCTGCCGCCGCAAGCGGACAGCAGTAGTGAGGCGCCCAGCAGCGCCGGGGCAATGAAGCGTTGGGTCATGATTCCCTCGGGTGGTTGTTTGACCGGTGCACCGGGCGTGCACCATTTCTGGAGGTGAAATCTAAAGACGTCAGATGACCCGGCCGTGACGAGTTGAAAGCCGAATGAAAGTTCAGCGCTCTTGTCGAAATAAAGGCGCGAACTGTCTTCGGCGCGTCACGCACGCCGGCTAGCTGAGGCGACTACTCAGCGCGACGCGAACCAGCGCAGCGCCGCTGCGCCGGCTGCCGCGGCAAGGCCGCTCACAAGCGTGCCCCATGCCATGTCGATGAACGACAGCGCAAGCGGCCAGTCGCGGATCACGGCGAGGTTGGTGAGGTCATAGGTGCCGTAGCAGAACAGGCCGAACAGCCCGCCCAGCAGCGCCGCCCGCGTCACGCCGCGTGCCCGCAGGCCGGGCACGATCGCGAACACCAGCAGGCCGACGGGGTAGGTGAGGTAGAACAGGGCCGCGAAGCCCAGCCGCGGATTCGGCGACATCAGATCGCCCATGGCCTGCTGGTACATGTTCTTGGCGACGAAGCCGAGCCAGAGCACGTCGAGCGCCAGCAGCACCGCGAAAGTGGCGACCCATGCAAGCAGGTGTTTGGCGTTCATGCGGGAGATCGTATCCACGCCCCTGGGGCAGCCTGCGAAAATCGCGCCTTTGGACTACGGCGGCATGCACCGCCGCCGACGGATATGCCCCTGCACACCACCGCCCTCGTTCTGTTCTCCGGCGGCCAGGACTCGACCACCTGCCTCGCCGATGCGCTCTCGAAGTACCAGCGCGTCGAAACCCTGGGCTTCGACTACGGGCAGCGCCACCGCGTCGAGCTCGACGTGCGCGGCACCATCCTCTCGAAGATGCGCGAGCGCTTCCCCGACTGGGCGCCGCGCCTGGGCGAAGACCATGTGCTCACGCTTGCAGCGCTGGCGCAGCTCGGTGGCTCCTCGCTCACCGAAGAGGTCGCCTTCGCCATGCAGGCCGACGGCCTGCCCAACACCTTCGTGCCCGGGCGCAACCTGCTGTTTCTTACGCTCGCCGGCGCGCTGGCCTACCGGCGCGGGCTGCAGGTGATCGTCACCGGTGTCTGCGAGACCGACTTCTCGGGCTACCCCGACTGCCGCGACGACACCATGAAGGCGATGCAGCTTGCGCTGTCGCTCGGGCTGGAGCGCCGCCTCGTCATCGAGACGCCGCTCATGTGGATCGACAAAGCCGAGACCTGGACCATGGCGCACCGTCTGGGTGGCGAGCCGCTGGTCGACCTGATCGTGGAAGAGACCCACACCTGCTACCTCGGCGACCGCGTGCACCGCCAGGCCTGGGGCTACGGTTGCGGCGAGTGCCCTGCCTGCGACCTGCGCAAGAAGGGCTGGGAGCGCTACGCCGCGGCGGGCTGAACCCCCGCTGAGGTGTTCAGCCGGTAGCGTGCGCCGCCGGCGGCGCCGTCTTCCTGCGGCACCAGCGTCCATCGCTGGTTGTGGAAGTCGCCCACGGCCGCGCGGTGCGCGATCGACACCATCGCCCCGCCGGCGGCGTGCACCGTGGCGGCGAGCCGCTTGTAGAGCACGCTCTCGGCCTGCGCATCGAGCGCGCTGGTGATCTCGTCGGCGAACAGCCATGCCGGTTTCTTGAGCAGTACCCGCGCGATGGCCAGGCGCTGCTGCTCGCCGCCGGAGAGCTTCTGGCTCCAGGCGTCGCTGTCGTCCAGGCGGCTCACGAGGTCGGGCAGCAGCGCGTCGGTCAGGGCCTGGCGCAGCTGGTCGTCGCTGAAGTTCGATGCGGGGTTGGGGTAGGTCAGCGCATCGCGCAGCTTGCCGTCCGGCACGTAGGGCCGCTGGGGCATGAAGGCGACGTTGTCGGGCACCTGCAGCTTGCCCTTCGAGAACGGCCAGATGCCCGCGAACGAACGGAACAGCGTCGACTTGCCGCTGCCCGAGGGCCCCTGCAGCAGCACGCTGTCACCGGGCTTCACCGCCAGCGCGGCGCCGGCAAGCAGCGGCGTGCCGTTCGGCAGCGCGACTGCGAGGTCGTCGGTTTGCAGCATCTCCGAGGGCGCGCGCTGCAGGGCATCGTCCCGCGAGGCGTGGGCCGTCATGCTGTCGTCGAAGCTGGTGAGACGGTCGGTGGTGGCGCGCCAGACGGCCACGCTGTCGTAGTTGTCGACGAACCAGCTGAGCGACTCCTGCACCTTGCCGAAGGCCGAGCCGATCTGCATCAGGTGGCCGAGCTGGAACGCGCCGCCAAAGTACTGCTGCGCCGCCACGAGAAACGGAAAAATCACCGCCGCCTGCCCGAAGAACGAGGTAAAGGTGACGAGGTTCTTCTGCTGCTTGATCAGCAGCAGGTAGTTGCGCAGCACGTCGCCGAAGCGCAGGTCGAGCTGGCCCCGCTCGACCTTCTCGCCGTGGTCCAGTGCGATGGCTTCGCTGTACTCCCGCACGCGCACGAGGTGGTGCCGGAAATCGGCCTCGAAGCGCTGCTGCCTGAAGTTCAGGCCGATCAGCGGACGGCCGATGAAATGCGTGACGACGGTGCCGACGATGGAATAACCCAGTGCCAGCCAAACCATCGCGCCGACGATCTGGTAGGTGGTGCCGCTGAAGGTGAACGAGAAATTGCCCGACAGCCCCCAGAGCAGGCCGATGAAGCTCAGGAGCGTGACGACGGCGTTCAACAGGCCCATCGAGAGCGTCATCGTGGAGCTGGTGAAGATCTGCATGTCTTCCTGGAGGCGCTGGTCGGGGTTGTCCGGCGTGTGGCCGTCCTTGTTGGCGTAGCGCGCGAGTTCCAGGTGATAGAAAGTGCGGTCCGCCATCCAGCGCGACAGGTAGCTGCGCGTCATCCAGGTGCGCCAGCGCAGCTGCAGCAGCTGGGTTATGTAGAACTTCAGCACCTGCACCGCGATGTTGAAGAAGGCGATCCAGCCGAACACGCGCACTTCGCGCCAGAAGGTCGTCACGTCCTTGTTCTGCAGCGCGTCGTAGAAGCGCCCGTACCACTGGTTGCCCAGCACCGCCACATATACATAGAAGAGGTTGAGCGCGACGATGGCCAGCAGCATGGCGCGCGCGCGCCATTTCTCCTCGGACCGGAAGTAGGGCGCCGCGAGCGAGAAGACGCGGCGCAGTACCTGGATGAACGTGCTTGCGCGCGCGGTGACGGATGAAGACATGTGGTTTCCTCGCAGGCGCCCGTGCGGCGCCGGTCATCATGAAGAAACCATCGTAGACAAGAGTTTCTTAATCCGGCCTGAAATCGGCCTGAAACCTTGCCCAGCCTCCGAAAAACAGGCCCGTCAGTGCAACATGACCCTGGCCGCCGTCGCCAGGAAGTGCGCCAGCGGCGGCGTTTGCAGCCCTTGCGCCTTCGCCTCTTCGTCCCAGAGCCGCAGCCGCACGGCGTCGCCCGACCAGCGGTGCGTGGCAAAGCGCTGCGCCGCTTCCGCGTCCATCACGCCGCCTTGCAGGGCCAGGCTGCGCACCGAATCGGGCGAGAGCTTCGAGAAATAGTCGGGCCGCGTCGTGCACAGGTAGCGCTTGGCGTCCACATGCAGGCGGATCGGCTCGCGCACTTCGATGTCGAAGGCGCCGCGCAGCAAGGGCAGTGCGATGTATTGATGGCGGTCGTCGATGCCCAGTTGGGTAGGAGACTGCGATAGCGTCTGGTGCTCGGCGATCAGCAGGTGGCCCAGGTCATGCAGCAGCGCGGCGGTGACCAGTGAATCGCTCGCACCGGCCTGTTCCGCGAGCCAGGCGCATTGCAGCGCGTGTTCCAGCTGGGACACGGGCTCACCCGCGTACGCGACTCCACCGCGTTCAGCGAACAGGCGGGCGATCTCGGCAAGGTCGAGTGTCATGAAAGCGAAGCGAAAACACAGGGAATAACTCCGGCAGCTTGACGCGACGCAATGACATGCGGATGACGAAGCCGCCGCGACATCGCCGGCCTAGGGTGTATTTATGGGTATTTGGGTGTTTCTGGGGCATCTGACAAATTCTTGTCACATGCCGGTGCCAGCATCGCCCGCATCGCTGAACGGCACTTGCGTACTTTCGCTTGCCTGCCCGTGTGTCCCGCATCGCGTCCTTTCTACTTTTCCCAAGAGAACCTCCACCATGCTGCATCGTCAACTCCGCTGGGCCTTCGTGCCGGCCGCCCTGTTCTCGCTGGCTTTTGCCGCATCGGCCCAGGGCCGCACCGAGCTGCTGGTCTACACCGCGCTCGAAGCCGACCAGGTGCAGGCCTACAAGGCCGCATTCGAAAAGGAGAACCCGAGCATCGAGCTGAAGTTCGTGCGCGACTCGACCGGTATCGTCACCGCCAAGCTGCTGGCCGAAAAGGCCAACCCGCAGGCCGACGTGGTGTGGGGCCTGGCCGCCACCTCGCTGATGCTGCTCGACAAGGAAGGCATGCTCCAGCCTTACGCGCCCAAGGGCCTCGACGCCATCAAGCCGACCATGCGCGATGCGGCCAACCCGCCCAAGTGGGTCGGCATGGACGTGTGGTCCTCGGCCATCTGCTTCAACACCGCCGAAGCGCAGAAGAAGAACCTGCCCAAGCCCACCAGCTGGGCCGACCTGACCAACCCGGTCTACAAGGGCCAGATCACCATGCCCAACCCGGCCGCCTCGGGCACCGGCTACCTGATGGTGTCCGGCTGGATCCAGATGATGGGTGAAGAAAAGGCGTGGAAATACATGGACGCGCTGCACCAGAACATCGGCATCTACAGCCAGTCGGGCAGCAAGCCCTGCCGCCAGGCCGGCGCCGGTGAGTTCGCGCTCGGCATGTCCTTCGAATACCGCGCCAACAAGACCAAGCGCGACGGCGCTCCCATCGACATCGTGCTGCCGAAGGAAGGCCTGGGCTGGGACATGGAAGCCACCGGCATCATGAAGACCAGCAAGAAGCAGGACGCCGCCAAGGCGTTGGCCGACTGGGCCGTGACCAAGCAGGCCAACGAGTTGTATGCCAAGAACTTCGCGGTGCTCGCGCTGCCGGGCATCCAGGAAAAGCTCGAATTCGTGCCGGGCGACGTCGAGAAGCTGCTCGCCAAGAACGACTTCAACTGGGCGGCAGCCAACCGCGACCGCATCCTGACGGAATGGTCGAAGCGCTACGAGTCCAAGTCGGAAAAGAAGCCGCTTTGATCCTGTCGTTGAAGCCAAGCGGTACCCGGTCATGACGAGCAGCAGCTTTCTTTCCCTTCGCGACATCGGCAAGTCCTTTGGCGCCACACGCGTGCTCGACGGCATCGATCTCGACATCGAGCCCGGCGAGTTCGTGTGCCTGCTCGGCCCCTCGGGCTGCGGCAAGACCACGCTGCTGCGCATCGTCTGCGGCATCGAGCGCGCCGACAGCGGCCAGATCCTGCTCGGCGGCCAGGACATCGCGGGCCTGCCGCCCGCGGCGCGCGGATTCGGCGTGGTGTTCCAGTCGTACGCACTGTTTCCCAACCTGACGGCCGCGCAGAACATCGCCTACGGCCTGCACCCCACGGGCGCACTGGCCCGCGAGATGGCCAAGCGCTCGCGCGAGATGCTCGACCTCGTCGGCCTGGCCGCGCATGCCGACAAATACCCCGTCCAGCTCTCGGGCGGACAGCAGCAGCGCATTGCACTGGCGCGTGCGCTTGCGCCCAACCCGCGCCTGCTGCTGCTCGACGAGCCGCTCTCCGCGCTCGACGCGCAGGTGCGCGCCAGCCTGCGCAGCGAAATCCGCGCGCTGCAGAAGCGCCTGGGCATCGTCACCATCATGGTCACGCACGACCAGGAAGAAGCCCTCTCGATGGCCGACCGCGTGGTGCTGATGCACAACGGCCGCATCGAGCAGGCGGGCACGCCCGACGAGTTGTACCGCCAGCCGCGTACCCGCTTCGTGGCGGGCTTCGTGGGCCGCATGAACATGCTGCCGGCCACCGTGCTGGCCGACGGCAAGGTGCGCGTGCGCGACAGCGAGCTGTTCTGCGCACCCGGCAGCCTCAGCGTCGGTTCGCAGGCAACCGTGGGCATCCGGCCCGAGCACGTGGTCGTGAAGCGCTTCGGCACCGAGCTCGGCGCCAACAGCTTTGCGGCACGCCTGCTCGACACCGAGTTCTTCGGCAACCGCACTTCGGCCCGTCTGGCCTGCGAGCCGCTGGGCATCGAGATCGAGGCCGAGTTGCCCGCCGATGCGCGCGGCGGCGGCAGCGATCCGCTGGTGCCTAGCAGCATGGTGCATATCCAGCTGCCCCTGAACGCGCTGTCGGTCCTGGCGAACTGAGCATGAGCAGTTCTCCCGACGCCATCGCCGTTGTGCCGGTGGTGGTGGCGCGTGGCAGCGCATTCGACCGCGAGCGCTGGCTGACGGGCGCGGCCGTGTTGCTGGTCGTGCTGCTGCTGGTGGTGATCGTCGCGTTGCCGGTCGGCGCATTGGTCGGCCAGAGCTTCTTCGACCACGCGGGCGCGTTCGTGGGCCTTGCCAACTTCGCGCGCTACCTCGACAACCCGGCGCTGGTGCAGTCGGCCTTCAACAGCCTGGGGCTCGCGGCCCTCAGCGCCGTGATCTGCACGGGCATCGCCTACGTGTACGCCTACGGGCTCACGCTGTCGTGCATGCCGGCCAAGGGCCTGCTGCGCGCGGTGGCGCTGGTGCCGCTGCTGGCACCTTCGCTGCTGCCCGCGATCAGCCTCGTCTACCTGTTCGGCAACCAGGGCCTGTTCAAGGGGCTGCTGGGCAGCGCGTCCATTTACGGCCCGCTGGGCATCGTGCTCGGCTCGGTGTTCTGGACGCTGCCGCATGCGCTGCTGATCCTCACCACCGCCATGGCCACTTCCGACGGCCGGCTCTACGAGGCCGCGCAGACGCTGGGCGCCTCGCGCTGGCGCATCTTCCGCACGGTGACGCTGCCGGCCTCGCGCTACGGCCTCATCGTGGCCGCGATGGTGGTGTTCGTGCTGGTCATCACCGACTTCGGCGTGCCGAAGGTGGTGGGCGGGCAGACCGGCGTGCTCGCGACCGACATCTACAAGCAGGTGGTCGGGCAGCAGAACTTCCAGATGGGCGCGGTGGTCGGCCTCGTGCTGCTGATTCCGGCGGTGCTGTCGTTCCTGGTCGAGCGCCACGTGCGCAGCAAGCAGGCGGCGGCGCTGTCGGCGCGTGCCACGCCCTATCAGCCCGAGCCCGTGAAGGTGCGCGACCGTGCACTGCTGGCCTTCTGCGTGCTCACGGCCTGCGGCATCTTCGTGATGATCGGCATGGCGGTGTTCGCCTCGCTGGCCACCTTCTGGCCCTACAACCTCGTGCCGTCGTTCAAGAACTACGACTTCAGCAACATGGACGGGGGCGGCTGGGGCAGCTACTTCAACTCGCTGCGGCTGGCCGTGTGCGCGGCAGTGGCGGGTGCATTCATCACCTTCATCTCGGCCTATTTCGTCGAGAAGCCGCGCCACTTCGGCCTGCTGCGCGAACTGCTGAACCTGCTGGCCAACCTGCCGCTCGCGGTGCCAGGGCTGGTGCTTGGTGTGGGCTACATCTTCTTCTTCATCTCGCCTTCGAACCCGCTGCGTGCCATCTACGGCAGCATGACCATCCTCGTGGTGTGCACGGTGGCGCACTTCTTCTCGGTGGCGCACCTGACTTCGCTCACGGCGCTGCGCCAGCTCGACCGCGAATACGAGCTGGTGTCCGAGTCGATGGGCGTGCCGTTCTGGCGCACGCTGTGGCGCGTGCACCTGCCGGTGGCGCTGCCGACCGTGCTGAACGTGGGCGGCTATTTCTTCGTCAACGCGATGACGACAGTGTCGGCCGTCGTGTTCCTCTACTCGCCGCAGACCACGCTCGCAGCCATCGCCGTGCTCAACATGGACGACGCCGGCGACGTCGCGCCCGCCGCCGCCATGGCTTCGCTGATCATGCTCACTGCCGCCATCGGCCGAGGCGTGTTCGCGCTGGCCGGGCAGTGGGCGCTCAAGCGCACCCAGGCCTGGAGACAACGGTGATCGCTGCCCCCGCACACGACCCCGACAGCTTCGATCTCATCGTGGTCGGTGCCGGCATCGTCGGCCTGGCCCACGCCTACAGCGCCGTGCAGCGCGGCCTCAAGGTCTGCGTAGTCGAGCGCGACGCAGCCTGCATCGGCGCCTCGATCCGCAACTTCGGCTTCATCACCATCACCGGCCAGGCGCCGGGCGACATGTGGCGCCGCGCGATGCATTCCCGCGGTGTGTGGAACGAGGTCGCACCGCAGGCCGGCATCGAGGTCGTGCACCGCAACCTCTGGCTCGCGGCCTATCGCCCCGAGGCGCACGACGTGCTCGAAGCCTTCATGCACACGCCGATGGGCAAGGGCTGCGAACTGCTCGACGCCGCCGATGCGCAGGCCAAGGCCCCAGCGCTGAGCCTGGCGGGTGCGCGCTCGGTGCTTTTCAGCCCGCACGAACTGCGCGTCGAATCGCGCACCGCCATCGGCCTGCTGACCAAATGGTTGGCCGAGGCGCACGGCGTGACCTTCCGTTTCAGCGAAGCCGTGCTCGAAGTCGAAACGCCCCGCGTACGTACCTCGCTCGGCACGCTGCATGCCGAGCGGGTGGTGGTCTGCACCAATACCGATCTGCACGGCCTGTTCGCCGACCGCATTGCCGCGCACGACCTCACGCTGTGCCGCCTGCAGATGCTGCGCGTGAAGCCCGAGGCGGGCTTCCGTCTGCCCGGCTCGGTAATGTCGGACCTGAGCCTTGTGCGCTACGAGGGCTACAGCACGCTGCCAGAGGCCGCCGCGTTGCGCGCGCGCCTGCAGCAGGAAGAGGCCGCATCGCTCGCTCACGGCATCCACCTGATCGTGGTGCAGAGCGCCGACGGCTCGCTGGTGGTCGGCGACTCGCACCACTACGCCGACGCACCCGAGCCCTTCGCAATGGAGGAGGTCGACCAGCTCATCCTGCGCCACCTGCGCCGCACGCTGAACCTCGAGGCCGCGCAGGTCACCGAGCGCTGGACCGGCGTGTACCCCTCATCGAAGACTACGCCCTGCGTGATCGACGCGCCCGACGACGCCACGCGCGTGGTGCTGGTCACCAGCGGCAGCGGCGCGAGCACCGGTTTCGGCATCGCGCAAGACGTCTTCAACGCCTGGTGATGGCTGCAGGGCCGTTGCCTTCCTTCCGAACCTCTTCATCTCAGCCGCCATGAACGCCCACAACCACTCCCAGCTCCAGGCCGTCGTCTTCGACTGGGCCGGCACCATCCTCGATTTCGGTTCCTGCGCACCCATGGGCGCCTTCGTGAAACTGTTCGAGCAGTTCGGCATAGACATCACCATCGCCGAGGCGCGCGGACCGATGGGCGTGGCCAAGTGGGATCACATCAAGGCGCTGGGCACGCTGCCGCGCATCAATGCCCAGTGGGAAGCAAAGCACGGCCATGCGTTCAACGACGCCGATGCCGACAAGCTGTATGAAATCTTCACGCCCATGAACGCAGCCAGCGCACGCGACCATGCCGACTTCATTCCGGGCGCGCTTGAGGCCGTCGGCGTGCTGCGCCAGCGCGGCCTGAAGATCGGCTCGACCACCGGCTACAACCGCCCGATCATGGAAGTGGTCGTGCCCATCGCCGCGGCCGGCGGTTATGCGCCCGACAACCTCGTGTGCGGCGGCGACCTCGCCGAAGGCCGCCCGTCGCCGCTCATGATGTACCGCTGCTTCGCCGACCTCGGTGTGTGGCCGCCGCACACCGTGGTGAAGGTCGACGACACCGGCGTTGGCCTGCAGGAAGGCCTCAATGCGGGAACCTGGGCCGTGGGCGTGGCTGTCAGCGGCAACGTGAACGGTCTCACGCTGGCCGAATGGCAGGCGCTCGATGAAGGCCAGCAGCAAGAGCGCCGCGCACGCGCCACCGCCGAACTCGACGCGGCCGGCGCGCATTACGTGATCGACAGCGTGGCCGACCTGCCGCAGGTGCTGGAAGACATCGAACGCCGACTGCAGCGCGGCGAGCGGCCTGTCGTCGCCTGACCTGTAGCCAGAAGCGGCAGCGTCCGACTTGACGCACGCCTTCGCGGGCATAGCATGCCCGCCATGATGAGAAGCACAAGCCTTGTTCTTCTTCTGTTCTGCGTGGGCCTGCTGACGGCCGCGTGCGACGACAGGCCGAAGCCGGGTGGCCCCATGCCGAAGGCTTCGATGAGCTTTGTCGCCACACCCGCGCCATTCGCACACTGAGCCAATGCCGAGCCTGAAGGTGGTTTGACACCACCGGGCTCTGCGCGTGCCTCGCGTTTCTGCGTCACGGGGTATCCTCGTCGCGGAGACAAAAATGAAGACAAACGAGACAACCACCCATCAGGCGGATTCACGCTACGCCATGGTGCGCCTGGGCCTTACGCTGCTGGTCATGACGGTCGGCAGCAGCGGCATGTACGTGGTGTCGGTGATGCTGCCCGCGGTGCAGGCCGAGTTCGGCGTCGCGCGTGCCGACGCCTCGCTGCCCTACACGCTGCTGATGCTGGGCTTCGGCTTCGGCGGCGTGCTGATGGGCAAGCTGGCCGATCGTGTCGGCGTGATGCGGCCGCTGCTGATGGGCTCCGTCTTTCTCGGCGCGGGGTACATCGCGACTGGCCTCTCGGGCGGCATCGTGTCCTTCACCATCGCGCAGGCATTGTTGGTCGGCCTGCTCGGCAGCTCGGTGGCTTTTGCGCCGCTGGTGGCCGACACCTCGCTGTGGTTCGTCAAGCGGCGCGGCATCGCGGTGGCGGTGTGCGCGAGCGGCAACTACCTTGCGGGCGCGGTGTGGCCACCGATCGCGCAGCACTTCGTCGAAACGGTGGGCTGGCGCCAGACCTACATCGGCATGGGCATCTTCTGCGGGCTGACGATGGCGCTGCTTGCCCTGTTCTTCCGCGCGCGGCCGCCTGCGCTGGCTGATGCACCGCCCGCCAACGCTTCGAACAGGGCCGCGGTGCGCGACATGAAGCGGCCTTTCGGCCTGAGCATGGGTGCGGCACAGAGCCTGTTGTGCGTGGCCGGCGTGGCCTGCTGCGTGGCGATGGCAATGCCGCAAGTGCACATCGTGGCCTACTGCGGCGACCTGGGCTACGGGCCGGCGCAGGGCGCGATGATGCTGTCGCTGATGCTGGGCTTCGGCATCGTGAGCCGGCTGGTGTCGGGCGCCATCTGCGACCGCATCGGCGGGCTGCGCACGCTGCTGCTTGGCGGCTTGCTGCAGTGCGTGGCGCTGCTGCTGTTTTTGCCCTTCGACGGGCTGGTGCCGCTCTACGTGATCTCGGCGCTGTTCGGGCTGTTCCAGGGCGGCATCGTGCCGTCGTACGCAATCATCGTGCGCGAGCACTTTCCGCCGAAGGAGGCGGGCGCGCGCGTGGGCACGGTGCTGATGTTCACGCTGTTCGGCATGGCGCTGGGCGGGTGGATGTCGGGCAAGGTGTTCGACCTCACGGGCAGCTACCACGCGGCCTTTCTGAACGGCATCGGCTGGAACCTGGTGAACGTGAGCATCGCGGCTTTCCTGCTGTTCAGGACGCTTCGGCAGCCAGCCGGCCGAGTGTCTGCATCGCCTGCTCGCTGAGCGTGCTCCACGGGTGGCCGTAGTTCAGCCGCAGGCAGTTGGTGAAGGCGCGCGTGGCCGAGAAGATCGGCCCGGGCGCGACGCTGATGCCGAGCTCCAGCGCCTTGCGGTGAATCTCCAGCGCGTTCGCGCGCGCCGGCAGCTCGACCCACAGAAAGTAGCCGCCCAGCGGCCGCGTCGCGCGCGTGCCCGGCGGAAAGTAATGGCCCACGGCCTGCGCGAAGGTGGCCTGCTGCATCGCCAGCGTCTGCCGCAGCTTGCGCAAATGCTTGTCGAGCCCGCCTTTTTCGAGATAGCCAGCTAGCGCCAGCTGCGCGGGCGCCGAGGTGCTGAGCGTGGTCGTGAGCTTCTGCCGCGCGACCTTGCGCGCGAAGCGGCCAGCCGAGGTCCAGCCGATGCGATAGCCGGGTGCGAGGCACTTCGAGAACGACGAGCAGTGCAGCACCAGCCCCTGTGTGTCGAAGGCCTTGGCTGGCGCGGGACGCCGCTCGCCGAAGTAGAGCTCGGCATACACGTCGTCCTCGATCAGCGGCAGTTCGTGCCGCGCGAGCAGCTCCACCAGCGCCTTCTTCTTTGCATCGGGCATCAGGCTGCCCAGCGGGTTCTGGAAGGTGGTCATTAGCCAGCACGCGGTGGGCTTGTGTGCCGCGATGGCCAGCTCCAGCGCTTCGAGGTCGATGCCTTCGCCCGGATGCGTCGGCACCTCGATGGCCTGCAGGCCCATGCGCTCCAACGCCTGCAGCGCCGCGTAGAAGGTGGGCGACTCGACGATCACCGCGTCGCCCGGCCGCGTGACCGCCGCGAGGCAGAGGTTGAGCGCTTCGAGCGCGCCGTTGGTAATGACGATTTCGTCTGCCGGCACCCGCATGCCGTCGGCCAGGTAGCGCAGCGCGATCTGCCGGCGCAGCGCCGCGCTGCCTGGCGTGAGGTCGTCCACCGTGCTCCATGGGTCGAGCGACTTGGCGCTGGCGGCCATGAACTGCCCGAGCCGCGCCAGCGGAAACAGCAAGGGGCTCGGAAAGGCCGAGCCGAAGGGCACGACCTTGCGCGACATGCTGGCCTCGAGGATGTCGAACACCTTGTCGCTCACGTCGAGCGACAGCGGCCCGTCTGCCGGGCGCGAGGTGTGGGTGGATTCGGGCGGCGCATCGCGCAGGCCGCCGCCAGTCACGTAGTAGCCCGAGCGGTCGCGTGCGCGCACGAGGCCGCGCGCCTCCAGCAGGTAGTAGGCCTGGAACACGGTCGATGCGCTGACCCCGCGGCTCTGCCCGGTGTGGCGCACGGAGGGCAGGCGGTCGCCGGTCTTCAGGGTGCCGTTGCGGATCGAGGCCTCGATGTCTGCGGCCAGGGCTTCATATCGCTTCATCGTGGGGTGTTCTTCATTCGGCAGCACTTTATCTGCACCGGTCAATTGGTGCGGATCTGCATCTGTTTTTTCTGGCCCGACTGGGCCACACTCGACCCCATGTCGAATCTCATGCGCGCGGTGCGCGCCGTTCTCTGGAGTTTCATCGGGCTGGGTGGCCGCCGCGCCGACGCTGACAAGCGGACTGCGCAAGTCGGCATCCTGCCGCTGATCGGCGTGGCATTCGTGATGGTGCTGCTGCTGATAGCGGGGCTGCTGGCGCTGGCGCACTACGCTGCCGGTACATGAAGCTGCACATTCGCCTCGTCGTTGCCGGGCTGCTGCTCGCCGTGCAGGGCATGGCGGGCGCCGCGACGCCGGCCACGGTGCCCGACACCATCGAGCAGCGCGTGGCCGCCTGTATCGCCTGCCACGGCCGCGAGGGCGCGACCACCAACGCGGGCTACTTTCCGCGGCTGGCGGGCAAGCCGGCCGGCTACCTGTTCAACCAGCTCGTGAGCTTCAGGGACGGGCGGCGCTTCAACAGCGACATGGCGTACATGGTGCAGCACCTGTCGGATGCATACCTGCGCGAGATGGCCGAGTACTTTGCCGGGCTGCAGCTGCCTTATCCGCCGATTTCCCCTACCAGCGACGCACCGCCCGAACAGCTTCAGCGCGGCCGCCAGCTCGTGCGTGAAGGCGATGCGGCGCGCGGCATACCCGCCTGCGTGCAGTGCCACGGCGCGGCGCTCACGGGCGTGCAGCCGGCCATTCCGGGGCTGCTGGGGCTGCCGCGGCTCTATGTGTCGTCGCAGCTCGGCGCATGGCTCACGAACGAGCGGCATGCGCTGCCGCCCGACTGCATGGCCGACGTCGGCCGGCGCATGAGCACCGCCGACATCAACGCCGTTGCGAGCTGGCTTGCCGTGCAGCCGATGCCGGCCGACACGAAGCCCGCGGCCTCGCTGCCCGCGCCGCTGCCGGTGACTTGCGGCGGCATGCCGAAGTGACGGAGCAGCGCCCATGAAACTCCGACACCTGGCCTGGACGCTGCTGGCGCTGATCGTGCTCGGCGCAGCCGCCGCCGGCGGCATCGTGGCCATGAACCTGCGCGGCGAAGACCCGCTGCCCGTGCAAGCCGAAGCCTTCGCCGCCACGCCGCAACTGGTCGAGCGCGGACGCTACCTCGCGCTGGCCGGCAACTGCGCGGGCTGCCACACCACGCGCGGCGGCCAGCCCTATGCGGGCGGCCTGCCGATCGAAACGCCCTTCGGCACCATCTATTCGAGCAACCTCACGCCCGACGACAAGGCCGGCATCGGCGGCTGGAGCAGCGCGCACTTCTGGCGCGCGATGCACAACGGCCGCAGCAAGGACGGGCGGCTGCTGTACCCGGCGTTTCCGTACCCCAATTTCACGCAGGTGACGCGCGAGGATTCGGACGCGATCTACGCCTATCTGCGCAGCGTGCCGCCCGCAGCCGAGCCCAACAAGGCGCACCGGCTGCGCTTCCCCTACGATACGCAGGCGGCACTGGCCGTGTGGCGCGTGCTGTCGTTCAAGCCCGAGCCCTTCGTGGCCAATGCCGGCAAGCCGGCCGAATGGAACCGGGGTGCCTACCTGGTCAACGGTTTGGGCCATTGCATCGCCTGCCACGGCAGTCGCAATTCGCTGGGTGCGACCGAAACCAGGCTGGGCCTTTCGGGCGGCCTCATCGCCGTCGAGAACTGGTACGCACCTTCGCTCAACGATCCGCATGAAGCCGGCGTGGCCGACTGGCCCGCGGCCGACGTGGTGGCGCTGCTCAAGAGCGGTGTCGCACCGCGCGGCTCGGTCATGGGCCCGATGGCCGATGTGGTGTTCCGCAGCACGCAGTACTTGAGCGAAGCCGACCTGACGGCCATGGCGAGCTATCTGAAGGACCTGCCTGATGCGCCGAAGCCCGAGTCTGACGCCGTTGTCGCGAAGGCCCCCATCCGCCGCGATGCCGGCACCATGACGCGCGGCGCGAAGATCTACGACCAGCGCTGTGCCTACTGCCACGGCGACCAGGGGCAGGGCGCGGCGGGCGCCTACCCGCCGCTCGCGGGCAACCGCGCAGTCAACATGGCGCGGCCCACCAACCTGATCCAGGTGATCGCACACGGCGGCTTCCTGCCCTCGACCCCCGGCAATCCGCGACCCTACGGCATGCCGCCGTTCGGCCAGACGCTGGATGCGGCCGAGGTCGCGGCCGTGCTCACCTACGTGCGCGGTTCGTGGGGCAACGACGGCGCGCCCGTCACGCAGCTGGACACCATGCGCCGCTGAGCGGCGCCCGCATCCGCTTCAGATGTTCGTGCTCGAAGGAATGCGGCTCGGCAGCAGGTGCTCGTAAGGCCGCGCCCGCGTGGTGTTGCGCTGGCGGATGGTGGCCTCGATGCCGACGAGAGCGTTGCGAAAGCGCTCCAGCGGCCCGCCTTGCCCGGCGATGGCCGGGTCCAGCAGCACCGGTAGGTGCGGAAAGACGTTGTCCTTGTACTCGCCCAGCGGCCGGTAGTACACGCCGCCGAGGATGTGAAACAGCAGAATCTGCTCCTGCGCCGCCAGCCGCGAAGGCAGCATCTGCGACCAGCTTGCTTCGTTCTGACCCGCGTTGCTTGTCGGCGCCGGCACACCGCCCGCGCCAGCGCTGAAGGGCGCATAGGTCATCACCGAGTACTGTGGGAAGTTCACCGCCGCATGCTGCGCGCTGGCGTTGAAGATGAACGCGGTCAGCACGTCGATGAGCTGCGCGCGCGTGGTGATCGGCCGGAAGCCGTGCACCTTGCCGCTGGTCGCGAGCTCGGTGGCCCAGGCCTTGAGCTCGTAGTCGCCGGTGACATCGGCGTCGCTCAGGTAGTAGGTGGCCACGTAGTCGCCGACCCATTGCGCGATGGCGTTCCAAACCAGCAGCGCGTCGTCGCGGTACGGGTAGTCGGGCAGCGCCGCCGTGTCGTCCACGCCGCGCGTGCGCAGGTCGTTGGGCAGCATCATGCGGTCGTAGAAGTCGTAGGCCAGCCGGTCACGGCCGCACTCGCGCTGCAGCGTATCGATGGGCGCGGTGAGGATCACGTCGCCCGTGGTCAGCGGCGCCATGATGATCAGCGTCGCGAACTCGTTGATGAACATCGCGCCCTCCAGGTGCGGCGACAGCAGCCGGCTCAGCGGATGCGCGGTCGCGAACTGGCGCTGCGTGGCCATCGCGAAGGCCTCCGACATCAGGTGCGTGCGGCCCAGGTGCACGAACATCTCGTGGTAGTTGAAGTCCGCCACCTGCACCGCGGTCTTTGCCGATTGCCATGCCCAGTAGGCCTCGGCGTTGGCGGTGTCGTCCACGCGAAGGAAGATCGGGCTCAGAGTCGGGTCTTGTCCGCACTGGATTGCGACCGGCACCAGCGAGCGGCCGGTCTTGGGTCGGGCGAACAGTGCAATGGGCATGTGGATGTAGGCAGTGCCGGTGAGCGGCTTGACCTGCGGGCCTGCCGGCGCCATGTCGCCCAGGCCTTCGTAGTCGAGCAGGTAGAGCCGGCCGGAGGCGGCCGCATCGGCGAGGCTGTCGCCGGCGCCCATCACCTGCCGGTACTGCGCGTCGCTCAGCGGAAACTTCGCCGGCAGCGCCGTCGCGCGCTGGATCAGCATCGGGTTGGGCCCGGACACGCGCATGGCCGCGAACAGGTCGTTGTCGTGCAGCAGCTGCGAGATGGCCGGCTTTTCGATGGTGACGAACAGCGCGTCGTACTGCGCTACCGTCTTCGGCCCGTTCAGCGCACCCAGCGGGCCTTGCGACAGCAGGTCGTGGTGTATCTGCTTGAGCTGCGTGGCGATGTCGCCCGCCGTGCCGGTGAGCGTGCCCAGCAGGCTCAGCACCGTGGCCGGCAGCGTCGCCAGCCCGCCGTTGGCGGCCAGCAGCTGATCGAAGCTGGCCTGCAGGCCAGCCAGGCGCGTGCGCAGGTTGTCGAGCGACTGCAGGCTGCCCGAGGCCAGCGCGCTGGTGGCGAACGAGGCCGCGAAATTGGTAACGGCTTCCAGCGCCTTCGCAATGGTCTTGAGCTGGTGTTCGAGCGCCGGCAGTTCGCCCGGAGGCACCACCGCGCCCATCGGCACGCCGGCCAGGTTGATGTGCGATTCGGTCCAGAGGTAAGTCGTCTGCCGCCCCACCAGTTCGAGCCGCCGCAGCGTGGCGCTGATCGGGTCGATCTTCTGCGGCAGCGTGGGCTTGAGCACCGGCAGGGCGGCCGATGCGGTGGATGGTTTGCCGGCCAGCAGACCCAGGCCGCCCGCCGAGGCGGACCATTTGAGGATGTCTCTGCGCTTCATCGGGGAGTTCCCTGTTGTTGTGAATCTTGGGAAGGCCGATGGCGTGCTCGGCCACTGAATAGAACGGTCGTTCTATTCAGTGGGCGGATTCTGCGGAGGGGCTCTGGCGTTGGCAATAAGGGTTGGTGCCTAGGGCTCGAAGGCACTCAACCGGCGCTGCCGGGGAGCTCAGGCCGTGTGCGGGTGCCGCGCGCCGTCGTAGAGCGTGCGTGCAAGGTCGCGATGCCTTGCCAGCAGCGGAGCCAGCTCCAGCCCGGTAAAGCCGCCGTCGCGGATGCGGACCGCCCCGTTGATCACGCTCAGCGACACCGTCCCCGGCGTGCAGAACACCAGCGCCGCCACCGGGTCGTGCCCCGCGCCCGCATGCGCCACCCCGCGCATGTCGAAGGCCACGATGTCCGCCGACATGCCGGGCGCGATGGCGCCGATGTCGTCACGGCCCAGCACCTGCGCGCCGCCCAGCGTGGCGATTTCCAGCGCCTCGCGTGCCGTCATCGCCGCCGGGCCGTAGCCCACGCGCTGCAGCAGCATGGCCTGCCGTGCTTCGCCCAGCATGTGCGCGCCGTCGTTCGACGCGCTGCCGTCCACGCCCAGCCCCACGGGCACGCCCGCGCGGCGCATTGCGCCGATGGGCGCGATGCCCGAGGCCAGCCGCATGTTGGAGCAGGGGCAGTGCGCCACGCCGGTGCCGGTGCGGCCGAACAGCGCGATGCCGGCCTCGTCGAGCTTCACGCAGTGCGCGTGCCACACGTCGCGGCCGACCCAGCCCAGGTCTTCGGCGTACTCGGCCGGCGTCATGCCGAACTTCTCGCGCGAATAGGCCACGTCGTTGTCGTTCTCGGCCAGGTGCGTGTGCAGCGACACGCCGCGCTCACGCGCCAGCTCGGCCGAAAGCCGCATCAGGTCGCGCGACACCGAGAACGGCGAACACGGCGCGAGCACGATGCGGCGCATCGAATGGCGCGACGCGTCGTGCCAGCGGCCGATGAGCCGCTCGCTGTCGCGCAGGATGGCTTCTTCGGTCTCTACCACCTCGTCGGGCGGCAGGCCGCCGGCGCTGCGGCCCACGCTCATGCTGCCGCGCGCCGCGTGGAAGCGCATGCCCATGGCGTCGGCCGCCTCGATCGAATCGTCGAGTTTCGAGCCGTTGGGAAACAGGTAGAGATGGTCGCTGGTGGTGGTGCAGCCGGAGAGCATCAGCTCGGCCATCGCGGTCTGCGTCGACACGCGGATCATCTCGGGCGTGAGGCGCGCCCACAGCAGGTACAGGTTGGTGAGCCAGCCGAAGAGCTCGGCGTCTTGCGCCTCGGGCACGGCGCGCGTGAGGCTCTGGTACATGTGGTGGTGCGTGTTGACCAGGCCCGGCATCACCACATGGCCGTGCATGTCGATGGCCTCGGCCTGGCCGTTGCGCAGAGCGTCGTGATACGCGATGGGAAGGTCGGCCGTGGGGCCTGCCCAGGCCACCGCGGGCCCGTCGCACACCACGGCGCCGTCGGCGATCTCGCGCCGGGCGGCGTCCATGGTGAGCAGAACGTCGGCATGTCGAAGAATCATCAGCATGCCGGCATTCTTGCCGGGGCTCAGAGGTCGGGCAAGCCCATGGCCGGATCGCTGACCGTGTGCTTGCCGGTTTCCACGCGGCCGGCGAAGCGGCGATAGTAGGCTGGATCTGCATCGCAGGTGACGGCGAAGTCGTACCACTGGCCGCTGCTCGCAAGCTCCCAGTGCTGGTCGACGTTGGCGCCGCCGTTCACCGTCGCGGTCCACGGTCCGTCTGTACGGTAGGCCTTGGCGACGATGGTGAACTTGCACGCGGCCTTGCCGTCGTTGCGCATGTTCAGGTAGACATTGCCGTTGGCGATGTCGTAGCACACGCGCACCTCGGGCTGCGCCGCATCGCCTGCGCGCAGCGTGTTGAGGTTGCCCTTGAAGTGACGGTGAAAGCCGTTGGGACCGAGCACCCACAGGTCGTAGAGGCCGGCGTCGTCGGCCATTGCGGCCCAGGTGTCGTCGAGCTTCTTGCCCGCTTCGACCATGTAGCGGCGCGGCAGGCGGTCGAGGTGGCGCTTGTCGTAGACGTG
This sequence comes from Variovorax sp. GW821-FHT09D05, assembly GCF_059416325.1. Taxonomy (NCBI): domain Bacteria; kingdom Pseudomonadati; phylum Pseudomonadota; class Betaproteobacteria; order Burkholderiales; family Comamonadaceae; genus Variovorax; species Variovorax sp. GW821-FHT09D05. Next base: position 505,063 of record NZ_JBWKOZ010000004.1, on the reverse strand, counting down.
GAACACAGCCGCGGCCTTGCCGGTGTTGAGGAACAGCAACTGCAGCTTGCCGTTGACCACGTCGGCCTTTGCGCTGGTGTGCAGTTCGTAAGGCAGGGCGCGCGAGGGGCGCGTGCCGGTGGGCTGCTTCGGCAACTGCGGATCGAGCGGCAGCGGCACCTGCGTCAGCGCTTCCTGGTCGAGGCGCAGCCTGTCGGCCTCGGTCCTGTTCTTGCGGCCGGTGAGCGTGGGCAGGGCCTCGCTGTTGGGCGTCGCGAAGTTGAAGGCGCTCGTGAGGTCGCCGCACACGGCGCGGCGGTAGGGCGAGATGTTCGGCTCCTTCACGCCGAAGCGCGCCTCGATGAAGCGCAGCACCGAGGTGTGGTCGAACACCTGCGAGTTTACCCAGCCGCCACGGCTCCATGGCGAGAGTACGTACAGCGGCACGCGCGGGCCGGGGCCGAACACGCGGCCATCGGGTGCAGGCTGCGAACGGCTGCCTTCCGGTGGCTGCTGCGTGAAGTACTCGTGCACAAGGTCGGCATCGGCGAGCGTCGTCTTGCCTGCGGCGGCGCTCCTGGAGTCGATGGGGTTGATCAGCGATGGCGCGGACGGCGACGGCACATGGTCGAAGTAGCCGTCGTTCTCGTCGAAGTTGACCAGCACCACGGTCTTGCTCCAGACCTCCGGCACGGCTGTCAGCGCGTCCAGTATTTCCTGCAGGAACCAGGCGCCTTGCACCGGGCTGGATGGGCCGGGGTGTTCGCAATAGATGGAGGGGGCGTTGATCCAGCTCACCTGCGGCAGGCGGCCGGCCTTGATGTCGCTGCGGAACGCATCCAGGTACTCCTCCGGCTTGTTGCCCGGCAAGGTGTTGGCGATGCCCTTGTAGAGCGGGTTGCCAGGGTTGTCGCTGGCGGGGTCGTAGGCGTGATAGGGCGTTGCCTGGCCGCTGTTGGAATAGGGCGCGTTGGGAGCGCCGCCGCTGGAGACCGGAAAGGGCGAGGCCCGGTTGGCGCGCCTGAACTGGCGGAAGGCGCCGAGCATGTTGTCGCCCCATTCGTCGGGCATGTTCTGGTAGCAGATCCAGCTCACGCCTGCGTCTTCGAGCCGCTCGGCATAGGTCTTCCACGTGTAGCCGGTGTTCACGGCGGAAGCGCGTCCGTCGAGCCAGTCCCACTCGTTGTTGACGAAGGCAACGTTCTGCGCGGTCGAGCCGTTGGTGCCCGTCAGGTGGAAGGAGCGGTTGGCGTCCGTTCCGGTGTGCATGGCGCAGTGGTAGCTGTCGCAGAGCGTGAAGGCGTTGGCCAGCGAGAACTGGAACGGCACTTCGGCTTCCATGAAGTAGCCCATGGCTGCGCTGGTCTTGTAGCGCGGCCATTGGGAGAGGCGGCCGCCGTCCCATGCTTCCTGGCTGTCGAGCCACTCGTGGGGCGTGCCGCTCACGCGCTGGGCGTTGCCCTTGGTCTGGTCGAGGTGGTAGGGCAGCACGAGCTTGCCATCGGCATCGCTCTGCTGCCACACGTTGCGCCCGCCCGGCAGCGGAACGGTGAAGCGGTCACCGAAGCCGCGCACGCCCGGCAGCGTGCCGAAGTAGTGGTCGAAGGAGCGGTTTTCCTGCATCAGCACGACGATGTGCTCGACGTCCTGGATGGTGCCGGTCTTGTTGTTGGCCGGAATGGCGAGTGCGCGGCGGATGCTGGGTGGGAAGGCGCTGAGCGAGAGGGCGGCAAGGCCGGTGGTGGCCGTGCCGGTGAGGAATTTGCGGCGTGAATTCATGGGCAGCTTGTTGTGGTTCTTCGGGCGATCAGGGAGCGCAGCGCTTTTCGGGCTTGACGCCCGTATCCGGTGGGGGTGTCGTGGTGTCCGGTGTGGGCAGGCCGGCGAAGCCGCCACCGTCGCTGCCGCCGCATGCGGAGAACGTGCAGGCAATGAAGAGCAGCGCGCACGCGAGATGCGTGCGCGAAGTGATGAATCGCATGGGGAGATCCTCTCGATGTTGTGCGCCGAGGCTAGGAAGCCCGGGTGACATCGAGATGAACCCTTCGATGCCGAGGTGTAAGCGCGCATTGCGCGCTCCACGCCTCGTCATCGATGCATGGCGAGGCTCAGAGGTCGGCCATGCCCATCGCGGGGTCGCTTACCGTGTGCTTGCCGGTTTCCACGCGGCCGGCGAAGCGGCGGTAGTAGGCCGGGTCGGCGTCGCAGGTGACTGCGAAGTCGTACCACTGGCCGCTGTTCGCAAGCTCCCAGTGCTGGTCTACGTTGGCGCCGCCGTTCACGCTCGCAGTCCACGGGCCGTCTGTGCGGTAGGCCTTGGCGGTGACGGTGAACTTGCAAGTCGCCTTGCCGTCGTTGCGCATGTTCAGGTAGACATTGCCGTTGGTGATGTCGTAGCACACGCGTACTTCGGGTGCAGCGTTGCTTGTGCCCAGCGCATTCACATTGCCCTTGAACTGTCGATGGAAGCCGTTGGGACCGAGCACCCACAGGTCATAGAGGCCGTTGTCTCCGGCGGCGGGCGTCCAGGTGTCGTCGAGCGTCTTGCCCGCCTCGACCATGTAGCGGCGCGGCAGGCGATCGAGATGCTTCTTGTCGTACACGTGGAAGACTGCCGCGGCCTTGCCGGTGTTGGCGAACAGCAGCTGCAGCTTGCCGCCGGTCGCGTCGACCTTGGCACTTGTGTGCAGTTCGTAGGGCAAGGCGCGCGAGGGCCGCGTGCCCGTGGCCTGCTGCGGCAATTGCGCGTTGGCCGGCGGCACCACCTGCGGCAGCACGTCCTGGTCGGCGCGGACCTTGTCGGCCTCGGCCTTGGTGCGGCTGCCCGCGAGCACCGGCAGCACCTCGGTGTTGGGCGTCGCGAAGTTGAAGGCGCTCGTGAGGTCGCCGCACACCGCGCGGCGGAACGGGCTGATGTTGTCCTCCTTCACGCCGAAGCGCGCCTCGACGAAGCGCAGCACCGAGGTGTGGTCGAACACCTGCGAGTTGACCCAGCCGCCGCGGCTCCACGGCGAGATCACGTACATCGGCACGCGCATGCCGGGGCCGTACACGTTGCCGTCGGGCGTGGGCTGCGCGGTGGGAATGCCGGGCGGCGCGGGGTGCGTGAAGTACTCGTAGCTCATGTCCTGCGCAGGAAGCGTGCTCTTGCCAGCGAGCGTCGATGCATCGGGGTTGGGCGAAGGCGCGGAGGGCGAGGGCACGTGGTCGAAGTAGCCGTCGTTCTCGTCGAAGTTCACGAAGAGCACCGTCTTGCTCCACACCTCGGGCACTGCGGTGAGCGCGTCCAGCACCTGCTGGACGTACCAGGCGCCCTGCACCGGGCTCGAAGGCCCGGGGTGCTCAGAGTACACGTCGGGCGGAATCACCCACGACACCTGCGGCAGCCGGCCGTTCTTCACGTCGGCGCGGAACGCATCCATGATCGCGCCCGCGTCGAAGGCGGCCTGATCGGCCACCGGCAGCGTGTTGGCCGTGCCCTTGTAGAGCGGGTTGCCCACGTCGTCGCCGGGCGCGTAGGCCGGCGACGCGCCTTGCGGCAGCGAGGTGCTCACCGGCTTGCCCGAGGCTTCGTTCGCCTTGCGGTAGGGCTTGAAGCCCAGCAGCGGGTTGCAGCCGTAGTTGTTGGGAATGTTCTGGTAGACCATCCAGCTGACGTTGGCCTCCTGCAACCGCTCGGCGTAGGTCTTCCATTCGTAGCCTTCGGTCGACGGGCCGGTCGAGCTCCAGGCATTGACGTTGTTCACGTAGGCCACGTTGGCGCCGGTGGGGCCGTTGGTGCCGGTCCAGTGGAAGGAGCGGTTGGCGTGCGTGCCGGTGTGCATCGCGCAGTGGTAGTCGTCGCAGATCGTGAAGGCATTGGCCAGCGCGAACTGGAACGGCAATTCGGCTTCCTTCAGGTAGCCCATGGACTGCATGAATGGCGTCTTGCCGGCCTTCTTGTAGCGTGGCCACTGGTACATGCGCCCGCCATCCCAGGCGTTGTGCGCATCGACCCAGGTGTGCGGCGTGCTCGACACGCGCTGGGCGCTGCCCTTCGTGCTGTCGAGGTAATAGGGCAGCACCACGTTGCCGGCGTCGTCGAGCTGCTGCCAGACCTTGCGGTCAGCAGGAAGCGGAATGGTGAAGCGGTCGCCGAAGCCGCGCACGCCCATGAGCGTGCCGAAGTAGTGGTCGAAGGCGCGGTTCTCCTGCATCAGGATGACGATGTGCTCGACGTCCTTGATGGTGCCCGTGGCGTTGTTGGCCGGTATGGCCAGCGCGCGGCGAATGCTCGGTGGGAACGCGCTGAGCGCGAGGGCGGCGGCGCCCGTGGTGGCGGTGCTGGTGAGAAATTTGCGGCGTGATGTCATGGGGGTGTTGTTGTGGTTCTTCATGGACGGGGTCAGGGGCACAGGCCGTGATGATGAGCGCAGGCACGAGGTGCTTGCACTCATCCTCTCATCGGAATGTATCGGCGCTCAGAGGTCGGCCATGCCCATGGCCGGGTCGCTCACCGTGTGCTTGCCCGTTTCGACACGGCCTGCGAAGCGGCGGTAGTAGGCCGGATCTGCATCGCACGTGACTGCGAAGTCGTACCACTGGCCGCTGCTCGCAAGCTCCCAGTGCTGGTCGACGCTGGCGCCGCCGTTCACCGTCGCGGTCCATGGGCCATCGTTGCGATAGGCCTTGGCGTTGATGGTGAACCGGCACGCCGTCTTGCCGTCGTTGCGCATGCTCAGGTAGACGTTGCCGTTGGCGATGTCGTAGCACACGCGCACCTCGGGCGTCGCATTGCTGGTGCGCAGTGCGTTGAGGTTGCCCTTGAAGTGGCGATGGAAGCCGTTGGGCCCGAGCACCCACAGGTCGTAGGCGCCGCCGTCATCGGTCATCGCGGCCCAGGTGTCGTCGAGCATCTTGCCGGCCTCGACCATGTAGCGGCGCGGCAGGCGATCGAGATGCAGCTTGTCGTACACATGGAACACGGCCGCGGCCTTGCCGGTGTTGGAGAACAGCAGCTGCAGCTTGCCGTTGACCACGTCGGCCTTGGCGCTGGTGTGCAGTTCGTACGGCAGGGCGCGCGAGGGGCGGGTGCCGGTGGGCTGGCGCGGCAGCGCGGGCGTGGAGGGCAGCGGCACCTGCGCCAGTGCTTCCTGGTCGAGGCGCAACTGATCTGCTTCGGCCTGGGTCTTGCGTCCCGCGAGCGTGGGCAGCACTTCGCTGTTGGGCGTTGCGAAGTTGAAGGCGCTGGTCAGGTCGCCGGCAATCGCGCGGCGGAACGGCGAGATGTTCGTTTCCTTCACGCCGAATCGCGCTTCAAGAAAACGCAGCACCGAGGTGTGGTCGAACACCTGCGAGTTGACCCAGCCGCCGCGGCTCCATGGCGAGATGACGTACATCGGCACGCGCGGGCCGGGGCCGTAGACGCGGCCGTCCGGCTGGGGCACGCCGCTGGGCGTGCCGGTCACCAGCGGGTGGTTGTAGCGCTCGAACGCGACATCGGCGTCGCCGAGCGTGGTCTTGCCCGCCGCGCTCTTGTCGGGGTTGATCGACGGCGCGGAAGGCGACGGCACGTGGTCGAAGTAGCCATCGTTCTCGTCGAAGTTGACGATGAACACCGTCTTGCTCCACACGTCGGGCGATGCGGTGAGCGCATCAAGCACCTGCTGGATGTACCAGGCGCCCTGCACGGGGCTCGAAGGCCCGGGGTGTTCGGAGTAGTCGGCGGGCGCGACGATCCACGACACCTGCGCGAGCTTGCCGCTGGCCACGTCCTGCTTGAACGCGCCGAGCAGGCCGCCGTCGGGCATGGTGTTGGCGATGCCCTTGTAGAGCGGGTTGCCCGCGTCGTCGCTGGCGGGGTCGTAGGCCGGCAGCGTCGTGCCCACGGGCGGGCTGGCGTCGCCGTCGTAGCGCTCGTTGTTCTTGCCTGAAGCCTTGTTGGCCACCCGGTATTGCTGGAAGCCGGCCAGCGGGTTGTCGGTGAAGTTGTCGGGCAGGTTCTGGTAGACGATCCAGCTGACCTTGGCGTCCTGCAGGCGCTCCGGGTAGGTCTTCCAGTTGCAGCCGAAGGTGGTCGAATCGACACCGGGGTTGTCGGTGGGGTCCCATGGAAACCGCAGGTTCTCCCAGGTGTTGTCCACCGAGGCGACGCCCGCCACGCCGGCGCTGGTCTGGCCCGAGGGGCCGTTGGTGCCGCTCCAGTGGAACAGGCGGTTGGAGTTTGTGCCGGTGTGCATGCCGCAGTGGTAGCTGTCGCACACGGTGAAGGCGTTGGCCAGTGCGTACTGGAACTGCAGTTCAGCCTCTTGCAGATAGCCCATCGATTGCGTGAAGGGCGCCGTGCCGGTGGCCTTGTACTTCGGCCATTGGTTGAGGCGCCCGCCGTCCCAGGCGTTCTGCGCGTCGAGCCAGCTGTGCGGCGTGCCGCTGACGCGTTGCGCGTTGCCCAGGGTCTGGTCGAGGTGGTACGGCAGCACCACCTTGCCGTCGGCGTCGCTCTGCTCCCACACGCGGCGCCCGCCGATCAGCGGAATGGCGAAGCGGTCACCGAAGCCGCGCACGCCCATGAGCATGCCGAAGTAGTGGTCGAACGAACGGTTCTCCTGCATCAGGATCACGACGTGCTCGACGTCCTGGATGGTGCCGGTCTTGTTGTTGGCCGGAATGGCGAGCGCGCGGCGGATGCTCGGCGGAAAGGCAGAGAGCGCGAGGGCGGCAGCGCCAGTCGTGGCTGTGCCCGTGAGGAATTTGCGGCGGGAGGTCATTGAGTAGTTCCTGGCGGCGCTCAGGGCGCGCAGCGCATCTCGGGCTTCGGAGTGTTGTCGGGCGGGGTGGGTGTGGTCGGCGTCGTCGGCGTGCCGCCGAAGAAGCCGCCGCCACCGCTGCCACCACCGCACGCAGAGAGCACGCAGGCCAGGAACAGCACGGGCGCAAGCCGCGTGCGGAGAAAAAGAAGTCGCATGGATCGGTCCTTTGTTATGTGGTTCTGGAAGGTGCGTGAGGGGGCGCACCTGGGCCACGAGACTAGGGATAACCCGTTACCGACTGGTTAACTTGGGATGACGCAGAGAAGTCAGGCGCGTGACAACGCACTGCCCAAGGCAGCGTCAGGATCGGCGAAATGACGGCGTGGCGCGGCCTGGCGCCGCGTTCAAGCGCAGCGCTCAGGGCTCGTTGCTGATACCGCTCGATACATGCCCGGCGGGCACGTGGCGCGAGGCCGCATCGACATGACCGGTCTGGTCGTCGAAGAAGAAATCGGGCTCGAACTCGCGCAGGAACTCGCCCTTGGGCAGGCCGCCGAGGAACATGGCTTCGTCGACGCGGATGTTCCACTTCATGAGCGTGCGGATCGCGCGCTCGTGCGCCGGTGCGCTGCGCGCGGTGACGAGCGCGGTGCGGATGCGCATCTGCGCGTTGCCGGCCATCTGCAGCCGGTGCAGCGCCATCAGCAGCGGCTTGAACGGCCCTTCGGGCAAGGGCAGGTCGGCCTTGCTGAGCTCGTGGGCCTGGAAGGCGTCGAGCCCTTCGGCCTGGAACACGCGCTCGGCCTCGTCCGAGAACAGCACCGCATCGCCGTCGAAGGCAATGCGCACTTCGTTCGGCCAGGCGTCGCTGGCCTTTACCGATTCGACCAGCACACGCGCAGCCGGAAAGCCCGCGATGAGCGCCTCGCGCACGTCCTGCGCGTTGACCGAGAGAAACAGGTGCGCGCGCAGCGGGCGCAGGTAGCCGAAGGGCGGTCGGCCCTGTGTGAACACGCCGCGCTGCAGCTTGATGTCGGCGGCCGCGCTCGACTTGAAGATGCGCATGCCCGAGACCGGGTCGTTGCGCGAAAGAATCACGACCTCGACGCGCTGCACGCCGTCTTCGTTGAAGCGCAGCAGCTTGCGGATCAGCGAATACGCAATGCCTGGTGCGGCCGGCACATCGATGCGATCGAGCTGCAGCTTCATGTAGCCCTCGTTGTCCCCGGCCTCGAAGATCTTGTTTTCTTCTTCGAGGTTGAACAGGGCACGCGAGGAGATCGCGACCACGAGCTTGTCTTCGAGAGTCACAGGCATGGCGTTTCCCCATGGACCTGACTTATTCCAGCAGGTGCGCCGCGCACGGCCGCCCGAAGCGGCCGCACCGCCCCCGGCAAGGGGGTTGGAGGCCACACGAAGTGGGCAAGCCTGGGGGTGTGCTTCATTTCACGAACTGGTTCAGCTGGATGATAGGCAGCATCACGGCCAGAACAATCAGCATCACCACCCCGCCCATCGCCACGATGAGCAGCGGCTCCAGGATGGTTGCCAGATGCATCGCGCGGCGCTGCACTTCGGCACTGAGCTGGTTGGCCGCGCGTTGCAGCATCAGCGGCAGGGTGCCGGTCTGCTCGCCGAGGCGCGCGAACATCGACACCAGGCCCGGAAAGCGCTTCTTCTGCGCCAGCGCCGAGGCCAGCGGCGCGCCTTCGCGCACCAGCACCAGCGCGTCGAGCGCGTCGGCGCGCATGGCGCGGTTGCTCAGCGTCTCGGAAGCCGCCTGCAGCGCACGCAGGATCGGCACGCCTGCCGTGGCCAGCATGGCGAGCGTGCTCGCGAAGCGCGCTGCGTTGTAGCCGCGCGCGAGCTTTCCGACCAGCGGCAGCTTGAGCCAGACGGCATCGAACTTCAGGCGGAAGGCCTCCTGGGCCAGCGCCAGCCGCGCGCCGATGGCCGCGAGCACGACGGCGCACAGCATCCACCAGCCATAGTTGCGCACACCCGCGCTCAGCGACAGCATCACGGTGGTGAGAAAGGGCAGCGAGCGCTTGGTGCCCGCAAAAACCTGCGCCACCTGCGGCACCACGTAGCTCACGAGGAAGATCACGATCACGATCGCCACCAGCGTGACGATGGCCGGGTACAGCGCCGCGCCGATCAGCTTCTGCTGCAGCGCCTGGCGCTCTTCGAGGTCGTCGGCGAGGCGGTCGAGCACGAGGCCGAGGTTGCCGCTCTGTTCGCCGGCGCCGATCACGGCCGTGTAGATGGGCGAGAACTCGCGCGGATGTGCCGACAGCGCACGCGCGAACGGCGAGCCCGCGTTGACTTCGGCGCGCAGCGACGCGACAAGGTTGCGCTGCTGCTCTGACTCGGCTTCGTCGGTGAGTGCCGTGAGCGCGCGTTCCAGCGGCAGGCCCGACGAGACGAGGCCCGCGAGCTGCCGCGTCCACACCGCGAGGCCGGTGGAATTGAAGACGCGCTTGCCGCCGCCGAGCCAGCGGCTGAGGGTGCTGCGCTGGCCGGTGCCGTTGACGTGGTCGCTTCCGACCGGCTTGACCGACAGCGGAATGAGCGCCTGCGCCCGCAGCAGGCTGCGCGCGCTGCGTGCGGTGTCGGCCTCGAGCACGCCTTCGCGGCTCTGGCCGCTGGCGTCGATGGCTTCGAAGGAATAGGCGGGCATGGGGAGCGCCGGGGCGGCTTAGTCTCGCGTGACGCGCAGCAGTTCGGCGCGCGAAGTGACGCCAGCCTGCACCAGCCGTTCGCCGTCTTCGCGCATCAGGCGCAGGCCGCCGCGCGCGCCGGCCTTGAGCAGTTCGCTCTCGGCCGCCTTGCTGTGGATCAGGCCCTGCACGGTTTCGTCGGCCACCAGCAGCTCGAAGATGCCGGTGCGGCCCTGATAGCCGGTCTGGCCGCACACTTCGCAGCCCGCGCCGGCGCACACCGTGCACACCTTGCGCACGAGGCGCTGCGCGAGCACGCCGAGCAGAGACGAGCTCAGAAGAAAAGGCTCCACGCCCATGTCGGTCAGGCGCGTGACGGCGCTGACCGAGTCGTTGGTGTGCAGCGTGGCCAGCACCAGGTGACCGGTCAGCGAGGCCTGGATGGCGATCTGCGCGGTCTCGAAGTCACGGATTTCGCCGATCATGATGACGTCAGGGTCCTGCCGCAGGATCGCGCGCAGGGCCTTGGCGAAGGTGAGTTCGATCTTGGCGTTGATCTGCGTCTGGCCCACGCCCGGCAGCTCGTACTCGATGGGGTCTTCCACCGTCATGATGTTGCTGCGGCTCGCGTCGAGCCGGGCCAGCGCGGCGTACAGCGTGGTGGTCTTGCCCGAGCCCGTGGGGCCGGTCACGAGAATGATGCCGTGCGGCTGCGAGATGAGCTTCTCGAAGCGCTCCAGCGTGTCGCCCTGCATGCCCACCGATTCGAGCGTGAGCTTCGATTCGCTCTTGTCCAGGAGGCGCAGCACCGCGCGTTCGCCGTGCGCGCTCGGCAGCGTCGACACCCGCACGTCGACCGCGCGCGTGCCGATGCGCAAGGAGATGCGTCCGTCCTGCGGCAGCCGCTTTTCGGAGATGTCGAGGTCGGCCATGATCTTCAGGCGCGAGATCAGCGCGGCGTGCAGCGCGCGGTTGGGCTGCACCACCTCGCGCAGCGTGCCGTCGATGCGAAAACGCACGGACGAGGTGCGCTCGTAGGGCTCGATGTGGATGTCGCTGGCGCCGTCGCGCGCGGCCTGCGTGAGCAGCGCGTTCAGCATGCGGATGATGGGCGCGTCGCCAGCGCTTGCCAGCAAGTCTTCGACCGCGGGCAGCTCCTGCATCATGCGCGAGAGATCGGCGTCGTTCTGCACCTCGCTCACCACCGCGGCGGCGCTCGACTCGCCCTGCGCGTACGCCGCGCTGATGCGCTGCGCCAGCGCGCCGTCGGCCAGCACCTCGAAGGCCTGCACGCCGTACTTGCGCGACACCTCGCCGACCGCGCTGCGCGCCGGGTGGCTCGACATCCACAGCGTGTAGCGGCCGTCGTCGGTCTCCTCGAGCAAAAGCTGCTGGCTGCGTGCGAAGGCGTAGGGCAGGGGATAGCGCATGGACATCAAGGCAGTATCAAGGCAGTTCGCGCGTGCTCACGGGGTCGGCGGTCGGCGGCAGGGCGCCGCGCAGGGCGCTCGGCGCCAGCTTGCGGTTGTCGGCGGGCAGCGCGGGCGGTGGGATCAGTTGGGTGCCTTGCTCGCGCAGGCCGCCCCGGCTGTTGCTGCTGGTGCCCAACGGCGGCGACTCCGGCAGCACGGGCGCGGCATTCACGTTGCGCAGCATCACGTTGTCGGTGTTGGGCTGGGTCGCCTGCTGCAGGCCACGGATCTGGTCGTAGCGATCGAATGCGAAGGCTTCGGTCGCCGTGGCGTCGCGCATCACCACCGGGCGCAGGAACATCATCAGGTTGTTCTTGACGCGCGAGCGGTTCTCGCTCTTGAACAGGTTACCGACCACCGGGATGTCGCCAGCAAAGGGCACCTTTTCAGTGTTGGTGCCGTAGGTGTCCGACAGCAGGCCGCCGAGCATGACGAGCCCGCCGTCTTCCACCAGCACGCTGGATTCGAGCGAGCGCTTGTTGGTGGTGGGGCCGTTGGGGTCGGTGGTGGTGCCGGGCGCGACGTTCGAGATCTCCTGGAAGATCGTCATCTTCACAGTGCCGTTCTCGTTGATGGTCGGACGCACGCGCAGGGTGAGGCCGACGTCCTTGCGCTCGACGGTGGTGAACGGGTTCACGCCCACCGAGCCCGAGGTGCTGGCGTAGGAGCCGGTCGGGAACGGCACGTTCTGGCCGATGACGATCTTGGCTTCTTCGTTGTCCAGCGTCAGCAGGTTGGGCGTCGAGAGCACGTTGGCGTCGTTATCGTTGCTGAAGAAATTCGCCACCGCGCCCAGGATGTACTGGCCACCGATCTTGCCGGCAATGCCGAGGTTCAGGCCGGGCTGGATCGACGTTGCAAGGCCGGAGGCATCCTTGGTGGCCAGCGCCTGGGTCAGCGCCAGGATGTTGCCGCCGTTGAGGGTGGAGTTGGTGCCGATGACGGCGTTGTTGCCCAGCGCGCTTTGCCACTGCACGCCGAACTTGGCGGCCTTGGTGGCGTTGACCTCGACGATCAGCGCCTCGATCATGACCTGCGCGCGCCGGCCGTCGAGCTTGTCGATCACGGCGCGCATCTGGCGGTACTGCGGCTCGGGCGCGGTGATGATCAGCGAGTTGGTCGTCGGGTCGGCCTGGATCTGGCCGCCGGTCGAGGGCTGGTTGGCGTTGTTGAGCGGCGCGTTGGCGGCGGCCGAGCCACCGCTCTGGTTGCCGCCGCTGTTCAGGTTCACCTGCATGGCCTGCGGCGCGCTCTGCTGGGGCGCCGCGCCGCCACCCGCAGCACCGGCAGCGCCTGGCGTGGTGTTCTGCTGGTTCGCCGCCATCGCGGCGCGCAGCGTGGCCGCGAGGCGCACCGCGTCGGCGTTCTTCAGGTAGACCACGTAGATGTTGCCGGCCAGGCCGTTGCTGCTTTCCGTCGGCGGGCGGTCGAGCTTCTCGACCAGCGTGCGCACCAGCGCCACGCGTGCCGGGTTGGCCGCGCGCAAGATCAGCGAGTTGCTGCGCGGGTCGGCCATGAGCGTGGTGCGGAACGACGCATCGGTCGCACCGGGTGCGGCGCCGCCCGGGGCGCCGGAGCCGCCGCCGTCGACCAGGCGCTGCACCAGCGGCACCATGTCGGTGGCAACCGAGTGCCTGAGCTGGATGACCTCGATGTCGGACGCATTCGGCACGTCGAGCGACGCGATGATGCGCGCCAGCCGGCGCATGTTGTCGGCGTAGTCGGTGATCACGAGCGAGTTGTTGCCCGGGTTCACGTTGATGGTGTTGTTCGGCGGAATCAGCGGGCGCAGCACCGGCAGCAGGTTGTTCGGCGACTCGTAGTTGAGCCGGAAGATCTGCGTGACGATCTGGTTGCTGCCGCTGGACGCCGTGGCGCTGATGGATGTGTTGACGGTGCTGCTCTGCAGCTTGGCGTCGGCCTCGGGCACCACCTTGTAGAGGCCGTCGGCTTCCACCACCGCGAAGCCCTGCAGGCGCAGCGCCGAGGCGAACTGGTTGAAGGCGGCGGCCGGCTGGATGGCGCGGTCGGTGACGAGGTTCATCGTGCCCTTGACGCGCGGGTCGACCACCACGTCGCGGCCCGTGACCACCGCCATGGTGCGGGCCACGGCCTCGATGTCGGCGTTGGAGAAGTTCAGCGTGATCGGCTCGCCGCGGCGCGGCGCATCGCCGGTCTGCGCGAACGCGGCGGGGGCGCCCTGTAGGAACGTGGCGGCGATCAGCACGCGCACGGCGAGTGCGACGGTGCCGGTCGAAAACAGTGGCTTCATCATGAGGATCAACCCAGGGTGATGATCGAACGCGCGTTCTCGCGCCGTCCGATGATGTTCAACAAATTGGAAAGCGCGTCTTCGCGGCCGGGGGCGGCACTGGCTTCGCCGTTGAAGCGGAAGGAAGTGCCGTTCCAGCTGCCGCTGCCGTTCAGTTCGAGGCTGCCCTCGCGCGTGCTGAGCAGCAGCGTGGGGCGGGTGCCGCCTTCGAGTGAGAGCCGGTAGCTGCCCATCGGCCGCAGGGTCGACAGGCTGGAGGAAACATCGGTGGCGTCGAGCGTGGCCTGGCCTGCAACGCGCAGCGCGGGGCCGTCCCACTGCATCGAGAAGGCCTTGGTGGACAGGTCGAGCGCGCCTTCGAGCTTGAGCGTGTTCCAGGGCGCGCCCAGACCGGTGAGCAGGGTGGCGGGCCAGCGCGAGCGGCTGTCCTGCCATGCGAGCTGCATGCCGCCGGCGCGCGGGCTGGCCTTGAGTTCGAGCGGCTGCGCGGCGCAGCAGGGCAGGTCGAGGCTGGCGGCGATGCCGCTCCAGCCCGGGCGCATGCGCCAGTGCAGCAGGCCGGGCAGCGACACCGCCTGCGCGCCGCCGGCGCCGCTGGCGAAGACCACGGCGGCCGTGCCGTTCCAGACGGTGCCGCGCGGGTTGGCCAGCACGAGGCGGCCATGGCTCCAGTTCGACAGCGCCGCCGCGAGCCAGCGCGCCGGCGCGAACAGCATCACCGCCAGCAGCGCGCCGACCGTGATGCCGAGCAGGGCCCAGTGCCAGCCGCGGTGCGGCCGGGGTTCGGAGATCGGAGGGCGGGTCAGCATGCGGGCCTGTTGCTCATCGCGCCGCGGGCAGCGCCATGACGACGGTGCCGTCCCAGCGGACCTGCGGCGTCTTCGGCGCGTCCTTTGCGCCGGGCGACGGTGTGGCCGGCGCTGCGGTCGGCGCGCGGGTCAGGTGGACTTCGCGCGGCACGGCATGCGCGTTGCCGCGGGCCTGGCCGAGCCATTGGGCGACGGTGGCAGCGGGCGCGGACCGCAGCGAGACGGCGGCAGCACCGTCGCCGCCGGTCGTCACGAGCTGCGCGTTGCCGGCGCCGAAGCTGTCGCGCACCGAGGTCTCGAGCGCACGCAGCGCGTCGTCGCGGTTCAGGCGCGGCTGCGATTGCAGTGCCTTCGCGCGGTTCTGCAAGGTGGCCATCTGCTGCAACTGCGCATCGAGTTGCGCATGTTCGACCGGTGCCGCGGCCAGCGTGCGCAGCGCGGGGGCGAGCGCAATCCACCAAAGCAAGGCCAGTGCCACGAGTGCGGCGGCGGCGTAGACCATGCGGCGCTCGCGCACCTCCAGGGTGGCCCAGTGGGCCTTGAGCTGTTCGCTGAAATTCATCGGTTGGCCTCGGCCTGCACCAGCAGGAGGTCGCCTTCGGTGCGCACGTTGTAGCCGCGCGGCGCCAGCGCGCCGGTGATCTGCGAGACCTCCGACGGCTGCAGCCCGAGGCCGCGCAGGCGCAACTGCCCGGCGCTGTAGTCGACCGCGCTCGGCACCTTGCCGGGCGGCAGGTTGGCGGCGAGCGCGCCGACCATGGGTTCGAAGTCGCTGCCCGCCACGTCGCCCACGGCCTGCTGCAATGCGGCAACTTCGCGCTGCATCTGCACCGGCGCGTCGACCACGATCTTCACCGAGGGGAAGGTCTGGGTCAGCATGGCCTTGGCAGCCTGCCGTTTCGATTCGAGCGCACTGCGTTCCTTCCAGGCCCAAGCGTTGAGTCCGATCAGCTGGGTCAGCAGCAGCACGACCACGCCCCAGCGCGCGGCGCGCCACTCGGGCGCATAGCGCAGCGTTTGCAGGACCGATGCGAATTTCTTGCCGGCGCGTGCGCGGCCGGTTGCAGCGAGGTCGAACTGCGCGAGCTCCCAGGGCGTGCGCGCGGCCTGCAGCCAGCGCTGCGGCGATTGCACGATGGGCACGCGGCGCTCGAGCAACTGCTCGGCCGCTTCGGCCACGGCGGGTTCGGTGGTGATGACGGCGGTGTCCAGCGGCAGGCCGCCCGACAGGGCCAGCCCCGCGCCGGCCAGCGGCAGCGAGACCACGCCGTCGGCGTCGCACACCGTGAGCTGCGGCGCCTCGGGCTCGCCCGTGACCAGCAGCAGCGGCGGGCCGTCGACCGGCTGCGGCGCGAATTCAGGGACGATGCGCACCACGCGACGGCCGGCCGCTTCGAGCCCTTGCACGACGTTGCGCAGCCAGATGCGGTTGCAGGCCGCGACCCACACGGGCGCGCCGGCCTTGGCGTCGGGTTCGAGCGCGAAGTGCAGGGCTTCGGGTTCGTCGAGCAGGTGTTCCTCGAGCAGGCCGTCGAGCACCGCGCGCAGCTTCGACGCGCTGCCCATGCTGCCCTTGGGCAGCGTGACGCGGTGCCACGAGAGCGCGACGGAAGGAATGCCGAGCATGACCTCGGCGCTCGAGGGCAGGAGCGCCAGCAACGCGCGGCCCTGGTTGCGCAATGCAATGCCGTCGTCGCCTGCCTGGGCCCAGTCGTACTCGCCCGCGGCATCGGCCGGAGGGAGGGGGGCAATGAGCAGCAGGGGAGTCATGTGGATCTTGGAAAAGCCGGTGATTGTAGGTGCGCGTCTGACAGGCTGACGCTCTTGTTTCGATAGCGTGTTGCGCAGACGCCATGCGCGTTCGAAGGCTTTTTGTCTACAAATAGGGCATCGAAATCAGGGTTTGACCGTAGTGTCCGTTGCGCCGGCGCCGCGGGTGCGCCAGATCGTCGTTACCGTGACACCGTTGCGCTGTAGAAGCGAGCGCTCCTCGACGTAGGTGCGCTCCAGCCGCAGCCTGCCGTAGACCTCGAAGTACTGCGTGCCCACGCCGTGCTGCGCTGCATTGAAGGGCGCGCTGCCGCTGGGCAGCGCGGCGTTGGCGGCGGCAATGTCCTTGAAGAAGGCGCGCGTGCGGCGCTCCACAAGTTGGCGCGCGCTGGCGATATTGAGCGACTCCATGCTGGCGCTGATGGCTTCGGCGCTCGCGGTGTTGAGGTTGAGCGTGGTCTTCACCGGCAGGATCGTCACGTACGGTTCGAGCGCGGCGGCGGTCGAGGGCGACAGGCCCAGCCACACCAGCTGCGAGACCTGCTGCGGCATCAGCGGCGCGGCGCTGGGATCGCCGCCGTCGGTCGCGGTGCCCGTGCCAAGGGCGGCCACCAGGCCCGTGGTCATCCGGCTGAGCTCCGACGCCGGCAGGCCCAGCAGGTTGAACAGCCGGGTGAAGGTGGCGACGCTGGCGGGCACCGGCTTGCCGTTGTCGACCAGCGACAGCACGTTGAGCTTGGACTGCGCATCGACGATGCGGCCCGAGAGGAAGGCGTCGGGCAGTCCTTCGAGGCTGTCGCTCGACACGTTCTTGTCGGCCGCCAGGAAGCTCGTGAGCCGCGCTTCCTCGAGCGGCACGGCCCAGGGCTCTGCCAGGTTGTCGGGGCCGCCGGTGCGGCCGTCTTCGCTGAGGATCAGGCGCGACCAGTCGAGCGCGCCGACCAGCACCCAGGCAGCCTGCACGCGCGCGCGCTCGGCGCCTTCGACCTCGGCCGCGCGCCACTGCTGCCATAGCGCCGCGGCGGCGAAGGTGGCCACGAGCATCACGGTCAGCATCGCGGCGAGCAGGGCGGCGCCGGACTGGCGCTTCTTTGTTGCCGTCATGATGATTTCGCCGATCCGACGGTCGGCTTGACCCAGTCGCGCGTGAGCGTGCCCGAGAGGCCGTCTCCGGGCGGCAGCGTGATGACGAGGCGCACGCCGTCGGGCATGGCGACGACGGGGCCCGCGGGGTTGTTGGGGTTGGGCACGACGGTAGGCAGCTGGCTGGCCGGCACCCAGGTGTTGTCGCGGAAGAAATAGAGCTGCCAGTTGCTGGCTGGCACCAGCGGCACGTCGCTGTAGCCGCCTCCGGCCGCGCTCGCGCCGCCGTCCTGTGCCCAGGCGCCTGCGAAGTTCCAGGCCTGCTGCCATTCGCCGCGCGTGGTGAAGGGCTGCGATTGCCAGCGCCGCCAGCGCACGCCGTCGGAGCCGGACTTCAGCATCCAGGCCACAACCTGCACCGAAGGCGCCGCGTCGTCGCTGCCACGGCGCGTGAGCCGCAACACTCGGCCGTCCCAGTCGATCGGGCGGGTCTGCGCGAGCGTGGTCACGGCGTCGAGGTCGGCGCTCCACTGCGCGAGCGTGGCCTGCAGCGTGAGGACGGCGTCGGCGCGCTGCTGGTTCTGCGTGGTGGCGCGGGACATGCTGTCCAGCCCGCGCCAGCTGATGAGCGAGAGCAGGGCCATCACCGCGATGGCGACGAGCAGTTCGATCAGCGTGAAGCCGCGGGACCTGGAGACGAGCATCAGTACCTCCCCACGATGGTGGAGATGCGCAGGATCGGCGCGTCGGCTCCGTCGCGCACCTGCACGTCGACGCGCCGGAAATTCGGGTTCAGCGTGGACGTGGTCGAAGTGGTCACGTTGAACGAGACGCCGGCCTGCAGGCAGATGGAGCCCGAGTCGCCGATTGCCGGCATTTGCCGCGACAGGCGAGCCTTGGCGAGTTCGTTCTCGGCGCACAGGTCGGCCAGCACGAGATCGGACTGGCGCTGTGCATTGCGCGTGAGCGACATCGTGGCCTGCGAACCCGCGGCCAGCGCCAGCGCGACGATGCCGAGCGCGATCAGCACTTCGATCAGCGTGAAGCCGGCGATGCGAGAGGACGGGGCAGGGCGTCGCGCGCTCATTGCACGGCCGATACGGTGAAGGGGCGCACCCCGTCGGTCGCGATGCGCAACGCGCGCGCGGGCGGGCCGGCGGAATAGAGCACGACCTGCTGCGCCGCGATGATCGGATCGGGCCCGAGCTGCAGCGCGGGAACCAGCGTGCCGTTGGCGAGAGAGGCCTGAGCTGTGATGCCCTCGGCGGCCCAGTTGGCGGGCAATGCGCCAGGCGGGAGGCCGTCGAACACGAAGCTGCCTTCGACGGGCCGCCACCGCACCACGATGCCGCTGGCGCGCGACTGGGCACGGGCCGATTCGAGCAGGGCGGCGAGCCGGTCGGCTTCGCGATCGAGCTTGGCGGCGTTGGTGTCGCGTATCGCGAAGCTGACGGCGGCGGTGGCGATCGCGATGATGGCGATCACCACGATCAGTTCCAGCAGCGTGAAGCCGCGGGCTGGGTGGATGTGGGGGCGTGGATACCGGTTGCGGCGCAGCGCGCCCGAGCCGCTATTGCCAGCTGCCGATGTCGGCATTCTTGCCCTCGCCGCCGCTTTGGCCGTCGGCGCCGAACGAGAGCACGTCGATCTCGCCCTTGATGCCCGGATTCATGTACTGGTACGGATGACCCCAGGGGTCGTTGGGCAGCTTCTCGACGTAGGCCTTCCAGTTGGGTGCGGCCGGACCGGTGGTCGGGCGCGTGAGCAGCGCCTGCAGGCCCTGCTCGGCGGTGGGGTAGCGCTGGTTGTCCAGGCGGTAGAGCTTGAGCGCCTGCATCAGGTTGTTGATGTCGGTGCGGGCGGCCGTCACGCGGGCGTCGTCGGCGCGCTCGATCACGTTCGGCACGATGAGCGCCGCCAGCACGCCGATGATGACCAGCACCACCATCAGTTCGATCAGCGTGAAGCCGCGTTGGGCGGTGCGGGTGGCGGCACGGAGGAATTTGTTCATAGCTTGGGCGGACATGATTCGGAAAGCGCGCTGCATGATAATCCGCAGCCATGACAAGTCCCTACTCAGCCGCTCGCTGGCATGCCCCACTTGCAACGACGGGGCTTTGGGCGCTGGCGGCCGGTGCCGCGGTGTTCTGGGCGCTGCGCCTGGCTTCGCCGACCGACGCCGTGGCGGCGGCCGCGACGATGCCGCGGCCTTCGGTGACGGCCGATTCGGATGCGGTGGCCCGGCTGCTGGGTGTGCTGCCTGCGTCACGCACGGCCCAGGTGGCGCCCGAGGCGGCCAGCCGCTTTGCGCTGTCGGGTGTGGTGGCCGACCCTTCGAAGCAGGGGGCCGCGTTGATCTCCATCGACGGAAAGCCGCCGCGGCCGTTCCGTGTCGGCTCGTCGGTCGGCGACAACTACGTGCTGCAGTCGGTGGGCCTGCGCTCGGCGACCATCGGCACGCAGGCCGACGGCCCGGCGGCGTTCACGCTGCAATTGCCGGTGCGTGCGCCGATCAGCGTTTCCAGCCCCGGGTTGCCGGCGGTGCCTATGTCTGCGCCGACCGGGCCTCTGCCTGCGACGATGCCAGCCGTGGTGGCTCCGCCGCAGTTGCCGCAGCAACAACAGCAACCGGGTGGCCCGCTGTCGCAACCTGCTGCTATGGCACCGCCGCCGCAACAGGCGCCCGCGCAGTAGCAGCGGACAGTTGAACGATCGAAGCCGGCCTTGAGCCGGCTTCTGCTTTTTCAGGCCTGCAGAAAGAGCCGGTACGCCGGGTTGGCCGTTTCCTCGACGTAGGGATAGCCCAGCGTTTCGAGGAAGGCGTCGAACTCGGCACCTTCGCCGGCAGGCACCTGCAGGCCCACGAGGATGCGGCCGTAGTCGGCGCCCTGGTTGCGGTAATGGAACAGGCTGATGTTCCAGTTCGGCTGCATCAGGCTCAGGAACTTGAGCAGCGCGCCGGGACGCTCGGGAAACACGAAGCGCAGCAGGCGCTCGTCATGCGCGAGGCCAGTACGTCCGCCCACGAGGTGTCGCAGATGCTCCTTCGCAAGCTCGTCGTGGGTGAGGTCGAGCGTGTTGAATCCGTGCTCGTCGAAGGTCCGCGCGATGAAGGCGGACTCGCCGCGCGCCGAGGTCGTGAGACCGACGAACACATGCGCCTTGGCTGCATCGCTTATGCGGTAGTTGAACTCGGTCACGTTGCGAGGTGCGCCGCCGCCCGTGGCTTCGGCGTCGCTCGCGGGCATCTCGCCGATCAGCTCGCAGAAGCGGCGGAAGCTGCCGCGCTCTTCGGGCATGGTGACGGCGAACAACGCCTCGCGCTCTTCACCGACTTCGGCGCGTTCGGCGACGAAACGCAGCCGGTCGAAATTCATGTTGGCGCCGCACAGAATGGCTGCATAGGTCTCGCCGTGGCGACCGTGCTGGGCAACGTATTCCTTGATGGCCGCGACCGCCAGCGCACCGGCCGGCTCGACGATGCTGCGCGTGTCCACGAAGATGTCCTTGATGGCGGCGCACACGGCGTCGGTGTCGACGGCGATGTATTCGTCGACCAGTTCGCTGGCGATGCGGAAGGTTTCCTCGCCGACCAGCTTGACCGCCGTGCCGTCGGAGAACAGGCCGACGTCGGGGAGGTTCACGCGCTGATTGGCCGCGACCGATTGCATCATCGCGTCGGAGTCGTTCATCTGCACGCCGATCACCTTGATCTCGGGTCGCACGGCCTTGATGTAGTTGGCCACGCCGGAGATCAACCCGCCCCCACCGATTGCGACGAACACCGCATCGAGCGGGCCTTGATGCTGTCGCAGGATTTCCATTGCGATGGTGCCCTGGCCTGCGATGACATCGGGGTCGTCGAAGGGATGCACGAAGGTCAGGTTTTGCTGCGCCTGCAATTCGAGTGCGTGCAGATAGGCATCCGAATAGCTGTCGCCATGCAACACGATTTCGCCGCCAAAACCACGCACCGCATCGATTTTCAGTTTGGGCGTGGTCACCGGCATCACGATCACCGCGCGCGTACCGAGCTTGCGCGCACCCAATGCAACGCCTTGCGCGTGATTTCCAGCCGATGCGCAAATTACGCCGCTTGCCAATTGCGCAGCACTCAGATGCGCCATCTTGTTATAGGCGCCGCGCAGTTTGAAGCTGAAGACCGGTTGCTGGTCTTCGCGCTTGAGCAGCACGGTGTTGCCGAGCCGTTCGCTGAGCGCGCGCGCCTTCTCGAGTGCTGATTCGACGGCAACGTCGTAGACCCGAGCGTTAAGTATTTTTCTGAGATAGTCGGCGGGCGTGAGCGCCGGATTAACAGGCGCATTGCGCACGATTTTTTCCATGGGAGTTTTCATTTGCTAACTGTTGATGATAAGAGGCATCGGGATTGCATGCGAGATATGACATGGACACAAATGTCATAAACCTCTTCGGCAAAGCCTCAGCTGCAAATGATTCGGGATTTTTTGGACGCACCTATCCCGCGATTCATCCGACCGCCAATCAATTTACAAATGAGCAGAATCTGTTATCAATTTCTGTCAGTGACCTTTCGAAAGGGCTGATGCAGGCGGAGGCTGCGCGCGTTCAGCGAAAAGAAATTGGGCGTGCCACATGGCAGGTGATGGGCAACAGATTGCGTGCGCACATCGTTCCGTTGCTCGGCGACGTGTCGGCGCAGTCGTTTGCAACCGCCGACGCGCAACGCTTGATCGATCACCTCGGAGAGCAAGGCTTCACCAGCACGACGATTGCCCAGTACCTGGTGCTGTTGCGCAAGGTGGTGATGCACGGCGTGCACATCGGTGTGCTTCGCGATGCGCCTCCTTTTCCAAAGGTCAAGGTGCGCAGCCAGCCGCGTGGCAGCTTTAGCGTTGCGGAATACCGGACGATCATCAAGACCGCGCGCAGCTTGCGCGGGCACTCGCATCCGGTGCTCGATCAACTCGCGGCCGGCGAACGTTTCTGGATTGCGCGCGAACTGCTCGTCATGCCGGACGAGCTGCCCTGGCTGATCCGCTGGATGGTGAACACCTTCGTGCGTCCGAGCGACATCAAGCTCATGAAGCACAAGCACATCGAGGTCGTGCGCGGCAAGCACGTCTATCTTCGGATGAACCTGCCGGAGACCAAGCGGCACAGTCAGCCCATCGTGAGTCTGTGTCCTGCGGTGCGGGTCTATGAATGCTTGCTCGCTTATCGTGGCGAGCATGGGTATGGCGGAGCGGAGGACTACATCTTCCTGCCGCAGTTGAAGAACCGCGAGCATGCGCTGGCGGTGCTCAACTTCTTCTTTCACTGGGTGCTCGAAAAGGCAGGGCTTGAGAAAGGGCCACTGGGCCAGTCGAGGACGCTCTACTGCCTGCGTCATACCGCGATCACGCTGCGGCTCTTGTACGGGCAAGGGATCGACATGCTGACCTTGGCACGCAATGCGCGCACGAGCGTCAATATGGTCGAGCGTTTCTACGCATCGGTGTTGAGCGGAGAAATGAATGTGGGGCTGCTGCAAAGCCGGCGTAGCCGGGCGAGCTGAGAAAAAGAGAGAGAAAGGACAAAAAGCCGCCCGGCGTGAGCCGGGCGACTTGAGGCTTTGCTGATTCGAACTGGCAAGAGCCAGCATCGGGATCAAACGAGGAAGATCAGAACGCGTGACGGATGCCGAAGTCGTAGCCCGTCGAGGTCTTCGGCGTGAACACGCCAGCAGCCGCGTTGTAGAAAGCCGGGCCACCCACGGTCAATGCCGCGCCGTTCTTGTTGCTCACGCGAGCAACCGTGGCGTAAAGGGCCGTGCGCTTCGACAGGTTGTGCACGTAACCAAGTGCCAGCTTGTTGGCCTTCGGGTCGCGTCGGGTGGCCGACAGGTTGTCGTCGTACTTGACAGCCGAGTAGGACGCTCGGATCAGGCCTGCACCAACTGGCACAGTCAGGCCAAGTAGATAGCCGTTCAGATCGACGTCGGGACGACCGCCGGCGATCGGCCGGTTTTTGTAGTCACGCGAGTTCTCGGCACGCGAAAGTTCGCCGAACAGCTTCACGGGGCCGAAGTCATACGAGGCACCCAGGTTAAAGATGTTTACCGAGTCAGTGGTGCCAGCGTAGTACTGATCGCCAACCGTGCTGTTGCCGTAGGCCACTGCGACGTCCAGAGGACCGTTTGCGTAGCCGAGGCGACCACCGATGTAACGGCCTGCGCGGCTCTTCGAGGTTGAGCTGTCCGCCGGGGTGAAGCCGCCGTTGCTGTACTTGTCGTTCTCGTGGAACGCATACATCACCTGGCCGTAAAAGCCGCCAAGGTTCGGTGGCAGGAAGTAGCCGATCGAATTGCTGGCGCGAGAGTAGTTCTGGTTGCCGCCGAAGCCGCCGGTGTCCTTGGCGCCGTAGGTCACGGCGTTGAAGCCGTTGGCCGTGTTGATCAGGTTGGAGCCAACGCCGTTGGTGCCGAACGGATCGAAGACGGTGTCGTTCCAGAACGTCGGGGTGTAGTCGCGACCCAGGCGGAGTTCGCCGAAACCACCCGACAGACTCACGGTCGAGCGACGAACGAAGGTTGCGAGGCCGGTGGCGCCGTCGTCATTGGTGATGGGGGCTTCGAGCCAGAAGCTGGCTGCCAGGCCGCCACCCAGATCTTCCGTACCACGGAAGCCCAGGCGGCTCGAGTTGTAACCCGAGTTGGCCAGCGCCGTGCGGCTGACCTTCACGCTGCCCAGATTCGTGGGCCTCAGGTCGCGCGAACTGGACGAGTAACCGCTGATCGATGCGTCGACCACACCAAACAGCGTGACGGACGACTGAGCCGAGGCAACACCGGCAACAGCCAGGGCAGCCAGAGCAACTGCCCTTTCGGTGCGAAAACTAGAGTGGCGGCAAGGCCGGTGAGGGTGGCCTGGAAAGAAAAAAGCCCCGAGCTTTGCAGCTCGGGGCTAAATCCACCAATTGGAAGGGTGGAGGAGACAACTGGGTGCGCATACGTTTGCGCAATGAAATAAAGTATATCGACTGTTTGTTGCGTTGCAACAAGCGAGTGATGCTTTTCCCACACACAAATGGATGTCGGCGTGCATTTTTGCCCGACATCCCAGACCTGGAACTCCGAAAACCATGGAATGCACAGTAAGTTGGACCGGTGACGCAGGCACGCGATCGGCCATGGGCTTCGTTGCCGAGACGGGCAGCGGCCATGTCCTGATGATGGATGGCGCACCGGATGCCGCAAAGCCCGAGAACGGCGGACAGAACCTCGCGGCGCGGCCGATGGAGACCGTTCTTGCCGGCACCGGGGGATGCACTGCCTACGATGTCGTGCTCATACTGAAGCGCGGACGCCATCGCGTCGAGCGCTGCAGCGTCAAGCTGACCAGCGAGCGCGCCGAAAAGGACCCCAAGGTCTTCACGAAGATCCACATGCACTTCACCGTGGCGGGCAAGGGAATTCCGGCCTCTGCCGTGGAGCGCGCAATCGCACTGAGTCACGAAACGTATTGCTCCGCCAGCATCATGCTGGCGAAGACAGCCGAAATCACCACCAGTTTCGACCTGATCGAAACCTGAGCCAAGTGGCCTAGATGCGGTGCGCCAGCGTGGTCATCACGCGGGAGGCCACGCGCATCAGGGCCTTGGCCGGCGCCGGGAGCTCTGCCGCGCCGGCGTCGACAGCCTGTGACGCATGGCGGGCTTCGTCTAGCTTCATCTGCTCGACCACTGCCTTGGATGCGCTGTCTCCGGACGGAAGGCGATCGAGGTGGCTGTCCAGGTGGGCCTCCACCTGACGCTCAGTCTCTGCGACGAATCCCAGACTCAATGGGTCTCCGAGTCGGCCTGCGACGAGGCCGAGGCCGAAAGCGCCTGCGTACCAGAGAGGATTCAGGATCGACGGGCGCGCCCCCAACTCGTCAAGGCGTTGCCGGGTCCAGGCCAGGTGATCGGTTTCCTCGTGCGCCGCTTCGAGGAAATGGGCGCGCAGCGCAGGATCGCGTGTCACCGCTGCCTGGGCTGTGTAAAGCGCCTGTGCGCAGACTTCACCCACATGATTCACCCGCATCAGCGCGCCGGCTTCCCGACGTTCCGCTTCACTCATTTCACCCGGTGCCTGTGAGGGGGCGGGCGTCGCCCGCGTGGCATGGGGGCGGGCAAAAAGCGTGCGCAATGCAGCGTCTGCCGCGGTCAGAACAGAGTCGATCATGAGCGTCATGTGGCTATTTGAACGCACATGCGAAATGCCATGCCGGAGCCTCGTCATATTTCACATAGTGGTGCGCAGAGGGGTCTAAGTCCTTTGTTGCAAGCGTGCAACGAAACGCGCGAGCCATCCAAGATTTCGGGCGAATTGTTTTGCCCTGCCGCAGCGGCTCTGGTGCAATAGCATCAACTTCCCAAAAGGAGGTTGGCCCGGGGTCCGGTGGGAGCACAAAAGTGCCAGTCACGGTGAGCCCTTCGCACCGGAGCCCTATGTTTAACCTTGGAGAAACTTGCAATGAAAAAATCTCTAGTTGCTCTGGCTGCCCTGGCTGTTGCCGGTGTTGCCTCGGCTCAGTCGTCCGTCACGCTGTTTGGTGTGGTCGACGCGTCGATCAGCGGCTATTCGAGCACCTCGCGTGACCTGAACCAGGCCACGCTCCTGAACCCGTTCTACCTGAACCAAGGCAGCCGCAAGGTCAGCAGCACGCAGCTGGCTAACTCGGGCTACAACTCGAGCCGTCTGGGCTTCCGTGGTACGGAAGACCTCGGTGGCGGCCTGGCAGCCAGCTTCTGGCTCGAAGCTCCGATCAGCAATGACAACGGCCAAGAAGGTATCGCGACGTTCGCACGCCGCTCGACCGTCAGCCTGTCGGGTGGTTTCGGTGAAGTTCGCCTGGGTCGTGACTACACCGCCACGTTCTGGAACGACACCGTGTTCGATCCGTTCGGCACCAACGGCGTTGGTACCAACCTGATCTTCTCGTCCAGCGCTCTGCTCGGCGCCTTCGGCACCCCCGCAGCCTCGACTGGCGCCGCTACCAACGTCGGCTCCAGCAACTACGTTCGCGCAAGCAACGTCGTCGGCTACTTCCTGCCGCCGAACCTGGGTGGTTTCTACGGCCAAGTGCAGTACGGCTTCGCAGAGAAGAATAAGTACAGCCCTGGTCTGTCTACGCCTAACGTTGCCAACAGCCAACGTCAAGGTCGTTACGTCGGCGGCCGCTTCGGCTACGCGAACGGTCCTCTGGACGTTGCGCTGGCTTATGGCAGCAGCACCGTGGGTGACGACTACTACGCCGGCACGACCACCAAGACCAACACGCTGAACCTGGGCGCTTCGTATGACTTCGGTCCCGTGAAGCTGTTCGGTGAACTGTCGAAGGTCAAGAACAAGGTTGACTACGAAGTGACGCCGCTGGCTGGTGGCCGTCCTGACGTGGATGTGACCGGTTACCTGCTCGGCGCTACCGTGCCGGTCGGTGCTGGCCTGATCCGCGCTTCGTGGTCGCACGTCAAGTACGACCAGAACCTGCCGTTCAACCCGTTCGCTCTGAACACGCCTGATCCCAAGGCCAACAAGCTGGCTCTGGGCTACGTGCACAACCTGTCGAAGCGCACGGCTCTGTACGCTACGGTTGCTCGCGTCAGCAACAAGAACGGCGCAGCTCTGACCGTTGGCGGTGCTTCGTTCGTGACCACCGGTGGCTTCACCCCGAAGACCTCGACCGGCTACGACTTCGGTATCCGTCACGCTTTCTAATTTGACGCTGGCGTGAGCCAGCTTCGAATCAAAAGCTCGAAAGCCACTCGACGAAAGTCGAGTGGCTTTTTTTCGTCTGGACACTCTTGGGGAAACCACGAGGCGCACCCCCGGGGAACCACCGTGCGGGCACGCACCTTGCACTGCTAGCATGCCCCGTTCACTCCGCTCGATGAATGATTGCCTTTGTACTGCGCCGCCTGATCCAGGCCGTGATCGTGATGATCGCGGTCGCGTTCATCGCCTTTCTCCTCTTCCAATACGTCGGCGACCCCGTCGTGTTCCTGCTGGGGCAGGACGCCAAGCCTGAGCAGATCCGCGAACTGCGCGCCGCATTGGGGCTCGACCAGCCCTTCTTCGTGCAGTTCTGGCACTTTCTCGTCAATGCCGCACAAGGCGAGTTCGGCCTGAGCCTGCGCCAGGGCGCGAAGGTGTCGCGACTCATCGGCGAGCGCTTCCCCGCCACGCTTGAACTCGCGCTCGTCGCGGCCGTGCTGGCGCTGTTCATCGGCATTCCGATGGGCGTCTACACCGCGTTGCGCCGCGGCACCTTCATGAGCCAGGTGTTCATGACCGTGTCGCTGCTCGGCGTGTCCTTGCCCACCTTCCTGATCGGCATCCTGCTGATCCTCGTCTTCGCCGTGACGCTGGGGTGGTTCCCGAGCTTCGGGCGCGGCGAGACCGTGAAGCTCGGCTGGTGGACCAGCGGCCTCTTCAGTGCCGACGGCTGGCAGCACATCGTGTTGCCGGCGGTGACGCTGGCGATCTTCCAGCTCACGCTGATCATGCGGCTGGTGCGCGCCGAGATGCTCGAGGTGCTGCGCACCGACTACATCAAGTTCGCGCGTGCGCGGGGCCTGACGAACCGCGCCATCCACTTCGGCCATGCGCTCAAGAACACGCTGGTGCCCGTGATGACCATCACCGGCCTGCAGCTCGGCGGCCTGATTGCCTTCGCGATCATCACCGAGTCGGTGTTCCAGTGGCCCGGCATGGGCCTGTTGTTCATCCAGGCCGTGACCTTCGCCGACATTCCGGTGATGGCGGCCTACCTGTGCCTCATCGCCCTGATCTTCGTGGTGATCAACCTCGTGGTCGACCTGCTGTACTTCGTGGTCGATCCGCGATTGCGCGTTGGCAAGGCGGGAGGGCACTGACATGACGACAGCGACAGCAGAGGCCCCGCGCCTCAAGGCCTCCGGCCGCGCGTTCGCGCACATTGCGAACTTCTACCCCGAGATCACGGCCTTCCGCCGCGACCTGCACGCACACCCCGAGCTCGGCTTCGAGGAGATCTACACCTCCGGCCGCGTGCGCGAGGCCCTGCGCGCCTGCGGTGTCGACGAGATTCACGAGGGCATCGGCAAGACCGGCGTGGTCGGCGTCATCCGCGGTCGTTCGACGGCCAGCGGCCGCATGATCGGCCTGCGCGCCGACATGGACGCGCTGCCCATGCGCGAAGACAACGACTTCGGCTGGCGCTCCGCCAGCGAGGGCCTCATGCACGGCTGCGGCCACGACGGCCACACTGCCATGCTGGTCGGCGCCGCGCGCTACCTGGCCGAGACGCGCGACTTCGACGGCACCGCCGTGCTCATCTTCCAGCCCGGCGAAGAGGGCTGCGCCGGCGCGCGCGTGATGATCGAGGACGGCCTGTTCGACCGCTTCCCGGTCAACGCCGTCTACGCGATGCACAACTGGCCCGCCATGCCGGCCGGCACCGTCGGCATCAACCGCGGCGCGATGATGGCCGCGGCCGACCGCATCACCATCAGCATCAAGGGCAAGGGCGGCCATGGCGCGCACGCCTACCAGACCGTCGACCCCGTGATCGTCGCGGCGCACATCATTACGGCCGCACAGACCATCGTTTCGCGCAACGTGCGCCCGATCGACGCCGCCGTCATCAGCATCTGCGCGATGCAGGCCGGCGATCTCGGCGCGATGAGCGTGGTGCCGGGCGAGGCCACGCTGGTCGGCACCGTGCGCACCTTCAGCGCGCGCGTGCAGGCGCAGATCGAGCAGCGGCTGAACGAGCTGTGCGCGGCCATTGCCTCGGGCTTCGGCGCCAGCGCCAGCATCAAATATGAGCGCATCTACCCCGCCACCATCAACACCGCGCCCGAGGCCATGTTCGCGGCCGACGTGGCCGAGTCGCTGGTCGGCGCGAAGAATGTCGAGCGCAGCATGGAGCCCAGCATGGGCGCCGAAGACTTCTCTTTCATGTTGCAGAAGAAAGCCGGCGCCTACCTGCGCATCGGCCAGGACGTGCGCGACGGCGCCTACCTGCACAACAGCCGCTACGACTTCAATGACGAGATCCTGCCGCTTGGCGCCGCGCTGCATGCCGGCCTGATCGAGCAGGGCATGCCGCTTGCCGTTACCCGCGGTGCGCAGCCAGGGAGAGCCGCCGCTACCGCGGCGACGTGATGTGTTTGATTCCAACCCGAGGAGTGTTCCCATGAGTTTCAAGAAAAGTGTGGCTGCGGCCGCCGTTTTGTGCGCCCTGGGCGCCGTCAGCATGGTCGCCGGCGCGCAGACCATCCGCATCGCGAACCAGGGGGACGCGCTATCGCTGGACCCGCACTCGCTCAACGAATCGCTACAGCTGAGCGTGACCGCCAACGTCTATGAAACCCTCGTGGGCCGCAACAAGGACCTGAGCCTTGCACCGCTGCTGGCCACCAGCTGGAAGCAGACCTCGCCGAATGTCTGGCGCTTCGAACTGCGCAAGGGCGTGACCTTCCACGACGGCACCCCGTTCTCCGCCGACGACGTGGTGTTCAGCTTTGCGCGCGCCCAGGGCGACGGCTCCGACTTGCGCGCCACGCTGAGCGACATCAAGGCCGTGCGCAAGGTCGGCGACCTCGCCGTCGAGATCGAAACCAACGGCCCCTTCCCGATCCTGCCCGACGTGATCTCGCTCACCATGATCATGAGCAAGAAGTGGTGCGAGGAAAACCAGGCCACCAAGCCGGTGGATCGCCGCAAGGGCATCGAGAACACCGCCTCGTTCAAGGCCAACGGCACCGGCCCGTTCCGTGTGCGTGAGCGCCAGCCCAACGTGCGCACCGTGTTCACGCGCAACGGCACCTACTGGGGCAAGATCGACGGCAACGCGCAGGAGATCATCTTCACGCCCATCGCCAACCCGGCTACCCGCGTGGCCGCACTGGTCTCGGGTGAAGTAGACGTGATGGAGCCCGTGCCGGTGCAGGACATCGCCCGCATCAACGCCGCGCCCAATGCCCGCGTGATCACCGGCCCCGAGATGCGCACCATCTTCCTGGGCATGGACCAGAAGCGCGACGAGCTGCAGTACTCGAACATCAAGGGCAAGAACCCGTTCAAGGACAAGCGCGTTCGCCAGGCCTTCTACCAGGCCATCGACATCGTCGGCATCCAGAAGACCGTGATGCGCGGCGCCTCCAAGCCCACCGGTCTCCTGGTCGGCCCCGGCATCAACGGCTGGACCGCCGAGCAGGACAAGCGCTTGCCCTACGACGTCGAGGCTGCCAAGAAGCTGCTGACCGAAGCCGGCTACCCCAACGGCTTCGAGGTGTCGCTGAACTGCCCGAACGACCGCTACGTGAACGACGGCCAGATCTGCCAGAGCGTTGCCTCCAACCTCGCGAAGATCGGCGTCAAGATCAACCTCGTGGCCGAGACCAAGGGCACCTACTTCCCGAAGGTGCTGCGCCGCGACACCAGCTTCTACATGCTGGGCTGGACCCCGACCACCTACGACTCGCACAACGCGCTGAGCTCGCTCACCTCCTGCCCCGACGACAAGGGCACCGGCCAGTTCAACCTGGGTGCGTACTGCAACCCCAAGCTCGACGAGCTGACCAAGAAGATCCAGTCCGAGAGCGACAAGGCCAAGCGCAACGAGCTGATCAAGGAGGCGTTCAAGATGCACGCCGACGACATTGGCCACCTGCCGCTGCATCAGCAGTCGCTGGCCTGGGGCGTGAGCAAGAAGGTCGAGCTGGTGCAGCTGGCCGACAACTTCATGTACTTCAAGTGGATGAGCATCAAGCCGTGATCCCGCTGGCCGCCCGCAAGGCGGCCTGACCATGGGCCCGCTTCTTGCGGGCCCATTCCTTTTGCCTCACGATGAAAAAAACACTCGCCCGTTGGCTCGACAGCGATGTCGGCTACAGCTTTCGCACATCGCCCGTGGCCATTGGCGCGGCGCTGATCGCGCTGGTCTGCGTGGTCTGCGCGGTGTTCGCCGGATGGGTGTCGCCGCACAACCCCTTCGACCTCGCCACCCTCGAGCTCAGCGACGCGCGCCTGCCGCCCGCATGGAGCGCCGAAGGTTCGTCCAAGTACCTGCTGGGCACCGATGACCAGGGCCGCGACATTCTCTCGGCCGTCATCTACGGCGCACGCATCTCGCTGATCGTCGGCCTGGTGTCGGTGGTGCTGTCGGTGGCGGTCGGCGTGGTGCTGGGCCTGCTCGCCGGCTTCTTCGGCGGCTGGCTCGACTCGTTCCTCATGCGCGTGTGCGACGTGATGCTGTCGTTTCCGCCCATCCTGGTGGCGCTGCTCATTGCCGGCGTCGGCCGCGCGCTCTTTCCCGGCGCGCACGAGTCGCTCGCCTTCGGCGTGCTGATCATTTCCATCTCGCTGACCGGCTGGGTGCAGTATGCGCGCACGGTGCGCGGCTCCACGCTGGTGGAGCGCAACAAGGAATACGTGCAGGCCGCGCGCGTCACCGGCGTGGCGCCTATGCGCATCATGCTGCGCCACGTGCTGCCCAACGTGATGGGGCCGGTGATGGTGCTGGCCACGATCCAGGTGGCCACGGCCATCATCACCGAGGCCACGCTGTCGTTCCTCGGCGTGGGCGTGCCGCCGACTTCGCCTTCGCTGGGCACGCTCATCAGCATCGGCAATCAGTACCTGTTCTCGGGTGAATGGTGGATCACGGTGTTTCCGGGCCTGATGCTGGTGCTGATCGCACTCAGCGTGAACCTGCTCGGCGACTGGCTGCGCGACGCGCTCAACCCTCGTCTGCGCTGAAGAGAAAGATAAGGAGAACGCCACCATGACGCTGCTCCAGGTCAAAGACCTCGTCGTCGAATTCCCGCACCGCCGCGGCACGCTGCGCGCGCTCGACCGCATTTCATTCGACATCGCGCCCGGCGAAATCCTCGGCGTGGTGGGCGAATCGGGCGCTGGCAAGTCGCTCACCGGCGCGGCCATCATCGGCCTGCTCGAACCGCCGGGCCGTGTGGCCGGTGGCGAGATCCTGCTGGAGGGCCAGCGCATCGACAACCTCGGCTTCGACGCGATGCGGCCCATTCGCGGCCGCAAGATCGGCGCGATCTTCCAGGACCCGCTGACTTCGCTGAACCCGCTCTACACCGTGGGCCGGCAGCTGATAGAAACCATTCGCGCGCACCTGCCCGTGACCGAGAGCGAAGCGCGCAAGCGGGCCATCGGCCTGCTGCAGGACACCGGCATTCCCGCCGCCGAGCAGCGCATCGACCACTTCCCGCACCAGTTCTCGGGTGGCATGCGGCAGCGCGTGGTGATCGCATTGGCGCTTGCGGCTGAGCCGAAGCTGATCGTGGCCGACGAGCCGACCACCGCGCTCGACGTGTCGATCCAGGCGCAGATCATTCAACTGCTCAAGCAGGTCTGCAAGGACCGCGGCGCAGCGGTGATGCTGATTACGCACGACATGGGCGTGATCGCCGAAACCTGCGACCGCGTGGCCGTGATGTATGCCGGCCGCATTGCCGAAATCGGCCCGGTGCACGAAGTGATCCACCAGCCTGCGCACCCCTACACCTCGGGCCTGATGGCATCGATTCCCGACATGACGAGCGACCGCGAGAGGCTCAACCAGATCGACGGTGCAATGCCGCGGCTCAACGCTATTCCCACGGGCTGTGCCTATAACCCGCGTTGCCCACGCACCTTTGCGCGCTGCCTCGTCGAGCGACCCGAGCTCATGCACGCCGGTGCCACGCGCGCTGCCTGCTGGCTGCACGATGCCGCCGATCCGCATGCCGGCCAGGCCGAGATCGCGGCAAGGCATCACGACGCACTGGCGGCCGGCGAACGCGCCACGCCCGAAGCGGCCGAACCTATCGTGGAGGTGACGCGATGAGCGAACCGCTCGTGGTCGCACACGACCTCGCCCGCACCTTCGACGTCTCGCCGCCCTGGCTCAACCGCGTGCTCGAACGCAAGCCGCGCGTGCTGCTGCACGCGGTCGACGGCGTGAGCTTTTCCATCGAGCGCGGCAAGACGCTGGCGCTGGTGGGCGAATCGGGCTGCGGCAAGAGCACCGTGGCGCGCCTGCTGGTGGGCCTGTATGCGCCCACGCGCGGCGGCCTGCAGTTCGACGGACAGGACGCGCACGCCGCGTTCAAGACCCCCGAGGGCCGCAAGCTGCGCCGCCGCATCCAGATGATCTTCCAGGACCCCTACGCGAGCCTGAACCCACGCTGGATCGTGGAAGACATCATCGGCGAGCCGCTGCGCGAGCACGGCATCATCAGCGACAAGGCCGCGCTGCGCGAGCGCGTGGGCGAACTGCTCAAGTCGGTCGGCCTCTCGCCGCTGGACATGAGCAAGTACCCGCACCAGTTCTCGGGCGGCCAGCGCCAGCGTATCTCGATTGCGCGCGCGCTCGCCACGCAGCCCGAGTTCCTGGTGTGCGACGAGCCTACCTCGGCGCTCGACGTGAGCGTGCAGGCTCAGGTGCTCAACATCATGAAGGACCTGCAGCGCGAGCAGGGCCTGACCTATCTCTTCATCTCGCACAACCTCGCCGTGGTGCGCCATGTGGCCGACCAGGTCGGCGTGATGTACCTGGGCCGGCTGGTCGAGGTGGCCGACAAGCAGAAGCTGTTCTCGGCGCCGCAGCATCCATACACCCGCATGCTGCTCGATGCCATTCCGCAGATGAAGCACACGGGGCGCCAGCGCACGCCGGTGCAGGGCGAAGTGCCGAACCCGCTGAACCCGCCCACGGGCTGCGCCTTTCATCCGCGCTGCCCGCATGCCAATGCGCGCTGCTCGGCGGAGCGGCCGAAGCTGCTGAGCATCAAGGGCGTGCAAGTCGCTTGCCATGCGGCCGAGGAGGGCCGCATCTAGCACGGCCGCTTAATCCGGGTCGGCGCCGCGTGTTCGGCTTCAGGTCTATAACTCCTTGGTGCTTTCGTAAAAATCACACCAAGGAGAACAGCACATGTGGGCCTTGCTCTTGTTGCCCTTCATCGGGCTTCTGTGGCTGCCGTTCTACAACAGCCCCTTGCCGGAGCTGTTCGGCTTTCCCTTCTTCTACTGGTACCAGCTGCTGTGGGTGCCGATCACCGCGCTGCTGATCTGGATCGTCTACCGCAGCGGGTATGAAGAGGGAGACGAATGATGGGCGGCCAGATCAACTGGACCGCGCTGTCGGTCTTCGTCTTCTTCTTCGTGCTGGTCACCGTGATGGGCTTCTGGGCCTCGCGCTGGCAGAGCGGCGGCGCCAAGGGCAAGGGCGCGCACCTCGACGAGTGGGGCCTGGGCGGGCGCAACTTCGGCACCTGGATCACCTGGTTCCTGGTGGGCGGCGACTTCTACACCGCCTACACGGTGATCGCCGTGCCCGCGCTGGTGTACGCCGTGGGTGCCTACG
Organism: Variovorax sp. GW821-FHT09D05; assembly: GCF_059416325.1. Classification (NCBI taxonomy): domain Bacteria; kingdom Pseudomonadati; phylum Pseudomonadota; class Betaproteobacteria; order Burkholderiales; family Comamonadaceae; genus Variovorax; species Variovorax sp. GW821-FHT09D05. The sequence goes on along the minus strand of NZ_JBWKOZ010000004.1, from coordinate 470,930 downwards.
GCTTCTTCGCGCTGCCGTACACCATCCTCGTGTACCCGATCGTCTTCATCATCATGCCGAAGCTCTGGCATGCCGCGCACAAGGCCGGGCACGTGACTGCCGCCGACGTGGTGTACGGGCGCTACGGCTCGCGCGCGCTGGAGCTGGCCATTGCCGTGACCGGCGTGGTCGCGACCATGCCCTACATCGCGCTGCAACTGGTCGGCATGGAGGTGGTCATCAAGGCACTGGGCCTCACGGGCGAGCTGCCGCTGGCGGCGGCCTTCGTGATCCTGGCGCTCTACACCTATTCGGCGGGGCTGCGCGCGCCGGCGCTCATCGCGTTCGTGAAGGACCTGATGATCTACATCGTGGTGCTGGTGGCCGTGGTGCTTGTGCCCATGAAGCTCGGCGGCTACGGCAGCGTGTTCCACGCGGCCGGCGATGCCTTCGCGGCCAAGGGCGGCGCGACGGGGCTCACGCTCAAGCCGGCGCAGTACCTGCCGTACGCGAGCCTGGCGCTGGGCTCGGCGCTTGCGGCCTTCATGTACCCGCACACGCTCACCGGCATCTTCGCGGCCAAGAGCGCCAACACCATCCGCAAGAACGCCGTCTTCCTGCCGGCGTACACGGTGCTGCTGGGGCTCATCGCGCTGCTGGGCTACATGGCCTATGCAGCCCATCTCACGGTGAAGAGCAACAACGACGTGGTGCCGGCGCTCTTCAATGCGCTGTTCCCGTCGTGGTTCGCTGGCTTCGCGTTCGCGGCCATTGCCATCGGCGCGCTGGTGCCGGCGGCGGTGATGTCGATCGGCGCGGCCAACCTGTTCACGCGCAATTTCTGGAAGGCCTATGTGCGGCCCGACGTCACGCCGGCGGGCGAGGCCAAGGTCGCGAAGATCGTGTCGCTGGTGGTCAAGCTGGGGGCGCTGGTGTTCATCCTGTTCCTGCCCACGCAGTTCGCGCTCGACCTGCAACTGCTGGGCGGCCTGTGGATCCTGCAGACCTTCCCGGCGGTGGTGTTCGGCCTGTTCTTCGGCTGGTTCCGCGCACCGGCGCTGCTGGCGGGCTGGGCCGTGGGGCTGCTCGGCGGCAGCTGGCTGGCGTTCTCGGACGGCATCAAGCCGGTGCACACCTTCGTGATCGGCGATGGCAGCTACACGCTCTACACCGGGCTGGCGGCGCTGGTGTTGAACATCGTGGTCGCGGTGGTGGTGCAACTCGTGGTCAAGGGAGCGCCGCTGCGCGAGGCGCCTGTGCTCGCGAGGAAGTAGGGCGGAACCATCGATCTTCGAAAAAGTGTGCGCAAAGGCACCGCCTTGCGCCGGAAACTGTTGCAGAGTGCCGCCATGCCAATGACGACAACGCTTGCAACCTCCGAACTGGGCCGCCGCGGCTTCCTGATGGGCACTGCCCTTGGCGCGACCGCGGTGCTGGCCTCGCTGGCTTGCAGTGTGCAAGCTGCCGACGCACCTGCTGGTGGAGCTTCTCGCCGCATGCCGGTGATCTTCATCGGCCACGGCTCGCCGATGAACGCCATCAGCGACAACGCCTTCACGCGCCGGCTGTCGGCATGGGGCCGCGAGTTGCCCCGGCCGTCGGCCATCCTCAGCGTGTCGGCGCACTGGCTCAGCCGCGGCGCCACCGGTGTCGGCATGCAGGCGAAGCCGAAGACGATCCACGACTTCGGCGGCTTCCCGCAGGCGCTGTTCGACATCGAATACCCGGCGCCGGGTCACCCCGCGCTTGCCCAGGAGACCGTCGGCGTGGTGAAGCAGACGCCGGTGATCGCCACCGAGCAATGGGGCCTCGACCACGGCACGTGGTCGGTGCTGAAGCACCTGTACCCCAAGGCCGACATTCCCGTGTTCCAGCTCAGCATCGACTACGACAAGCCGGCCGCCTTCCACTACGCGGTGGGCCGCGACCTTGCCGCGCTGCGCGACAAGGGCGTGCTGGTGATGGGCAGCGGCAACGTGGTGCACAACCTGCGCGCCACCGACCGCGGAACGCCCGACGGGCCCAGCGCAAGCCGGCCATGGGCACAGTCGTTCGACGATGCGGTGAAGTCTGCACTTGCGGGCCGCGACGACCGCGCACTGGTCGACTACGCGAAGCTGGAAGGCGCATCGACCGCCGTGGCGATGCCCGATCACTACTACCCGTTTCTCTACGCCCTCGGCGCCGCCGGGAGCGGCGAGCGCGCGAAGACAATCTACGAGGGATTCCAGTCGGGCACGCTCAGCATGCGTTGCCTGCAGTTCGGCTGAGCGCGACCGAAGCGGGCGTTACTGCTCTTCGCCCCAGGCGAAGCCGTCGCGCGCAATCATCGCGCTGGACGCGCTCGGGCCCCAGGTGCCAGCCGCATAGGGGCGCGGGCCGCCGTCCGATTCCCAGCTGTCGATCAGCGGCTCGACCCAGCGCCATGCTTCTTCCTGCTCGTCGCTGCGCACGAACAGGTTCAGGCGGCCGTCGATCACGTCAAGCAGCAGGCGCTCGTAGGCGCCCACGCGTTCGGCGCCGAAGCGCTTGTCGAAGTCGAGGTCGAGCTGCACCGGCGCCAGCTGCGCGGCCGCGCTCTGGTTGCCGTTGGTGCGCTGCCGGTTGTCCTGCGCCTGCGCGAGCATGTGAAGCTCCAGCCCGTCCTTGGGCTGCAGGTTGATCACCAGCTTGTTGACGTTGCCCGCCGGTGCCCGGTAGATGGCATGCGGCGTGGGCCTGAAGTTGACCTCGATGCGCGCGTCGCGCGAAGCCAGCCGCTTGCCGGTGCGGATGTAGAAGGGCACGCCGGCCCAGCGCCAGTTGGCGATTTCGGTGCGCAGCGCCACGAAGGTCTCGGTGCGGCTGTCCGGGTTCACGCCCGGCTCGTCGCGGTAGCCCTGCACCCGCTCGCCGTAGGCCGTGCCGGCCGTGTACTGGCCGCGCACCGTGTGCAGGCCCAGGCTCTCGGGCGTCCAGGGCTTGAGGGCGCGCAGCACCTTGAGCTTTTCGTCGCGGATGGCGTCGGCGTGCGAGTTGATCGGCGGCTCCATGGCCACGGCGCACAGCAGCTGCAGCGCGTGGTTCTGCACCATGTCGCGCAGTGCGCCGGTCTGGTCGTAGAACGCGCCGCGCTTTTCCACGCCCAGGTCTTCGGCAATGGTGATCTGGATGTTGGAGATGTGCTCGCGGCGCCAGATGGGCTCGAACAGCGCATTGCCGAAGCGCATGGCGAACAGGTTCTGCACCGAAGGCTTGCCGAGGTAGTGGTCGATGCGAAAGACCTGCTTTTCTTCGAGCACCTTGCCAACGGCGGAGTTGATGGCGCGGTTGGAAGCCAGGTCGTGGCCCAGCGGTTTCTCAAGCACGATGCGGGTCCTGGAGCCATTGAGACCGGCCGCCGCGATCTGCTCGACCACCTGGGTGAAGAGCGCGGGCGCCGTGGCCACGTACATCACTACCGTCTTGGCGTCGCGCTGGTTGAGCAGGCTCGCCAGGCGGGCATAGTCGTCGGGCTTCGAGAGGTCCATGCGCAGGTAGTGCAGCATGGAGGCGAACTTCTCGAATTCCTCCGGTGAAGGCCGCTTGGCGCCTTCGACCGCCTTGAAGCGCGACTGGATCAGCTCCCGGTACTGGTCGTCCGACAGGTCGTCCCGCGCCACGCCGACGATGCGGCCGTCAGGTGGCAGACTGCCGTGCCGGAATGCCTGGAACAGCGCGGGCATCAGCTTGCGCCACGCGAGATCGCCAGTACCGCCGAACAGAACGAGATCGAAGCTCATGAGAAAACTTTCCTTTGTCTGAGTGCCGAGGCAGGCTGCATGCGTCGCTGATGCGACATGCGCCAGTCGCGATGGTACTTGTACCGATTCGAGAGACCTGTACTAAAGCTACGCTGCCCCATGGCCGCGAGGCCTTTTTTTATTGCACAGAGGTGGAGGGACCCAATGAAGAGCAAGATTCTCACCGCAGCCGTGCTGCTCGGCCTGTCGGCCGCCGCGTCGGCCCAGACCGTCAACGTGATCTGCTCGGTCCAGGCCGAGTGGTGCAACGTGATTTCCACCGTCTATGCCCGAACCACCGGCGTGCGCATCAACATGGCGCTCAAGGGCTCGGGCGAGGCGCTGGCCCAGCTGATTGCCGAGAAGGACAACCCCAAGACCGACATCTGGTTCGGCGGCACCGGCGACCCGCACCTGCAGGCGGCCGAGCAGGGTCTCACGCTCGAATACAAGTCGCCCACGCTGTCGCAGCTGCACCCCTGGGCCCAGCAGCAAGCCAAGCAGTCGGGCTACAAGACGGTCGGCATCTATTCGGGCCCGCTGGGCTTCGGCTACAACCCCGAGTTGCTGGCCAAGAAGAAGCTGCCCGTGCCCAAGACCTGGGCCGACCTGCTCAAGCCCGAATACAAGGGCGACATCCAGGTGGCCAACCCCGCATCGAGCGGCACGGCCTACACCATGATCGCCACGCTGGTGCAGATGATGGGCGAGGACAAGGCCTTCGACTACCTCAAGGCGCTGCACAAGAACGTGGGCCAGTACACCCGCTCCGGTACCGGCCCGATCAAGGCGGTGGCACGCGGCGAAACCGCGATCTCCATCAGCTTCGTGCACGACGGCCCTGGCGAGAAGATGCAGGGCTTTCCGGTCGAGACCATCACGCCGAGTGATGGCACGGGCGCCGAAATCGGCTCCATGAGCATCATCAAGGGCGCGCGCAACCTCGACGCCGCCAAGAAGTTCTACGAATGGGCACTGACGCCCGCCGCGCAGGAGCTGGGCGCTGCCAACAAGCAGTTCCAGTTGCCGAGCAACATCAACGCCAAGCTCGACCCGCGCATCCCGGACTTCAAGAAGATCAAGTTCATCAACTACGACTACGCCAAGTACGGTGCCAGCGCCGAGCGCCGCCGCCTGATTGCGCGCTGGGAAAAAGACGTCAATTCGCTGCCGCGCTAAGTGGAAGCGCGTTCAGTCGCTGAAGGCGCGCCGGTCAATCCGGCGTCGCTGGCTGCCATCCGGCGCTCGCGGCGCTGGATCTGGGCGTGGGTCGTGCTGGGCTTTGCGGCGTACCTGCTGCTGCCCTGGTATGCGATCCAGGATGCCACCTGGTACGAGGCCGTTCCGCAGGTCTTCGGTCAGGCGGAGGGTGCCAACGGCCTCATGCAGGCGGCTACGCAGGGCCGCAGCTGGCTCTTCATCGGCCTTGCGGGGCTGGTGATGTGCGCCGTGGGCGCGTGGCTGCCAGCAGGCCGTGCGCAGGGGCGCTGGCTGCTGGCGGGCGGCGCGATCGGTGCCATCGGGCTTGCCGTCACGGGCTTTGCCATCGGCGCGCGGGGCTGGAGCTTTGCGGCGCTCAACGCACAGTTCGGCGAGCTGGCCATCAACCAGTTCGGCATCGGCGCGGGCGGCTTCGTGGCACTCACCGCGCTCGTGTTGCTGGCGGCCTTCGGGATTGCGCGGCTGGGCCTCTTCAAGGGCGACCTGTTCGTGTCTGCCGCGGTCATCGGCTGCGGCGTGTTGATGGCGCTGTTCATCGCCTACCCGGTGAGCAAGGCGTTGTCCGGTGCGTTCTTCAATGAGGACGGGCAGTGGTCGATCACCGCGTTCGTCGCGCGCGTGTTCACCGAGCGCATCTGGGGCCTTGGCTGCCTCTCCGGCGGCGTGCGCTGCGGCGTGGCGTGGAACACGCTGGTGCTGGCCCTGCTCACGGCGGTCGGCACCACCTTCCTCGGCACGCTGATGGCGCTGATGGCCGAGCGCGGCAGCAAGCGCGGGCAGGGCGCGCTGCGGGTGCTGGCGCTGCTGCCGATCATCACGCCGCCCTTCGTGGTGGGCCTCGGCTTGATCCTGCTGTTCGGCCGCGCCGGCATCGTCAACCAGGTGCTGGAGAACGTGTTCGGCATCGAGCCCACGCGCTGGTTCTACGGCATGCCGGGTGTGCTGGTGGCGCAGCTGTTCGCGTTCACGCCCATCGCCTTCATGATCATGCGCGGCGTGGTGCAGGGCATTGCGCCCAGCCTCGAGGAAGCCGCGCAAATGCTGCGCGCCGACCGCCGCCGCACCTTCTTCACCATCACGCTGCCGCTCTTGAAGCCGGGGCTGGCCAACGCCTTCCTGGTGGGCTTCATCGAGAGCATTGCCGACTTCGGCAACCCGGTGGTGGTGGGCGGGCAGTTCTCGGTGCTGTCGACCGACATCTTCTTTGCCATCGTCGGCGCGCAGTACGACCAGGGCCGCGCGGCCTCGCTGGCCTGGGTGCTCACGCTGTTCGCGCTCGGCGTGTTCGCGCTGCAGCGCGGCGTGCTGGGCAAGCAGAACTACACCACCGTGAGCGGCAAGGGCGACGCCGGCATCGCGATGGCGCTGCCCGACGGCGTGCGCCGCACCATCTACTGCATCGCCTTGCCTTGGATCGCGTTCACCGCCGTGGTGTACCTGTTCGCCTTCGCGGGCGGCTTCGTGCAGACCTGGGGACGCGACTACAGCTTCACGCTGAACCACTTCAAGAGTGCCTTTGCGCTCGAGTGGGGGCAGTTCGGGCTGGTGTGGGCCGGCACCGCGTGGAACTCGCTGATCACCACGCTCAAGCTGGCGGGCATCTCGGCGCCCATTACCGCGGCGCTGGGCCTGCTGATTGCATGGCTGCTGGCGCGCAACGAGTTCAGGGGGCAGGGGCTGTTCGAGTTCGGCGCGCTGCTGGCCTTTGCGATTCCGGGCACGGTGCTGGGCGTGAGCTACATCCTGGCTTTCAACGTGCCGCCTTTCGAGCTCACGGGCACGGGGCTCATCATCGTGCTGTGCTTCATGTTCCGGAACCTGCCGGTGGGCGTGCGGGCCGGCACGGCGGCCTTCAAGCAGCTCGACCGCTCGCTCGACGAGGCTTCGCTGATGCTGCGCGCCTCGACCTCGCAGACGCTCTTCAAGGTGGTGCTGCCGCTGCTCAAGCCCGCGCTGGTGGCCGCGCTGGTCTACAGCTTCGTGCGCGCCATGACGACGGTGAGCGCGGTGATCTTCCTGGTCACGGCGGAGAACGAGTTGGCCACCACCTACATCATCGGCCGCGTCGGCAACGGCGACTATGGCATCGCGCTGGCGTACTGCACGGTGCTCATGATCCTGATGTCGCTGGCCATTGCGCTGGTGCAGTGGGTGGTTGGGGAGCGCAAGCTTGGGCGGCGCAAGGCGGGTGTGCCGGTCGTGCCCGCGCCCGTGCATTGAAACGAGAGAAGAATCCATGAGCAACGGCATCGAATTCCGCAACGTCACCAAGCGCTACGGCGCGGACAAGAACGCGCCGCTGGCCGTCAAGGGCATCAGCTTCGAAGTGCCGGTGGGCACGCTCACCACCATCCTCGGGCCCTCGGGCTGCGGCAAGACGACCACGCTGCGGATGATCGCGGGGCTCGAATCGCCGACCGCGGGCTCGATCTTCATGGGCGGGCGAGACGTCACCACGCTCGGCCCGGCCGAGCGCAACGTCAGCATGATGTTCCAGAGCTACGCGCTGTTCCCGCACATGAACGTGATCGAGAACGTGAGCTACGGCCTGCGCATGAGCGGTGTGAAGAAAGACGAGGCCACGTCGCGGGCGCGCGAGGCACTGCGGGGCGTGGGGCTGGTCGGCTTCGACGAGCGGCTGCCCAGCGAGCTTTCGGGCGGCCAGCAGCAGCGCGTGGCACTGGCGCGTGCGCTGGTGCTCGAACCGGCGGTGCTGCTGTTCGACGAGCCGCTGTCGAACCTCGATGCCCGGCTGCGCCGCGAGATGCGCGAGGAAATCCGCTCGCTGCAGCAGCGGCTGAAGCTCACGGTGGCCTACGTCACGCACGACCAGAGCGAGGCGCTGGCCGTGAGCGACCAGATCATCGTGATGGACCACGGCGTGATTGCCCAGCGCGGCACGCCCGAGCAACTCTACGGGCGGCCCGAGAGCGAGTTCGTCGCCGGTTTCATGGGCGAGGCGATGGTGTTTCCCGCCACGGCGCAAGCCGACGGCAGCGTGGCGCTCGGCCCGCTGCGCCTGCAGCCGCGCTATGCGGTGGCGCCCGGCACGGTGAAGGTGGCGGTGCGGCCCGAAGCCTGGCAGATCGGCGCCAGCGGCGCGGCGGACGGCCTTCCGGCCACGCTGCGCAAGGCCGCCTACCTTGGCAGCTTCTACGAATACGGCTTCGACACCACACTGGGGCCGGTCTTCGTGGTGTCGACCGACCTGTCCCGGCCGCTGGCAGTCGGCGCGCAGGCCACGCTGTCCCTGGGAGCCCATGGCGTGAGCGTGGTGCCCGGCGCATGAAACAATGGCGCCATGAACGTGGTTTTCGACTTGGGCGCCGTGCTTTTCGCATGGGAGCCCACACGGCTGGTACAGGCCCATCTCTCCCAACACGCACCCACTGAAGCCGCCGCGGCCGCCTTGGGCAGGGCGCTTTTCCATCACGACGACTGGACGGGTTTCGACTGCGGCACCCGCACGCTGGACGACGCCATCGCCCGCATGACGGCGCGGCTTTCGCTGCCGGCCGAGCCGCTTCACACCATGCTCGAAGGGCTGGGCGAGCGGCTGGAGCCCATCGGCGTCACAGTCGACATGCTCGAACAGCTGATCGCCCACCGCGAAGCCGGCCAGCCGTTGCGCCTGTACTACCTGTCGAACATGCCCGCGCCGTACGCCCGCGCCATCGAGCGCAAGCACGCCTTCATGCAGCGCTTCGACGGCGGCGTGTTCTCGGGAGACGTGAAGTTCCTCAAGCCCGAACGCGAGATCTACGAAGTGCTGGCGATGCGCTACCGCCTCGACCCGGCACAGACCGTGTTCATCGACGATTCGGCCGCCAACGTGGAGGCGGCGCGTGCCTTCGGCTGGCACGCCATTCATTGCACCGCGCCGGCCGTGCTGCCGTCGCAGCTGCAGCGCTACCTGCCGGTGAGTACCACCTTGTCGGTGTCGAACCCCAGGCTGCGGGCGTAGTCCAGTTCCGCGCGCAGCACGGCCTCGTCGAGGCGTGGCGCGCGCGACAGCACCCACAGGTATTGGCGGTCGGGCGTGCCGACCAGCGACACCTGATAGTCGCGGTCGAGCTTCAGGATCCAGTAGTCGCCCCAGACCATCGGTAGCCAGCCGAGCCACGCTGGCGCAAATCGCACCTGGAGGCGCCCTGCGCCAGGCTGGCCTGCCACCGGCACCACGCGGGCAGCGCCGACGGCCTCGTCGAAGTTGCCGTCTTCCCGCACGCAGCGATTGAGCACCTGCACGGCACCCCCAGGCTGCGGGGTGTATTCGGCGACCACGGGGCCGGCGCATTGTTTCTGGAAGCGGTTCGGCAGGCGGGCCTGCTCGTGCCAGATGCCCGCATAGCGCTGCAGATCGACCGGCGCCACCACCTGCAGCGGCGCGCGCATCAGCGGTGCGCCGTCAGCCGGGCCGGCCGGCCGGGCGCGTGCGGTGCGCGCCGCGTCCATGGCGAACCAGGTGGCCACGCCGCCCACGACGAAGGCCGTGGCCATTGCGCCGATCGCGTTGCTGGTGCGGCGGTCGTCGAAAGGCCGGACGGTGGTGGCGTCGGCGCGCGTGCGAGGGGTCATGAGGCACTCCTGAGGGATGAAGACATTCGGCGTAAAACTCAGGCTAGCCAAGGGCAGGGCACGCGCCCGTCAGCCACGGACCACAGGCGGTGTAGGGCGGGGAGGCCGGACAGCGGCGACAACCACACGGGCATCAGGCCGATGGAGCCGCGTGAAAACCCGTGCTACGGTGCGCATGAAAACATCGGCCGACGCGCAACTGCGTGCAGGACTTGTCACAACCCGCACTGGATAATGATTTCATGAACCAACTCGATGCCCTCCGCCAATGGACCACCGTCGTCGCCGACACCGGTGACTTCAAGCAGCTCAGCGTTTCCAAGCCACAGGACGCGACCACCAATCCCTCGCTGATCCTCAAGGCCGTGCAGAAGCCCGAATACCGGCCGCTGCTCGACGAGACAGTGAAGAAGCACGCGGGCAAGCCGCTCGACGAGGTCATCGACCGCCTGCTGGTGCGCTTCGGCACCGAAATCCTCTCGATCATCCCGGGCCGCGTGTCGACCGAAGTCGATGCCCGCCTGTCCTTCGACACGGCCGCGACCATTGCGCGCGGCGAGCGCATCGTGGCGCTCTACAAGGCCGAAGGCATCGACACCGAAAAGCGCCTGCTGATCAAGGTCGCCTCCACCTGGGAAGGCATCGAGGCGGCGCGTGCCCTGGAGCAGAAGGGCATTCGCACCAACCTCACGCTGCTGTTCTCGTTCGCGCAGGCCGTGGCCTGCGGCGCTGCGGGCGTGCAGCTCATCTCGCCCTTCGTGGGCCGCATCTACGACTGGTACAAGAAGTCGGCCGGCGCCAAGTGGGACGAGGCTGCGAGCGCCGGCGCGAACGACCCCGGCGTGAAGTCGGTGCGCGAAATCTTCAACTACTACAAGCAGCACGGCATCAAGACTGAAGTCATGGGCGCGAGCTTCCGCAATGTGGGACAGATCCAGGCGCTCGCCGGCTGCGACCTGCTGACCATCAGCCCCGAGCTGCTGGCCGAGCTGGCCGCCAGCAACGAGCCGCTGCAGCACGCGCTCGACGCCAAGGCTGCAACTGGCGGCGACGTCGCCAAGGTCAGCTACGACGAGGCGGGCTTCCGCTTTGCCCTGAACGAAGACGCCATGGCCACCGAGAAGCTCGCCGAAGGCATCCGCGCCTTCGCGGCCGACGCCGTGAAGCTCGAAAAGCTCATGCAGGAAAGCGGCAAGTAAACATGGCCATGACCCTTCGCTGCGATCGCGCGCCGGCCTGGGCGCAGCTGCAGTCCAGCTTCGAAACCGCAGGCCGCCAGTTCGATGTGCGCCATGCCTTCGTCGACGACGCGGGCCGCTTCGCACGCTTCAGCCAGGAGGCGCCGTACGTCTTCGCCGACCTGTCGAAGAACCTGATCGACGTGCGCACCGAAGAGCTGCTGCTCGAGCTGGCCCGCGAGTGCGGCCTCGAGGCTCACCGCGACGCCATGTTCGCCGGCGAGCACATCAACAACACCGAAGACCGCGCCGTGCTGCACACGCTGCTGCGCGCGCCGGCCGATGCGCAGACCGGCCCGAAGACCGCGCACGAGCTGCGCGAAGTGCACGCCACGCTCGACGCGATGCTGGCCTATGCCGAGAAGGTGCGCGCCGACCACACGATCACCGACGTGGTCAACATCGGTATCGGCGGCTCCGACCTCGGCCCCCAGATGGCGGTGCTGGCGCTGGCCGAATTCGCCGCGCCGGGCAAGCGCTTTCACTTCGTCTCGAACGTCGACGGCCATGAGCTGGCGGGCGTGCTGCAGGGCCTCGCGCCCGAGCACACGCTGTTCCTCATTGCCTCGAAGACCTTCACCACGGCCGAGACGATGACCAACGCGCTTTCTGCCAAGCGCTGGTACGAGCAATCGGGTGGCACCGATATCGCGGGCCACTTCGCGGCGCTCACCACCAATGTGGAAGCGGCGAAGAAGTTCGGCATCGACACCACCTTCGGCTTCTGGGACTGGGTGGGCGGCCGCTATTCGCTGTGGTCGGCAATCGGCCTGCCGATTGCGCTGGCCATTGGCGCCGACGGCTTCCGCCGGCTGCTGGCGGGCGCGCATGCAATGGACGAGCACTTCCGCACCGCACCGCTCGCGCAGAACCTGCCGGTGCGGCTGGGCCTGCTCGACGTCTGGTATCGCAACTTCCACAAGTTCACGAGCCGCAGCATCGCGCCGTACCACAGCGCGCTGAAGCGCGTGCCGGCCTACCTGCAGCAGCTCGAGATGGAAAGCAACGGCAAGCAGGTCGATGCCAGCGGCAAGCCGGTGGCCTTCGGCACTTCGCCGGTGTTGTGGGGCGAGCCCGGCACCAACGGGCAGCATGCCTACTTCCAGATGCTGCACCAGGGCACAGACGTGATCCCGCTCGAGTTCGTGGCGGTGCGCGATGCCTCGCACGACCTCGAAGGCCATCACCCCAAGCTGCTGGCCAATGCGCTCGCACAGGCGCAGGCGCTGATGGTGGGCAAGCTCGACGAGGGCGGCCACAAGAACTTTCCGGGCAACCGGCCGAGCACCTTCTTCGTGTTCGAAAAGCTCACGCCCGAATCGCTGGGTGCCTTCCTCGCGATGTACGAGCACCGCGTGTTCACCAGCGGTGCGCTGTGGGGTATCAACAGTTTCGACCAGTGGGGCGTGGAGCTCGGCAAGGTGCTCGCAAAGGACATCGAACCGCGCCTCGCATCGGGCGACGTCATGGGGCTCGATGCATCGACCGCGGGCCTGCTGAAGCGGCTGGGCAGCTGAATCGGGCCGCTGGCAAGCCAATTCATAACCCGTTTGTTTGCAGGCCGGCTATCGCTTCTAGCCGAGTTTGCCGTTGAAAGACGCATCTATATGATGGCCCGGGGAAATTTCCCTGGGACCAATCAAGAGGAGTCGATCAATGAATTTTCAAACAGCGGTCAAGACCTGTCTGAACAAGTACGTGGATTTCAGCGGGCGCGCCTCGCGCTCGGAGTTCTGGTGGTTCGTACTTGGACAGCTGGTCATTCTCATCGTGGCAAGCCTGATCCATCGGTTCGTGTACGGCATCGCGGCTCTGGCCCTGCTGCTGCCCGCGCTGGCCGTGGGAGCGCGCCGCCTGCACGACATCGGCAAGAGCGGCTGGTTTCTGCTGCTGGCGCTCATTCCGCTCGTCAACCTCGTGCTGATCTATTTCTACGTGCAGCCGACGCAACCCGAGTCGAACAGCTACGGCGAACCACCGACCGCCTGAGTTTTTAAAAAGAAGGGCCGCGCAAGCGGCCCTTTTTGTTTGGTCCTGCCGAGAGACTCACGCAGTTACTGCCTGTGCGGCCGTGCGCGCCGGCGCGCCGCTCGCCATGCGCACACACAGGTCGAAGGCCTGCTGCAGCCCTTCGATCTTCGCAATGCCCTGGCCCGCGATGTCGAAGGCACTGCCGCTGGCCGACGTGGCCACCGGCACCGGCAGGCCACCGTGCAGCGTCACGCCCTGCTCGAAGCCCATGAGCTTCATCGCGATCTGGCCCTGGTCGTGGTACATCGACACCACCGCATCGACGTCGCCGCGCCGTGCGCCGATGAACACCGTGTCGGGCGAGAACGGGCCGCGCGCGTCGAAGCCCTCGGCGCGCAGCTGTTCGACGGCGGGCGCGATGATCTCGATTTCTTCCATGCCGATGGAGCCCCCGTCGCCCGCGTGCGGGTTGAGCCCCGTCACCGCGATGCGCGGATGCGCCACGCCCGCGCGGCGCAGTGCCGACGCGATGATCTTCACGGCGTCGCTCACGCCTTGCACGGTGATGTGGCTCGCCACGTCCTTCAGCGGAATGTGCGAGGTCACGCGCGAGGTCCAGAGCGATCCTGTGAGATTGAACTCGCAGACGAAGCCCGTCACCGCAAAGCGCTCCTGCATGTAGCGCAGTTCGTCTTCATGCACGAGGCCGCCCAGGCGCAGCGAATGCTTGTTGAGCGGCGCAAAGAGAATGCCTTCGGCCTGCCCGCGCCGCACCGCCAGCGTGGCCAGCTCCAGCGCCTCGAACGAGGCCCGGCCCGACTGTTCATTCGACTCTCCCAGCACCGGCTCAAGGCCCTCCATCCAGTCGCGCGTGAGCAGGCTGGGGCGGCCGTCTTCGAAGCGCAGCGTGTCGAGGTTCTCGACCTGCAGCGGGTTCAGCTTCACGCCCGCCGCGCGCTCGCCGGCGGCCAGCACGATCGGGTCGGCAATCAGCAGCACGCGCGCGGCGTCCAGGTTGCGCTGGCGCGCCAGCAGCTTCACGGCCATTTCGGGGCCGACGCCGCTGGGGTCGCCCAGCAGCACGACGATGCGGGGTTTGGCGGAGATCACGCTCGAGGTCTTGGTAGTGGTGGACATGGTGTGGCTCGGATGCGAGTTGAATGAAAAGGGAGCGGGCCGGTTCATTCGGCCTTGATATTGGCGTCGCGCACGAGCTGGCCGTAGTGGTCGAATTCCTGCTTGTTCATTGCCGCGAAGGGCTCGCCGGTGAGCGCGCCGGGCTCGCCGCCCAGGGCCTTGATGCGCGTCTGCACGTCGGCCAGCTTCAGCGTGCGCGTGAGCTCGGCGCTCAGCCGCTCGACCGCGGGGCGCGGCGTGCCGGCCGTGACGTAGAGGCCGTACCAGGTGGACACGTCGGCGCCCTTGACGCCCTGCTCGGCCAGCGTGGGCACGTCGGGCAGCTCGGGCGAGCGCTGCGGCGCACTCACGGCCAATGCGCGGAACTTGCCGGCCTTGATCTGGCCCATGGCCGAGGAGGTGCTGTCGAACATCATGTCGACTTCGCCCGCGATGATGTCGATGTGCGCCTGCGAGCTGCCCTTGTAGGGCACGTGGATCGACTTCATGCCGGTGGCCAGGTTGAAGGCCTCGCCGCCCACGTGCTGCGTGCTGCCGATGCCCGACGAGGCGTACTTGAATCCGCCCGGCTTGGCCGCCATGGCCGTCACCAGGTCCTTCACCGACTTGTAGGGCGAGCTGGCCGACACCACCAGCACGTTGGGCATCACTGCCACCAGGCCCACGGGCTGCAGGTCTTTGAGCGGGTCGTACTTGAGCTTGAGGATGTGCGGCGCCACAGCCTGCGCCGTGTTGGTGGCCAGCAGCAGCGTGGCGCCGTCGGCCGGCGCGCGGGCGGTGAGTTCGCCGGCAATGGTGTTGGAGGCGCCGGGCCGGTTCTCGACCACCACGGTTTGCTTGAGCGCGGGCGAGAACTTGTCGGCCAGCACGCGCGCCAGGATGTCGGTGCCGCCGCCGGGAGAGGCGCCGACCATGATGCGCATCGGCTTGTCGGGGTAGCTCGACTGCGCACCGGCCGCTGACACGGCCAGCAGGGCGGCTGCAGCCAGCCCCGCCGCGCGGGCGAGAGAGGGAAATTTCATCGGGTGTCTCCTGCTTGTAATGAGCCCGAGCGTACGGAGCTTCTCCCTCGCAATCCAATCGTAAAAGCCTGAAGCTCCATATACTTTTGCATATGACTTCCGGACTGACCGATGCGTCGCTGATGCTCCACGTGCGGCCGCGCCAGCTGTTGCTGCTGGCCCGGCTCGATGCCCATCGCCACCTCGGCCGGGCGGCCGAGGCCATGAACATCAGCCAGCCTGCCGCCACCAAGCTGCTGCAGCAACTCGAAGATTCACTCGGCGAGAAGCTCTTCGAGCGCCTGGCGCGCGGCATGGAGCCCACGCCCTACGGCGACATCCTCATCCGCTACGCGCGCCGCGTGCTCAGCGACTTCGGCACCGCCCGCGAGGAGATGCTGGCCCTGCGCTCGGGCCTGAGCGGCGCCCTGCGCGTGGGCAGCGTGCCGGGTGCTGTGCCCGAACTGCTGGCGCCGGCGCTGGTGGAGTACCGCCGCCGCCACCCGCAGGTGGCCGTGTCGGTGGTGGTCGAGACCAGCGACGTGATTCAGGCGCAGCTGGAGCAGGGCGACGTCGATCTCGTGCTGGGCCGCCTCACCGAGAGCCATGACGAGGCGAAGTACGCGAGCGTGCCGCTGCTAGGCGAGTCGATGGTGGTCGTGGTGCGCACCGCGCACCCGGTGTTCGAGCGCGCCACCGTCACGCTGGCCGGCATGGCGAACTGGTCGTGGGTGCTGCAGCCGCCGGGCTCGCCGCAGCGCGGGCGCTTCGAGGCGGCGATGCGCGAGGCCGGTATCCAGGCGCGGCTCGACATCATCGAAACGGCATCGCCCATCGCCATTACCGCCTTGCTCGAGAACTCCGATATGGCGGCCGTGATGCCCGCCTCGCAGGCCAACCACTACGCCCGATTGGGCGTGCTGCGCACCGTGCCGGTGGAGCTGCCGGTGCGCGTGCCGCCGATCTGCCTGATCACGCGGGAAGACCGGGCGCTGTCGCCGGCGGCCGCACAGTTCCGCCGTCAGCTGCTGGGCGGCGCCTGAGGCCTTTGGGATGCTGTTTTCCATGCTGTATTGCATCAACTAGGGAATTCACTAGCCAACTGGTGCATGAAAGTACTGGTGGTGGCTATCGAAGTACCAAAACTGCAAGCGCGTTTCTCCAGAATCCGGCCACGGCGACCCGACAAGAGGGCGTCGCTCACCTCTAGGAGACAACATGAAGCGTTTTCTGAAAGCGGGCCTCGTCCTCGCACTCATCGGCTCGGGCGTCGTGTCCCAGGCCGCCACCGAACTCGTGATCGCGACCGTGAACAACGGCCACATGATCGAGATGCAGAAGCTCACGCCCTTCTTCGAAAAAGCGAACCCCGACATCAAGCTCAAGTGGGTCACGCTGGAAGAAGGCACGCTGCGCCAGCGCGTGACCACCGACATCGCCACCAAGGGCGGCCAGTTCGACGTGATGACCATCGGCCTGTACGAGACGCCCATCTGGTCGAAGAAGGGCTGGCTCAAGCCCATTGCCACCGATGCCGCCTATGACATCGACGACCTGCTGCCCGCCATCCGCGACGGCCTGTCGACCGACGGCAAGCTCTACGCCGCGCCCTTCTACGGCGAGAGCTCGATGCTCATGTACCGCAAGGACCTGGCCGACAAGGTGGGCGTGAAGTTCTCGGACCAGCCGACCTGGGCGCAGGTGAAGGAGTTCGCCGACAAGGCCAACGACCCGAAGGCGGGCGTGTACGGCATGTGCCTGCGCGGCAAGCCGGGCTGGGGCGACAACATGGCCTTCCTGACCACGCTGGTCAACACCAACGGCGGCCAGTGGTTCGACATGCAGTGGAAGCCGCAGATCGACACCAAGGCCTGGAAGGACGCGATCACCTTCTACGTCGACATGATGAAGAAGGACGGCCCTCCGGGCGCATCGGCCAACAGCTTCAACGAGAACCTCGCTCTCTTCAATGAAGGCAAGTGCGCGGCCTGGGTCGACGCGACCATCGCGGCCTCGTTCATCAGCGACCCGAAGCAGTCGAAGGTGGCCGACAAGGTGGCCTTCGCGCAGGCACCGACCGCCTCCACGCCGAAGGGCGCCAACTGGCTGTGGTCGTGGAACCTCGCCATTCCGGCCAGCTCGACCAAGGACGACGCGGCGCAGAAGTTCATCAAGTGGGCCACCTCCAAGGAATACATCAACCTCGTGGCCAAGGAGACCGGCTGGGCCTCGGTGCCAACAGGCACGCGCAAGTCGACCTACGCGAACCCCGAGTTCCAGAAGGTCGCCAAGTTCGCCGCTGCAGAGAAGAAGGCGATCGACAGCGCGAACCTCACCGACAGCACCTTGCCGAAGTCGCCGTACGTCGGCGTGCAGTACGCGGCCATTCCTGAGTTCCAGGCCATCGGCGTGGCGGTGGGCCAGCAGATGAGCGCGGCGCTGTCGGGCAAGGTCACTGTGGACCAGGCGCTGAAGACTTCGCAGACCGCAGCCGAGCGTGAGATGAAGAAGGCCGGGTACTACAAGTAAGTCTTCGGGCTTGCTCCCTCCCCCGCTGGGGGAGGGTAGGGGTGGGGGCTCGCGGCGCATCGTTCGGTGCCGCGCCTGATCGGGCAGCCCCCATCCCAGCCTTCCCCCAGCGGGGGGAGGAGCCAGGGACCACAAGAAGGGATACCTCATGAAAAGACTCCTGCCCCGCGCCCTCATGGCGCCCGCGGTGCTCACGCTCTTCCTCTGGATGATCGTGCCGCTCGTGATGACGTTGTACTTCTCGTTCGTCAACTACAACCTCATGCAGCCCGGTGAACGCACCTTCGCGGGCATCGAGAACTTTCACTACTTCATCACCGACCCGGACTTCTGGCCGGCCACGTGGAACACGCTGCTGCTGATCGGCAGCGTGATCGTCATCACGGTGGTGTTCGGCGTGCTGCTCGCACTGCTGGTGAACGAGCCCTTTCCGGGGCGCGGCATCGTGCGGGTGCTGCTGATCTCGCCGTTCTTCGTCATGCCTGCGGTCAATGCGCTGCTGTGGAAGCACATGATGATGAACCCCATCTACGGCGTGCTGGCCGACGTGTGGCGCGCCTTCGGCGCACAGCCGGTCGACTGGCTCACCGACGTGCCGCTGCTGTCGGTGATCATCATGGTGGCCTGGCAGTGGCTGCCTTTTGCCTGCCTGATCTTCATCACTTCGCTGCAGTCGCTCGACCGCGAGCAGATGGAAGCCGCGCGCATGGACGGCGCGAGTTCGTTCCAGCGCTTCTTCTATCTCACCATTCCGCACCTCGCGCGCCCCATGGCGGTGGTGATCATGATCGAGATGATCTTCCTGCTCAGCGTGTTCGCCGAGATTGCCATCACCACCAACGGCGGCCCGGGCAACGAGAGCACGAACATGACCTACATGATCTTCAAGCAGTCGCTCATGAACTTCGACGTGGGCGTGGCCTCGGCCGGCGCGCTGTTCGCGGTGGTGCTGGCCAACATCGTGGCCGTGTTCCTCATCCGGATCATCGGCAAGAACCTCGACTGAGGAGCAACACGCCATGCAACAACAACAAGCCCCCAGCAACTTCCTGCCCCAGGCCATTCGCACCGTGGGCGCGTGGGCCGTCACGCTGCTGCTGTTCTTTCCGCTCGGCTGGCTGTTTCTCACGGCCTTCAAGACTGAGCTGCAGGCCATCCACGTGCCGCCGCTGTTCATCTTCGAGCCCACGCTCGGCAACTTCAGCGAAGTGCAGCGCCGCAGCGACTACCTGCTGTACGCGCGCAACTCGCTCATCACCAGCCTGGGCTCGACCATCCTCGGCCTGCTGATCGCGGCGCCCGCCGCGTACTCGATGGCCTTCTTCCGCACGAAGAAGACGCGCGACATCCTGATGTGGATGCTTTCCACCAAGATGATGCCGGCCGTGGGCGCGCTGGTGCCCATCTACGTGATCGCGCAGACAGCGGGCATGCTGGATTCGCTCACCGCGCTGACCATCGTGTTCACGCTGTCGAACCTGCCGATCATGGTGTGGATGCTCTACAGCGCCTACAAAGATATTCCGCCCGAGATCCTGGAGGCCGCGCGCATGGACGGTGCCAACCTCTGGACCGAGTTCCGCCACGTCGTGATGCCGCTGTCGGTGGGCGGGCTCGCATCGACCGGACTTCTGTGCCTGGTGCTGAGCTGGAACGAGGCCTTCTGGGCGTTGAACCTCACCTCCGCCAAGGCCGGCACGCTGGCCACGCTGATCGCCTCGTACTCCAGCCCCGAAGGCCTGTTCTGGGCCAAGTTGTCGGCCGCCTCGCTGATGGCCATTGCGCCCATCGTCGTGTTCGGCTGGTTCAGCCAGAAGCAACTCGTCCAAGGCCTGACCTTCGGCGCCGTCAAGTAAAGAAAGGGAGACATCTCATGGCCTACCTCGAACTCAAGAACATCAAGAAGAGCTTTGGTGAAGTCAACATCATCAAGGGCGTCGACCTCCAGATCCAGAAGGGCGAGTTCATCGTCTTCGTCGGGCCTTCGGGTTGCGGCAAGTCGACGCTGCTGCGGCTGATTGCCGGGCTCGAGCCCATCACCAGCGGCAACCTGCTGCTCGACGGCAAGGACATCACCTGGGCGCCTTCTGGCAAGCGCGACCTTGCGATGGTGTTCCAGAGCTATGCGCTCTATCCGCACATGAGCGTGTACGACAACATGTCGTTCGCGCTGAAGCTCGCGGGTGTGTCCAAGAGCGAGATCAAGACCAAGGTCGATCATGCGGCGAAGACGCTCAACCTCACTCAGTACCTCGACCGCACGCCCAAGGACCTGTCGGGCGGCCAGCGCCAGCGCGTGGCCATCGGCCGCGCCATCGTGCGCGCGCCCAAGGTGTTCCTGTTCGACGAGCCGCTGTCGAACCTCGACGCGGCACTGCGCGGCAACACGCGGGTCGAAATCCACAAGCTTCACCGCGCACTCGGTGCGACCACCATCTACGTGACGCACGACCAGGTCGAGGCCATGACGCTGGCCGACCGCGTGGTGGTGCTGAAAGACGGGCTCATCGAGCAGGTCGGCACGCCGCTGGAGCTGTACGACCACCCGGCCAACCAGTTCGTCGCGCAGTTCATCGGCATGCCGTCGATGAACATGGTGGCCGCCAATGCCATTCCCAGCTTCTCGGCCGCCACCGGCGGCAGGCTGCCCGCCGACGGCTTCCTGGGCGTGCGGCCCGAGGGCCTGCGCGTGCATCCGAAGCAGGGCGCGCCGGTGAGCGACGTGCAGGGCCGCGTCGAGCTGATCGAGGCGCTGGGCGCCGACACGCTCATCCACGTCGACGTGGGCGGCGTGCCGCTCATCGCACGGCAGAACGACCGCACGCCGCTGCAGGCCGGCGACGACGTGGCCGTGGAGCTCGACCCGTCGGTGCTGCATCTCTTCAACCGCGAAGGCCGCACGGTCGCCGCGTGACCTTCATTTTTCTTCTACCGTCTTTTCAACGGACATTCCCGTGACCATCGCGCAAATTCCACCGGCTCTCACGGAGTTCACGGTGCTTCACCTGGGCCTTGGCTCATTCCACCGCGCCCACCAGGCGGTGTACCTGCAGCGGCTGATCGACGCGGGCGACACCCGCTGGTCGCTCTCGGGCGCCAACATCCGGCCGGACATGGCCGATGTGGTTGCTGCATTGCAGGCGCAGGGCGGGCGCTACACGCTCGAAACCGTGTCGCCGGCAGGCGAGTACCGCTACGAAGAGATCGAAGCCATCCGCGAAGTGCTGCCATGGGAGCGCTCGTTGGCCGGCGTGATCGCGCGCGGTGCGGCGCCGTCAACACGCATCGTGTCGTTCACCGTGACCGAGGCGGGCTACTACCTCGACGACAAGGGCAAGCTCGACCTGTCATTCGGCGACCTGGCGGCCGATGTCGAACGTGCGCGCCGTGGCGAGTCCGGCGGCGACGGAGTGACCATCTACGGCGCCGTCTGCGCGATCCTGCGCGCGCGCGAGGCCGCCAATGCCGGCGCGGTCACGCTGCTGAACTGCGACAACCTGCGCCACAACGGCGACCGCTTCCGCGCCGGGCTGCTGGAGTTCATCGAACTGGCGGGCGATGCCGATCTGCTGGCATGGGTCAACGCGAACACGCGCTGCCCGAACGCAATGGTCGACCGCATCACCCCGCGCCCGCCGCCCGAACTGCGCGCACGTGTGAAGGCCGCCACGGGCCGCGACGATGCGGCAGCCGTTACCGGCGAGAGCTTCATCCAGTGGGTCATCGAAGACAACTTCGCGGCCGGGCGCCCTGATTGGGGCCGCGTGGGCGTGGAGCTGGTTGAATCGGTGCAGCCCTACGAAGAGGCCAAGATCCGCATCCTCAACGCCACGCACAGTTGCATCGCCTGGGCGGGCACGCTGGTGGGGCTGAACTTCATCCACGAAGGCACGCACAACGCGGCCATTCGCAAGATGGCGTTCGACTACGTCACCGACGACGTCATCCCCTGCCTGAGCCCGAGCCCGATCGACCTCGCGGCGTATCGCGACGTGGTGCTCGACCGCTTCGGCAACCCCGCCATCCGCGACACCAACCAGCGCGTGGCGGCGGACGGCTTCTCGAAGATCCCGGGCTTCATCGCACCGACCGTGCGCGAGCGCCTGGCGGCGGGCCAGCCCGTCGACAGCGTGGCGATGCTGCCGGCGCTGTTCCTCGCGTTCCTGCAGCGCTGGCACAAGGGCACGCTGCCCTACGCCTATCAGGACCAAGGCATGGACGAGGCCGTGGCTCATGCGATCTGCGATGCGGCCGACCCGGTCGTTGCACTGTGCTCGGACGCGGGCCTGTGGGGAAACATCGCCGCCGACGCCCGGCTGATCGATGCCGTGCGCCGGGCCGCCGAACGCGTCGCGCGCTTCGTCGCCGCGGAAAGTCGACCATGACGAGCGGGCGCCTTCAGGACCGGCATGTGCTGCTGACCGGCGCGGGTGGCGGCATCGGCCTGGCCGTGGCGCAGGCCTGCATCGCCGAAGGCGCGCGCTGCACCGTGATCGATCGCGCCACCGCCGCGCCCGAAGCCGTGCGAGCGCTGCAGCAGGATCACCCCGACAAGCTCGCCTACATCGCAGCCGACGTCACCGATACGCAGGCCATTGCGCACATGCTGGCCGAGGCGCAGGTGGCCTTCGGGCCCATCCACACGCTGTTCAACAACGCGGCCGTGTTCGACCTGGCGCCGCTGCTCGACAGCGATGAAGCGTCATTCGACAGGCTCTTCGCGGTCAACGTGAAGGGCATGTTCTTCGTGATGCAGGCCGTGCTGCGCCACATGGTCGAAGCCGGCACGCAGGGTGCATCGGTCATCAACATGGCATCGCAGGCAGGGCGCCGCGGCGAGGCGCTGGTGTCGCACTACTGCGCGACCAAGGCGGCCGTCATCAGCTACACGCAGAGCGCCGCGCTGGCCATGGCGCCGCACGGCATCCGCGTCAATGGCATTGCGCCCGGTGTGGTCGATACGCCGATGTGGGACCATGTCGACAGCCTGTTCGCCAAGGCCGAAGGGCTGCCGCCCGGAGAGAAGAAGCGGCAGGTCGGGCTGGCGGTGCCTCTCGGGCGCATGGGCGTGCCGAGCGACATCGCGGGGGCGGCGGTATTTCTTGCCAGCGACGAGGCGCGCTACATCACGGCGCAGACTTTGAATGTCGATGGCGGTAACGTGATGAGCTGAGATGAAGAACTGCTTTTCGATTCGATGCGTTCGGGATCATTCGGGGTGCGCTCACGCCGACGGCGTACTCATTCGCACACGCCCCGAATGCACTGCAGCATGCAACCCATGACCGAAGATTTCCATCTGTACCTGGACAGCGCCGACCTGACGGAGCTGCAGGCCTGCCTGCCGCACCCCGTAGTGCACGGTGTGACAACGAACCCCACGCTGCTGCAACGCGCAGGCATCGGCCGCGCCGAAGTGCCGGGCCTGCTCAAGCGCTGCATAGAGCTGGGCGCACGCCAGGTCCAGGCGCAGGTGTATTCGAGCGAAGTTGACGGCATGCTCGAAGACGCACAAGCACTGCTCCCGCAATTCGACAGCGGCCAACTGGTCATCAAGATTCCCGCCACGCGCCAGGGCCTCGACGCCGGCGCGCGGCTCATCGCGCAGGGCGTGTCCGTCACCTTCACTGCCGTGTATGCGCCCGAGCAGGCGCACTTCGCGGCGCAACTGGGTGCGGCCTACGCAGCGCCATACCTCGGGCGGCTCGATGACTCCGGCATCAACGGCCTGGCGCTGATCGGGCAGATGCAGTCGCTGGTCGCACGGCGGCCCTCGTCGGGCACGCGGCTGCTGGTGGCCAGCATCCGCTCGCGGGAGGCGTATCTTTCATTGCTGGGGCTCGGCGTGGGAGCCATCACCGTCCCGCCGCGCCTTTTTGCCGAACTGCTCGACCATCCCGCCACGCTGGCCGCCGAACGCGGCTTCCTGGCCGATGCGCGCGCCTTGCCGTGATCCAGAATCCAGACACCATGCGCATTGCACTCACGGGCGAAGCCCTCATCGATTTCACCGCCAGCGAGGCGGGCACCCTGGCTTTCCTCGGGCACGAGGGCGGCTCGCCGCTCAACACCGCGGTGGCCTGCGCGCGGCTCGGGCAGCCGACCGGTTTTCTCACGCAGTTGTCGACCGACCTCTTTGGTGAACGGCTGATGGGCTTCCTGCAACGCAACGGCGTGGACACCAGCTTCATTCTGCGAAGCAACGCACCTTCGACGCTGGCCTTTGTCGAGCGCACGCCGCAGACCAACCGCTACGCCTTCTATACACGCGGCAGTGCCGACGCCACCTGGGCGCCCGAGCCGCTGCCGCAATTACCGGCGGACTGCCGCTTCCTGCACTTCGGCTCGATCTCGCTGCTGCAGGACCCGGCCGCCACGCGCATCACCGACCTGGTCGCAGCGAACAGGGAGCGTTGCGTGATCGTGTTCGACCCCAACGTACGGCCCAGCCTGATCACGGACATGGCGGCGTACCGCGCGCGCGTCACCGGCTGGTTCGCCATGGCCGACCTGGTCAAGCTCAGCGACGAAGACGCTGCGCTGCTCGCGCCCGGCCAGCAGGTCGACGCGCTGGCCGCCGAGTGCCTGAAGGCCGGCGCGCGCGCCGTGATCGTCACGCGCGGCGGCGACGGCGCAACGCTCTGGCGCACGGGGCACGAGCCGTTGACCGTGGCCGCGCCGCGCGTCACCGTGGTCGACACCATCGGCGCGGGAGACACCTTCACGGCCGGGTTGTCCGTGTCGCTGCTTGCGCATGGCGTGGAGCGGCCGGCGCAGCTCGGCGAGCTGGGCGACGACGCATGGCGCGAAGTGATGAGCTTCGCCGCCACCGCCGCCGCCCTCAACTGCACCCGCGAGGGTGCCGATCCACCGACGCTGGAGGCGGTTCACGCCGCCCTGGCGAAGGCACAAAATACCGCTGTTGCTGCTGCTTCCCGGCCCTGAGCCGGGCTGCCATCATGACGACGTCCACCCGAAAGCGTTCGATTCCCCGTCAGCGCCAGCCCGAGCTGGAGCGCGACTTCACGCGTTCCCCCTCGCTGGGTTACGAGACCCCCGAAGAAACCGGCCTGGTGCGCTGCCTCGCGCACGGCTTTCCGAGCCCGCTGGTGCGATGGCACTTCCATGAAGACTACGAGCTGCATCTGATCACCGAGACATCGGGCAAGGCCTTCATCGGCGACTGGATCGGGCCGTTCCAGCCCGGGCACCTGGTGCTGTGCGGGCCGCGGCTGCCGCACAACTGGATCTCGCTCGACGTGCCCGAAGGCGGCGCCGCGGGACGCGACCGGGTGATCCAGTTCCGACACGAGCCTATCGAGCACGCGGCATCCCAGATTCCCGAGCTGCGCGAGGTAATGCACCTGCTGGAGCGGGCGCGCCACGGCATCGAATTCTTCGGCATGTCGGAGAACGCGCAGGCGCACTGGGACAGCATCAAGGCCGCGCGCGGCGTGCGGCGCCTGAGCCTGTTCCTCGACTTCATGGCCGACCTGGCGCAATGCACCGACTACCGGCTGCTGTCGAGCGTGCAGATGCAGGGCGCGCAGGGCGCGGACGGCGACGCGCAGGTCGACCAGATCAACGGCATCGTCAACCGCATCACCAACAACATGGCCGACCCGATCTCGATGTCGGACGTGGCGGCCGAGCTGGGCATGAGCGAGAGCCGCTTCAGCCGCTTCTTCAGGCGCTCCACCGGCAACAGCTTTACCGATTTCGTCAACCGCGTGCGCATCAACAGCGCCTGCCACCTGCTGATGCAGACCGATCACTACGTGACCGACATCTGCTACCAGGTGGGCTTCAACAACGTGGCGAACTTCAACCGGCGCTTCCTTGAAATCAAGGGCATGACGCCGAGCGAATTCCGCCGGCAGGCCGACACGCGCTTCGGCAGCGGCGTCTCTTCCTGAGCACGCAGCAGAAAACCAGGGGGCTCATCTTGTATCTGGGACTCGACCTCGGCACGTCCGAGCTCAAGGCGCTTTTGCTCGCCGACGACCACCGCATCGTGGGCGTGGCCCGCGCACCGCTCACGGTCGAACGGCCGCAACCGTTGTGGTCGGAGCAGGCGCCGCAGCAGTGGTGGCATGCGCTCGAAGAGGTGATGCGCGCGCTCGGCAAGTCGCATCCCGAAGAGCTTGCGGCGGTGCGTGCGATCGGCCTGTCGGGCCAGATGCACGGCGCCACGCTGCTCGACGAAGCGGGCCAGGTGCTGCGCCCCGCGATTCTCTGGAACGACGGGCGCAGTGGCGCGCAGTGCGAAGCGCTTGCGCGTGCCGTACCGCGGCTCGGCGAGATCGCGGGCAACCTGGCGATGCCAGGATTCACTGCGCCCAAGCTGCTGTGGGTGCGTGAGCACGAGCCCGAAGTTTTCAGCCGCGTTGCGCGCGTGCTGCTGCCGAAGGACTGGCTGCGCTTCATGCTCAGCGGCGAGGCGGTCAGCGAGATGTCGGACGCGGCCGGCACGCTGTGGCTCGACGTGGGTGCGCGCGACTGGTCCGATGAATTGCTCGCTGCCACCGGGCTCACGCGTGCGCACATGCCGCGCCTGGTCGAGGGCAGCGAGGTGTCGGCGCAGCTCAAGCCCGAGCTTGCGGCGCGCTGGGGCGTGGGTGGCGGCGGTGCGGTGCTGATTGCCGGCGGTGCTGGCGATAACGCGGCCAGCGCGGTCGGCATGGGGCTGGTCGAGCCGGGGCAGGGTTTTGTGTCGCTCGGCACATCGGGTGTGGTGTTCGTGTCCACCGACCGCTTCTTGCCGAACCCCGCGCAGGCGATGCACGCCTTCTGCCATGCGTTGCCGAAGCGCTGGCACCAGATGTCGGTGATGCTCTCGGCCGCGAGCGCGGTGAGCTGGGCGGCAAAGACCTTCCGGTTCGCCGATGAAGCCGCGCTGCTCGAAGCGGCGGCGTCCATCTCGCTGGCGCAGCGCGAGCGCTGCCCGCTGTTCCTGCCGTATCTCTCGGGCGAACGCTCGCCGCACAACAACCCCAATGCGCAGGGCGTGCTGTTCGGGCTGACGCATGCACACGGTCCGGCGGAAATCGCCTACGCCGTGGTCGAGGGCGTGAGCTTCGGGCTGCGCGATGGCTTCGACACCCTGCGGCTGCCGGCCGACATGCCGCTGCGCGAAGTGGCGCTGGTGGGCGGTGGTGCACGCAGCGTGTGGTGGGGCCAGTTGCTGGCCGACATCTTCCAGGTGCCGCTGACGCTCTATGCGGGCAGCGAGACGGGCGGGGCGTTGGGGGCAGCGCGGCTGGCGTGGCTGGCCGATGGAGGCGCGGTGGCCGAGGTGTGCAAGCTGCCGCCGGTGCAGCAGCAGTTGATTCCGTCGACCGAAGGAGCCGCTGTGCATAGCGCGCGCCACACACGCTTTCAGGTGCTCTATGCGGCGCTGCGAGACCAGTTCCAGTAGCTGACACAGGCAATAAAAAAGGGCCGCTTTCGCGGCCCTTCTTCTTTTGGTGAGCAGTGCTCAGCCGGGCATTACATGCCCATGCCGCCCATTCCGCCCATGCCGCCCATGTCGGGCATGCCGCCGCCGGCGCCAGACTCGTCCTTGGGCGCGTCAGCGACCATGGCTTCGGTCGTCAGCAGCAGCGAGGACACCGAAGCGGCGTTCTGCAGTGCGGTGCGGGTGACCTTCGTCGGGTCCAGGATGCCCAGTTCGAGCATGTCGCCGTACGTGTCGTTCGCAGCGTTGAAGCCGTAGTTGCCCTTGCCGGCCAACACAGCGTTCACCACCACCGAGGCTTCGCCGCCGGCGTTGTTCACGATTTCGCGCAGGGGAGCTTCGATGGCCTTGAGCACCAGCTTGATGCCGGCTTCCTGGTCGGCGTTGTCGCCCTTGACCGACTCGCCCACGGCTTGCTTGGCACGCAGCAGAGCCACGCCGCCGCCAGCCACGACGCCTTCTTCCACTGCAGCGCGGGTAGCGTGCAGGGCGTCTTCGACGCGAGCCTTCTTTTCCTTCATTTCGACTTCGGTGGCAGCGCCAACCTTGATCACTGCAACGCCGCCGGCCAGCTTGGCCACGCGCTCTTGCAGCTTTTCACGGTCGTAGTCGCTCGTGGCTTCTTCGATCTGCACGCGCACTTGCTTCACGCGGGCTTCGATGTCGCCAGCGGCACCGGCGCCGTCGATGATGATCGTGTTTTCCTTGCCCACTTCGATGCGCTTGGCTTGGCCCAGGTCGGCCAGCGTCACTTTTTCGAGCGTCAGGCCCACTTCTTCAGCGATGACCTTGCCGCCCGTCAGGATGGCGATGTCTTCCAGCATGGCCTTGCGGCGGTCGCCGAAGCCAGGAGCCTTGACGGCCACGACCTTCAGGATGCCGCGGATCGTGTTCACGACCAGCGTAGCCAGGGCTTCGCCTTCGACTTCTTCGGCAATGATCAGCAGCGGACGGCCAGCCTTGGCGACTTGTTCCAGCGTGGGGAGCAGGTCACGGATGTTGCTGATCTTCTTGTCGAACAGCAGCACGAAGGGGTTGTCGAGCAGCGCCGATTGCTTCTCGGGGTTGTTGATGAAGTAGGGCGACAGGTAGCCGCGGTCGAACTGCATGCCTTCGACGACGTCGAGTTCGCTGTCCAGCGACTTGCCGTCTTCCACGGTGATCACGCCTTCCTTGCCGACCTTGTCCATCGCGTCAGCGATGAGCTTGCCGATGGTTTCGTCGCTGTTGGCCGAGATCGAGCCGACTTGAGCGATTTCCTTCGACGTGGTGGTGGGCTTGGAAGCCTTCTTCAGCTCGGCGACCAGGGCCGTGACAGCCTTGTCGATGCCGCGCTTCAGGTCCATCGGGTTCATGCCGGCAGCCACCAGCTTGAAACCTTCGCGAACGATGGCTTGTGCCAGCACGGTCGCGGTGGTGGTGCCGTCACCGGCGTTGTCCGAAGTCTTGGAAGCCACTTCCTTCACGAGCTGGGCGCCCATGTTCTGCAGCTTGTCCTTGAGTTCGATTTCCTTGGCGACCGACACACCGTCCTTGGTGACGGTGGGGGCGCCGAACGAGCGCTCGAGCACCACGTTGCGGCCCTTGGGGCCCAGGGTCACCTTGACTGCGTTGGCCAGGATGTTGACACCCTCGACCATGCGTGCGCGGGCTTCACCGCCGAAGACTACGTCTTTTGCTGCCATGTTTGTTTACTCCGAATGGGATGTTTGAATTACTTCTCGACGACCGCGAACAGGTCGTCTTCCTTCATGACGAGCAATTCGTCACCGCCGACCTTGACGGTCTGGCCGCTGTACTTGCCGAACAGGACGCGGTCGCCGACCTTGACGGTCAGTGCGGCCAGTTCGCCCTTGTCGTTGCGCTTGCCCGGGCCCACGGCCAGGACTTCACCCTGATCGGGCTTTTCAGCGGCTGCGTCGGGGATGACGATGCCGGAGGCGGTCTTGGTTTCGCTGTCAACACGCTTGACGATCACGCGATCGGCCAAAGGACGAAGTTTCATTGCATCTCCTGGATGTATGGATAAGAAACGGGTTTGTGGTCGGGTGCCGGACCGGAGGCCGGCAGCCCATCGACTGGAAGCGAGGGCTGTTAGCACTCATCAGCAGCGAGTGCTAATCATAAGGGCAATCGGTGGGCTTTCAAGTGACAGGGGCTGCCGCCGGTGTCGGTTCTCAGCTAACTCAGAACTCTTCTCAGCTAACTCGGAACTGCACGACCGTACTTTTCCGGGGGTATTGCTGCTGCGGGCTGGGAAATGTGACCGAACATTCATGAATGTGCCTGACCCTCAAGCTGCAATTTACCCGTATAAAATTAAATGCAGGAGAGATGGATGGGCCTGCGAAAAGGTGACCGGGGGCATGCCGATACAGCCCTCATTCATCGTCGGTCGCTCAGGCTCGGGTCCAACTTCCGCTTAAGACTGATCTGAGTCATTCGCGTGCGGATGCGTGAGCGGCAGCATCCACCAAAACCGGTCATTGAACGCTGCAGGCGCCAAGCTGCACCGGCGAGCGCGTGCCCAACACACAAGTGAAAATACGGCTCAGGGAGCCGTATTGAACACAGCCGAAACCGTTTGTCAGGCCCTGACCGATTCAATGCCCAATCAAGCGGCTCACGGCTTTCGACACAGCGCTCAGGAAGGTCACGTCGTCGCCGTCGAGGTCAGCCTGGCCAAGATGCTTCCAGATGGCGATGGCCGAGCACACCAGCAGGATGGCGACGCCGGCCCACTGACAGGGCGATATGAAGCGGTGCCACATGACCTGGTCCAGCAAGTTCGCGAAGGCCGCCGCGGCTGGGCCCTTCAGGGTGGCCTTACGGTCCGCGGTCCAGGCAATCATGCAAGCCGGCAACGCGGCGTAGAAGACGGCGAAGCCAATCACGCCCGTCCAGAGGGCACCGACGGGGCCGAACCTAGCGGCGATGTGTGCGGTGTCGTCTACCGCGGAGAAAAGGCTGTCGCGGCGTCGGCGGCGGTAGGGACGCCTGCTCACGCGGCCTCCCGCGCGGGGCCGGACGGCCGCTTCTCGGCTTGAACGAAGGCCGTCTGCAGACCTTGGTAAGGCGCAGGTGCTGCGCCAGTGCGATGGCGCAAGCTCTTCAGCTGCACGTCCAGGGTGGCATAGACCAGGCCGCCGTGGAGCGGACGCATCACCTCGGCCAAGGCAAGCACCGCTGCCAGCGCGCCAACGAACGGAGTGGCCACAGCGCGCGAGGCCAGCAGCGACATCCCGCAGATGTCTTTGCGCTCGTCGGCAAGCTTCTTGTAAGTGTCATTCAGCTCGGTGGCGGCCTGCGCGGTGGATTCGGCTGTCCAGATTTGGGACGGCTGGCGCGAGCCCGGGAACGTGTGCATGCGGATGTTCCGGAAGTCGCGATACCCGCTGCCCAACCCCGCCTCGACGACCAGCGAGAACTCGGCTGTATCGAGGTCGCGGCGCGCGGCAACGTTGTCGACGCCGAAGAGCGCAGCAATCGGCTCGTCGACCATGACTCGGTGTCTAGGGCCGAATCGGCGCTCGACCAGCGCGGTGGTGAAACCGGCGGCCTCGAGGCGGCTCGCCACCGCCCTGACCTTCGGCTTGAGCAGGTCGGCCGACCACAGCAGCAAGCAGGTGCTGAGATTGGACTTGGCCGCCTTGTCGAAGTCCTGGAGCACCAGGTGCGGGCGACCGTCGACCGGGTACGGCAGCATGCCCAGCGTCCAAGCGTAGGCTTGGCCGAGATGGCCCAGGCCGATCAGCCACAGAGACTTCGGCAAGTAGGCGAGCTCGGGGCCCTTATGCGCGTCGTCGCGCCAGTCGACGACGGCCACCGGGTTCCAGAGGGACATGCCGACGCTGCGGTGGCCGGCCTCGGCGAGGTCGCCACGGACGTGCATGAACGCCTCGTTGACCCCCAGCGCCGCGGCGCCAATGCCGGCGAGCGGGTTGTCGTCAGTGCAGGTCAGCTCGCCGCCGACACTGACGGGCGCAATCGCGAAGCGCCAGTGGTCCCAGCTGAGCTGAACGCAGAAGGCGGGCGGCGGTCCATCGGGGGCGGCACCGAGCACGAGCGTCGGCAGCGCGGTGGAGGCGTTGGTGACCACAGGCGCGCCGAGCTCCTCAGCGACTCCCCGGGCGCTGCGACCTTGGTACAACGGGACGTCGAGCGTGAGGCCCAGGTCACCGTAGACCTCGACGCCGCCAAGGAAGGCGCGCATGGCCGTGTTCAGCGCGGTCAAGAAGCAGGCCTGGCCGGCCAGTGTGTTGGCCCAGCCATGGCCCAGGTGGATGCGCAGCCTGTAGCGCGAGAAGAGCGCCACGGCCTCCTCGGGCGAGGCGACCTCGCCGGCGTCCAGGGCCATCTTTGCCAACCGGTGCATGGAATCAGCGTTGAACTGGGTCATTAAAAAACTCCGGCATCGGTAAGTCGAATGAGGCCGCCGGCATCGGAACCCGAGTACGAATCCCACTGGTGGTTGCCTTGGTAGACATAGAGCCCGAGGTCGCGCGGGCGCGGGTTGTCCTTGGCAAATCGCGGCACGATGAGCGCGATGTGGCCCTTCAGGGCGACCATGGGGTTCGTCCGGTCTGAACGGCTCTGACCGGGGCCGAAAGGGTGCGTGTGCACGTCGGCCACGACAGTCATGCCGGTGGCGCGGCAGACCTCCCAGAGCTTTGCGAAGCTGTCAGCCTTCAAGGACACGTAGTCGTTGCTGAAGGCGTCGGGTTGCAGCTGCTCGTAGGGTACGAAGCGCAGGACCACGCGGCCGGCGCCGGTCTTGCGCCCAAGGAGGAAGGCTCCACTTTCGCGAACGCCGGCGCCTTGCTCACGCAGGTGGGTCATCAGGTCCGCCCAGAGCGCGGCCGGCAGCTCAAGCAGGGGCGCAGGCATAGTCGCGACTTTGAAGAAGTTCATGGACCACCTCCAGGTAGTGGCTGATGCCCTTGGCGGGCTTCCAGATGAGTTGCGGGTATTGGGCGAACCAGCAGTCGTGGCCGACAATGCTTTCGCGGTCGCAGGGGATGTAGAGCGCATCGCCGTTCTTCCAGCCGGGCTTGAAGGCCAGCTGCAAGCGCTCAC
This sequence comes from Variovorax sp. GW821-FHT09D05, assembly GCF_059416325.1. NCBI lineage: Bacteria > Pseudomonadati > Pseudomonadota > Betaproteobacteria > Burkholderiales > Comamonadaceae > Variovorax > Variovorax sp. GW821-FHT09D05. The sequence continues at coordinate 438,982 of NZ_JBWKOZ010000004.1, read as the reverse complement.
CGCCTTGGGGCCACTTGTCGAAGGTCAGTTTGCTGTTCGTCGACAGGTCCCAGAACGTGCCCGTAGGCGGCGTCGTCGGGAAGCCGCTGCAGTCCAGGCGCAGCGTGTACTCGCGGCGGTCGCGGGCAACGACGTTGATGTAGACGAAGGGCCACTCCAGCTTCTTGAACTGCCAGCGGTTGCGGTCTTCGCCCGAAAGAAAGCATGCCGACACGAGGTCGGCACGGAGCGATCGCTCGTCCGGTGCCATACCTCTCCCCTTAGCCGTTGATGCGGTGCGCGGGCACCAGGTCGAAGGTGACCTCGCACTGGGGGCACTTTGTCAGCGTGCCGATGTGGACGTCGACGTCGGGCTGCTCGGTCTTGCCGGCAATCTGCAGGACGTGCTCGGCGATGTCGCCGGGCGCCATGCCCAGCTTCTTTCCGGCCCACAGGCGCACGCGGCCGACGGTGGTCGCCGGGCGGAACTTGTGGTGCGCGACATCGGCGCCGAAGCGCACCTTCACTTCCACCTGCTTGCAGCGGTGCAGGTGGACGCGCACGCCGTGCTCCTTCTTCAGGTGCTTCACGTGGGTGGCGTGGCCGTGGGTGTCGTCGTCATCGTCCTCGACCGAGAGGGTCAGGTCGGACGCCTCGGTGCCGGGCGGCAGCAGCGCGAGGACGGCGTGCTTCAGCTCAGCGACGGTCGCCTCGTCGTTGATTTCGACGAACTTGATGTCAGAGAAGAACTCCGACTGGATGTAAACGCGGGTTGGCATCGCTGCTCCTTACCGTTGGTTGAGCTGCGCGGGATGCGCTGCTCATGCCGGGTAAGTCGCAGGAAGCCGTTGAAATCGGAAGTGCGCTGACCGGCTGGGCCTAGGCGGGGCAGTGCAGGAAGTGTCGGCATTTCGGGCACTCCCAAGGATTGGGTCGCGCCTCGAAGGCTCCGCCCATCACTCCCTCAGCCGCCGCCACGGTGAATTTGTTGTCGAACTTGGGGCTGTCAGGCCACAGCGTCTCTTCCTCTCCCGTGCTGAGCACGTGGATGCGAGCCAAAAACGAGAGGCTCTTATTCGCCGCAGCCAAGTGTTTTAGCATCCAGCGGATTGCGGACCTTTGCCGGCCAAGCTTGCTGGGTGGCTTTGTCCGGACGAAGTGAATTGTGTAGGTATCCCCTGAACTCGTAATGCGGTGTGCCAGCACGTTGATATGCAGCCCGGAGTACTCGACCTGGAACGGCGTAGCCATCGCGGCGCGCGGCGCCTGCATCAGGCTGTGTCCCGCAGCCAGAAGATGGTCTGCGTAGGCGCGCAGGTGAGGTAGTGAGTCTTTGAAGGCGTGTCCAAGTGATGCCAGCGTGCTTTCGACATCATTGGCAGCGACTGAGGGGTCCGCGCCGTAGGGGACGAAAAGCTCCCGCATCACCGCGCCTTCAATCAAGGCTGCGGGGTGTAGACCCGACGCGGGTTTGAGGTTCTTGACGAAGTCGTAGTAGTACCGCCTTGAGCAGACCATGTAGGTCATGAGGCCAGCGAACTCGCACCGCCCAAAATGGTGGACAGGCACACCCTTCGACTGCGGTATCGCCGCTTTGGGTGCCGTCGCGAAGCCCTGAACGGGTTGGAGAAGATGGGCGGCGTCGGCGACTGCGCTCACGCATTGCGCCTTGTACGCGCCTTGGCTCTCGTATAAGACGAGGTGCTCGCGTGCCCTTGAGAGCGCGACATACAACTTGTTCGAGGCTTCAGTTTCCTCTTCGAAATTCTTGCTATGTTGAAGAGACTGCAGCAGGGATTCCGGCACCAAGTCCGGGTCAGCGCCCATGCGGAAGTGCTTGGCGTCGATGTCGACAAGGTGGACGGCCTCAAACTCAAGCCCTTTGCTGCCGTGAATGGTCATTACGGCTACGGCGTCGAGGCTGTCTGCTTCTGGCGGCGGCACACGCAGCTCGCGGTCATCGCCGATGCGCAGACGGCGCCGCAGGCGAGAGATGAAGCTTCCGACGGTTTGGTACGCATGACCGCCATCGGGCACACGCAAGAAGTAGATGAGCTGCCACAACGCAATGCGCCGGGTCACATCGAGGATACCGCTGCCCTCCAGGTGCGGGGCGAGGATGCGTGTTCGGTCGAGCAGCAGCGTGCAGATGACGTCCCAGGGCGAGTCTGCCGACGAAAGGCCATCGAAGACGGTCTTCCAATGAACGAGCACTCCGGTCCCTTGAACCGAAAGCCCATCGGGCGCGGAATCGAGCCATGACAACGCATCCGGTCGAGCGCTGTCGAGCCAAGCGAGGATGAGGTCGACGTCAGTGGGGGGCATCTCTAGGCCTGGCAAGCGCGAGACACGCAGCAAGCCGCTGCCTGAGCGGTCGATGAACAGCTGGAGAAGGGCCAGCAAATCCTTGGCCTCAGGGCGCTGGAAGATGTCGCCAAGGTGGAGGGCAGGTATCCCTATGGCGTTCAAAGCGTCCGCCGTATCGCCACAGGTTTCGTGCGTGCTGGCCAGCACCACTTGATCTCTGTACGCAACGCCGAGGTCATGGATGCGGGCGACGTTGGCCGCAACTTCACCGCGAACGATGTCAGTGGTGGCGCATTTGACATGGCGCGGCTTCACGCCGCTCGCGCCGCGGGCGGGCTCTACATCGTCCAACGGAAGGATTAGCTGGAGCGGGTGGGTAGCCCGTCCCGAGTGTTCGAAGACACGCACGACCTCTTCATAGCTTCGCCGGTTCTCGTTGAGCGGAAAAGGCTGGTACTCCGGGTAGTCCTCACCGAAGTTGACGATGCTGCGCATCGAGGCGCCTCGGAAGCGGTAAATGGCCTGACGCGCGTCGCCGACCACCCAGAGGGTGTCAGCATGGGCTGCGAGCGCCTTCACCAGCTGCGCACTCGCTCGGTTCACATCCTGGTACTCGTCGATCAGGACGTGCTTGAAACGATCCACGCTAACTTCGAAGCTTTCGTAGTTGTTTGTCAGCGCCAGCGCCGGGAGCATCACGAGGTCGCCCATGTCCACGAGGCGCGCGTTGTCCTCCGTCTTGGCCTCGTAGCAGCTGTAGAGCTTGGCCACATCGCGTCGCCGAGCAAGCAGGTCCGCCGACGTCTCTGATGCCGAAGCCTCCACCGCTGCGGCATACGTGGCCGCGTCTGCCAGCTCGTCCTTCGCACGTTGAATGGCCTCGACGACGGTCTTCAGCCAGTCGAGAGGGTCACCCAAGGGGTTGAACGCTTGCAGGCCCAAGCCGTAGATGTGTGGCTCAAGCACCGCAATCTCGGCCATCTTGTCCGCGACCCCGAAGCGGGACTGAAGGCCGAACTGCTCGCAGTTTTTCCGCAGGAACTCCAGCCCGAACGCGTGGAAGGTGCCGACCCACATCTGGTGGGCGTTCTCCACGCCGAGCTGTTGCAGGCGGTCCACCAGTTCCCGTGCTGCTCGGTTTGAGAAGGTCAGCAGCAGCAACTCTTCGGGCTTCGCACCATTTGCCAAGAGGTGCTGCACCCGCATCAGCAGCGTGGCCGTCTTGCCGGTGCCCGGGCCTGCTTTCACCAACGATGTCTTGGCCTTGGACTGGGCGGCCGCTATCTGCTCGGCCGTCGGGATGATGACCTTCGGCGGTTCGGGGGGCTTTTCAACTGGCTCTGGAAGCAGGAGGCCATCCAGCAGTTGTTGTCGGACCAATTCCAAGGGTAGATCGAGGTCTGTTGCAAGCTGCTGCGCCGTTTTTCCTAAAAGGAACAAGGTGCGCGCCACTTCTCTGGGTAGCAGCAGCTCGCGGGCGAATATGTTGGCTTGAAGTTCAGCGCGCTCGCGTGCGCCGTAGGCTTCAACTTTCTGGGCGCCGAACGTGTCACCGTTCTCGGGCTTCAGCGTGCTGTCGACAACTTTGTGGCAGCCTTCGTGCGTCTCGTGATGAAGCTTCCAGTGTCCGAACTCATGAGCCACGAGGAAGGCGCGCTCGCGCTTTGATACGTCGTTGCGGACAACGATGAGGTGGAAGTCGTGGTCCAGCACTGCATCGGCCCCGCCAAGCGCTTTGTCCGAAGGGTTAGCATCCGAAATCTGGAAGTTCTCAGCGTCTTCGTGGGCGACGGCAGCGATGACGACGTTGGAGGCGATGCCAGTTGCGGCAGCCTCTTTAAAGAGGTCCTGCCGCAGCTGTATCGCGGCCTCCCGAGCGCGATGGAAGGGTGTCACGTGACGTCTTCCTCGGTCTGGAAGGCCAGAAGTCGCTTTTTCTCGTCCTCGCTCACCGGCAGGGAGCGGACGGCGCTCTCCCAAGTCTCCGAGCCTGGCGCATCTGGTGGGCGGGCTGAACTGTAGCTTCTAGACCCCGCGAGTTGCGGCCCCAGGCATTGCCTCAGGTCCGCCTGCAATACGTGAAGGTGCTGGGCCAAGTCCCTGACTACTTTCGCTGGGACGTTGGTGATGGTCGTGAGCACCTTAACCATGAGCAGCGGGTTGCCACCGAATCCCACGGCAGCCGCGGCACGGGCCAGCTTGGCACCAATCAAGGTGGACACGGCACGCTTCGTGGTTTCGATGTCCGAGGGCGGCGCGGCCTGCCCGTCGATTTCGTGAAGGCGATTTAGAACGTAGCTCTGAAGGCGAGAGACGGACTCTTCAGAGACGTCAGCGGTGTCTGCCGCGGGCACGTCCGGCGAAGCCTCGTAGGCCGACCAGAGGGCGGCGAACTCGAGGATGTCCTCGCGATATTCGGGGTGGGCTTCGCAGGCGCGAAGAACCATGTCGGGCGACGGCTTGGCGGCAGAGAAGAAGAACTCGTCCAGAACTTCATCGAGCGACAGGCTGCGGATGGGCGATGTCATTGCTTGAACTCCTTCCGCATCTCTGCGACTTTGTCGAGGGCGGTGTTCTTATAGGTGTTGATGGTTCGAGTGCTGACGCCGAGGGCGACCGCAATGTCCTTGACCGGCATCTCGTCCACGAACAGCATCGTGTAGACGTAAAACTCTTGCTTGGTGAGGACAGCCTGGAGGCGGGCGACGAGCTGAGCATGCTCTTGTTTGCTGGCCAGCGCGTCGGCCGGCGTGTCTGGTTGGCGAAGCGCGATGACCCTGCGAATGGTTCTGTCCGGGTCGTCGTCTTCGTCCGAGACGCCCATGGCATCTAGGCTATCCTGAAACTTACGCTTTTTGGCTAACAGGCGACGTTGGAAGTCAGTTGCACGGCGTCGAAACAGTTGACCGAACAGTTTTTCGGCATGCGCAGCGTCGCCGGGCCGCTTGACCAGGCAGTCCCAGACGTATTGGGCTAGCTCCTCCGCAGCTTGGTCGCGATCGGCAATGAGCCCTGGGACGACGCCGCTGCGCACGACGAAGCCCCCGGCGAGGCTCAACAGGCGCCGTGACAGCACTCTGGAAAGCATGCCAAGTCGCGCCTCGTCTTTTGCCTTGCGGGCTCGGCCGAACATGCGGAACACCTGCTCATCGGGAACGAAAAGCGGGTCGTTTTGCCAATCCGTGCGTGCCAGCCTTACTAGTAGGGCGCGGACGTCAAGGGCCTCTATGGCCGCATCGTCAGGGACTTGTTTGTTCATCGCTTTTTCCATTGGTCATGCGAACACTCTCCTCTGGTTTCAGGGGATGCCCCCTCGCATGCCTAAGTCGCAAGATGAAACGGAAATCGGAAGCCGCCTGGCATAGCGGGGTGAAATCACCCGCGGAAACTGACCCGGGCGGCAGCGGCCTTCCCCCGGCTCAGTATGCGACAGCTTTTCGTTACATACACGCGGCATCAGATCTTTTTGGCAGCCCTCGCGGCGGATTTCGGGATGACCCGGGCCGGCCGGCGCCTCGCCAATTGGCTTGCGAGAATTTAGGCATGCCTCTCTCAGCCGAAGCCTGTGCCCTCGCGGTGGCTGAAGGCCTTGCTGTTTTACCCACCGCTTCGAAGGTCGAGGACTTCCTCACGCTGAGGATAGCCGCTGCGTTCACCGCCGAAACCAGGCCGCGGCGGCTGTCTCGAAATGCGCGATGACGGCAGAACGACCGGAAGACAAAGCTAATCTGCGGTGCACAAGAGATGGGCACTGGGAACGCGATGTCGGGAGGAATCAGCGCGATCATGGGGTTCGACAATAATGGCGCTTACAAACAGTCCTCGAGCAGGTGCAAGGCGCCGTTTGATTCATTTCCCGTAAGGTGCGGGCGTTGAGGGGCTAAAACGGGGAAATCAAACTGATGTTTATGCAACTGCGACTGACAAACTTCAAGGCTTGGGAGAGTCCTCCCCCTATCGATTTGAAGCCCGTAACGATGTTGCTAGGCACAAACTCATCGGGCAAATCAACGCTGATCCAAAGCCTTTTGTTGCTCAAGCAAACGGTTCGATCACCTGATCGAACCGTTCACCTCAACCTCGGAGGCGACGAAGTTAACGATTTGTTCAACTTTGGTGGGTTCGACGACGTGTTAAATCAGGCCGCCGAAAGCCCGCGTCAGTTTTCAATCGGGTTCGACTTCCGAGGCAGGGGAGACAGCGGCCGGGTTAGCGCTGGGCAATTTGATTGCACGTATGGCCAAACTTCCTCGGGCAGCGTGGCAATTCAGACATTAGACCTGCGAACCGACTCTCGCCGGTTCAGGGCAATACGCCGTGACAAAGGCGCCTTCTCGATCATGGTGGACGAAGAGGTGCAACCTAGGTTCAAAGGCCGTAACTATGCGCCGGAGCGATCAATTGCCTTTTCTGCGGACGCGATTGCGGACCTTAATCAAGATGGACCTATCGTCGAAGACCTCAGCTTAGCCATTCGGCGTGAACTTGAGGCGATCAGCTACTTGGGACCTTTGCGGCGGAAACCGGAACGGGACTACCCTTGGAACAAGACAAAGCCCGGCGATGTGGGCATTGACGGGCGTAGCGCAATCGATGCGCTGCTGGCCAGTGCCTTGCTAAAAGGTGACGAGCAGAACTACGTCGTTCAGGGGGTGTCTTCCTGGTTGGCGAAAATGAAGCTGGCTGACAGCCTTGAAGTTCGTCAGCAGGGGCGGTCTAACCGCTACGAGCTCATCGTTCATCGTGATGGAGCAGCTTGCAACCTCCGTGATGTGGGGATTGGCGTGTCGCAAGTGTTGCCTGTTCTTGTCGTGGCGCACTTCGCGCCAGCTGGCAGCACCATCATGTTGGAAGAGCCTGAAATTCACCTGCACCCGTTGGCGCAGTCTGTTTTGGCTGAACTGTTTGTGACGATCAGTCGGCAACGGAAGGTGCAGTTCGTCGTCGAAACGCACTCCGAACATCTGTTCCGTCGCATGCAAACCCTCATTGCCAAGCAGCAAGTGAAGCCAGATCAGGTTGCCATGTACTTCGTTGAGCGCGACCGCAAGGCGGCAAAGCTTCGCGAGCTATTGTTAGATGAATTTGGCCGCGTGAAGAATTGGCCGGAGGGGTTTTTTGGTGACGCGCTTGGGGAAACCCGTGAACAGGCTAAATTGATGTTCGAGCGTCAGCGGGGCGCGAGGGCATGAGGGCACGTTATGTAGTTGATACCAACGTGTTGATTGCCGCTAGCGCGGCAGACCCCACCCACCCCAACGACATTGACGCCACACCACCTGACCCCGCGCTACGGCTCGTAGTATGGAATTGGCTGAGCCAGTTTCAGCAGAGCGAATCTCGCTTAGTCCTAGATGACGCAGGAAAGATCTTTGAAGAGTACGAGAACAAGCTCGGGTTCAACGATTTCGGCATCCAAATGGTCATGCACAAATGGGGTATGTCCGAAGTCGACGTTGTACCGGTGGATTTCGATGTCGATGGTTATGGTGTCTTGCCCGATGTATTGACGCCAGTCATCCATGACGCTGCGGACAGGAAGATGGTGGCGGCCGCAATAGCAGCAAACATACTTTATGGCGAGGGATGCGTTGCATTTGCCGGCGACACTGACTGGCACGATTGGGAAATTCATTTAGCGCAGCATGAAGTGTTGCTGGAGCCAATCATTGAGGATTGGTCACGCCAGAAGCATGCCGAGAAGCAGCAAAGATAGAGTTTTAAATTGACGACCGACTTCTTCCGCTTTCCCCACACGCCGCACTTGGCTTGGCTAGGCAAGGATGCGCCGCGTGATGACAAGGTGTTGTCACCTATCGAGATCCAAGAGCTGCTTGCGGGTGTGGTGGTGGTGGAAGAAAAGCTTGATGGAGCGAACTTGGGCTTCTCTCTCGACGCCAGTGGCGTTCTACGAGCGCAAAATCGTGGCCAGTATCTGGCCGAACCTTACGCTGGTCAGTTTGCCCGCCTGCCCGCATGGCTGTTGCAACATGGCGAAGCACTGCATTCCGTTCTCAAGCCCGACTTGATTCTGTTTGGCGAGTGGTGCGCCGCACGCCATTCGCTTGACTATGTCGCTCTGCCCGACTGGTTTCTGCTGTTTGACGTGTACGACCGCGCGGCTGGGAATTTCTGGAACACGAAACGACGCAATACTCTAGCTTCCATCGCGGGACTAGTAACCGTGCCCCAACTAGTATGCGATAAGACTTCGGTATCGGAGTTAAAGCAACTAGTCGCCACCGCGACCAGCCGCTACCGCAAAGGACCGCTGGAGGGGGTAGTGGTTCGCCGAGAATCAGCCCAATGGTGCGAGGCTCGGGCTAAGCTGGTCAGCAAACACTTTACCCAAGCCATTGGTACGCATTGGCGCAAGCGCGCGATCGAGTGGAACCAGATGGGCTTCTCGAGAGAAGTACAGGCATGAGCGCCGAAGCCTTACATCTTGAGCGAGGCATACCCGCTGGCAGGCCATAGGCGCGCGGCCGAGCCACGTCGCCCTTGAGGATTTCTAGATATGTAGGCTTACCGGATCGAATTTGACGTCCGCAATCGCACGCTGAGCGGGCAGCCGAGTGAACATCGGTGAGCTTCTGCTCTGGCTGCAGAGCGGAAATCCGGTCCGACAGGCCCGAAGGCTCCATCGGAGCCCGATCTCGACTGGTGAGCACCTAGAAGCAGCGAGGTTTCAGTGGCAATACGCGAGGACCGCGAATGACGCGAAGTCCGCGCGCGGAGGCCCCGCGGAGTCTTGCTAAAAGTCACACGTGTTCAGCAGTAGCTCAGGTTGTCAGCCGGGTTCGCTTCTGTGGAGGCTTATCGAACAGCTGGGTCAGGAGCAGTTCGCTCGAAACACCTTGATCTGCTCCCCATACTCCTGACGGACTTCCGCGATCCTCTCTCCATCTTGGAGGCGCAGTTCGGCGCGCTCTTGCACCAACGCAGAACGCCGAGCCCGCAACGACTGAATCCGAACTTCATCGGGGAGAGCTTGCCGTCTCGCATCTTCGATCAGACCCGTGTAGATGCCGGCCAAGTCAGTGATGCACTCGCGAGCACTTTCGAAGGCGATAGCTTGTTCCTGGGTCCAAAGGGGCTTCGTCGGAGGGGGCATGAGCGAATTCTCCTTCCTGCGTACAGCGATGCCTAGTTCGATCGGAGTTCCAGGGCGGCTCCGGATGCCGCTTCGCAAGAGGTGGATGGGTCCTCGCGTGAGCAGGGGCCTCCGTAGATTCGAGAGGTATTTAGTGAATGCTAAATAAAATTCAAGAGAGCTATTAATTTTGGATTGATTTAGAAAGCAAAAGCTCAAAATCTCGGAGGCCTAAGTTAAGCGAAATCTAAATAAATCAAGTAATTGCTTGGCGTGATGAAAGGCGAGCACCGGAGACGTTGAAATTACACCGATATTGATGCGTAGTCCTTGCTGGTCCGTCGAATTTCAGAAATACTTGGGTGCTGTGAAGCACCACGATTTTCATTCCACAGATGAGGCTCCGTCACCGGCGTCAGTGATTGAGGTATTGACCTTCAATCGACTGTTTGATCAATTCGGACCGTTGCTTCCGGTTGAAGACGCCTGGAAGCTGCTGCATTTTCCAACTAGAGATTCATTTAATCGCGCGATCCTGAAGGGGCGCCTGCCGCTTCGCCTTATCCGGCCGCCGGGACGGCGCGTAGGGTTCTTGGCCACCGTTGATGTGGCTGCCTATCTAGCCACACTTGCGACAGATGCTGTCGAGGAGGGTTCGACCATGTAAAGCAAAACGCCGACTCCCCTTTCGAGAAATCGGCGCAGCCAGCAGCCGGTGAGAACTGCCTAAGGATTTGAGGCCCTTTAGGAAAGTATCTCCCCAGCTGAAGGCCGCGTCAAGTCTTCCTGTTGCCTGTTTTATCAGCGGGCCGAATTGGAGAGATACATATGAAACGTCCCAGTCGCGAGGTAGTCACGCGCTCACCGAAGCGTATGGTCGGCATCCTCAATTGCAGATGGTTTCAATCCACTGCCATTCATCATGAAAGCCGCCTAGAGAAGCATTTTGTGCTGCGCACAATGCTCTCGCCGCTTGTTCGCAGCATCCGGCACCAGCCTTTCACCTTGAGCCTGAGTGGCAGCCGAAGCTATACGCCGGACTTTCTGCTGGCCTTTGTCAACGGGCAGAGCGCTGTCGTGGAGGTCAAACGCTCTGAACGAATTCCCGCTCTCAGAGAGCGTTTCGACGAGATCACACGGCGCTTGGCGGCGGACGGTCGAGCTTTCTTCGTTGTCCACCAGGGGCAGATCGAGGGACAGCGGCGTGCCGAGCGTGCGGCCCTGTTGAGGCGCTACGCCGTGCTGCAGCCGAAAGAGGGATTGATCGACGCTGTTGCAGCGTTCGTCGCAAACAAGCCGGCGGGTGTCTCGATTAGCGCAGTCATGAAGCACTGCGCGGCCACGCAAGAGGTCGTTTTTCATGCCATCGCCCAACGTCGCATCGTCACCGGTCGCCAACTGCTGCTCAGCAAGGACGACCTCGTTTTCGCCCCCACTCAGGAGATCAGCAATGTCGTTGCTCAGTTTGGAACCTGGTTTGGTTGTTCGCCGTGGGAGCCGCACGCTCGAGTTGGTCCGCTCGCTTGAGGGCAACAAGATTCAGTTCGAGGACCAACTGACGCGTTTGGTGACCACATTCACGCTCGCCAATTTTCACTCGATGCTTCAGGCTGGACAGCTGACACCGGTTCTGGCTGAAGAAGCGCCGCAGGCTGCAGATCGGCGGCCGCGGCGGGTAGTCGTCGACTTGTCCAGCTTGAGCCAGAAGGACCGAGCGCAGTTGGAAAGACGCATGAGCTACGTGAGGGCATTGAGAAAACGCCTATTGACGCGTGGGCAGCGCAGCAAGGTTGGCAACGCCATTAAAGAAATCGCCACGAAACTACAGGACGAGACGCCGCCGGGGACGTCCACAGTGCTCAGCTGGATGCGATGCTTCGAACTCTCGCAAATGAATCCCGCGGCGCTGTTGTCGGGCAACCGTCACCGTCTTCGTCAACGATCTCTATTGACGCTGGTTGAGGAGATCATCGAAAAAAAGCTGCGGACGGTCTATCTGACCCGTGCCCGGCACACCCTGCGTCACACGCTCGATCAGATCCGCATCGAACTTGATAACAAGGTCAAGCAAGGAAAGATCCTGGCAGACCAAGCGAAGGTGAGTCTCTCGACCGTCAGCAGGCGTTTGGCAGAGCTGTCCCCCTACGATCGCGACCGTGCGCGATACGGGGTGGCCTATGCACGGGCTCAGTTCCGGACCAGCGTCGAGGGTGTGACTGCGGTGCGGCCGCTTCAAAGGCTGGAATGTGATCACACGCCGCTGAATTGGGTGGTGATCTGTGACCGAACCGGACTGCCACTCGGGCGCCCGACGTTAACCATCATCGTCGACGCATTCAGCGGGTACGTCGTCGGGATATACGTCAGCTTTTACGGCCCAGGCCTGACGTCGGTCTTGAATGTCATCAAGAACGCGATCCAGCCGAAAGACGAGTTCGCCAAGGCGGCCGGCGCCAAACAACCCTGGATCGCCTTCGGGATCGGGGAGACCTACGTTCTGGACAACGGCTTGGAATTCCACTCACCTCAATTTGAGCTTGCCTCATGGGAACTCGGCACCGATCTGGAGTACTGCAGGGTGCGTACACCTTGGCTCAAACCCAAGGTCGAGCGCTTCTTTGCGAACCTGGATCACTTTTCCTTGGCGAACGGCCGTGTGCACAAGCCGAAGAGCAACGAGTCGCGGCTTGACCCATCCACGGACGCTTGCATTACTTTCAGTGATCTTGTCACTGGACTGATTCGCTTTGTCGTTGATGTCTATCCGTTTGAGCTCAACAGTCGGCGACTGCAGACTCCTTTCGAACTCTTCAAGGAAGGCATAGATTTGCTGCCGCCGCCCACGTTTCTAAGTTCCAACAAGCAACTCGACATGATTGCCGCGATGAGCAAGCAACTGACAGTGGCTCAGGGCGGGGTTGATTTCCATGGTCTCAACTATTCCAGTCGCGAACTCTTGGATCTAAAAAAGGCCATCAACAGCAAGTTCGAAACACTAGTGAAGTGGAATCCGGACGACCTTTCGTACGTGTACATGAAGCATCCGCGAAGCGATGAATGGCTGGTGCTGCCGAGCTTGCGGCGTGAATACACCAACGGCCTGTCATGGGTTCAGCACAAGCTCATTCGCAAGCATGCACGCGAAAAGCATGTGGCTGGAGGCGGCCAAGAGCAGCTGATGCGTGCGAAGCAAGAGCTCCACGAGCTCTGGATGAATCCCCTTGTGCGGCGAAATCGTCGTCAAGATCTACGTACCGCCGCGAAGTTCTCGGGACTGTCCTCCAATCAGATCGTGCTGGCCGAGACGACTGGATTCCAATCGCCCATGGCCGCATCGCAGATCGTTGCGCCGGAGGAGGTCTGTATCGCGACGCCCGACACGCCTTCGTACGAGGGTTTTCGGATGAGGTCGCTATGAGGGTGGTGGAGCCCGCGGTCGAAACAGACCTCACCGACTACGAAATCGAGGATCGTCAGGCCCTGGAACGTCGCTACAAGACTTACTCCATAGAAGCCTTGAAGGCGGCCTTGCCAATCGATGAGATCTTCGTCGCCCATGCCCAATTCATGCGCGCGGTCAACGCTGTGAACCGCGTCTATGAGCTTGCAAGGGAAACGTCAATGCCCCAGGGGATGTACCTTGAGGGTCCAGTGGGGACGGGGAAATCCTCAGTCTTTCGGTACTTCAAGGCGTCCTTGCCCAAGAAATCACTTTTTGGTGGCGAACTCGGAGTGCTTGCGGTTCGTGCCAAGAAGAACGCTACTGCGGCGCAGCTTGTAGGGGCGGTTTTGCGCTGCTACGGCTATCCGATCCGAAGGGTCGGAAGCGACACGTTGGAGCCGCGCGTCAACATCACAAAAGAGGCGATTCGACAAAAGAAGACTCGGCTGATCGGTATCGACGAAGCATCCAATTTGCTGCACTCACCGAATCGGCGGCTGACCTCCGCAAAGGACGATGGCACGTCCGCAACTGACTACATCTGCGAGGTGATTGATGAAACCTGTATAGGGGTTGTGCTGATCGGATCGGAACGGCTTGCGCATCTTGAGCAGACTGATCCTGCACTCGCCAGTCGTCTTACTACTCATGAGCGCTTGGACAATTTTCCCTATAACGATGAGTGGGTGAAATTCGCGAGTGCGTTTCTGCGGCAATGCCGCGGGTTCGATCTCCGTTTGTTCCTCAGTAATGGGGGACTCAAGACGCTGCATCGCGTTGCGGAAGGAAATGTACGAAGGTTCAAACGCTTTGTCACGGAGTGCTGTCTTTGTGTTGCCAATGAGGGCACGCAGACCTTGTTGGAATCGCATGCAGCACAGGCTTTCCGAGCCGTGTTTGGTGGCGCGTCTGAGTTGCAATGCCCGTACGCTCATGCGTGATAGCTTGCCGGTTACTAGAGAGCCCGGACCTGACGAATCAGGAATGAGTCTCCTGCTTCGTATCGCTTCCGCAAATCTAGCGACCATGTCTTGGTTGCGGAATCGTCTCAACATTTTGCAGCCGCGCCCGTTTCGATCAACGGATGCTGGGGCCTTGGCTTCGCTGGTCGATGTTTCGGCCCAGTATCTGGCAGATCGTCTGCCAGATACTGGCCATATCCATGGACATGCGGCAACGAGGTACTTTGGAACGCTCTCTTTGAGTCGAGCACAACAGCGATTTGCGCGCCCGCAGGTTTGTCCTGAATGTCTTCACGCAACGGGATACTGTCGCGCTTCCTGGGATTTCAGCTGCTATACCGTTTGCGAAGAGCACATGACTCCGATGGTCGACCGATGCGCGTCGTGCCAACGTCGTCTGACATGGAGTCGACCGGCGATAGACGTCTGCATTTGCGGGGCGTATATCAGTTCGATCGATCCCCTTTGTCCTGAAAAGAGGGCTCCAGTTCTCCTTGTTTCACGGCGCATTTCTATGGCCATCGGCGGCGAACGTCCGATACCGAACGCCGGTCGTGAGTGCCAAGAAATCCTCCCCTCATGGTGGAGTCATGTTTCTCTGGATGGGTGTCTACGAATCCTGACGGCGATGGGGGCGATCGATCGTCCGCTGACTCCATTCAAAGTGGCTACGCTTCAGCAGGCACCTTCCATCTTGTGGAAGAGAATCGTTGAAAAAGGTTTGATGCGCCTTCAGTGGACAGTGACTCATCCGGGCGACGAGCTCGAGCAACTGGCGTCAGTGGTCTGGGAGGGTGGCTTGGAGAGCATCGCGCTTGATCACGTTTCTCATCCGGATCGACAAGTAGCGCATCTTCTGGCTGAAGCCGTCTTTGACCAGAAGTTCGCCGGACGATTTGGAAGTCTTCGGGGGCAGCTGAGCCAGCGCTCCTTGTTCTGAAGGCCGGATGTGAAGCAAGAACTCTTTGGTGTGTGCGAACCGGCATTTGACGAGTCTCCTTCTTCTTGGCTCAGCAGAGCGGCCGCCAGCCAAGCGCTGTCGCTCCACGATCTATGCAGATGGTTGGAGATCCCCTATCGCCGTGACATGGACTCCGGTTTTTGCAATCTGAAGACCCGTCAGATTGAAGTGCGTTGCGGTCTGCGCCTTGGGGTTTTCGACTTCCCCTGCCGCATGCTCAGAGTCGGTTCGGCGCTGCGCCTGGTAAGGCCAGCACTCTGGTCGGAACGCGGTCGTTCGCGTTATCGGTTTTGCCCTAGATGTTTCGAAGATCAGCAGACGCCGTACTTCCCCGTTCATTGGCGTTTCGATCCCTGGCGTCTATGTTTCAAGCACCGATGTTTGATGGAGGATGAGTGTTGGGAGTGTCAAACCCCAATCTGCTTGCCAGTGAGGATGGAGCAAGGCGGCGCCGACGGTAATGGGATTACTTTCATGAGCCAGTGTCTTTGTTGTTCCGAGCTGTTGTGGCGTGTTACTCCGATCTATGTGGATCAGCTACCACCCTCGGTGTTGTCTCCTTTGCAGGAAGTCCAGCTACAAAACGGCTGCGCATTTGTTTCGGCGATTGCCCATGGGTATATGACGAACCTAGTAGGGAAGACGGTTCGGATTGCGAAGGAGTTGCCGCTGATGGAAAAAATGCAGCTACTCGCTTCAGGTGACTCGTTGAGTCCGAACGCGATTCGGCAACGAGAGTTGCTTGATGCTGGGGAGTGGCAGGATTTCTAACTCTCGATCACCTATCCACCGGTAATCTGTATGCATCGAAGGGATTGACTACGAGGTATGACCAGCAGCCATGAAGCTCTGGCACGAGCGGACTGACCGTGCAGCCCTTGCAGTTGCAAGATGAGTAAGGATCGCATACCGTGCTGCCAGAGGCAGAGAAAGGAAAATCATCATGGAAAAGTCAGTGCTTCAACTGACGCAAACTCCTGAATTCGCTCGCCGCCTGAAGGAAAGTCTTGCAAAGGTCGCCGCGGTGAGAGCGAAGCTGGGTTTGCCGAAGGCCGTGGTCATTGAAGGTGTTGTGTACAGACAATTTCCCGATGAGAGGCTGGAGTCTGTGGATCTACGGAAAACGTGAAATGACCCGAAGAGATCGAAGACTGGTCGGGGTAATCTTTACTTGCTCCGCCGAATCCCTCAATGTGGTGGAAGGCGAATCTGCCTGCGGCCTGATCAAAGCGTCGAGCGTGAGTTAATGTTGATCGATCTGCGACTGGGCAGCTCGCGTGCAGAGCGAGCCGTTGTTCACTGGCGTTGCACCCGAATGGCCTGTCATCGACCTGACGGTCGCCCCTGCCCATGACGGATGCAGATTGGCGATGCGTGCGAGATTCCAACCGCGTTGGAAGTGCTCCCCGACGCGATCAAGAAGAGGGCGACTGCGAAAGTTGCTACGCACAGCGCTGTGCAGTGGAATAAGCGCAGTATCTAGACGGATGCAGAGCCGCTTTAGGTTTCCAGCCGAATCGTGGTCGACGCAGTCGACCGGGGGCGCCACCAGTCTCGCCCAGCCGACGGCCGATGCCAGCAGGCCCTTGCGGTCTTCCATCCCGCAGTCATGACGCCGGGACTTACCGGCATGACGGGTTGCGAGATCGCGGATCGCAGGCACTGAGCACTTGCACTAAGCCCTGGATCGCGCGCATGAAAAGCCGTCAGAAAGTCCATAGTCTGGCAATGCCCCGATCTCTTGCTATTGAGCTAGGGCTGACAAGTATCAATACCGGGCTGGCGTACTCTCTGCCGCTGTTTGCAGTATTGGTGCAAACCCTTTTTGTAAGCGCGTGAATATCAAATGCACCGATGGCAAAAAGAGATTCCCGAGAGACTTCCCCTGTTTGTGGGATGACAACCCCCGCTACCGGCGACTAAATCGGCTCGTTACACGCAGTCGCCCTTCGATCCTCAGAAATAGCGAAAGGGGTTGAGGTTAATGACGCACCTCGTATGTGTCCTCTGGGCCGTATTGCTCGGTATCGGCTTGGCATTGCTGGGCTGCTCTCTTTGGCGAACCTTCCGGTCAGATCGCACAGTGAGGGAAGCGCGAGACCGCACAGACACCATGCGATTGCTATCGCCAATACTCTTTCTGACGCCGATATGCATGTTGGCCCTTGGGCGATGTGCGAGCATCACAAAGCTTCGGCGGATGACACCGGATTGTATTGGACGGCTGATTGAACGCTTTCCATTTCCTGCCTGGGAATCCCGGCCTTCTAGAGAACGCTACTCCAGCTGGCCCGAGCAGGCCCGATTGCTTTGCAGCGGCAACACCAAGGAACTGCAGGCATTGCAGGAGAGATTGAGCGCCGAATTTGGGAGGCCTTCCGAATTGCCGGCTGGCCCTGGGCATGAGCAGGCTGCCGAGATGAGGCGCACGGACCGTACGGGGAGCGGGGGCCGATACCGATGGCTGACGGCGATTCTGGCCCTTGTATTCCTTCTGGCCGCCTTAGTCGCGTGGCTTGCAGCATCCAGATCGGCCGCCTGCCAATGCGGTGCGGCAGGAAAACCGCCGGTTGTGGAACCGAAGGATCGCATTGTGACGGCTGATTTTTTGACCGACTTGATTTTTGACTACAACATGTCGGAACCACAAAGCGCTGCCCACAAAGATAAGGTGCAGGCAGATCTTCGGAATCTCTTTGAGCGGTTTGAAGGCATCAAGATCTCCTCCATAGAGGCGTACACAGATCCCATCGGCGGCGTTGAACAAAATCGCGAACTTGCACGACTTCGCGCCAGAGCCATCCGAAAGTTGATCGAGGAAATCGTCAAAACTCCAGTTAGCGACAAGCAGTTCGCAAAAGACCCGATACCTACTCAGGAACCGGAAATGCTGGGAGCCAGCGATGGGGATGCGGCATTCTGGCGCGCGTGCTTCGAAAAATACCATCTCGATGTCCCGTCTGAGCATCGACCTCTCATCAATCTTGCCGACAAGCTGAACACCGACGGTCGAGTGTTGTGTAGTTCGGCTGACAAGGATGACATCTACCCCGCCTGCGCGCGGCAGACATTGCCGGCAGCAAACAAGCAGGCACCCGCAGGATATGCGCAACGTGCAGACAACCTGCGCGAGCTTGTAGCCTGCCTCTCGCCGATGCGGCGCGCGATCATCAAGTTTAGTTATTCCCAGCAGTTGATCAAAGCCGAAGAGTCAGCAAGCACGCAAGTGAAGGAGTCAAGTAAATGAGCCTCCAAAAAAGGATAGTCGGGAAATTCAGGTTCGTTGATCACGCCGATGAGGGTGAGGTCACTAGCAAGGCGCAGTTCGACTTGATCTTCAAGCTTCTCTCGAGGTCCTACAGACCTATGTCAGAAGTCCCAAGGGACTCAGATGGAGAGACGACTGCAGTATTGGAAAACGAGAGACTCCCTTTTGCCGTTGCTCTTAGCTTTGAAGAGCGAAGCGGAACGAATCTGATCGGCACGATTGAAGAAAAGCTCAAGGCCCTGTTCGGAAAACTTATCGAGGTGGCCTCCAACATCCCTGGAACGATTGGAGTCGGGGCGAAGATCGTCTCGGCGCTACAGAACCTGCTAAGCAACGATCCTAAGGCATCGGTGGCGGTTGACGTTAAGGATCTTGCGCTGGACAGACGAAGCAACCTCGAATGGGACCGGCTCTCAAGACTGATGCAGAAATGGGGGGGGGATCGGTTTCCGGAACTCGACCTCGGAAAGGTTACGAAAGATCAGTGGAAAGAGTTCCTTGACCAGTTGCGCAACAAAGTCGAAGGTGCCAGATCGCCTGCAGCGCCACCGGCGGGGATGCCACCTCCTGCAGATGGAGCCGCATCACCGGCGATGCCAGCAGCGCCTGCCGCGGAGCCCGACCGTCCAGCCAAAGCTCCCCTCCAGCTCACTCAGATGATGGGTTGGCTCACGAGCAAAATCGAGGCGGGCGAGGCGATTACGTATGGGTTCGACATTTCAGGAATGTGCCGCTTTCCGGACAACGCCGTTGAGTATGGAACTTGGGCCAGGCTTGACGTGTTCGGCCCGGATGGGAGCCAGTTGCTCACCCGGAGGGTCGACTTCCAGACATTGGCCCAATGGCTCTACGGAAGCGGATCGGATGATCTTGAAGTTGAGATCACCCCCACGCGAGAGCTGCGTGCGGCGCTCACGACGCCGGACCTGCGCAAACAGAATGTCTCGACGGTCAGTGGACGCTTGTGGTTCTCTGATGGACAGCCATTTGGCGTGCGCACTGTCGCAATCTACGTCAAACCCGCATTGCCCCATCTCATAGATGATTGTTGCCCACCGGAGGAATTCGAGTTCAAGGGCTGCTGCGACGAATTGGATGACAGCGTACCGATAGTGCAGGTCCCTCAGGCACTCGCCGTCACCGCAACAGACCTAGCCGGCTATTTCGAGTTCTCTTATGCCAGTGATCGGCCATTGCAATCGAAATACTCGCTTATTCAGGTGAGTGGCCTCGCAGTTCCTCTGGCGCTTGAACTGCGCACTGAAAAGAGCGAAGTAACACCACAGTATCTTTTTCCAAAGCCAGTCCTCCTGCAGGTCGAAAGCGCACTGTTGCTGCCGCCCCGCGATGCGAAAAGAATCCAGTGGACCGACGACAAAGACGAAGATTGCAGCTGCAGGGGCCTTGATTTCGGTGAATCCAATCGCGCGCTTGACGAGTTCAAGACGGACATTGTTGTTCGTACTACAGATCCAATGATCGTCCGGCGCCGCCTGCTAACAGGGGGAGGCGATGTTGTAGAGAAATCGTTGTCGGACGCTGAGGATCACTCGACTTCCCTGACCGACAGTACTCTGGACTGCAATTTCCGCACACCGATTGCGCGGGAATCCCAGGTCGAATGGGACGGGGATCCGCTCGTCGCTCAGGCACTGACCATTTCCCACGGACGCATCCTCACGGTCTCCCAGGTCTGGCGAGCCGACGGTTACTCACTGGGCGATCTGCGCTACTCGTTGCCGCTCGCCCCTCTGCAAAAGAAGAACATAGCAGTCATCGATTGGGACCGTAGCGACCAATTGAGTATGCAATCCAGCCAAGACTATCGCGAAAGCCTCGACAACTTTGTTGGCCGTGAGCGAGATGTGTCCGAGATTGTCAATACAGCACTCAGTGAGACAAGTGCAGGAAGATCGGATTCAGGTGGTAGTTCGCGCAGCGCGGGTGGAGGATTCTCTCTAGGTGGCTTTGCATTCGGGGGGGGCTCGGGCGGCTCTTCAAGCGCATGGTCGAGTTCAAGTCAGAGTTCAACTCGCCAGTTGGCAGCAAGCTTCATCAATAAACTGCGAGACCAGACGATACAGGCGGCCAACGCCGTTCGCTCCCAGCGGGTAACACTGGTTCAGCAGGTCAACCAGTCAGAATCCGCGCGCGCAATCACCGAGACAGTCGCAAACCGCAATGCTTGCCACGCCATCACGGTTCAGTATTTCGAGGTATTGCGCCATTTCCGCGTTGACCATGAACTCCAGGCCGTTCGTGAATGTCTTTACATCCCGCTTCCCATCACCGCCTTCGACTGCTTGAAAGTGCGACGTTGGCGGCAGGCGATTGAGATGTATCTCCCTGCCGGTTATCGCCAAGGACTCGAGCAGCTTGTGGGCGAGAGCATTGAGGTCAGTGCGATATATGCGAACGATGACCTGACGGATATCACGATTTCCATAGAACTCGTACTGGACTTCCCGATCCCTCCCACCAAGATCGACGAAAGCACCAAGTGGACCGATTACTTCGCACTGAACATACCGCCAGCCTCTCCACTGCCTAGTCTTTTCAATCAGTTGAAACAGGTCGAGGAGGCGGACCGATCAAAGTTTTTCGAGGAAAAAATCGCGCCGGCGCTGGCGCGCAAGCTCATTGCGTCGCTAAAGGTCTTCGCAGTTATCGACTCGCGTGAAGTCGGTCTCAACTTGGTGCCAAGCCTAGGCTCGACTTATCGAGCCGGCGAAGTTCACCAAGTCAACTTCACCGCGCGCATTCCGCTCACGGACAACCCGTTAAAGCGCGCGGAGATGACCAAGATCCGCATCAAGACGTCAACAGCGATACCCGACTTCTACACGGCCAGCGCAGGATTCGGATCGTTTTCTCTCTCGACAGAGCATTTCCACAGCCAGATGTCAGCGAGCTCGAAGGACGGGGCTGGGCATGCAGACGGCAGCAGGGCATTCGAGTTTGAATTGCCCTTGCAGCCTGGCGAAAGAGCTGACCGCAAGGTCGAGAGTGATGCGGAAAAAAACCGGTTGCTCAGCCATCTGAACGAAAACGTTGAGTTCTATCACAAGGCAATCTGGTGGAACATGGACCCAGACCGCAGATTTATCCTGCTGGATGGCTTCATCGCACCGAACGCTGGCGGTCGAAGTGTTGCGTCGGTCGTAGAGAACCGTGTGATTGCTATTGTGGGCAATTGCATCGTCATGCCGGTCGCCCCTGGAATTCGCCTCGACTACTTCGATGAACGCGCCGCCGATAAGGGAACCGGGTCACAGGACAAGGATGAGGACTGGCTGTTAGCGCGCTATCGCCCACTCATTCCCAACCCATCGACGCGCATCGCCATTCCGACCCGAGGCGTATTCGCAGAGTCGGTGATGGGTTCATGTAACGGATGCGAGAAGATCGACAACAGCCGCAACTGGCGATATTGGGAGCACCCGTTGCCTGACGAGCCAGCCGCAATAGATACCATATCGCTTGCGACTCGCGCCAAAGACACTTCTGTCGCGCAGCCTACACCAATGCCGGCAGCGACAGTCGTCAACCAGGTCGCTAGTAGCGTCCCCGTGGCGCCAGACCCCATCGGGCTTGCTTCGGCTATCGCAGCCATCGCAAATGGGAATGCCTTCCGCGACATGACCGGACTTCCCGGCACCCAGCAGAATTCGCGTGATGCGCTAACCCAGTCGTACGCAGCAACCACAAGATTTGGGGAACTGGGAGCGGAACTATCAAAGAAGCACATGGACGCCGCCATCGATGCGATGAAGATGGTCGTGAGCGCGTACACAGGCATTCCGATGCCAATGGGCGGCGGTGGCGACAGCAGCAGCGGCGAAAGCATTGGCAAGAGCATTGCCCAGGCTGCACAGAAGGGTCAGATCACGACGCAGCAGGCACAGGATCTGACTGCTGATCTTCATCGCAAGATGGTTGATGGAATGGCAAGCAGGGACAACAACGCATTACTCCCCGACGTTCCTGAGGTGCGTGATGCGATCGCTCGTGGCGGAGCGGAGGGCGCGCCGATCTCGGTCAGTCGAGGTGATTCCCGCGTCGACATCGGCGCCCCCACTCGCCCGCCTGTAAAGGCGGATTCGAGGCCCTCTCTGTGGCCCAAGCGTTTTCGCAGAAATTCTGATGGTGATGCGAGGGGCACCGAGCGACCGCTGCCAAAGGTCCGAATCGAAATTGTCACTGCGATACGTGACGTTGGGGGGGCGGTGCAAGTCGGGGAAAAGTCGCGGCAGACCCTGATTCTTGACTGCCAGACGCGCACGCTGAGTTCACTTCCCATGAAGCTCGGGGATACGAAACTGGGACCCTTTACCTTCAAAGCTGTCCGAAACAACTTCAAGGCCGACCTCTACGATAGTGCGAATGACATCTTTAAGATCTTCGTGGTGGGACAGACTGCAAGTGGAATACGCTTCATGCCGGATATAGACTATCGAATGAAAATCTCTGTCAATCCACATTCGCGGCGCATCCACCTAGCGGGGGCGCATGACGGCTTCCCGAGCTATTCGGTGATTGTTGAAGGCAAACGCGTCTATGACTTCGAGCAGAATATCTTCGCAGAGGCTCCAGCCGACCTAGCGGGCACCTCAGATGTTGCTGTGGATCGCGAAATGTCCTATTAGCCCTTTCGGCATTCTCCAATCGCTTGAAAGATGCAAGCGGCCGCGGATAAATTGCGAGCTTAGATAGTGCGATTGGCGGGCGAGCAGTCATGCCCCGCCCCGGGGTAGTCAGAATTTCGCCCATAGGCGGCGTTCGACCTCTACCCCGTACCAAAGGTCTGCGGTCAGTGCCGCGTGGCGTGCCACGACCCGAACAAACACCGTGGCGCACTTCATTGACCTTCTGGAATAAACCATCGAATGGCCTTCAGGCCTACGGTGCGAAGATGGGTCTGCATCCGATGATGCCGTGAGGTCTCTGAGCAAGGCGCGTGAGGGGCTAAGTTGACATGCCTCGCAGCCTCCCCAGTTGCCAATCAATTGTTTGACTACGCACGGTATCGGCGACTTGCCTCCCCAAATGCCGTTCAACCACTGGTCGCCAGGGAACCAAGCTAAAGCCCTTTCCGTCGCCCAAGTTGGCGAAGCGGCCATTGGCAAGCGAGATGCTCCTGCGATAGAAGCCGCTGTATCGCTCGCCATCCTGCAACCTGCGGTAGGTTTGGCCGATCTGGGTTGGCAGTCCACAACCATTGAGCAGTTCATGCGCGCCGTGGTCCGGTTCGACAAAGTTCGGAGTTAAGTGAAACAGAGGCCGGAAAATTCCGACTTGGATGAGACAAGGATTCCGTATGCGATGAGTCAAGATGCGCCAAGTAGTTGATTTCCAAAGAGACCGAGTTTCGAGCTGGATGAACATCGACAGCCGGTGCGTAACGGATCTCACGCCCGGCCCGCCAAGCCGCCGCCAGACACGCCCGCCGCATCCGCCCGGTGGCCCATCAGGAAGTCCACGAAGGTGCGCACGCGCAGCGGCGCGAACCGCAGCTTGGGATACAGCAGGTTGTAGGGCCGGGACCGGCCGCCGAAGGGCTTGAGCACTTCGACCAGTCGTCCCTGGCGCAAGTCTTCCTCGACCACGAAGCGATAGGCCTGGAAGATGCCCGCGCCATGCCGGGCCAGCGTAACCCCGGCCAGGACGTCGTCCGAGCAGGCGTAGCCGCCGGAGGTGAGCATTTCGATGTCCTGGCCGTCCTGACGGCACAGCCAGGGGATGGTGCGGCCGCTGCTGGGCAGCTCGAACTGGATGCATTCGTGGGTCTGCAGGTCGTCCAGGGTCCGGGGTTCCCCGTGCCGGCGCAGGTAGTCCGGGGCTGCGACGAGCACGAGTTCGGCGTCCTCGAGATGGCGAGCAACCAGGGTCGAGTCGGCTGGCGCGCGCACACGCACGGCAAGGTCGTACCCCTCCGCGGCGAAGTCGATGTTGCGGTTGCTGACGTGAACCTCGACCCGGATGTCCGGGTAGCGCGCCCTGAACTCCGGCAGCAGCGGCAGCAGCCGGTAGTGCCCGTAGGTGGTGGGAACGCTGATCCGCAGCAGGCCGCTTGGCGTGATCTGCTGGCCGCTGACCTGGCGTTCGGCCTCCACCAACTGGTTGAGCGCCTGGCGGCATTGCTCGTAATAGGCCTGGCCCGCCTCGCTCAGCCGTATCTGCCGTGTCGTGCGCAGGAAGAGGCGCACGCCGAGGCGTTCTTCCAGCCTGCCCACCGTCCTGCTTACGGCGGCGGGCGTCACGCCCGCAACGGCGGCTGCGGCGGTGAACCCCTCTTGCTCGGCTGCAAGACAGAAAAGCTCCAGGCTTCCCAGCAGCAAGTCGTCGAACTGGCGATTCATGATTGATTACATGGAGTAAAGACTAAAGATGCTTCGATCATCTTTATCAACTTGAAGGGCGTCAATAAAGTAGATCCCAGAGGCGAGAGCCTCCATGAACCTGAACCAACTGCCTCCGCTTTGACCACCCGAAAGGAAACCATCATGAAGACCCAACCCAAGACGATCGTGATCACCGGCGCCTCGAGCGGCATCGGCCTGGCCCTGGCCGGCGCGTACCTGCAGCGCGGCGACAACGTCGTCGGCAACGCCCGCAGCGCCGAACGCCTGCAACAGGCATCCGTGTCGCTCGGTTCGCCCGACAACTTCCTGGGCGTTGCCGGCGACGTCGCCGACCCCGTCGTCGGCGATCTGCTGGTGCGGCGTGCCATCGAGCGCTTCGGGCACGTGGACGTGCTCGTCAACAACGCCGGATTCTTCAACGCCAAGCCGTTCATCCAGTACACGCCGGACGAGCTGGAAGCCCTGGTGAGCACCAACCTGAAGGGTTTCGTCTATCCGTCGCAGGCGGCAGTCCGCCACATGGTCGAGCGCAAGGCGGGCCACATCATCAGCATCACGGCAAGCCTTGCCTCGCAGCCCAACCAGGCCGTGCCGGCCGTGCTGCCGCTGCTGATCAAGGGCGGCATCAACCAGGCGACGAAGGCGCTGGCGCTGGAACTGGCGCCGCACAACATCCAGGTGACGGCGGTGGCGCCGGGCATCGTCGACACGCCGATGTACACGAAGGAAATGCACGGCTTCCTCAACACGCTGCAGCCGGCAGGCCGCATCGGCACGGCGCAGGAAATCGTCGACGCGGTTCTCTACCTGAGCGACGCGAGCTTCACGACCGGCATCGTGCTGCCCGTGGACGGCGGCATGGGCACCGGCAAGTGGTGAGCGAAGCATCGACAACGAACCCCGGAGAACGCCATGCCCTACATCCGCATCGAAATCACCCGCGAAGGCACCACGCTCGACCAGAAGAAGCAGCTGATCGCCGAGGCCACCGAGATGATGGTGCGCGTCCTGAACAAGGATCCTGCCTCGACCTTTGTCGTGATCGACGAATACGACACCGACAACTGGGGCCAGCACGGCCGCACGATCACCGAGGTGCGCCGCGAGCAGACGCTTGCTGCTACTGCACCGCCGCGTCCATCCAGAACTTGAGCTGCGGGTTCTTGAGCCGGCCCTTCTTGTCGTAGTACTTGCCCAGCCATTCCTCCGGCGTGCTTTTGAGTTCCAGCGCGTCCTTCTGGCCGCCAAGCTGCTTGAACCAGAAGCGGGAGGAGAAGTGGTCGTAGACGTCCAGGATGCGGGTCGCATAGGCCATCGCGAGCTTCTTGTTGCCACGCACGATCAGCAGGTTCTCGTCGTTGTCGAACGATGCCTTGTGCCCCAGGTTGTGGCTGCCGGTGGCAACGACGCAGTCGTCGTCGAAGGGGTCGATCACCACGACCTTGTCGTGAATGATCGCGAAGCCGGCATTGAGGATTTCCTTCTTCCAGCCATCGGGCACCTTGAAGTCGAACGCCTCGGCTCCGAAAACACGCGGGTCCTGGAGCACGGGCGGTTTCTTCTCACCCTTCTTCCTGGCGGGCGGAGTCATGCCCTTGAGCTCGTAATAGAAGCCTTCCGAGGCCGACTTGTTCGTCACGCATCCGCGCACGAACAGCTTCTTGTTCTTGCTCGCGGCCTGGGCTGTCCAGTTCGCGATGCTCGGGCTGCCCGGATAGAAGGCGAGAAAGAGCACGGAGTGGCTGGCGCCCGCGATCAGCTGGGCAAGGTCCTCCATGTCCGGCGGGCGCTTCTCGGTTGCCGGGTTCTTGCCGCGCGCCTTCGGCGTGTTCGGCGAAAACCAGCTGTGAGCCGCCGCGCCGTCGTCCAGTGTCAGCGCCGAGCCCTTCGACGCCCACTTGCGAAGCGCGGCGCCCTGCAAGGCTTTCGGATCGTCCGCGGCCTCGTCGGTGTCCTTGGCGAGCTCTTTCCAGTACGCCAGATAGCGCTTGGCGAGCGCATCGTTGTCGATGACGATGGAATTGTTGGTCTGGGTGCACAGGCCGGTGGCCGTCCAGTTGGTGGAGCCGGTGAACACTGCCTTCGGCTTGCCCTTGGAGTCGACGTAGACCAGGAACTTGTTATGGGCGATATGGCCGTTGGGCATGATGCGGTTGTGAATCTCCGCAGCAGTGCCGGTCAGGGTTTCGCGCGCTTGCTCGTTGCCATCGACCTTCACGGTTTTGATCTTGGTCTTGCCGGTCTTGGGGTTGGTCACCTTCACCGGTTTGCCGTCCTCGCCCAGCACTTCCTCGTCTTCCTTGGAGTCGCCCAGGACGATGTGGAGGCGTTCGCCCAGCCCTGCGAGCCAGCCGATCAGCTGCGGGTCCTTGAGTTCGTAGAGCGCCGCGTAGATCTTGCCCTTGCCGTCGGCGCGCGCAAGAAACTCCTGGATGGCCTCGATCATGTCGCCCGAGAGGCTCTCGCGGAGCTTGCTCTTGTCGCCGGGGTCCAAGACCCTCTCGATCAGCGAGTCCTTCATGTCCTTGGAGCCGAGCGCGCGCGCGACGCGCTGCGTGGAGATCAATCCGCGGTTGAAGTAGACGCTCAGCTTGTCGTCGATCACCGGGGTGATCTCCACCTCGTTGGTCAGCAGGATCGGCAGCTTCGCCATGGGCTGGAGCTTTCCCGGGGCGCCCTCCAGCGGCACGATCTTGTAGCGGAAGATCCGGTTCTTGTTCTTCTCGGCTTCGAGACGCGCGTAAGGATCTTTCCAGTAGAACTTCTGGATCGGAAGTTCCTCGGTGGTCCATTTCTTGGGTGTGATGCCCTTGAACCTCGCCTGGCCTGGCAGGGGCGTCTCACGGCCGTGCTGGTCGATGCGGTAGACCGCGAATCCCATGCAGCCATCCGGCTTCTTGCCGTAGCTCCACGCGACCATGATCACCTCGTTGTTGGCGAAAGCCACGGCGTTCTGCATGAGTCCCCTCCACGTTCCGGTAGCGGCCGATTGGATGTCGACTTCGAGAGTGCGCTGGCCACGGCCGCCTCCCGCGCGGGAGTATCGCGGGATCGATCGGGCTCATCAATGGCATTTCTGTGTCAGTCCACCTTGATGCTCGCAGCCTTGACCACCTGTTGCGCCTTGGCGGTTTCATCGACGATGAACTTGTTGAACTGTGCCGATGGCATCGTGAACGGCTCGGCGCCGAGCTTCTCCAGCCGCTCTTTCAGCTCGGGCGACACCATGATCTTCGCGACCTCGGCCTGAAGCCGCTCCACCACGGGCTGCGGCGTCTTCGCCGGAGCGAAGAGGCCGACCCAGAACAAATACGCCGAACCCGGCACGCCGGCCTCCACGGTGGTGGGTGCATCGGGCAGGGCCGAGGAACGCTGAGCGGTTCCCACGGCCAGTGCCTGCAGCTTGCCGCTCTTGATGAGTGGCAGCGCCGACACCATCGGCGCGAAGAACCAGTCGACGCGGCCCGACATCACCTCGGTCATCGCTTCGGGCGTGCCGCGGAAGGGCACGTGCTGCGCATCGAGCCCGGCCGCGAGGCGGAACACCTCCGCGTTCATGTGCGTGGCCGAGCCGTTGCCAGCCGATCCGTAGTTGAAGCTGCCCGGCTTTGCCTTGACCTTCGCGACCAGGTCCTGCACGTTCGTGAAATGCGCGGGCGCGGTCACGAGCACGTTGGGCAGGCTCGCCATCGGCGTGATGCCGGTGAAGTCCTTGATCGTGTCGTACGACAGGCCCTTGTAGATCCATGGATTCACGAGGTGCCCCGCTGAATGCACCAGCAGCGTGTACCCGTCGGCCGGTGACTTGGCCGTGATGGCCGCGCCCAGGGTTCCGCCCGCGCCGGGCTTGTTGTCGACGATCACGCTCGTGCCCAGCGCTGGTCCGAGCTTCTCGGCCACGAGGCGCGCGACGATGTCGGTGCCGCTGCCTGCCGTGAACGGCACCACCAGCTTGATCGGCTGCGTGCCCGGCCATGCGCCCTGCGCGAGCGCGCCGCTGCTGCCCAGCGTGCAGGCCGCAAGCGCAGCGGCCACGGTGAGTGCCTGTCGGCGGCTCCAGGGGAATGTCTTCTTCATCATGCGTCTTGTCTCCGTTGATTTGTTCGATGAGCAATGAATGACCGAAGGGGGTGCGAGCGCTAGGCCGGTGGCGCGTTCGGCATCACCAGCGCGACCAGCACCGGGCGGTTGGTTCGGTTTTCGAGTTGGCGTTTCTCGCCGGGTGCGAAGCGGCAGCTGTCGTACTGCTCGAGCACGTCTTCCTGGTGCACGCCGTCGGTCTCACCGACCACATGCAGCTGGCCTTCGAGCACGAGGTAGAGCTTTTCCATCGGCGAGCCGTCGAGCCCGGTGTGGCCGCCGGGCAGGATCTGGCTCATGCCCATCCACATCTGCGTGGAGGGCCCGGCTTCCTTGCCCTGCAGGCGCAGGCAACGCATGTCGAAGTGGTTGGGCGCCTCGTAGTGCGGCGCTTCGTTGAAACGGGTCACGTGCATGGCGGGTGGTCCTTGCGGTTTCAGGGGCGCAGCACAACGCGGTCGGTGCTGCCCGACAGCACCAGCCGGTAAGCATCGATGGCTTCGTCGAGCGTGAAGTGGCGCGCCACGGGAAAGGGCTTCAGCGTGCCGCGCTCGAAGCCCTCGCGCATCGCGTCGAGCTGCGCGGTGGAGGCCACGCAGTCCATCGCAAGCGAGTCGATGCCCACGAAGGTGTGCATGCCGCGGTAGAACGCGAAGATGTCGAAGGGCACCGCGCGGTCGTGCGTGGCAATGAAGATCTGCGTCGCGCCCTTGGCCATCGCCTTGTTGGCGGCCTCGAAGTAGGCGCTCCCCACGGTGTTGTAGACGATGTGCGCGCCGCGCCCGTCGGTGAGTTCGCGCACTTGCGCGCCCACGTCGGCGTGCTGGCGCGCGTCGATCACGTCGACCGGCCCGTTCGCGAATCCCTCGAAGGGCCCGGCGTGCCGCTGCACTGCGATCACCCGCGCGCCAGCCTGCGAAGCGAGTTGCACCGCCGCCTGCCCGACCTTTCCGTTGGCGCCGAGCACCAGCACAGTCTGGCCCGCCTGCGGCATGCCGCTGCGGCGAAAGCCTTCGTAGGCGGTGACGAAGGGCACGCCCACCGCGCCGGCCTCGTCCATCGAAATGCCCCGGGGCTTTGCGCGCAGCGCCGCTTCGGGCAGCACCAGGTAGCGCGCGTGCGAGCCGTCGCGCGTGATGCCCACGTCGCCGCCCGAGCCGTAGACCTCGCGGCCGATCCATTCGGCAGGGCCGCTCACCACGGTGCCCGCGAAGTCGCGGCCCGGGGTGCGTGGCCAGACAGCCTGCGGCATGATGCCCAGCGTCGCTTTCACGTCGCTCGGGTTCACCGCGGCGGCGGCGATGCGCACCACGGCGTGGCCGGGTGGCGGCGTGGGTTCCGGCTGCGGCGCGGCCTCGAGCCGCAGCGTGTCGAGGTTGGCGGCCTTCTCGCTCACCCGCAATGCGCGGGATGCGTGGGTGGTGTGCATGGCTGCGACGCTCATCGTTCAGCCTCTCGCTTCCGGCAAGCCCAGCATGGTGCGCGCCTCGCGCGGGTTGGCGATCTCGCCGCCCAGGCTCAGCAGGATGTCGCGCGCCTTCGCCACCAGCTGCGCATTGCTCTCGGCCAGCACGCCCTTCTCCAGGTAGATGTTGTCCTCCATGCCCACGCGCACATGGCCGCCCAGCAGCCAGACCTGCGCGACGATCGGAAACTCCATGCGGCCGATGCCGAAGGCGCTCCAGAAGGCGCCGCGCGGCAGCATGTTGCGCGCGTAGAGCAGCGTCTCGGGTGTGGGCGCAAAGCCGTACTTCACGCCGAGCACGAAGGTCCACATGGCGGGGCCGTCGAGCGTGCCGTCGGCGATGAGGTCGAGTGCGAGGTTGATGTCGCCCGAATCGAAGATCTCCAGCTCGGGCTTCACGCCGGCCTCGCGGATCACCTTCGCCATGCGCCGCACGTTCTTCGGCGTGTTCATCACCACGTCGGGGCCGGAGTTCATGGTGTTGAGGTCGAGCGAGCACACGTCTGGCTTGATCAGCGCGATGTGCTCCACGCGTTTCTCCGGCGGCAGCAGCGTGGTGCCGGGCGCGGCGATCTTCGGATCGTCCTCGCTCGGAATGAAGCGCCCGCCGGGGCCGGTCGTGAGGTTGATGATCAGCTCGCGGTTCCCGCGGCGGATGCGGTCGACCACCTCGCGGTAGAGCTCGATTTCCATCGAGGGTTTGCCGGTTTCGGGGTGGCGCACATGGATGTGCACCTGCGCCGCGCCGGCCTCGGCCGCGGCCAGGCATTCGTCGGCAATCTGCACCGGCGTGATCGGCAGGTGCGGCGTCTGCTCGGGCTTCACGAGGTTGCCCGTGACGGCGCATGTGATGAGGGTCTTCGGGTTCACAGGTGACGCCCTCCATCGACCACGATGCGCGTGCCGGTGACGAAGCGCATCGTCGTCGCGAGCGCTTCTACGGTGGCCGCCACGTCGTCGGGCTTGCCGATGCGCCCGAGCGGCGTGGTGCTCGCCATCTTGCTGGCGAACTCCGCGCCGCGGCCGGGCACGAAGCCCGACTCCACCGCGCCCGGCGACACCGAAACGACGCGTACCGCCGGTGCCAGTGCCTTGGCCAGCGCGTCGCCGACCACGTCCAGCCCGGCCTTCGCTGCGACATACGCGAGGTTGCTGCCCACGCCGGTGAAGCCCGCGATGGACGAGATGTTGACCACGAGCCCATCGCCACTGGCCTTCAGCATCGGTGCAAAGGCGCGGATGGTCGCGAACACGCCGCGGAAGTTGGCGCGCACGATGTCGTCGATGAGCTCGTCGGTCAGCGCGTCGAGGTCACCGGCGGGAACGGGCTGCGTATGGCCCGCGCTGTTGACCAGGATGTCGCAGCGGCCATGCGTGGCTTTCACCTCTGCGGCCGCGGCCTGCAGGCTAGGCGTGTCGACGATGTCGGCGCGGATCGCGCCGTGGCGCTGTCCTTGCGCAGAGGGCAGGGCGGCAGCACGCGCAGTCGCATCGTCGCCCTTGCGGTGCAGCAGCACGCAGGTAGCGCCGAGCGCTGCGAGGCGAGTGGCCGTCACGTAGCCGATGGCGCCGAGGCCACCGGTGATGACGGCGACCTTGCCGTCGAGTCTGGAAACAGGATCGAAGCTCATGGGATGAAGAGGAGTTGAGGAATCAAGGAATCGGCGGCCGTGGGAACTTCATCTCGCCCGGCTCGAGCTGGAAGTCGTACTGCAGCGTGGCGGTCTTGCCGTCGGGCGCGAGCGCGAAGCGGCCGATCAGCCGGCGCGTCACACCGAAGGTCGGGTCGCTCTCCAGGTTCTCGTCGTCATCGGCGAACACCTGCGTGATCAGCACCTTGTGGCCCGGCTTGCTCACCATGAAGTGCAGGTGAGCGGGCCGATTCGGATGGCGCTGTTGCGCGCGCAGCAGCACGCCGCAGGGGCCATCGGTAGGCACCGGGTAGCCGGCCGGCCGCACGCTGCGGAAGTGAAAGCGCCCCTCGGCATCGGTGCTGAAGCGCCCGCGCAGGTTCATGTCTTCCTGCTCGGGGTCTTGGTTCTCGTAGAGACCGACGGGCGAGGCCTGCCACACGTCGACCGTGGCATCGGCCACAGGCTGGCCCTGTGCGTCGCGCACCGTGCCTGTCACCGCGAGCGGAATGCCCGGCGTGCCTGAGCGCGCGATGTTGTCGCCCGGTGCGCAGGCCGGCGAGTTCGCGCGCCAGAAGGGCCCAAGCAGCGCGGCCGGCGATTCGCCGTGCGGGTCCTGGTTGTTCTGCAGCGCCACCACGGTGGAGACGCCGAGGATGTCTGCCGCCAGCACCACTTCGTTCTTGGTTTCGCCGGTGGCCTGGCCGATGGCGACGATGAATTCGAGCGCCTGCTCGAATTCTTCCTCGGTCAGCTTCACCTCCTGGACGAAGGCATGCAGGTGGCGGGTGAGCGCATCCATTACGGTGCGCAGCCGTGGGTCGGGCGTTCGCTTCATGGCGTCGAGCGCGAAGCCCAGCACCGAGTCGGGGGAGGTGGCGATGTTCATGGTGGGTCTCGTGCAATCTGCGTGATTCATGCAATCGTTTGCACGATATTACGCCAGATCGTCGAAAAGTAAAATGACCACATTCCGCAGGTCATGAATAGGAAAAGCCGCCCCAAGCACCTGACACGCACGACAATCGTTTGCACAAATCATGAGCACCAGCCCGACTTCCTCCCCCGTGACCATCCGCGATGTCGCCCGTGCCGCCGGCGTGCATGTGTCGACCGTCTCGCGCGCGCTCAGCCCCGAGAAGCGTTCGTTGATCAGCGACGAGGTGCTGCGCGTGGTGGAAGAAGCGGCGCAGCGCCTGGGCTACCGGCCCAACCGCGCGGCCTCCGCGTTGCGCACCGGGCGCACCCACACCATCGGCGTGCTGGTGCCCGACATCACGAACGCGGTGTTCCCGCCGATCCTCCAGGGCATCGAAGCCAGCGCGGCGGCGCGTGGCTACTTCGTCTTCGTCACCAATGTGGTCGACCCCGCGCTGGCGCGGCCGGTGCTCGAACGCATGCTGGCGCAGCGCGTCGACGGCGTGATCCTGGCCACCGCCACGCGCGACGACCCGCTGGTCGACTTCGTCGTCAAGGCCGGCCTGACCACGGTGCTGGTCAACCGCGCCGACGAAACCGGCCGCCTGCCGGCCGTGGTCAGCGACGACCGGCTCGCGATGAAGCTCGCGGTCGACCACCTCGTCGGCCTGGGCCACAAGCGCATCGCGCATCTCGCGGGGCCGCAGAACATTCCCACCGGCGTGGGCCGCTCGCTGGGCGTGGAGCAGGCCCTGCGCGACCACCGCATGAAGCCGTTCCGCGTGGTCGAGTGCGCGAGCTACAGCCGCGAGGCGGGTGCGGTCGCAATGAAGCAGATGCTCGCAGCCGGTGCCGCGCCTCAGGCGGTGGTGTGCTGCAACGACCTCGTCGCGCTGGGCGCCTACGACGCGCTGCGCGAGGCGGGACTGCGCGTGCCGCAGGACATCTCGGTCACCGGCCACAACGACATGCCGCTGGTGGACATGGTCGATCCGCCGCTCACCACCATCCGCCTGCCGCACCGCGAACTCGGCTGGCGCTCGGCCGAGATGCTGTTCGCGGAGATCGACGGGGCGGCGATGTCGGCGTCGACCGTGGTGCTGCGGCCGGAGCTGGTGGTGCGCAAGTCGACGCGCGCGCCGGCTGCGCGCTGATCAGGGAGTCGCGTCCAGGAATTTGCGCTCTTTTTGCGCGCTGCGCGATAGGCTTCCTGCTCATGATCCGATTCCCGTTTGATCGTCCAGGCACGAGAATGGCCGGCAACCCTTTCATTGACAAGAGTTCCCGCCCTGCATGAAAAGCACCGCCCCGCAGCTCACCGTCACTGAAGAACGCCGCGCATTCGGCTGGGTCGATGCCCTGGTCATGCTGGCCTTGCTGGGTTTGTTCTGGAGCGCATTGCACTTCGGCAAGGACATGCTGGTGCATTTCGATCCGGCCGCCGTGCCGCAGGTCGACAGCTCGCCGAGCCTGATTCCGTACTACGCGGGCCGCACGCTGATGCGCATGTGGATCGCCTTCGGCTTCTCGCTGTTCTTCGCCATTTCCGTGGGCTACCTTGCGGCAAAGAACCGGACTGCGCGCGCCTTCATCCTGCCGGCGCTCGACGTGCTGCAGTCGGTGCCGGTGCTGGGGTTCCTGTCGGCAACGGTGACGGGTTTCATGGCGCTGTTCCCCGGCAGCCTGCTCGGCGTCGAGTGCGCGGCGATCTTCGCCATCTTCACCGGGCAGGTGTGGAACATGGCCTTCGGTTTCTATCACTCGATGGTCACCGTTCCCACCGACATGCAGGAGGCCGCGTCGACCTACGGCCTGACCCGCTGGCAGCGCTTCAGGACGGTCGAGCTGCCGGCATCGGCGCACAGCCTGATCTGGAATTCGATGATGTCCTTCGGCGGCGGCTGGTTCTTCGTTGCGCAGAGCGAAGCCATCAGCGTGATGAACAAGGACATCAAGCTGCCGGGCCTGGGCTCGTACATGGTGCAGGCGATCTCGAACGGCGACAGGACGGCCGCGCTGTGGGCAGTGGTGGCCATGATCGTGTTGATCCTGGCCAGCGACCAGCTGGTCTGGCGCCCTCTGCTGGCGTGGGCGGACAAGTTCAAGATCGAGCTGACGGGGTCGACGACTCCGGCCACCTCGTGGGTCTACAACCTGCTGCGCGGCGCCTACCTGTTCACCTGGATCAGCGAGCGCCTCTGGCGCCCGCTGCTGGACAGGGTGTTCCAGGCGCGGGCTCCGATGGCGCGAATGCCGGTGAGGCTGAAGGCGTCATGGAAGAAGCTGCTCTGGCGGGTGGTGGGCATCGTGCTTTCCATCTGGATCGGCATCGAGCTTCTCAGGGCCGTGGCGGCGGCCACTGCCGCGCTGCACGGTGCGCTGTCCTTGGCCGACTTCGGCCACATCGTCTGGCTCGGCTTTCTTACGGCCCTGCGCGTCGCCGCCATGACAGTCCTGGCTACGCTGATCTGGACGCCGGTCGGCGTGTGGATCGGGTTCCAGCCGCGCGTTGCGCGATTCGCCCAGCCGCTGGCGCAGATCGGTGCGTCGTTTCCCGTGAACATGACGTTCCCGATCGTCGTCGGCTTCTTCGTGGCCAGCCACATCAGCCTCAACTGGGGCAGCATCCTGCTCATTGCCATGGGCACGCAGTGGTACATCCTGTTCAACGTGATCGCCGGCGCCATGGCGATTCCGAACGACCTGAAGGAAGCCGGGCGCGTCTACGGCCTGCGCCGCTGGAGCCTGTGGCGCACCCTGATCCTGCCGGCGATCTTCCCGTTCTGGGTGACCGGCGCCTGCACGGCCGCCGGAGGTGCATGGAACGCCAGCATCGTGGCCGAGCTCGCCACATGGGGCGGCACGAGCCTGCAGGCGGATGGCCTTGGCGCGTACATCGCCAACGTCACCAAGACGGGCGATACGCCATTGATCATCGCGAGCATCGGCGTGATGTCGATCTTCGTCGTGCTGATGAACAAGCTCATCTGGCGCCGGCTGTATGCCTTTGCCGAGCGCCGATTCAGATTGGACTGAACATGAACACTCCCACGCCCTCATTGAAGGAGCCGCCCGTGCCGGTGGCCGAGCTCCGTGCCGTCACCAAGACGTTCATGACTGCAGGAAACCATGAACTCAAGGTGCTCGACAACATCGACCTGGCCGTCAGCGAAGGCGAGTTCCTTGCGCTGCTGGGACAGTCCGGCTCGGGCAAGTCGACGATCCTGCGTTGCCTCACGGGCCTGATCGTGCCGACCTCGGGCCGGGCGCTGGCCAACGGCAAGCCGCTCAACGGCGTGAATCCCGATGCCTCGGTGGTCTTCCAGACTTTCGCGCTCTACCCGTGGCTCACCGTCGAGCAGAACGTGGCGGTGGGCCTGATGGCCAGAAAGATCAGCCGCGCTGAGCGCGACGCAGCCGTCGACAGGGCGATCGAGCTCATCGGCCTGGGCAACTACCACTCGGCCTTTCCGCGCGAGTTGTCGGGCGGCATGAGGCAGCGGGTGGGCATTGCGCGTGCGCTGGTTTCACAGCCCAAGCTGCTGTGCCTGGACGAGGCTTTCAGTGCGCTGGACGTGCTGACGGCGGAGAACCTCCGGCAGGAGCTGATCAGCCTGTGGCGCGACCCGGGCGGCGACCTCAGCTCAGTCTTCATGGTCACGCACAACATCGAAGAGGCGGTGGAAATGGCCACGCGCATCGTGGTCGTGTTTCCGCGCCCGGGACGCATCGGCCTCGTGCTGGAGAACAAGCTGCCCTATCCACGCGACAGCAAGGACCCCGAGTTCCAGCGGCTGGTCAGCGTGATCCACGAGTGCATCACCACGATGACGCTGCCCGACCTGCCGCCGGAGATGCCCGTGAAGGGGGAGCCCATCTCACGTGCGCGCACCCGGATGGAATCGATCCCGCTGGTGCCGGTGGGGCAGATCCTCGGGCTGATGAGCATCCTCAGCGACTCGCCGGACCTGTCCAACATCTACGACATTTCCGACGAGATCGGCAAGGAGTTCGGCGAGACGATCGCCATTCTCAAGGCGGCCGAGATCCTCGAGTTGATCGATACGCCGCGGCAGGAGGTGCGCTTCACGGAGCTCGGCCGGAAGTTCGTTGCTGCCGACCGGCTCGGAAAGCGCGCGATCTTCGAGGAGCAGGTCTTCAAGCTGCGGCTGTTCCACATCATCATCGCGCTGCTCAAGGAATACGAAGAAGTCGAGGCCGAGCGCGTCATCAAGGACATCGGCAGCGCCTTGCCGTACGACAACCCGGAGAAGATCTTCGAGACGATGATCGCCTGGGGTCGCTACGCGGGCCTGATGGACTACAACGCCAAGACCGGCATGGTGTTCGTGCCGGAAGACGGGGATGCGGTCGAAGACGCGCACATCTGACGACCGCTGCGGCTGCTCAAGTCAAAGCAGCTCGAACGCGATGTCCTGCGCGCCTTCCCACAGCACCTTCCTGCCGAGCGCGCGCAGCTGCTCCTTGCCTTCCACGATCGTCAGGAAGTGGTTGCCCGCAAGCGGCCCCATCTTGCTGGCGAAGCTGCAGCTGCCGTAGGCCAGGATGATTTCGGTCTCGCTGTAGCCACCGGGGTAGAACAGGATGTCGCCGACCGAAGGATGGCTGGTGTGGTTCTCGAAGCCGACGCCCAGTTCGAAGTCGCCCAGCGGAATCCAGCAGCCCTCGCCGCTCCAGCGCACGTGGATGATCTTCTGCCTGTAGGGCAGCAGCCTGGTGAACGCCTCCACGGTCTTGGGTGCTTCGGGATTCGTTTCCGCGATGAAGCGCAGGCCCGCCGCTTCGATGCCAATTCTTGCCATGAGTGATTGAAGGAAAGTAAGTAAGGGTTGATCAGTGCAGCAGCTGGCTCAGGAAGAGCCGGGTGCGCTCGTGTTTCGGGTTGCTGAAGAACTCCTTCGGCTCTGCCTGCTCGACGATGGTGCCCTGGTCCATGAAGATCACGCGGTTGGCAACCTGGCGCGCGAAGTTCATCTCGTGCGTGACCGACAGCATGGTCATGCCGTCGTCGGCGAGCGAGACCATGGTGTCCAGCACCTCCTTGACCATTTCGGGGTCGAGCGCCGAGGTCGGTTCGTCGAACAGCATGACCTTGGGGCCCATGCACAGAGCACGCGCAATGGCCACGCGCTGCTGCTGGCCGCCTGAAAGCTGCGACGGATATTTGTTGGCCTGCTCCGGAATGCGCACGCGCTCCAGGTACGACATGGCCACTTCCTTCGCCTCTTTCGGCGTGTACTTCTTGCTCCACACCGGCGCGAGCGTGCAGTTCTCGAGGATGGTGAGATGCGGGAACAGATTGAAGTGCTGGAACACCATGCCGACGTCGCGCCGCACCGCGTCGATGCGACGCATGTCGGCGGTGAGCTCGGCGCGGTTCACCACGATCTGCCCCTGCTGATGCTCTTCGAGCCGGTTGATGCAGCGCAGCAGCGTCGACTTGCCCGAGCCCGAAGGCCCGCAGATCACGATGCGTTCGCCGCGCTGCACTTCGAGGTCGATGTCGCGCAGCACCTGGAAGTCGCCGTACCACTTCTGCACGCCGACCATGCGGATGACGAGTTCGGCCCGGTTGTCTGTGGTCGACGCGGGCGTGTCCGGTTGCAAGGCGCTCATGGGAATACCTCAGGCGGTGGTGGTTCGGATCTTCAGGCCGAGTTCGTCGACCAGGCGCTTCGCCGCGGCGATGCCCTCGGCGCCCATAGGCAGACGCGGCGGGCGCGGCGCGCCGACCGGCAGGCCCATGGCCGCGAGCAGGGCCTTGGTGCCCGCCACGTACGACTGGCCGGCGACGAAGTCGATCATCGGAAAGTGCTTGAACGCCAGCTCGCGCGCCTCGGCCAGCTGGCCGGCCATGACGAGGTCGTACAGGCGCGCCATTTCGCCCGGAGCGCCGTTGGACGGCACTGCGGCCCAGCCCACCGCGCCCTCGACATACGACTCGAAGCCCATGATGCCGCCGAACACTGCCATGCGGCCGTCCGACAGCCGCATGATGTCGCGCACGCGGGTCACTTCCAGCGTCGATTCCTTGATGTAGCGGCAGTTGTCGATCTGCGAGAGCCGCGCCACCAGCGGCGGCTTCAGGTCGACGTTGGCAACGGCCGGGTTGTTGTAGACCATGATCGGAATGCCGATGGCGTCGGAGATGGTCTTGTAGTGCAGGAACAGTTCGTCGTCGGTGGGGGTGCAGTAGAAGGGCGGTAGCACCATCACGCCGTCGGCGCCCTGCGCCTCGGCGCGGCGGCTCAGGCGCACGGCGGCGCGCGTGTCTTCGGCGGTGGTGCCGATCAGCACCGGCACGCGGCCGGCGGCGCGGTCGATCACCGTCTTGGCGACGAGCTCGATCTCGTCGTCGGACATCGACATGAATTCACCCGTCGAACCGAGCGGGATCAGGCCGTGGATGCCGGATTCGATCTGCCAGTCGACATAGCGCTCGAGCGTGGGCACGTCGACCGCGCCGTCGGCGTCGAAGGGCGTGACCATGATGGTGTAGGTGCCGCGGAAATCAGCCATGGGACAGGTTGTTCAGTAGGTCAATGGGTGGAGGAAGGCAGCAGGCCCGAGGCCACCAGTGCCGCGCGGATGCGCGCCGTGTCGTCGGCCGGCACGGGCAGCAGCGGCGGGCGCGGGTCCGGATGGGGCAGCCGGCCGAGAAGATGCAGCGCAGTCTTCATGCGGTTGTGGGCGTCGAGGTATGGCGCGCGATAGAAGGCCCGGCACAGCGGCACCAGCCGATCGTTGACCGCACGTGCGGCAGCCAGGTCGCCGCGTGCGACGGCTTCGTGCAGCGCCACCAGCAGCGGGGCTGCCACGCTGCCCAGGCCCGACAGGATGCCGTCGGCGCCATAGGCCAGGGAAGCGAACAGCCAGCTGTTGCTGCTGCTCAGCAGCGTGACCGGGCGAGGCAGCGCGCGCAGGGCCCGGAGGTTGTCTTCGTAGAGCTCGGGAACGTCGCTGCCTTCCTTCACGGCCACGATGGCCGGCACGTCCATGCAAAGCTGCGCCAACGTCTCGGTCGAAAACGCCAGGCCCGAGGCGCGCGACAGCTGGAACAGCACGATGGGCAGGCTGCTCGCACCGGCCACCTCGCTCACGAAGCGACGAGCCATGTCGGGCCGCGCGCCCGCGCCCTGCGCGAACACCGCGGGCGGAAACAGCAGCAGGGCCGAGGCTCCGGCCTGCGCCGCATCCTGCGCCAGCGCGCAGGCGTAGCGGGTGTCGTCGGCCACCACGCCGGCCACCACGGGCACGCTGCCGGCCGCAGCCACCGCAACGCCCACCACCTGGGCGCGCTCCGCGCGATCGAGCGAAGTCGCCTCGCCCGCATGCCCGTTGACCACCACCGCGCGCACGCCGGGCGTGCCGGCCACGTCGCGCACATGGGCGGCCAGCGCGTCGTCGTCGACGCGGCCGTCCGGGGTGAAGGGGGTGAGCGTGGCGGGCCAGATGCCGCCGACTCCGGAAATGTGCATGGCCATCCTGGGTTGGGTCGCTGAAGCTGGCAGTATGCAAGAAAATTGGAAACGATTGCAATAATCCCGACCAGACCGCATGGGTTGCAGTTTTCTTCTTGACTACAGTCCTTATGAAAACCTACGATAAAAATATGCAAACGTTTACAAGAAACTGCTCTAGCGAGGCCAAGCCATGGCGGTAACGCTGCGCGACGTGGCCCGTGCCGCCGACGTTTCCATTGCCACGGCCTCCCGTGCGCTGGCCGGCTCCAGCCTCACCAACCATGCGACGCAGCGGCACGTGATCCAGGTCGCCGCCGCCCTCGGCTACCGCACCAACACCTTCGCCCGGGCGCTGAAAACCAAGCGCTCGCGGCTCATCGGCCTCACCGTGCACAACCTGGAGAACGCCTCGTTCCAGGTGCTCGCCTCGGTGGTGCAGACGCGCATGCAGGCGCTCGGCTACCAGGTCATCCTGAGCATCAGCGCCGACGACCCCGAGCAGGAACGCGACATCTTCAAGACCCTGGTCGACCACAGCGTCGACGGCCTGATCGCCGTGCCCAACGGCGCCAACGGTGCCCAGCTGCTGGCCATGGAGCACGCCGACATCCCGGTGATCTGCGCGGTGCGCCGCGTCGAGGGCGCCACGCTCGAATCGGTGCTCGCGGGCGACCTCGACGGCGCCTATGCCGGCACCAAGCACCTGCTCGACCTCGGTCACCGGCGCATCGGCCTGATCGTGGGCATGAGCGACACCACCTCCGGCAAGGAGCGCCTCGCGGGCTACAAGCGGGCCATGCAGGAAGCGGGCCTGCCCATCGATCCGGCGCTGATCCAGGCCGGCCGCTATGCGCCCGAAACAGGCGTGGTGGCCGCCAACGCGCTGCTGTCGATGCCCACGCCGCCCTCGGCCCTGTTCGTGGCCAACCACGAGTCCTCGCTCGGCGTGCTGCGCGTGGTGTCGGAGCGCGGGCTGCTGATTCCCGACGACCTCTCGCTGCTGTTCTACGAAGACTCGCCCTGGTTCGAGTGGCAGCGCCCCGCCATCAGCGTGGTGGACAGCGGCGCCTTTGAGATGGCCAACCTCGCGGTCGACCGGCTGGTGCAGCGCCTCTCCGGCGTGGCCAACAGCGGGCGCGAATACCGCGTCGGCTCGCGCCTGATCCAGCGCGCCTCCTGCCGCGCCGTCGAAGCGCACTGAAACAACCTCTCCCCGACATGCCCTATCTCGAAATCCTGGCGCCGAGCGCCCCCGAAACCCGCAAGCGCACCGCCAGCCGCGTGCTGACCGACGGCGTCGTCACATCGTTCGGCGTCGAGCCCTCGACCGTGACCCTGTACTTCATGCCCATCGCGCCCCACGACTATGCCCACGAGGGCCAGTTGGGCCACGACGGCGGGGGAGAGGGCACGCGCGTGTTCGTCAAGGTGCACGCCTACCGCCGCACGCCGGCCCAGCGTCGCGCCTTGGCCGCCGCCATCACGCCCGCGCTGGCTACCTGCTTCACCACCGGCAGCCACAACGTGGCCGTCTATTTCCTCGACCGCGAACAGGACGAAGTCGCGCACGACGGCCACCTGGCCAGCGACGAAGCCGAGCAGCAACCCGATCACACCGCCTGAAGACCATGACCCATTTCCTCACCGAAGACCAGATCTCGCTGCGCGACACCGCGCGCCGTTTCGCCGAGGGCGAAGTGCTGCCGCGCGCCGCGGCCATCGACCGCGAAGACAAGTTCGACCGCGTGCTGTACCGCGGCATGGCCGAGCTCGGGCTGTTCGGCGTGAGCCTGCCCGAAGTGGCCGGCGGCTCGGGCTTCGACACCGTCAGCACCTGCCTCGTGATGGAAGAGCTGGCGCGCTGCTCGGGCGCCATCGGCAACGCGTTCGCGATTCCCGTCGAGGCGGCGCTGTTCCTGCACCACCACGGCAACGAGAGCCAGAAGGCGCTGATCCCCGGCATCCTCGACGGCTCCATCGTCATGGCTACCGCCATGTCGGAGCCCGACTTCGGCTCCGACGTGGCCAGCATCACCACCACCGCGCGCGCCGTGGAAGACGGCTGGGTACTCAACGGCACCAAGGCCTGGGTCACGCTCGGCGGCGTGGCCGACCGCATCATGGTGTTCGCGCGCACCGGCAAGGAAGCCGGCCACAAGTCGATCAGCTGCTTCATGGTCGATGCGCACCAGGCCGGCGTGAGCCGCGGCAAGAACGAGGAACTGCTCGGCATGCACGGCCTGGAAGACTGCCAGATCGTGCTGCAGGACGTGCACGTGCCCAGGACGGCGCTGATCGGCGCCGAGAACCAGGCTTTCAAGACGGCCATGGGCAACTTCAACTTCAGCCGCCTGCTGATGTCGTCCATGGCGCTCGGCATGGCGCAGGCCGCGATGGAAGACGCCGTGGCCTACGCCACCACGCGCAAGCAGTTCGGCGAGCCGATCATGAACTTCCAGGCCATCCAGTTCATGGTGGCCGACATGGCGACCGACATTGCCGCGGCGCGCCTGCTGATCCACCACGGCGCGCGGCTGCAGGACGCCGGCCACTCCATTGCCAAGGAAGGCGCGCAGGCCAAGCTCTTCACCACCGACATGGCGATGCGCCACGTGTCGAACGCGCTGCAGATCCACGGTGGCAACGGCTACTCGCGCGACTACCGCATCGAGCGCATCTTCCGCGACGTGCGCCTGGCGCAGATCTACGAAGGCACCAACCAGATCCAGCGCCTGATCATCTCGCGCCAGGTCGTCAAAGAACTGGCTTGAGGACGCAGCCATGATCGACTGCATCACCCCCGACGCCGCCGCCGCGCTGCTGCGCGATGGCGACATGGTGCTGGCCGGCGGCAACGGCGGCTCGGGCGTGCCCGAAGCCGTGTTCGAAGCCATCGAGCGGCGCTTCACGGCCGGCGACGGCCCGCACGACCTCACGCTGTTCCACGTTACCGGCGTGGGCGCGCTCACCGAGAAAGGCATGTGCCATTTCGCGCACCCGGGCCTGGTGCGGCGCGTGATCGGCGGCAACTTCGGCATGCAGCTGCCGTTCATGAAGATGATCCTCGCGCAGGACGTGGAGGCCTACAACTTCCCGCAGGGCGTGATGACGCACCTGTGCCGCGCGATGGCGGGCCGCCAGCCCGGCGTGCTCACGCACGTGGGCCTCGAAACCTACATGGACCCGCGCCAGGACGGCGGCCGCATGAATGCCCGCACCACCGAGGCGCTGGTCGAACTGGTGCACGTGGCCGACCGCGACTGGCTGTTCTACCGCGCGCCCGGCGTGCCGAACGTGGCGCTCATCCGCGGCACCTCGGCCGACGAAGACGGCTACGTGAGCATGGAGCACGAAGCCACCGCGCGCGAAGACCTCTCGATGGCGCAGGCCGTGCACAACGCCGGTGGCATCGTCATCTGCCAGGTCAAGCGCATCGTCAAGCGCGGCACGCTGCATCCGCACATGGTGAAGATTCCGGGCTTCCTGATCGATCACTTCGTGGTCGAGCCCGAGCAGATGCAGACCTACACCACGCGCTACGACCCGGCGCGCTGCGGCGAGATCGTGGTGCCCGCTTCGAGCATCGCGCCAGACCCGCTCGACGTGCGCCGCGTGGTGGCAAGGCGCGCGGCCTTCGAGCTGCGCCCGCGCGACGTGGTGAACCTCGGCGTGGGCATCTCCGCGATGATTCCCAACGTGGCCTCGGAAGAAGGTATTGCCGACCTCATCACGCTCACGGTCGAGTCGGGCGTGGTCGGTGGCGTGCCCGGTCATGCGCGCGAGTTCGGCACTTCGGTCAACCCGCGCGCGATCCTCGACCAGTCGTACCAGTTCGACTTCTACGACGGTGGCGGCCTGAGCTGTGCGTTTCTTTCGTTCGCGCAGGTCGATCCGCAAGGCAACGTCAACGTCACGCGCTTCGGCAAGCGCTACGACGGTGCGGGCGGCTTCATCAACATCACGCAGAACACGCAGCGCCTGGTGTTCAACGGTTCGCTCACTGGGGGCGACTTCGACA
This sequence comes from Variovorax sp. GW821-FHT09D05, assembly GCF_059416325.1. Lineage (NCBI taxonomy): Bacteria > Pseudomonadati > Pseudomonadota > Betaproteobacteria > Burkholderiales > Comamonadaceae > Variovorax > Variovorax sp. GW821-FHT09D05. The sequence continues at coordinate 395,012 of NZ_JBWKOZ010000004.1, read as the reverse complement.
TCGGCGTGGCCGACGGCGAACTCAGGATCCGCCGCGACGGTGCATTCAAGAAGTTCGTGCCGGCGGTCGACCAGATCAGCTTCTCGGGGCGGCTCGCGCGAGAGCGAGGCCAGCAAGTGAGCTTCGTGACCGACCGCGCCGTGTTCGAACTCGAAGCCGACGGGCTCGTGCTCACCGAGATCGCACCAGGCGTGCGACTGAAGGAAGACGTGCTCGAGAAGATCGGCTTCGAGGTGCGCGTCAGCGAGCAACTGCGCACCATGGACGCACGCATCTTCCGCAACGGCCCCATGGGCGTGCACGACGAGTTCATTGCGAAGGCACCACGCCACGCTGGCAACGCGGCGCAAGGAGAGCGGGCATGAGTGATGTGTATTTCGAAGACGTGGTGATCGGCGCAGAACTGCGCAGCGAAAGCCACGTCGTGAGTGCCGATGACATCGGCCGCTTCTGCGATCTCACACACGACCACCATCCATTGCATACCGATGCGGACTACGCGCAGTCGCGCGGCTTTCCGGGCGTCATTGCGCACGGGCTGTTCGGTCTCTCGCTGATGGAGGGGCTGAAGACCGCATTGAAGATTTACGAGAACAGTTCCATCGCTTCGCTCGGTTGGGATCAGGTCCGGTTCTTGCGACCTGTTGTTGCAGGGGATGCGGTGCACGTGGTGTTCCGCTTCACCGACAAACGTCTTTCGTCGCGCGGTGGCCGCGGCGTGGTGACCGAGAGCCTGCAGCTCGTCAACCAGCGCGCGGAGCCCGTGATCGAAGCCGTGCACGTGGCGCTGGTTGCATGTCGACAAGCGACCCAGGCGGCCTGACTTCGATTGCCCGAGTTCTTCTCTTTCTTTCCTTCCCTGTCTTCAACGAAAGCATCTCATGCACATGATCAAACTATCCCTGGGTTTCATCGTCGGCCTCGTGCTGAGCGGCTCGGTCCTTGCCCAGACCTGCACACCCAAAGTCTCCGCCGAACACCTGACCGCGCCCGGCAAGCTCCAGATGTCCACCAACCCGACACTGCCGCCGCAGCAGTTCGTCGACAGCAAGGGCGAACTGCAGGGGCTCAATATCGAGCTCGGCCGTGCCGTCGCGAAGCAGCTGTGCCTCGAGCCCGTCTTCATGCGCATGGATATGCCGCCGATGGTGCCCGCGCTGCAGGCCGGCCGCTTCGACGTGATCAACACCGGCCTGTTCTGGACCGAGGAGCGCTCCAAGCTCATGTTCCAGGTGCCGTACGGCCAGCAGTCGATGAGCATCTACACCGTGCCGAACAGCAAGCTCGCGCTGACCAAGTTCGAAGACCTCTCAGGGCATGTCGTCGGCATCGAGACCGGTACGTATGCCGAGCGCAAGTCGCGCGAATCGAATGCGGCCATGGTCGCCAAGGGCATGGCGCCTATCGACTTCCGCACCTTTGCAACGGCCTCCGAAACCACCGCCGCGCTGCGCGCCGGCCAGCTGGAAGCGGGCATCAACATCGACGAGACGGCCATTGCCTTCGAGGAGCGCGGCATCGTCAAGATCCGCGCGAGCGGCCTCTACGGCACCGACATCACGCTGTCGTTCCGCGATCGCGCGGTTGCCGAAGCCGTTGCGCAGGCCCTGACCGACCTGAAGGCAGACGGCACCTACGACAAGCTGTTCGACAAGTTCCGCATGACGCGCCTGAAGGACACCACGAAGTTCGCGATCCGCGGCCCCGGCCCGTCGCCGAAGTAAGCAGGTTGAAGAGGGTCCGGCCGTGTTCAATTTCGATGCCTTTCTGTCCTACTTCGTCAACCCGTTCCTCCTCGGGGGCGTGGGCATCACGATCGGACTGACCATCGCGACCATCGTGATCGGCCTGGCCCTGGCGCTGCCACTGGCGCTGGGCAGCATGTCTTCGCATCGATTGTTGTCGGCGCCGGCGCGCTTCTACATCTGGGTGTTTCGCGGCACGCCGCTGCTGGTGCAGATCGTCATCATCTACACCGGGCTGCCGCAGCTGGGCCTTCGCTTCGACGTGTTGACCTCCGCGGTGCTGGCGCTGAGCCTGAACGAAGCGGCGTACCTGTCGGAGACCATTCGCGGCGGCTTCTCCGCCATCGCGAAGGGGCAGATCGAAGCGGCCAAGGCGTTGAGCCTTTCGCGCTTCGCGACCTTGCGGCTGGTGACCCTGCCGCAGGTTTTGCGGGTGATCATTCCGCCACTGGGCAATTCGGTGAACGGGCTGCTCAAGGCAACCTCGCTGGCGTCGGTGATCTCGATGGAAGAGCTGATGCGCCGCGCCCAGGTGCTCATGCAGGAAAAATTCGAAGTGCTCGAACTCTATTGCGTCGCGGCCTGCTTCTACCTGGTGCTGACCACGCTCTGGGACCGTGTGCAGGTGCGGCTGGAGCGCCACTACGGCAGGGGCTATGCGGCTGCGCGTGGCGCGGCCTGAACCGGATTCATCTGAACCATGTCCACTTCAACCTCCGACTTCGACCTTGTCGTGCGCAATGCGCGCGTCGTTACCGCTTCAGACACCTTCGATTGCGATATCGGCATCAGCGAAGGGCGCATCGTGCAGCTTGGGGCGAAGCTCGGCCCCGCCGCGCGCGAGATCGACGCGGCAGGCCGCACCGTGACGCCCGGCGGCGTGGATGCCCACTGCCATCTCGACCAGCCGATGCCGCCGCCCACGCGCAACGCCGACGACTTCGACACCGGCACGCGTTCGGCGGCTTGCGGAGGCACGACGACCGTGATTCCGTTCGCCGCGCAGCAGAAGGGCCAGTCGCTGCGCGCTGCGGTCGAGGACTATCGTGGCCGCGCCGCCGGCAAGGCCCACGTCGACTACGCCTTCCACCTGATCGTGAGCGACCCGACGCCCACGGTGCTGAAGGAAGAGTTGCCGGCGCTGATCAAGGAAGGCTTCACGTCTTTCAAGATCTACATGACCTACGACGACATGAAGCTCGACGACGGCCAGATCCTCGACGTGCTGGCGGTGGCGCGTGAACACGGCGCAATGGCGATGCTGCATGCCGAGAACTCCGACTGCATCGAGTGGCTGACCAAGCGTCTCAAGGCCGCAGGCCGCACCGCGCCGCGCTTTCACGCGCATGCGCGGCCGATGCTGGTGGAGCGCGAGGCGACGCACCGCGCCATTGCGCTGGCCGAACTGGTCGATGTGCCGATCCTGATCGTGCACGTGTCGGGCCGCGAGGCCGTCGAGCAGATCCGCTGGGCGCGCGCGCACGGCCTGAACGTGTTTGCCGAGACCTGCCCGCAGTACCTGTTCCTCACCGCTGAAGACCTGGGCATCGACGACAGCTACAAGGGCGCGAAGTGCGTGTGCAGCCCACCGCCGCGCGACAAGGCCAACCAGCAGGTGATCTGGGACGGACTCAACGACGGGCTCTTCACCGTGTTCTCGTCGGACCATGCACCGTTCAAATACGACGCACCGGAGGGCAAGAAGCCCGGTGGCGAAGAGGTCGCATTCCGCCATATACCCAATGGCATTCCGGGCATCGAGACGCGCATGCCGCTGCTGTGGTCCGAAGGCGTGCTCTCGGGCCGGATGACGGCCAACCGTTTTGTCGAACTCACGGCCACGGGCCCGGCCAAGGCCTACGGTCTGCATCCGCGCAAGGGAACGATCGCGGTGGGTTCCGATGCAGACATCGTGATCTGGGACGAATGCGACTTCGTGCTGAAGAACGAGCAGCTGCACCATGAGGTCGACTACACGCCCTACGAAGGCATGCGGCTGAAGGCCTGGCCGGGCGTGACGCTGAGCCGCGGCGAGGTGGTGTGGGACGGCAGCAGCTTTCATTCGCACCAGGGGCGCGGCGAACTGCTGGCCTGCGGTGTGCCGACGTTGATGCCCAGGCGTCGTTGAGATCAAACCAATAAGATGCGCCACTGCAACGCGGTGGCGCCTTCGATGCCATCGCAGGAGAAGACGATGAGCGAATCCGCGAACAAGACCATGCGAGCCATCGTGCTGGACGCGCCCGGGCCGCCCGAAGCGCTCCACTATCGCGAGCTGCCCATACCGACGCCGCTCAAGGGGCAGGTGCTCATCAAGGTCCGCGCGTTCGGGCTCAATCGATCAGAGCTTCATACGCGGCTGGGGCTGGCGGAAGGCGTGACATTTCCCCGGGTGCTCGGCATCGAAGCCTGCGGGCAGGTCGCCGAATGCCCCGGAGGCGAGTTCGCGGTCGACCAGCAAGTGGTTGCGGTGATGGGGAACATGGGGCGCACCTACGACGGCGGCTATGCCGAATACACCTGCGTGCCGGCCAGCCAGGTGATTCCGTTCAAGAGCACGCTTCCCTGGAGCACACTCGGCGCCGTGCCCGAGATGCTGCAGACGGCCTATGGCTCGCTGGTCAGCGCGCTCGATGCGCAACCTGGCCAATCGATCCTGGTGCGGGGCGGGACTTCGTCGGTTGGCCTGGCGACTGCCATCCTGGCCAGGCAGCGCGGCCTCGTGGTCTTCTCGACAACGCGCAACGCTGCAAAGCGGGATGTGCTCACGGCTGCCGGGGTCGACCACGTGATCGTCGATGACGGCGATGTGGCTTCGCAGGTCCGGAAGATCCTGCCGGGTGGCGTGGATCTCGCACTGGAGTTGGTCGGCACGCCTGCGTTGCCCGACACCTTGCGGGCGGTTCGGCCCAGGGGCGTCGTCTGCTTCACCGGAATGCTGTCGAACGAGTGGCTGGTCAAGGACTTCTATCCGATCGGCTACCTGAAGAACCTCGTGCGGCTTTGCGCGTACTCCGGCGATGCCTCCGACCTGCCTGCCTCGGTGCTTCAGGACTTTCTCGACGGCGTGAGCGCGGGCAAGCTCAGCGTGCCCATCGACCATGTGTACGGCTTCGACGAGGTCGTCGAAGCCCACACGAAGATGGAGAGCAACAGCGCGGCCGGCAAGCTGGTGGTGGTTGTGTAGCAGACCGCATTGCCGATGACTTGAAGGTTTTCGGCTGCGCCTTCGAATGCCTTGCTCTTCCGGCTGAGGTGTCGCGCTTCATAGACTGAAGCGCATCGCTCAACGGGAGAACCGCGAATGAAAAATCCAGTCTTTGTCGTGCCTGGGCACGGCAATTCAGGCCCTGCGCATTGGCAGAGCTTGTGGCAATCGACTCGGCCGCAATGGCGGCGACTGCAGGTCGATGACTGGGATCGGGCGGTTTGCGACGACTGGGTCTCGGCGCTGGAGCAGCAGGCTGGTGGGTTGGGTAGCGATCTCGTGGTCGTGGCGCACAGCCTGGGCTGCCTGGCCGTGGTGCATTGGGCGATGCGGTGCACGCCCCGGATTCGAGGCGCATTGCTCGTCGCAGTCCCCGACCCTCAGGCGGCTGCCTATCCGGCGGAAACGTCGCTGGGGTTCGAGCCGCTGCCGTCCGCCCGGCTGCCGTTCCCGAGCATCGTGGTCGCCAGCAATGACGATCCGTATGGCAGCACGGCTTACGCGAGCGAGCGCGCACGCGCCTGGGGCAGTGAGTTAGTCGAGGTGGGAGCGCGTGGGCACATCAACGCTGCAAGCGGCCTCGGCGACTGGCCCGAGGGCTACCGCCTGCTGCAGCGCTTGCTCTGAACCGGGCGCTGCCTACAGCTGGTCCGTGGGCACGAACCACGAGAACAGCAGCAGCTGCAGCCGTGTCAGCATGCTCGAGTCCGGCTCGCTGTCGAGCACCTCGTTGTCGACGTCGCCCGTGCCGACCCATTGCACGTTCTGGCCATCGGGCTTGAGCGTGACGCGGTAGACGCCCTCGATGTCGTCGAGCTGGTAGGCGAAGAGCAGTGCCTGTGTCAGGTCGAAGCTGCGCACGCGCACGCCGAACTCGGTGTTCAGTCGGGCGGAACGCGGGTCGAGGTTCATCGAGCCGAGCAGCACCCACTGCCGGTCGACCAGTGCCAGCTTGGCGTGCAGGCGGCCGCGCGCCTTCTTGAGCAGGTCGCGGAACTGGCCGCTGCGCCGCAGTTGCTGGGTGCTGACCTCGTACAGGTTCACGCCCAGCTTGAGCATGTCGACGCGGTAGCGGTTGTAGTTGATGTTGACCAGTGGCTCGTCGCTGTCGGCCAGCGAGTTGGTGATGACGGTGATGTTCACGCCGTGGTCGCGGCCCATGCGGATGCGTTCCATGCCCTCGTCACCGGGAATGAAGTAGGGCGAGATCACCACTACGTTCGACTGGGCCGTGGCCAGCATTTCGTGAAAGCGCTGCGCCAGCGATTCCGTGGGATGCGCCATGACGCCCAGTGCCTTGTTGGGGCTGTCGGCGGAGGCATGGGCCTCGGCGCGCATCCACTTGGCCTCGTCGATGTTGGCGAGCTGGGCGGCCAGTGGCGGGTCGCCGAGCAGGTCGGTGGCGGCCAGCGGGTCGGGCGGCGGCGCGTGGGTGGGGAAGGTCGCTTCCTCGAAGTCGGTTTTGAGCTGCTGCGGCGTGCGGCTGGTGCTGGCCACCCTTTGCAGGGGGTAGACCACGTCGCTGTTCCAGTAGGTGTCGAAGATGGCGGCGGACTCGGGGACCACCGGGCCGGCCAGCAGCACCTCGAAATCGATGAAGTTCGCGCTCTCGCTGCGCAGGAAGTATTCATCGGCCAGGTTGCGGCCGCCCGCGATGGCCATGGCGCCGTCGGCCACGAACAGCTTGTTGTGCATGCGGTGGTTGAGCCGCCTGAAGTCGGAGAAGAACTCCAGCCAGCGCCCCGACGAATGGTCGCGCGCATTCACGAAGGGGTTGAACAGCCGGATCTCGGCATTGGGCTCGGCGGCCAGGCCCAGCAGCAGGCGGTCCATGCCGGCTGTGTAGAAGTCGTCGAGCAGCAGCCGCACGCGCACGCCGCGCCGGGCGGCATTGCGCATTTCGCGCAGCAGCAGCCGACCGGTCTTGTCGTTGCCGAGCTGGTAGGTCTGGATGTCGAGCGACGACTTGGCGCGCCGCATCAGCTCCAGCCGTGCATCGAGCGCGAAGGAGGCTTCGATCAGCGGCCGCATGCTGGTCAGGCCGTCGGGCGGGGAATTGAGGCTGACGGCCGCGCGGCCGAGCTCGGTGGCGGGCGAGGCCGCAATGGCCAGCGTCGGCGGTTCGGGCGTGCGCGGCGGGAGGCCGGCGCAGCCGGTCAGCGCAATGGCAGTCGCAAGGACCATCAGCCGCAAAGCCGGACCGCGCAGCGCGGGAAACAGAAAGGCAATGAGCTTGAGCATGAGGGCTGCCAACGCACGGGAAGCGTGCGGGCGGCATCGTAGCCGGTTCACCCCTAACCCGAAGACGCAATTTCGCAACGCAACGCCCTTCACTCAGGGCGGTGATTGGAGGAAGCGGAAATTTGTCACGACTAAAATGCGAATCGTTCGTATTAATCAAAATTTCGAGGAGTGGAGCAGGAATGAAGAGGTTGGTGCTGATGGGGTGCCTGGCGATTTCCACACAGCACCAGGTGCTGGCCCAGACGACGAATGCGGGCTCGCTGCCCGAAGTGCGGGTCGACGCGAATGCCGAAGCCGAGACGGCGACCACGCCGGTGATCGGCTACCGCGCGAAAAATGCGGTCACCGCCACCAAGACCGACACGCCGCTGTCGGAAACGCCCCAGTCCGTGACCGTGATCACGCGCGACCAGATGGTCGACCAGGGCGCGATCAATGTGCAGGACGCGCTCAACTACGCGGCCGGCGTGCGCTCCGACGCCTACGGCCTCGATTCGCGAACCGATTCCGTGCGGGTGCGAGGCGCTTACCCCGACGTCTACCTCGACGGCCTGCGCCAAGCCTACGGCTACTACACCAGCACCACCCGCACCGAGCCCTACACGCTGGAGCGGCTCGAAGTGCTGCGCGGCCCCTCGGGCATGCTGTTCGGTGCCGGCACGGCCGCCGGCGTGGTCAACATGGTCAGCAAGCGGCCGCTGCAGGAGGCCCAGCGCGAAGTGGGCGTGCAGTTCGGCAGCTTCGGCCGCAAGCAGATCCAGGCCGACCTCACCGGCCCGCTGAACGCTGACGGCTCCCTGTCGTACCGCCTGATCGCGCTGCAGCGCAAGTCCGGCACGCAGGTCGACTACGTGCCCGACGACCGCAGCGTGATCGCGCCTTCGCTGACCTGGCGGCCCAACGCCATGACCTCGCTGACGCTGCAAGGCCTCTGGCAGAAGGACAAGAGCGGCAGCAGCTCGCAGTTCCTGCCCTGGGAGGGCACCTTGCTGCCGAACCCGAACGGACGTCTTCCAAGCAGCCGCTTCATCGGCGAACCGGGCGACTACTACGACAGCGAGCGCAAGACCTTCGGCTGGCAGTTCGAGCACAAGTTCAACGACAGCTGGACGCTGCGCCAGAACTTCCGCTACGCGCGCAACGAAAACGACAACCGCTACCACTACGGCGGCGCGTTCGCGGGGGCCGAAAGCTGGGATGCCACCGACCCGATCTTCAAGCGCGTGCTGGGCCGCTACTACGACAGCTCGCTCACGCGCAACCGCACGCAGACGCTCGACAACCACGTCGAGGGCCACTTCCAGACCGGCGCCCTGAAGCACACGCTGCTCGTGGGTGCGGACTTCGCACGCCAGCGCGAGAACGTCTGGGTCGGCACGACCTTCGACACCATCGACGTCTATGCGCCGGTCTACGGCCATCTCGACGAGCCTGTGCGCGACGCACGGCCGCGCACCCGCCAGCGCCAGACGGGCGTCTATCTGCAGGACCAGATCAAGCTCGATAACTGGATCTTCGTGACGGGCCTTCGGCACGACAGGGCCGTGTCCAGAGCTGCGGGCAGCAACGACGAGAAAAGCAGCGCCACCACCAAGCGCTTCGGCCTGATGTACGCCTCGCCCTCGGGCTGGTCGCCGTACCTGAGCTACAGCGAGTCGTTCACGCCGCAGGCTGCGCGCGAAGGCCGCATCTTCAGTCCGCTGCGCGGCGAGCAATGGGAAGTGGGCGTGAAATACGAGCCCAAGGACCGCGCCCTGGCCTTCAGCGCTGCGGTGTACGACCTGCGCGAGAAGAACCAGATCAGCGAGCCGCAGCCCAAGGTGTTCACGCAGCTCGGCGAAACCAAGACCCGCGGCGTGGAGCTGGAAGCCAAGGGCTCAATCGGCCCGAACCTCGACCTGATCGCCCACTACAACTACACAGACGCCGATGCGCTGATCGAGGGCCTGCCCAAGCACCAGGCTAGCGTCTGGGCCAAGTACAAGTTCTCGGTCGGCGGCGTGAGCGGCTTCTCGGCCGGCGCCGGGCTGCGCATGATGAGTTCGTTCCGCGACATGCAGTCGGGCGTGGGCCCGCGCATACCGGGCGTTGCGCTGGCCGATCTCGTGTTCGCCTACGAAACCGCCGCCTGGCGCTATGCGCTCAACATCAACAACGTGACGGACAAGGTCTACTTCAGCACCTGCCTGTCGCGTGGTGACTGCTGGTACGGCTCGCGCCGCAACATCGTCGCCAGCGCCACCTACCGTTTCTAGAATCCCTTTCTCCATCAGAGCCACCACGACATGAACAGCCGAAAGATCAAGACCTGGGCCTGGGTGCACAAGTGGAGCAGCCTCGTGTGCACGGTGTTCATGCTGCTGCTGTGCATCACGGGGCTGCCGCTGATCTTCCACCACGAGATCGGCCACCTGCTCGGCACCGAGGTCGAGGCGCCAAAGATGCCGGTGGGCACGCCGCACATCAGCCTCGATCGCGTGCTCGACATCGCGAAGGCGAAGCACCCCGACCGCGTGGTGCAGTTCGCCTCGCAGCCCGAGGACGACGACGGCCTGTGGTTTGTCACGCTCACGCCCACGCCGGAAGCCACGGACGACTTCAAGTCGGTCGCGGTCGATGCGCGCACGGGCGAGGTGCTCGCGCAGCCCAAGTTCGACGAAGGCTTCATGTACGTGATGTTCAAGCTGCACGTCGACCTCTTTGCCGGGCTGCCGGGCAAGCTGTTCCTCGGCTTCATGGGCCTGCTGCTGCTGGTGGCCGTCGTCTCGGGCGTGGTGCTGTATTCGCCCTTCATGCGCAAGCTCGACTTCGGCACGGTGCGGCGCGAGAAGCGGCCACGACTGAAGTGGCTCGACCTGCACAACCTGCTGGGCATCGTCACGCTGGTGTGGGTGTTCGTGGTGGGCGCCACCGGCATGATCAACACGTGGGCCGACCTGCTCATCAAGTACTGGCAATACGACCAGCTCAGCGCACTTCTCACCCCTTACAAGAACGAGCCCATCGTGGCGGTGAACGAACGCGGCTCGGTGCAGCGCTCGATGGACGCCGCGATGCAGAAGGCGCCCGGCACGAAGCTGTCGTTCATCGCGTTCCCGGGCACGTCGTTCTCGAGCCCGCACCACACCACCTTCTTCCTGCGCGGCAACGAGCCCTTCACTTCGAAGCTCTTCCAGCCGGTGCTGGTCGACGCCAAGACGGCGCAGGTGACCGCGTCGCCGAAGCTGCCCTGGTACCTCTGGGCGCTGCTGGTGTCGCAGCCGCTGCACTTCGGCGACTACGGCGGCATGCCGATGCAGATCATCTGGGCGCTGCTCGACATAGCGACCATCATCGTGCTGGGCAGCGGGCTGTATCTGTGGCTCAAGCGGGGCAACCCGGTGCCCGCGTCCAGCAAGAAGACGGCTGCGGCGCATGAGCAGCATGTGCCGCCCGCCGCCCCGCAGGGCGAGCCGGCTCCGGCGATGAAGGTTCAGGCATGAAGCCGCATCAACATCATCAAAGCTTCTGGCGCATGTGGGGCTGGCCGATCGTGCTCGGCCTGCTGACCACCTTCGGGCTGATCTCGGCACTCTTCAGCGATGGCGGGCTGGGCGACATCCTGGCCTGGATCGCACTGGGCATTCCGTGCGTGGTGGGCGCCTGGTATGGCTGGCGCAAGGCGCCGGAGCACTAGTTTTCCCTGAGAGTCGCGCCACCGCGACACGCGTAGCTGGTGCGCCGAAGCAGAATCGGCGCGATGAAACCTGCGCCCGTTGCCGCCGCCTGCCTTCTCTTGCTGGGTGTTCCGCTGGCCGCGCAGGCCCAGCAGGAGCCATCGGCCGATCCTGACACCAGCGGCGCGCGTCTGCGCGAGATCACTGTCTCCACGCCACGCGGCGAAGTCGCGCCTTTCAACGTGCCAGGCTCGGTAGACCGCGTCGATGGCGACGAGATGCGCGACAGCCGCCTGCAGGTCAATCTCTCCGAAAGCCTCGGAGCGGTGCCGGGGCTGCAGGTGCAGAACCGGCTGAACTACGCGCAGGACCTGCAGCTGTCCATCCGCGGCTTCGGCGCGCGCTCGACCTTCGGCGTGCGTGGCGTGCGGCTGTATGTCGATGGCATTCCCGCGACCTTGCCCGATGGCCAGGGGCAGACTTCGAACATCGACATCGGCTCGCTGGACCGGGTCGAAGTGCTGCGCGGGCCGTTCTCGGCGCTGTATGGCAACTCGTCGGGTGGCGTGGTGCAGGCATTCACCGCTTCGGGCGAGGGCGCGCCGCGGTTGGCGTACTCGCTCGCGGGTGGCAGCTTCGGCACCTGGCGGCAGTCGCTGCAACTGAGCGGATCGCAGGGGGCGGTGGACTATCTGCTCGACGCGAGTCGCTTCCACACCGACGGCTGGCGCGAGCACAGCGCGGCGCGGCGCGACATTGCCAACGGCAAGCTCGGCATCGCGCTGGACAACGGCGACAAGCTGACGCTGATCTTCAACAGCGTGCGCATCGACGCGCAGGATCCGCTGGGCCTCACGGCCGACCAGTACGCCCTGGCACCGCGCAACGCCCCGCTGGCCACGCAATACGACACCCGCAAGACGGTGGAGCAGACGCAGGCCGGTCTGCTCTACGAGCACCGCATCAACGCGCAGCAGGGGCTGCGCCTCATGGTCTACGGCGGCGAGCGCAAGACCACGCAGTTCCAGTCGATCCCGCCATCTGCGCAGCAGAGCCCGCTGCACGCGGGCGGCGTGATCGACCTGTCGCGGCAGTACGGCGGCGTTGACTTGCGCTGGAACGCCGCGCTTACGCTGGCCGACCGGCCACTCGACGTGGTGGCGGGCCTGGCCTACGACAGCCTGCGCGAAAAGCGGCGTGGCTATGAGAACTACCTCGGGCCGGTTTCAGCGCCGGTGCTCGGCGTGCAGGGGCGGCTCAGGCGCAACGAGCTCAACGAAGCCTGGAACCTCGATCCTTACGCGCAAGCTACCTGGCGCTTTACCGACCGCTGGACGCTCGAAGCAGGCGTGCGTCGCAGCAGCGTGCATTTCAACTCGCAGGACCGCTACATCGTGGGCGCGAACCGCGACGACAGTGGCAGCGCGCGCTACAGCAAGACCTTGCCCGTGGCTTCGCTGCGCTACCAGGCGACTCCGGACCTGGCGCTGTACGGCTCCATCGGGCGTGGCTTCGAGACGCCGACGCTGAACGAACTCTCCTATCGGGCGAACGGTGCGAGCGGGCTCAACTTCGCGCTGCGGCCTTCGGTGAACGACAGCATCGAGGTCGGGGCCAAGGCGCGGCTTGCGGGCGGCCTGCTGACGGCGGCGCTGTTCCAGACCCGCACGCGCGACGAGATCGTCACGGACACCAACGTCGGCGGCCGCGCCACTTTCCAGAACGCGGGCCGCACCAGGCGCAACGGCTTCGAGCTGGGCTGGCAGCACGAGACTGCGAATCACTGGCGCACGCAGCTGGCCTACACGTGGCTGGACGCGACGTATCGCGATGCCTTCTGTTCACCGTCTCCGTGCGCGGCTGCGAACACCGTGGCAGCGGGCAATCGCATTCCGGGCATTGCACGGCAGTCGCTGTTTGCATCGCTGGGCTGGGTGCCGCCCGAGGGCTGGCGTGCCGGTGTCGAGATGCGTGCGCTGGGCCGAATGCAGGCCAACGACGTCAACACCGCGAGCGCGCCGGGCTATGCCGTCGCGGCGGTGTATGCGGGCTATCTGAAGAAATGGGAGCGTTGGGAGTTCAACGCCTTCGCGCGTGTCGACAACCTGTTCGACCGGCGCTACGTGGGCTCGGTCATCGTCAACGAGGGCAATGCGCGCTATTACGAGCCTGCGCCGGGCCGCAATTGGACGGTGGGTTTGAGCGGCGCTTACCGCTTCTGACCCACCGCCGTTTCTTGCTTCTTACTTGAGGCCGGCAGCTGCGCGCAGTGCGGGCGCCTGCGTCGTCGCTTCCCAGGTGAACTCGGGCTCTTCACGGCCGAAGTGGCCGTAGGCGGCGGTCTTCTGGTAGATCGGGCGCAGCAGGTCGAGCATCTGGATGATGCCCTTCGGACGCAGGTCGAAGTGTTCGCGCACGAGGGCTGCGATTTTTTCGTCGGGGATCACGCCCGTGCCTTCGGTGTAGACCGTGATGTTCATCGGCTCGGCCACGCCGATGGCGTACGCCACCTGGATCTGGCACTGGCGCGCGATGCCCGCGGCCACGATGTTCTTGGCCACGTAGCGCGCAGCGTAGGCGGCCGAGCGGTCGACCTTCGACGGGTCCTTGCCCGAGAACGCGCCACCGCCGTGCGGGCAGGCGCCGCCGTAGGTGTCCACGATGATCTTGCGGCCAGTGAGGCCGCAGTCGCCCTGCGGGCCGCCGATGACGAAGCGGCCGGTCGGGTTGATCAGGTAGCGCGTGTCCTTGAGCCATTCCTTGGGCAGCACGGGCTTGATGATCTCCTCGATGATGGCTTCGTTGAACGAGGCCTTCATCTTGGTCGAGGTTTCGCTCTGGTCGGGGCTGTGCTGGGTGGAGAGCACCACGGTGTCGATGCTGTGCGGCTTGCCGTCCACGTAGCGCATCGTGACCTGGCTCTTGGCGTCGGGGCGCAGGAAGGGCAGGCGGCCGTCCTTGCGCAGCTGGGCCTGGCGCTCGACGAGGCGGTGCGCGTAGTAGATGGGCGCGGGCATCAGCTCGGGCGTTTCGTCGCAGGCGTAGCCGAACATCAGGCCCTGGTCGCCGGCGCCGGTGTTCAGGTGGTCGTCGCTGGCATGGTCCACGCCCTGGGCGATGTCGTTGGACTGCTTGTCGTAGCAGACCATCACGGCGCAACCCTTGTAGTCGATGCCGTACTCGGTGTTGTCGTAGCCGATGCGCTTGATGGTGTCGCGCGCCACCTGGATGTAGTCGACGTGCGCGTTGGTCGTGATTTCGCCAGCTAGCACGACCAGGCCGGTGTTGGTCAGCGTCTCGGCGGCCACGCGGCTGCGGGGGTCCTGCTCGAAGATCGCGTCCAGGATGGCATCCGAGATCTGGTCGGCTACCTTGTCGGGGTGGCCTTCGGAAACCGATTCGGAAGTGAAGAGGAAATCGTTCGCCATTTGTTCAAACTCCTTGAAGTGGTTGGCGCGTTGCCAACTCTGCGGAGCCATGGCGAACGCTTTAGCAGATGCCGATGAATCGGCGGGGGCACAATCGCTTCGCGCTTGTGTTTGTCGCCCTGCAAGTTGTTCCGTAACTCGGCGACAATTTGCATTCTATTCGAGCCGCGCAATACCATGCGCGCGCGTCCGTTTTTTGACCCCCTCCCGTTTTCAATGATCACCCTGTTCCGCCTGCTTGCCCGCGTGCCGATGCCGTTGATGCATCGACTCGGCGCCATGCTGGGCTGGCTGGTCTGGTGGAGCGCGCCGGACTACCGCCGCCGCTTCAAGGCCAACGCCGAGAGCGCGGGCTTCGCCCCCGACCAGTACCGTCCCGCCATTGCCGCCGCCGGCAAGATGGCTTCCGAGCTGCCCTGGCTCTGGCTGCGCCCTCAGGGCCAGACCGTGCTGCACCGTGTGGTGCGCTGGGAGGGCGTCGAGGCCTTCGAGGCGGCCATGCAGGCCAAAAAGGGCGTGATCCTGGTGGCGCCGCATCTCGGCAGCTGGGAGATGTGCGGCCAGGCCATCGGCGAGCGCTTTCTCGCGGCCTACGGGCCGATCACGGCGCTGTTTCGCCCCGCGCGCAAGAAATGGATGGCCGACCTGATCGCCGCCGGCTCGCGCGACCGGCCCGGCCTGCAGACGCTGCCCACCAACAACAGCGGCGTGCGCGGCCTGATCCGCACGCTGCGCGGCGGTGGCTACACCGGCATCCTGCCTGACCAGGTGCCGCCGTTGGGGCAGGGCGTATGGGCGCCGTTCCTGGGGCGCCCGGCCTACACCATGACCTTGCTTCCCCGCCTCGCGCAACAGACCGGCGCGGCCTGCTTCCTGAGCGTGTGCGAGCGCCTGCCGAACGGCGCGGGCTACGTGATCCGCTTCGAACCCATCGTCGGCACGGCGCTGACCGACCCGTCGGCTTCCATCGAGGACGCGGCCGCGGCCATGAACGACGCCATCGGCCGGCTGATCCACAGCCTGCCGGGCCAGTACGTGTGGGACTACGCCCGTTACAAGGAGCCGCGCGCCGAGCGCGTGGCTGCTGCCGCCGGGGAGGCCGCATGAGCCTCGGTTCCCGACTCGGCATCGGCTTCATGCGCGTGATCGCGCCGCTGCCGTTGCCGCTCGTGCGCGGCTTCGGCGCGTTTCTCGGCCGCATCCTTCACACCGTCGCCGTGCCGCGGCGGCGCGTGGTCGATACCAATCTGGCGGTGTGCTTCCCCGAGAAATCGGAGGCCGAGCGGCGCGCCATCGCGCGCGAGACCTTCGTCTACGTGGCGCAGTCCTGGCTGGACCGCAGCTGGCTATGGCATGCGCCCGAAAAGGTGGTGGCGAGCCGGCTCAAGGTGGTCGGGGCCGCTTCGGAGATCCGCGAGATCGCCGACGGCGACGAGCCGATGATCCTGTTCGCGCCGCATTTCTACGGCCTCGACGCCGCGGCCACCGCGCTGACCATGCACACGGCGCGCCCCTCGGCCACCATCTACACGACCCAGCGCGACCCGATGGTCGACGCCTGGATCCGCGAAGGCCGCACCCGCTTCGGCGACGTGGCGGCACTCAACCGGGTGGACGGCATCAAGCCGGTGCTGCAGGGCCTGCGCAAGGGCGGCCTGCTGTACCTGCTGCCCGACATGGACTTCGGGCGCGACCAGACCATCTTCGTGCCGTTCTACGGCGTGCAGGCGGCCACGGTGCCCTCGCTGTCGCGATTCGCGCGGCTGGGCAAGGCCAAGGTGGTGCCGGTGGTGTCGAAGCTCACGCCCGGGGGCTACGAGATCGAGATCCTGCCGACCTGGCAGAACTTTCCGACCGACGACGTCGAGGCCGACACCACGCTCATGAACACGCGGCTGCAGGGTTACATCGACACGATGCCTGCCCAGTACTACTGGGTGCATCGGCGGTTCAAGACCCGCCCGGAGGGCGAGGCTCCTATTTACTGAGCGCGCTGCAGGAAGCCTTCGATCTCGCGGGCGACCAGCTGTGGTTGCTCGTGCACGATCCAGTGGGTCGCGTTCGGCACCTTTTTCACCTCGAGCTTCGGCACATAGTCTTCCAGCCCTTCGAGCAGCCCGGGCAGCAGCGCCGCGTCGTCGAGCGCCCAGAACACGAAGGTCGGCACGTCCACCGTGAGCCGTTCGCGCGGCAGCACGGGGATGCCATCGATGGTCTGGCCCGGCAGCGGCGGCTTCATCGGCGTCACGCGGTAGAGGTTGCAGGCACCCGTGAGGCCCGCACTCCAGACTTCGCGGTACTTCTGCTTCACTTCTTCGGTGAGCCAGCCGAAGCCGTCCGGGCCGGCCTTCATCAGCAGGAAGAAGGGCCACATGCGCTTGAAGTCGTCGGCCGCGAGCAGCCCCTCGGCGTCGGGGCGCGCGAGGAAGTTCATGTAGGCGCTGGCTTGCTGCTGCTCCGGGCTGTTGCGCAGTTCGCGGGTGAAGGTGCCTGGGTGCGGCGAATTGATGATGACCAGCTTGCCGACCTGCTGCGGGAATGCGTTGGCATAGCCCCAGGCAAAGGCGCCGCCCCAGTCGTGGGCCACCAGCGCAGCCATGGTGCCATCGGCGCTTTCGGTCGCGACGAGTTGCTGGATGTCCTGAATCAGCAGGTGAGCCTTGTAGGCCGCTACTTCCGTCGGCGCGCTCGACTTTTCGAAGCCGCGCAGGTTGGGCGCCACGCAGCGGTAGCCGCCGTGGGCGGGGTCCGCGAAGTAGTCGAGCAGCTCGTCCCAGATGAACGCGGCCTCGGGGAAGCCGTGGAGGAACACCATCAGCGGCTGGCCCGGCTTGCCGGCGGCGCGGCAGCTCAGGGTGGTGCCGTTGGGCAGGCTGCGTTGGAAGGTCTCGATCATGCTTCTTGTCTCCTTGGGTTGACTGTCGCTATTGTTTTGATAGTGAACTGCGCAGATGGGACGGTCGGTACAGCCTGTTTTGTGATCAGGCCTCTTCTGGCTCCGCCGGTGGCTCCGATGGCGTTGCCGGTGCGGCAGCCCCATCCGGATGCACCCAGCGCCACAGCAGTTCGGCTGCTTCGCCAACGCCCTGCTTCTTCAAAGCCGAGAACAGTTTCACCTCGCCGCCGCCGGCGTTCAGTCGCGTAATGGACAGCACCTTGGCGGCCTCGCTGCGCGTGAGCTTGTCGGACTTGGTCAGCAGCACGAGGAACTTGAGGCCCTGTTCCACGCGCGGGCGGATCACGTCGAGCAGGATCTCGTCGAGCTCGGTCAGGCCGTGGCGCGGGTCGCACATCAGCACCACGCCGCGCAGGCTCTCGCGCGTCATCAGGTAGTTGCCCATCACGCGCTGCCAGCGCAGCTTGGCTTCGCGCGGAACGGCCGCATAGCCGTAGCCGGGCAGGTCGGCCAGCACCGCGTCGTCGACCTTCTGCTTGCCGATGCCGAACAGGTTGATGTGCTGGGTGCGGCCAGGCGTCTTGGAGGCGAACGCCAGGCGCGTCTGCTGGGTGAGGGTGTTGATGGCGGTCGACTTGCCTGCGTTGGAGCGGCCGACGAAGGCGATCTCGGGCAGGTCGACTGGGGGCAGATGCTCCAGCTGGGGGGCGCTAGTGAGGAAGTGGGCGGTGTGCAGCCAGCCGAGCGCAACGCGCTCGCGTTCAGCGACCTGGGGGTCCGCGGCGGGGGCCGCGCGGGGAGGATAGGCAGCGGGCTTGGCGCGCGGGGAGGGCATCTACGGACTTTCGAAACAAGACCCACATTGTAGAATCGTGAAGTTTTGCGCCATAAATTCGAAGCCCCCGATATGAAGTTGTTTGCCAATATTCTGCTTGCAGCCCTCGTGGGCATCGCATCCAGCGCGAGTTTTGCAGCCGATGAACACGCGGCTGCTCCGGCCGCGGCGCCTGCAAAACCGGCCAAACCGGACCCCGCCAAGGGGGACACGCTGTTCAATGCGAGCACTCCAACAGTGCAGAGCTGCGCCTCGTGCCACAACGCCGACGGCAACTCGACCATCGCGGCCAACCCCAAGCTGGCGCAACAGCATCCCGAATACATCCTCAAGCAGCTGGAAGACTTCAAGTCCGGCAAGCGCAAGAACAGCGTCATGAGTCCCATGGCCGCGAACCTCAGCGACCAGGACATGCGCGACATCGCCTGGTTCGTGGCCTCGAAGAAGGTCAAGACCGGCTTCTCGAAGAGCAAGGACACCGTGGCCTTGGGCGAGAAGATCTACCGCGGCGGTATCGGTGAGCGCTCCATCCCCGCCTGCGCCGGCTGCCACAGCCCCAACGGCGCCGGCTTGCCCGCTCAATACCCGCGCCTGGGCGGCCAGAACGCCGACTACACCGTGGCCCAGCTCAAGGCCTTCCGTGGCGACGGCACTCCCGTGCGTACCAACAGCGGCCCCATGACAGGCGTCGCTGCCAAGCTCAACGACCGCGAAATTGCCGCCGTGGCGGACTACATCGCCGGCTTGCGCTGATGACGATGCGCTCCAGAGCGTGAACTAACCGCCGACAACAACCCCAAACAAAGGGCGGGCCGATCCAGCAGGATGGCCCGCCTTTTTGCTTTCTTCCCTTCTTCCCTTACCTTCGCCCGATGTCCGTCTCCACCCATGGCCTTCGCGTTCATCGCGGCCCGCACATGCTTCGCGCTGCGGTGGAGCTGTTTTCGTCGATGCGCTTCGCGATCGCGCTGCTCACCATCATCTGCATCGCGTCGATCATCGGCACCGTGCTCAAGCAGCACGAGCCGATCAACAACTACATCAACCAGTTCGGTCCGTTCTGGGCCGAGCTGTTCCGCGCGGCGCGGCTCGACTCCATCTACAGCGCCTGGTGGTTCCTGCTGATCCTGCTGTTCCTCGTGATCAGCACCACGCTGTGCATTGCGCGCAACACGCCGCGCATCCTGGTCGACCTCAAGACCTTCAAGGAAGACATCCGTGCGCAGAGCCTGAAGGCCTTCGGCCAGCGTGCTGAGAACCGGCTCGGTGAAACGCCCGAAGCAGCGGCCAACCGCATCGGGCAGCTGCTGGTGAGCGGCGGCTGGAAGGTCAAGCTGCAGCAGCGCGAGGCCGTCGATGGCAGCCGGCCGACCTCCGCAGGCTGGATGGTCGCGGCGCGCGCCGGCGGCGCGCACAAGCTCGGCTACATCGCGGCCCACAGCGCGATCGTGCTGGTGTGCATCGGCGGCCTGCTCGACGGCGACCTCGTGGTGCGCGCGCAGACCTGGTTCAACGGCAAGAGCGTGTTCACCGGCGGCGGCATGATCGCCGACGTGGCGCCGGAGCACCGCCTGTCCGCCAGCAACCCGACCTTCCGCGGCAACATCCTCGTGCCCGAGGGCGGGCAGGGCAGCGTGGCCATCCTGAACCAGTCCGACGGCGTGCTGCTGCAGGAGCTGCCGTTCTCCATCGAGCTGAAGAAGTTCATCGTCGACTACTACTCGACCGGCATGCCCAAGCTGTTTGCGAGCGAGGTGGTGCTGCACGACCGCGAGACCGGCGAGCAGGTGCCCGCGCGCATCGAGGTCAACCACCCGGCCAGCTACAAGGGCGTGGAGATCTACCAGTCGAGCTTCGACGATGGCGGCTCCAAGGTGAAGCTCAAGGCGGTGCCGATGGCGGCCGCCGCCAAGTCTTTCGAAGTGGAAGGCATCATCGGCGGCCCGAGCACCGAGATCACCAACGGCAAGGACAAGCTCACGCTCGAATACGCCGCGCTGCGCGTGATCAACGTCGAGAACTTCGCCGACGCCGGCGCCATGGGCAGCGGCGCCGACGTGCGCAAGGTCGACCTGCGCCACGACATCGAATCGCGCCTGGGCGCCGCCAACAAGACCAACAAGCCGAAGGTGCTGCGCAACATCGGCCCGAGCATCGGCTACAAGCTGCGCGATGCCGCCGGCCAGGCGCGCGAGTATCAAAACTACATGGTGCCGGTCGACACCGGCGACGGCCAGCCGGTGTTCCTGCTCGGCATGCGCGAGAAGCCCGAAGACCCGTTCCGCTACCTGCGCGTGCCGGCCGACGAGCAGGGCTCGATGGATGGTTTCGTGCGCATGCGCGCCGCACTCGGCGACGCCGACACCCGCGCGCGTGCCATCGAGCGCTACATCGCCAAGGCGACCGACCCCAAGCGTCCTGAAATGGCCGAGCAGCTGCGCGTGTCGGCCGCGCGCGCGCTGGCGCTGTTCTCGGGCAGCGAGCGTGCCAAGGCCGACGCCACCACCGCAGGCGGCTGGCAGGCGATTGCAGAGTTCATGGAAGTCAACGTGCCCGAGGCCGAGCGCGAGCGCGCAGGCGGCGTGCTGGTGCGCATCCTGAACGATGTGCTGTTCGAAGTGCTCAACCTGAGCCGCGAAGGCGCCGGCCTGGCCGCGCTGCCGAACGACGAGAAGTCGCAGGCCTACCTGACCCAGGCCGTGCTGGCCATCAGCGACGCGCACTTCTACCCGGCCCCGGTCGCGATGATGATGACCGACTTCACCCAGGTGCAGGCCAGCGTGTTCCAGGTGGCGCGCGCCCCTGGCAAGAACGTCGTCTATCTGGGCTGTCTGTTGCTGATCGTCGGGATTTTTGCCATGCTGTACGTCCGTGAGCGGCGCCTCTGGGTGTGGCTGACGCCCGATGGCAACGGGACCGACGGTGCCACGGCGGCCACGATGGCGTTCTCGGTCAATCGCAAGACCATGGACAGCGACCGCGAATTCGAGCACCTCAAGCACAAGCTGCTCGCCCTGAACAAGACAGAACCCGAGACACCATGAACACCACGACCCTCACGCTCAATGAAAGCTGGCTCTCGCGCCGCAACCTGTTCGACTGGGTGTTTGCGGCGCTGGTGCTGGCCGGCGGCCTGTTCGCGTTCGCGCGCTATGCGGGGTCGATGGACTATTACGAGAAGCCGATCCTCGTCGCCGCGGTGATCGCGATGATTTCCATCGGCTGGTTCTGGCGGCCGCTGCGCGTGCTGGCCGTCGTGGTGGCCGCGGCGTCGCTGCTGGCCATCGCGTCCTACCAGGGCGACCTGGCGCGCGCCGACACGGTGTTCTGGCTCAAGTACTTTTTGTCGAGCCAGTCGGCCATCCTCTGGATGAGCGTGCTGTTCTTCATGGGTACGCTGTTCTACTGGCTCGGCTTCTTCGGCGGCAAGCAGTCGGATGCTTTCGACATGATCGGCTCGCGCCTGACCTGGGCTGCAGTGACGATGGCGCTGATCGGCACCATGGTGCGCTGGTACGAAAGCCACCTGCTCGGCCCGGACATCGGCCACATCCCGGTCAGCAACCTGTACGAAGTGTTCGTGCTGTTCTGCTGGCTGACGGCCACGTTCTACCTTTACTTCGAAGAGCGCTACAACACGCGCGCGCTCGGCGCCTTCGTGATGCTGGTCGTCAGCGCAGCGGTCGGCTTTCTGCTCTGGTACACGATCGTGCGCGAGGCGCATGAAATCCAGCCGCTGGTGCCTGCGCTGCAGAGCTGGTGGATGAAGCTGCACGTGCCGGCCAACTTCATCGGCTACGGCACCTTCGCGCTGTCGGCCATGGTCGCCTTCGCCTACCTCATCAAGGAGCAGGCCAACGAGACGCGCTGGTACAAGCTCACGCCGATCTGGCTGCTGGGCGTGGCGCTGTGCTTCGTGCCGGTGGCGTTCCGCCAGCGCGTGCAGGAAGCTGGCGGCAGCTACTGGGTGGTCTATGCAGGCATCTCGGCGCTGATCGCGGCGGGCATCCTGCTGGGGCGCAAGCGCATCGCGGCGCGCCTGCCGGCCAACGACGTGCTCGACGACGTCATGTACAAGTCGATCACCGTCGGCTTCGCCTTCTTCACCATCGCCACCGTACTGGGCGCCCTGTGGGCCGCCGATGCCTGGGGCGGCTACTGGAGCTGGGACCCGAAGGAAACCTGGGCGCTGATCGTCTGGCTCAACTACGCGGCCTGGCTGCACATGCGGCTCGTGAAGGGCCTGCGCGGCACCGTGGCGGCCTGGTGGGCATTGGGCGGGCTGGCGGTCACCACTTTCGCCTTCCTTGGCGTGAACATGTTCCTGAGCGGGCTGCACAGCTACGGCACGCTGTAGACGCAAGCTTGCGGTCTTTCGCGAAGAATTGAAACCGCGCGCCGCGACGGCGCGTAACCAAATCAGGGTTGGTCACGAACTACCCTGAGCACAACGATTCACGCGAAAGGCCTGTCATGTCGTTCCATTCCCGCCCGATCCGTCGCAACAGCAGCAGCGACAACGGCTTCACCCACCCGCTGTCGAGCGAGATCACGCCGCGCGCCGCCTACGAAAGCCGGCGCGACATGCTGAAGCTCATGGCTGGTGGCGCGGCAGGGGCGGCGCTGGCCGGTTTTGCCTCGCGCGAAGCGTGGGCTCAGGCCGAGCGCCCTAACAAGCTCGCGCCGCTGCCGGGCGCCAAGTCGGCGGTGCCGGGGGCCATGTCGATGGAAAAGCTCACCGACTACAAGGACGCGTCGACCTACAACAACTACTACGAGTTCGGCACCGACAAGGCCGATCCGGCCAAGAACGCCGGCAAGCTGAAGACGCGGCCGTGGACCGTGGAGGTCGAAGGCCTGGTCAAGAAGCCGGGCAAGTACGGCATCGAAGACCTGCTCAAGCTCAGCGCGCAGGAAGAGCGCATCTACCGCCTGCGATGTGTCGAAGGCTGGTCGATGGTCATTCCGTGGGTCGGCTATTCGCTGGCCGAGCTGATCAAGAAGGTCGAGCCGCAGGGCAATGCCAAATTCGTCGAGTTCGTGACGTTGGCCGACCCCAAGACCATGCCCTTCGTGGGCTCGCGCGTGCTCGACTGGCCCTACACCGAAGGCCTGCGCATGGACGAAGCGATGCATCCGCTCACGCTGCTTGCCTTCGGCATGTACGGCGAGGTGCTGCCCAACCAGAACGGCGCGCCGGTGCGGCTCGTGGTGCCGTGGAAGTACGGTTTCAAGTCGGCCAAGTCGATCGTGAAGATCCGCTTCGTCGAAAAGGAGCCGAGCACGGCGTGGAACAAGGCTGCGGCCAACGAGTACGGCTTCTATTCGAACGTGAACCCGAACGTCGACCACCCGCGCTGGAGCCAGGCGACCGAGCGCCGCATCGGCGACGGCGGCGGCCTGTTTGCCAAGCGGCGCAAGACCGAGATGTTCAATGGCTACGAAGCCCAGGTCGGCCAGCTCTATGCGGGCATGGACCTGAAGAAGAACTACTGAGCTTGCCTCTGCACCCGGCCATCGCTCCATGAACAAGCTGCTCATGCATCCGGCGACCAAGCCGGTCATCTTCTTGCTGTGCCTGCTGCCGTTCGCGCGGCTGGCCTACGGCGCGTTCACGGACGGGCTCGGCGCCAACCCTGCCGAGTTCCTGATCCGTGCCACCGGCGACTGGACGCTGCGCTTCATCTGCATCGTGCTGGCGGTGACGCCACTGCGCGTCATCAGCAAGTGGAACGCGCTTGCACGCTACCGGCGCATGCTGGGCCTGTTCGCTTACTTCTACGTGGTGCTGCACTTGCTGTGCTACAGCTGGTTCGACATGGGTTTCGAGTGGGGCGACATTGCCAAGGACATCGCGAAGCGGCCGTTCATCCTGGTGGGCTTCTCGGCCTTCGTGCTGCTGACGCCGCTGGCGGCCACGTCGTTCAATCGCGCGATCAAGGCGATGGGGGCGAAGCGCTGGCAGATGCTGCACAAGCTGGTCTACGTGATCGCGGGCCTGGGCCTGCTGCACTTCTTCTGGATGCGCGCGGGCAAGAACAACTTCGCCGAAGTGTTCGTCTACGTTGCGATCATCGGGGTGCTGCTTGCGTGGCGCGTGTGGAATTTTGCGAGCAAGCGCAAGGCGAAGCCGACAGCAGCGGCAACGGGCGCGGTGCGCAACAGCGAGAAGCCGCTGCGCACCAACTGACGGACGGCAATCAGCCGTCGATCTCGCTGCGCAGCTGGTCTTCCATCGTCTCGCGACGGCGGATCAGCCTGGCGCTGGCGCCACTCACCAGCACCTCGGCGGCACGGCCGCGCGTGTTGTAGTTGCTGGACATGCTCATGCAGTACGCGCCCGCCGACAGCACCGCCAGCAGGTCGCCCGCCACCACGTTGAGCGCGCGGTCGCGGCCGATCCAGTCGCCGCTTTCGCAGACCGGGCCGACCACGTCGTAGGTCGGCGCGTCGCCAGCGCGCGTGCGCACCGGCACGATGCGCTGGAAGGCCTGGTACATCGCGGGGCGCGGCAGGTCGTTCATGGCCGCATCGACGATGCAGAAGTTCTTGTCCTCGCCGGGCTTGGTGTAGAGCACCTCGGTCACGCACACGCCGGCATTGCCGACCAGCGAGCGTCCGGGCTCGATCACCAGTTTGCGCTGGCCGAAGCCGCGCGCGTCCAGCTTGGCGAGCAACTGCTGCCACAGCGCATCGGCCTTGGGCGGCACTTCGCCGTTGTAGTCGATGCCCAGGCCGCCGCCGAAGTCCAGATGATGGATCGGCACGCCGGCCGCTTCGATTGCCTCGACCAGGTCGAGCACGCGATCGCAGGCGTCGAGGTAGGGCGAGGCTTCGGTGATCTGCGAGCCGATGTGGCAGTCGATACCGACCACTTCCAGGCCCGGCAGCCTTGCAGCATGCCGGTAGGCTTCGACCGCGCGATCGTGCGCGATGCCGAACTTGTTGCCCTTGAGGCCGGTGGAGATGTACGGATGCGTCTTCGGATCGACATTCGGGTTGATGCGAATGCTGATGGGCGCGCGCTTGCCTTCGGCCACCGCCACTTCGTTGAGCACGTCGAGTTCGGCTTCGCTCTCGACGTTGAAGCAGGCGATGCCGGCAGCGAGGGCTTCGCGCATTTCCGCGCGGGTCTTGCCGACGCCCGAGAAGATGATCTTCTTCGGATCGGCGCCCACGGCCAGAACGCGAGCCAGTTCGCCGCCCGAGACGATGTCGAAGCCGCAGCCTGCTTCCGCGAAAACGCGCAGCACGCCGAGCGACGAATTGGCCTTCATCGCATAGCAAATCAGCGCATCGCGACCTTCGAAGCCGCGCTGGTAGGCCGCCAGGGCGTCCAGCATCCACTGCTTCGAGTAGACAAAAAGAGGGGTGCCGTGCTCGCGGGCCAGCGCGTCGAGCGCAACGCCTTCGACGTGCAGCGCGCCATCGCGTTCTGCGATGTGCGGCTGGCCGGGGAGGACGGGGGATGTGATATCGGCGCTCACTTGCGCGGTTCCGTGCTGTTGCTGGCCGGTGCGCTGGCAGCGGCGGCCGGTGCACTTGCGGCAGCCGCTGGTGCGGGCGCAGCCTCGCTGGAGGAGGATGACGACCGCAAGCTTTCGGGCGTCATCAGCTGCGGCAACGTGGCTCGTCCGGCGGCGGCAGGATCGGTCGGCAGGTACAGCGCACCGCGCTGTCCGCAAGCAACCAGACCGGCAGCGCCTGCGACGAGGCAGACCATGAGCGCAGCGCGGGCGCGAGTGCTCACTAGAATTTGGCGAACGTTCAACATAGCGAAATTGTAATGACCGACACCGAGTACATGGACCGCGCCGAAGCCGCGCTCGCCGCCATCGAGCAAGGCTGCGACCGCATCAACGATGCGACCGACGCTGACATCGACAACCAGAGGGTGGGCGGGATGATCACGATTTCATTTCGCAATGGCAGTCAGTTGATCGTGAATCTGCAAAAGCCCCTGCAGGAAATCTGGCTTGCCGCGCGCTCTGGCGGCTACCACTACCGCCATAACGGCCAAGTCTGGGTCGATACCAAGACCGGGGAAGAATTCTTCGGCAACCTGTCGCGCGAGGCGACCCTGCAGGCAGGCCAGCCGCTGGCGTTCGCGGCTGCCTGATTCTGCGTCTCCGCCGTCAGTTGCGGAAAAGATCGAGGATGCGGTTGCGCTCCTCGGGCGGGGCCGGCGGGCTCACCGGGGCGCCGGTCAGGGCTTCCGCTGGCGCCGCAGGCGTGGACTCCACGCCCAGGCTTGCCACGCCGCGTCCCGGCGCGTAATCGTCGTAGTACCACTCGCCGCCGACGCTCACGATGCCTGAAGGCGGGTTGGCCGACAGCTCTGTCACCGGCACGCCCTTGATGGCGGTTTCCATGTAGGTGATCCAGATCGGCAGGCTCAGGCCGCCGCCGGTTTCGCGGTCGCCCAGGTTGCGCGGTGTGTCGTAGCCGATCCAGGAGATGGCCGTCATGGTCGGCTGGAAGCCGGCGAACCAGGCGTCGAGCGAGTCGTTGGTGGTGCCGGTCTTGCCGTAGAGGTCGGGGCGCTTGAGCATGGCCTGCGCCTTGGCCGCGGTGCCGGCGCGAGCCACGGAATTCAGCAGCGTGTCCATGATGAAGGCGTTGCGCTGGGGAATGGCGCGCAGCGACTCGTTGAGCAGCGGCGGCTGCTTGTCGACCAGCACCTTGTCCTTGTGGTCGGTGATGCGGGTCACGAGATACGGATTGACGCGGTAGCCGCCGTTGGCGAACACCGAATAGCCCACCGCCATCTGCATCGGCGTCACCGAGCCCGCGCCGAGCGCCATCGGCAGGTAGGCCGGGTGCTTGTCCTTGTCGAAGCCGAAGTTGGTGATCCACTCCTGCGCGTAGCGCGTGCCGATGGACTGCAGGATGCGGATCGACACGAGATTCTTCGACTTCATCAGCGCGGTGCGCATCGACATCGGACCGTCGTAGCCGCCGCCGTAGTTCTTGGGCTCCCAGGGCTGGCCGCCGGTGGTGCCGGCGTCGAAGAAGAGGGGGCCGTCGTTGATGACGGTGGCCGGGGTGAAGCCCTTTTCAAGCGCCGCGGAATAGATGAATGGCTTGAAGCTCGAGCCCGGCTGGCGCCAGGCCTGCGTCACGTGGTTGAACTTGTTCTTGCCGAAATCGAAACCGCCGACCAGTGCCTTGATGGCGCCGTCGCGCGGATCCATGGCGACGAAGGCACCTTCCACCTCTGGCAGTTGGGTGATTTCCCAGGTGTTCTTGGGCGTCTTCACCACGCGGATGACCGCGCCGCGGCGGATCTTGATATTGGGCGGGGCCTTGTCGGAGAGGCCGGACTGCGCAGGCTTGAGGCCGTCGCCGGTGATCTGCACTGGGTCGCCGTTGCCGCGCACGGCGTCGATCTGCTTGGCAGTGGCCTTGAGCACGACCGCCGCCATCACGTCGCCGTTGTCGGGGTGGTCGCTGAGTGCGTCGTCCACCGCCTCGTCGAGTTCCTTGGCGTCGTTCGGCAGATCGACGAACTTCTCGGGGCCGCGATAGATCTGGCGGCGCTCGTAGTCCATGATGCCCTTGCGCAGTGCCTTGTAGGCTGCCGCCTGGTCGGCCGCGACCAGCGAGGTGTAGACCTTCAGGCCGCGCGTGTAGGTGCTGTCGCCGTACTGGGCGTACATCAGCTGGCGCACGGTTTCCGCGACGTATTCGGCGTGCAGGCGGTTCGGGTCGGCGGCATCGCGCAGATGCAGTTCTTCCTTCTTGGCTTCGGCGGCCTGTTCGGCGGTGATGAAGCCGGCCTCCTGCATGCGGTCGATCACGTAGAACTGGCGGCCGCGTGCACGCTGTGGGTTGTTGACCGGGTTGTTCGCACCCGGCGCCTTCGGCAGGCCGGCCAGCATGGCGGCCTGTGCGATCGTGAGCTCTTGCAGCGGCTTGCCGAAATACGCTTCGGAGGCGGCGGCGAAGCCGTAGGCGCGGTTGCCGAGGTAGATCTGGTTCAGGTAGATCTCGAAGATCTGATCCTTGGTGAGCAGGTGCTCCAGCTTGAAGGTCAGCAGCACTTCGTAGATCTTGCGGGTGAGCGTCTTCTCCGAGCTCAGGTAGACGTTGCGTGCTACCTGCATCGTGATGGTCGACGCGCCCTGGCTCTTCACGCGATTCATGTTGGCCAGGCCCGCGCGCACCATGCCCTTGTAGTCCACGCCGCCGTGGTCGTAGAAGCGTGCATCTTCGGCCGCGAGCACGGCGTCTTTCACGACCTTGGGAATGGCGGAAATCGGGGTGAGATTGCGGCGTTCCTCGCCGAATTCGCCAATCAGGGTGCCTTCAGCCGAGAACACTCGCAGCGGCAGCTTGGGCCGGTAGTCGGAGAGTTCGCTGATGTCCGGCAGGTTCGGATACGCGACGGCAAGAGCCACCGCCACCACGCAAAGCACCGCCAGCACACCGGCCGCGGCAATGCCGAACCCCCAGAAGAAAAAGCGCAACAGCCATTTCAGCCAGGTCGGGCGCTTGGAGGGAGGGGTCTTGGCTGGCCCTTTGGGGCTTGAAGTTTCTTGCATGAGGGGCCGGAGAGTCACCGGACATTATAAAAAGCCGTCCTCTTTTCACGATCCGATCTTTGCTGCCCTTGCATCGCCATAATTCAAAAGTTACAAAATGCGGATTTGACGTCAGGTTTTGACAACGCTTCAGGGTTTTGCCCCCCGGCGCTGCTTGGTTGCCGCTACGCCTGCTGCTAGCATGCAACCGAACGCACATTTTTCTATTGGTTACAAATACAGGGGGAGAGGGACTTAACTTGGCTGCTCTTGGATCATTGTTTCGTCGTCAGAACGCTCCCCTGCTTGGGCTGGATGTCAGTTCGTCCAGCGTCAAGCTGGTCGAGCTCGGCCGTGAGGCCAGCGGCAAGCTGGTCCTGGAGCGCTGCGCCATCGAGCCCCTGGAACGTGGCTGGATCACTGACGGCAACGTCGAGAAATTCGACGAAGTGGCGGAAGCCGTCCGGCGCGTCGTCCGCAAGAGCGGCACGCGCACGCGCAATGTGGCGCTTGCACTGCCGCCGTCGGCCGTGATCACCAAGAAGATCATTCTTCCGGGCGGTATGAGCGAGCAGGAGCTCGAGATTCAAGTCGAGTCCGAGGCCAACCAGTACATCCCGTTCTCGCTGGACGAAGTCAGTCTCGACTTCTGCGTCACGGGGCCGAGCGCCACGTCCGCCGGCGACGTGGAAGTGCTGATTGCCGCGTCCCGCAAGGAAAAGGTGCAGGATCGCGAAGGCCTGGCGGAAGCCGCCGGCCTGAAGGCGATGATCCTCGACGTCGAGTCTTATGCATCGCGCCTGGCAACCGCCCGCTTGATCGAGCAACTGCCTGGCAAGGGCGTGGATTCGATCGTGGCGCTCTTCGAAGTGGGTGCCTTTACCACCAGCATGCAGGTGCTGCGCAATCAGGAAGTGCTGTACGACCGCGATCAGGCGTTCGGCGGCGCGCAACTCACTCAACTGATCGTGCGCCAGTACGGTTTCTCCGCTGAAGAAGCCGAAGCCAAAAAGCGCAGCGGCGATCTGCCCGACGACTACGGTTCCGGTGTGCTCAAGCCTTTTGTGGAAGGCATCGCGCAGGAAATCGCGCGTGCGCTCCAGTTCTTCTTTACGAGCACGCCGCACAACCGTGTCGACTATGTGTTGCTGGCGGGTGGATCGGCATCGCTGCCGGGCCTGACCAACGCCGTAACGCGACAGACCTCGTTCGCCTGCTCGCTCCTGAATCCCTTCGACGGCATGGACTTCAGTTCGAACATCCGCGAGAAGAAGGTTCGTCGCGAGGCGCCGTCCTATCTGACCTCTTGCGGGTTGGCCATGCGGAGGTTCCTGCAGTGATCCTCATCAATCTGCTTCCGCACCGCGAAGCTGCACGCAAGCGGCGGCGCGAGGCTTTCTTTGGCACATTGGGCGCCGCAGCGGTGCTCGGTCTTCTGATTGCTGGCTTGGGCTACCTCTGGTTCGAAGCCCAGATCGCGGCGCAGCAATCGAAGAACAGCTTCCTCTCGGCCGAGATCAAGAAGCTCGAGGTCGAGATCAAGGAAATCTCGACGCTGCAGGAAGAAATCGCGGCGCTGCGCGCGCGCCAGCAGGCCGTCGAAGACCTGCAGGGCGACCGTAACCTGCCTGTGCACCTGCTCAACGAACTGGTCCGGCAACTGCCCGATGGCGTCTACCTGACCAGCATGAAGCAGGACAACCAGACGGTCACGCTGCAAGGCATGGCCCAGTCGAACGAGCGGGTCTCGGAGTTGCTGCGCAACCTGGGCAACAACAGCCCATGGCTCGTGAAGCCGGAGCTGGTCGAAATCACTTCGGCAAATGTGAACCTGAATCCGCGCGACCAGCGCCGCGTGGCGAACTTCACGATGCGCATTGGCCTGAAACGCCCCACCGATGCTCAAAAGGCCGCTGCCGAAAAGGCCTTGGCCGCAACGGCGCAATCCAAGGGGTAACCGATCATGGCAAGCAATCGCCCCTCCCAAAAAATAGATGTCGGCGCTGCGCTGCAGCGTTTCGGCGAACAGTTCCGCGGGCTCAACCCGAACGATCCGTCGATGTGGCCGCCGGTGCCCCGGTACGCGCTCTGCCTGGCGGTCACCGCGCTGGTACTGGTCGCCCTGTGGTTTGTCTGGCTGACCAATTCGAACGACGAGCTCGAAAGCGAACGTTCCAAGGAAGTTGCGCTCAAGGCCGACTACCAGAAGAAGGTGGCCCAGGCGGCCAACCTCGAGCTGCTGAAGAAGCAGCGCGAACAGGTGCAGCAGTACGTGACCCTGCTCGAGAAGCAGTTGCCCAGCAAGGCGGAAATGGACGCCCTGTTGTCGGACATCAATCAGGCAGGTCTTGGCCGCAGCCTTCAGTTCGAGCTGTTCCGTCCGGGGCAGGTATCGGTCAAGGACTACTACGCCGAGCTTCCGATCGCTGTTCGCGTGACCGGGCGGTACCACGACATGGGTGCCTTCGCAGCTGACGTCGCCGGCCTCTCGCGCATCGTGACGCTGAACAACATCACCGTCACCCCGCAAAAGGACAAGGACGTGCTGACGATGGACGCCACCGCACGCACCTTCCGTTACCTCGATGAAGACGAGCGGGCCGCGCAGAAGCGCGCCGCTGCGCCGAAGGCGAAGAAATGAAGATCGCCGCCAAAGTACTGTGGCTGACGATGGCCGCGCTGGGGCTGAGTGCCTGCGATTCGGGCCAGGACGACCTGCAACGCTGGATGGCCGAACAGCGCGCCCAGGTGAAGCCTTCGGTGCCGCCCATTTCCGAGCCCAAAAAGTTCACGCCGCAGGCCTATACCGAAGCCTCGTCGTTCGAACCTTTCAACATCCTGAAGCTGACGCAGGCGCTGCGCCGCGACTCGAACCAGCCGAGCACGTCGGAGCTGATTGCGCCCGAACTGGCTCGCCGCAAGGAGGCGCTCGAAGCCTTCCCGCTCGACTCGATGGCGATGGTCGGCAGCATGAACCGCAACGGCCAGCCGGTGGCGCTGGTCCGTGTCGACAAGCTGCTCTACAAGGTGCGCGTCGGCGAATACCTGGGACTCAACTACGGGCGCATTACCCGTATCAACGAAACCGAAGTCGCCTTGCGTGAAATCGTGCAAGACGCCGCCGGTGAATGGATCGAACGCGTCGCGACGCTGCAGCTGCAAGAGAGTGCGAAATGAACCAAAACAAATCAACGATGGCACAGTGGCTGCGCGCTGCCGGCCTGGGTCTGCTGGCCTTCGGTGCATTGGCCGTGGCCCATGCGCAAAACGCCATCGAGGCCGTGACCAGCTCGACACAGTCCGGTGCGGAAGTGATCCGCATCGACCTTGCGCAGCCGCTCACCGCGGTGCCCGCCGGGTTTGCCGTGCAAACGCCGGCTCGCATTGCGCTCGATTTCCCGGGTGTCACGAACGCCATCGGCCGCTCTGCCATCGAAGTGAACCAGGGCAACCTGCGCTCGGTGAACGTGGTCCAGGCCGGTGAACGCAGCCGGGTGGTGCTGAACCTGAAGCAGGCGACTGCGTACAAGGCCGAGATCCAGGGCAAGTCGCTGCTGGTCATTCTCGAACCGGTGGCCGGTTCGGCGCTTGTCACGTCTGCCGCCACGACTTTCGCTGAAAACCGCAACCGGGACATGTTGCCGTTGCGCGACGTCGATTTCCGCCTTGGCGCCGACAGCACGGGCCGCGTCATCGTCGATCTTCCGAACAACCAGGTCGGTGTCGACGTCAAGCAGCAGGGCAAGAACCTCGTTGTGGAGTTCACCAAGTCGACGCTGCCAGAGGGGCTGCGCCGCCGCCTCGACGTGGCCGACTTCGGAACGCCGGTCCAGCTGATCACCTCGCAGCAATCGGGCGACCGCGTCCGCATGACGATCGAAGCCAAGGGCGACTGGGAGCACAGCGCCTATCAGAGCGAGAACCAGTTCGTGGTCGAAGTCCGCGCCCGCAAGGTCGATCCGACCAAGCTGACGCAAGGCGTCGGTTACAACGGCGAGAAGCTGTCGCTCAATTTCCAGAACATCGAAATCCGTTCGCTGCTGCAGGTGATTGCCGATTTCACGAACTTCAACATCGTGACTTCGGATTCGGTGAACGGCGCACTGACGCTGCGGCTGAAGGACGTGCCCTGGGACCAGGCTCTCGACATCATCATGCAGGCGAAGAACCTGGGCATGCGCAAGAACGGCAGCGTGCTGTGGATCGCGCCCAAGGATGAAATCAACGCCAAGGAAAAGCTTGAATTCGAGGCCAAGGCCGCGATCGAGAATCTGGAGCCGCTGCGCACCCAGTCGTTCCAGCTCAACTACACCAAGGCGATTGCCATCGCGCAGGGGTTGACGGGCACGGGTGCTTCATCGGGCGGTGGCGGTGGCGGCGGTACGACGACGCGCATCCTGAGCCCCCGCGGCAGCGTCATCGCCGAGTCGCGCACCAACCAGCTCTTCGTGTCGGACATCCCGTCGCGCCTGGCTCAGGTGACCGAGTTGATCCAGAAGCTGGACATCCCGGTTCGCCAAGTGCTGATCGAGGCCCGGATCGTTGAAGCCTCTGACACCTTCGGCAAGTCGCTCGGTGTGCGGTTGGGCGGCGGTATCTCCGGCGAGCGTTTTGCATCGTCCGCCGGCAATCGGGCCTATGGCAACGTCGGCGTAATGCCCATCGTCACGGCGGGTGCCAATGGCGGCGCCAGCACGGCTACGAGCACCTTCACCAATTCCAACTTCATCAACCTCCCGGCAGGCGATGCAGGCGGTACCGGCAACGCGGCGGGCACCTTCGCGATCTCGCTCTTCAATTCGAGCTTCTCGCGCATGCTGAACCTCGAAATCTCGGCGCTCGAAGCCGACGGCAAGGGCAAGCTGGTGTCCAGCCCCCGTGTCATCACGGCCGACCAGACCAAGGCGCTGATCGAGCAGGGTGAAGAAATCCCCTACCAGCAGGCCACGTCCAGCGGTGCCACCTCGATCTCGTTTCGCAAGGCGGTGCTGAAGCTTGAAGTCACGCCGCAGATCACGCCGGAAGGCAACATCATCCTGACGCTGGACGTGAGCAAGGACGCCCGCGGCGTGAATACCTCGGCAGGTCCGGCAATCAATACCAAGCACGTGCAGACCGAGGTGCTGGTGGAGAACGGCGGTACGGTCGTCATCGGTGGTATCTTCGAGCTCACCGAAACCAATGACGAATCGCGCGTGCCGGTGCTGGGTGAAGTGCCCTACCTGGGGGCACTGTTCCGCAAGCGCGAACGCGTTGCCAACAAGACCGAAATGCTCGTCTTTATCACCCCGAAGATGATTACCGACCGCAACGCCGCGCGCTGACGCGCGGGCGTAGCAGCCACCGCGTGGCGGTCGCACTCGTCGGCTTGCCCGGCGCCGGAAAATCCGCAGTGGGCCGGCGCCTGGGGATGCGGCTGGACCTTCCGTTCATCGACACCGATCACGTGATCGAGCAGCGCATAGGCTGCTCGATCCGCGATTACTTCGAGCGCGAGGGCGAAGTAGCCTTTCGGGATCTCGAACAAACCGTGATCGCCGACCTGGCCGCCAATGCCCAGGGCGTGCTGGCGACCGGAGGCGGCGCGGTGCTGCGGGAGGCCAACCGCACCCAGTTGCGCGATCACTTCCACGTGATCTACCTGCGCTCCTCCCCCGAAGACCTGTTCCGGCGCTTGCGCCACGACGTCAAGCGGCCCCTGCTGCAGGTGGCCGACCCGCTGGGCCGGCTGCGCGAACTGCACGATGCGCGTGACCCGTTCTATCGGGAAACGGCCCACGACGTGGTTGATACAGGCCGCCCGTCGATCGCCATGCTGGTGAACATCATCGTGATGCAGCTGGAGTTGGCGGGCGTCGTCGAGCCTGGTGCCCACCCCGAAGAGCCCCCCGCCTGAGCCCGCCCGGGCCGCAGCGCCTAAACTCGCTGCCCATGTCCCTGCTCGTACTTTCCGCTTCGCCAGAACGCGTCGACATCCAACTCGGCGACCGCAGCTACCCGATCCTGATCGGCGCTGGCCTGCTGGACGATCCCCAGAGCTTTGCCGTCACGCCCGCCGCGGCCACGGCCCTGATCGTCAGCAACACCACAGTGGCGCCGCTTTACGCCAAGGCGCTGCAGACTGCCCTGGCGGGCCGTTTCCGTACCGTGCACTTGCTCGAGTTGCCCGACGGCGAGGTCTACAAGAACCTGCAGACCCTGAACCTGATCTTCGACGACCTGCTGGGACATGGCAGCGACCGCAAGACCGTGTTGTTCGCCCTGGGCGGTGGCGTGGTGGGCGACATGACCGGCTTCGCCGCCGCCAGCTACATGCGCGGCGTGCCTTTCGTGCAGGTGCCGACCACGCTGCTGGCGCAGGTCGATTCCTCGGTCGGCGGCAAGACGGCCATCAACCACCCGCTCGGCAAGAACATGATCGGCGCGTTCTACCAGCCGCAGCTCGTCGTGTGCGATCTGTCCACGCTGCAGACGCTCCCCCCGCGCGAACTGAGTGCCGGCCTGGCCGAAGTCATCAAGTACGGCCCGATCCACGACATGGCGTTCTTCGACTGGATCGAGGCGAACATCGACGCCCTCGTTGCGCGGGACCCGGCCGCGCTGGCCTACGCCGTCAAGCGCAGCTGCGAAATCAAAGCGCTGGTGGTCGGCCAGGACGAGCGCGAAACCGGCCTGCGCGCGATCCTCAATTTCGGCCACACCTTCGGCCACGCGATCGAATCGGGCCTCGGCTATGGCGAATGGCTGCACGGCGAGGCCGTCGGCTGCGGCATGGTCCTGGCGGCGCACCTGTCGCAGCGGCTCGGGGGCGTCGATGTTGCATTCGTCGAGCGGCTCACGCGCCTGATCGAGCGCGCCGGCCTGCCGATCGTCGGCCCTGCGCTGGGTGCCGAACGCTATCTGGAGTTGATGCGCGTCGACAAGAAATCGGAAGCCGGCGAGATCCGCTTCGTGCTGATCGACCGGCCCGGCTCCGCCGTGGTCCGCAGCGCGCCCGACGCGCTGGTGCGCGAAGTGCTCGCGCAGTGCTGCGCGGGATGAGCCTCGCGGCCTATGCCTGCCTGCCCGCGCAGTCGCGCGGCCGTCGGCATGCCGAGCCGCCCGCGCCCACGCGCGATGCCTTCCAGCGCGACCGCGACCGCATCGTGCATTCCACGGCCTTTCGCCGGCTGGTCTACAAGACGCAGGTGTTCCTGAACCACGAGGGCGACCTGTTCCGCACCCGGCTCACGCACTCGCTGGAAGTCGCCCAACTGGGGCGTTCGATCGCCCGGGCCCTGCGAATCAACGAGGACCTGGTCGAGGCGATTGCCCTGGCGCATGACCTGGGCCACACGCCCTTCGGGCACGCAGGCCAGGACGCGCTCAACGACTGCATGGCCGGGCATGGTGGCTTCGAGCACAACCTGCAGAGCCTGCGTATGGTCGATGCGCTGGAGCACCGCTACCCTCAGTACGACGGACTGAATCTCAGCTTCGAGACCCGCGAGGGCATCCTCAAGCACTGCTCGCGTGCGAATGCGGAGCGTCTGGAGGCGGCCGAGCCCAACGGCGTGGCCCGGCGGTTTCTCGACCGCACGCAGCCGGGGCTCGAGGCGCAGCTGTGCAACCTCGCCGACGCCATCGCCTATAACGCCCACGACATCGACGACGGCGTGCGCTCGGGGCTCATCAGCGTCGAGCAACTGTCCGAGGTCGAGCTGTTCGAGCGCCATCGCCGTGAGGCGCTTGCCGAGCATCCGCAGTTGCAGGGCCGGCGCGTGCTCTACGAGACCATCCGGCGCATGCTGAGCGCGCAGGTCTACGACGTGATCGACGCGACGCGCGCGGCGCTCGAAGCCCTCGCGCCGGTCGATGCCGACGCGGTGCGCAAGGCCCCGCCTGTCGTCGCGTTCAGCGGCACCATGCAGGCCCAGTCGGAAGACCTCAAGCGTTTTCTCTTCCACAACCTCTATCGGCATCCGCAGGTCACCCAGACCACCGATCAGGCGCGTGACGTGGTGCGGGAGCTGTTCGAGGCCTATCTCGAGCGCAGTGCCGAAATGCCAACTTCCTTCGCCGAGCGCGGCGACAGGCACCGAGCCGTGGCCGACTACATCGCCGGCATGACCGACCGTTTCGCTGTGCGCGAGCACGAGCGGCTCACCGGTCGCCGGGGGATCGCGTGAGTTCCGTCGCAGCACGTCCGCGCGTTCCCGCCGCGGCCTTCGCCGTCCTGCTGGGCGGCGTCAGCGGAGCCTTGCATCTGGGCAAATTGCCGCCGGCCGTTCCGGCGCTGCAGGCATCGCTCGGCATCGGCCTGGTCGAGGCGGGATTCCTGTTGTCACTGGTTCAGGTCGCGAGCATGACCCTGGGGCTGCTGGTCGGGCTTGCGGCAGACACCATCGGCCTGCGCCGCAGCATGCTGACGGGGCTGTTCGTGTTGACGGTCGCGAGCCTGCTGGGAGGCCTGGTCGGCTCCAGCGCAGATGGCGGCGCGCACGCCGTGCAATGGCTGCTTCTGCTGCGCGGCATCGAAGGCATCGGCTTCCTGCTGGCGGTCATGCCGGGACCGGGGTTGATCCGTGCCTTGACCCCGTCGGGCGCGGACAAGGCGGCGTTGGGCCTCTGGGGCGCCTATATGCCGCTCGGCGTGGCCCTTGCGCTGCTGCTTGGGCCCGCCCTGATCGCCTGGGGCGGTTGGACGGGCTGGTGGTGGGCGCTGTCGGTCGTGTCGGCTGGTGCTGCGCTCTGGGTGTGGACGGTCGTGCCTGGTGATCGAACCCGTCAGGCAGTGGGAGGCCAGCCCAGCGAAGGCTGGTCATCGCGCCTGCGCTCCACTGTCGGTGCGCGCGCACCCTGGCTGGTTGCGCTGACGTTCGCCGTGTACTCGTCGCAATGGATGGCTGTCATCGGCTTCCTGCCCGCCATCTATGCGGGTGCGGGCGTGCCGGCTGCCTGGAACGCGGTGCTGACCGCGCTCGCGGCCGCCATGAACATCGTCGGCAACATCGCCGGCGGCCGCTGGCTGCAGCGCGGCGTGGCGCCCGAGCGCTTGCTGCAACTCGGCTTCCTGACGATGGCGCTGGGCGGCGTGGCCGCCTTCGCGCAAGCAGGGCAGGGCGCCGACGCCCTGGGCCTGCCGCCCGCGCTGCGCTACATCGCCGTCTGCGCCTTCTCGCTGGGCGGTGGCATGGTGCCGGCCACGCTGTTCCTGCTGGGGGTGCGGCTGGCACCCGGGCCCACCACCGTGTCGACGACCGTCGGCCTCATGCAGCAGGCATCGTCGCTTGGCCAGTTCCTGGCTCCGCCCGCGGTAGCGTGGCTGGCCCACCGCGTTGGCGGCTGGCACTGGACCTGGACGGCCACGCTGGCCTGTTCGCTGGCCGGCATGGCGATCGCGCGGCGACTGGGGCGGATTCGCCCTGCGGCGGAGATGGCATGACCCATCCGACGACAATTGCAGCCGCCCAGGCCGAAGCCGACACGCGGCGCTGGCTCGAACGCGCGGTGATCGGCCTCAACCTGTGCCCCTTCGCAAAGGCCGTGCACGTGAAGGCACAGATCCACTACGCCGTGTACGAACCCGCCGAAGCGGCCGACCTGATGGACGCGCTGCTGGCCGAAGCCAAAGACCTCGCAGCGCTCGACGCCGCCGTGCGCGACACCACACTTCTGATTGCACCGAATACCTTGGCCGATTTCCTGGACTTCAACGATTTCACGGCGCGTGCCGAACGCCGGCTTGTGCGCGCCGGTTTCGACGGTGTGTTCCAGCTGGCGAGCTTTCATCCGCAGTTCCAGTTCGCCGGCACCGAAGCCGACGACCTCGGCAACGCCACCAACCGCGCGCCATACCCCACGCTGCACCTGCTGCGCGAGGACAGCGTGAGCCGCGCGGTCGAGGCGTTCCCCGAGGCGGAGGCCATCTTCGAGCGCAACATCGACACGCTCGAAGCGCTGGGGTCCGATGGCTGGGCGGCGCTCGACGTCGGCCCCGGGAGTGCCAGGCCATGAATACCAAAGCCGCATCGAAACCGGTGACGAAGACGAACAAGGCCGCAAAGGCTGATGCCGAACTGGCCGATGCCCTGCGCCCTGGCCAGTCCGTCGAGCTGCTCAAGGAACTGCACATCCTCACCCGCGAGGGGCGCCTCAACCAGGACTCGCGGCGCAAGCTCAAGCAGGTCTACCACCTGTTCCAGTTCATCGAGCAACTGCTGCGCGAGCTGCCGGAAGAGGGCGCAGGCGCAACGCTGGCCGATCATGGCGCGGGCAAGTCGTACCTCGGCTTCATCATCTACGACCTGTTCTTCCGGGCGCGGCAGGGCAGCAGCGGCCATGTCTACGGCATCGAGACGCGCGGCGAACTGGTCGAGCGCTCACGCGCGCTGGCGCAGCGGCTGGGCTTCGACCGCATGTCGTTCCTGAACCTCACCGTGGCCGAATCGGCGCAGGCAAGCGAGCTGCCGGAGCAGATCGACGTGGTCACCGCGCTGCACGCCTGCGACACCGCCACCGACGATGCCATCGCCTTCGGCCTCGCCAAGAACGCGCGCTGCATGGTGCTCGTGCCCTGCTGCCAGGCCGAAGTGGCCGCCTGCCTGCGTGAAACCAAGGCGCTGGCGCTTTCGCGCACGCCGCTGGCCGAGCTGTGGCGCCATCCGCTGCACACGCGCGAAATCGGCAGCCAGCTCACCAACGTGCTTCGCTGCCTGTATCTCGAAGCCAACGGCTACAGCGTCACCGTGACCGAACTGGTCGGCTGGGAGCACAGCATGAAGAACGAACTGATCCTGGCGCGCTACACCGGCCAGCGCAAGGCGAGTGCGGCGACGCGGCTGCGCGAGTTGCTGGCGCAGTTCGGGCTCGACACGCTGGGCGACACGCGCTTCCGTCTCGCCTGAGCGCCGGCGCGCAACTCGCGTCCGCATACCCCATGGCCCGTCTTCCCCGCCTCACGCTGGCCGACATGCCGCACCACGTGATCCAGCGCGGCAACAACCGCCAGCCGATCTTCATGGACCGCGCGGATCACGAGAAGCTGCTCGCGCTGCTGGCCGAAAACGCCACGCGCTTCGGTATCGCACTGCATGCCTATGTGCTGATGGACAACCACTTTCATCTGCTGGCCACGCCCAACAGCGCCACCGGCCTGCCGCAGTTCATGCAATCGGTAGGCCGCAGCTACGTGCGCTACTTCAACGACCGCCACGGCCGCAGCGGCACGCTGTGGGAGGGGCGCTACCGGTCGACGTTGATCCAGACCGACCGCTACCTGCTGACCTGCATGGCCTACATAGACCTCAACCCGGTGCGAGCGGGCATGGTGGCCGATGCGCGCGACTTCCCGTGGTCCAGCCACGGCCACTACGCCGGCCTGCGGCATGACCGGCTGCTGACGCCCCATCCGCTGTACTGGGAGCTCGGCAACACGCCGTTCGCGCGGGAGGCTGCGTATGTCGAGTTGGTGCGCGGCGGGGTACGCGCGGCCGACCAGAGCGCGCTGACCGAAGCCACCTTGCGCGGCTGGGCTGCCGGTGACGACGATTTTCTCGATGGTCTGCAGAAGTCCACCGACCGCCGCGTGGTCAAAGCCAAGGCCGGCCGGCCGCCTTCGAACACCTCATCCTGAGCTGAAAATCAGCGCCAATCTGTTGTGCTGCCTGGTCTTTTTGCTCCTGTTTTTGATATGTCCCTAATTTAATTCCGAGAAGAAAACTCAACATTTAATAAGAATCTGACCCCTATTAAAGTGTTTGGCATTCTTTGTGCATCGCAATATGCTCCCTTTCCCTGCGAAAACTGAAGGAGCGCGCCCATGACGACGGCTGCCGAGATTCAACATCTCCAAGAACACGGTCTGTATTCCGGTGCCGACGAGCACGATGCCTGCGGCGTCGGCTTCGTTGCACACATCAAGGGCGAAAAAAGCCATGCCATCGTGCTGCAGGGCTTGAAGATCCTCGAAAACCTCGACCATCGCGGCGCCGTGGGCGCTGACAAGCTGATGGGCGACGGCGCCGGCATCCTGATCCAGCTGCCCGACCACCTGTACCGCGAAGAAATGGCGAAGCAGGGCGTCACGCTGCCCCCGCCGGGCGAATACGGCGTCGGCATGATCTTCCTGCCGAAGGAACACGCCTCGCGCGAAGCCTGCGAACAAGAGATGGAACGCGCCATCAAGGCCGAAGGGCAGGTGCTGCTCGGCTGGCGCGATGTGCCGGTCAACCGCGACATGCCCATGTCGCCCACCGTGCGCGAAAAGGAGCCGCTGCTGCGCCAGGTCTTCATCGGCCGCGGCAACGACGTGATCGTGCAGGATGCGCTGGAGCGCAAGCTCTACGTGATCCGCAAGACCGCCAGCGCCAACATCCAGCGCCTGAAGCTCAAGCACAGCAAGGAATACTACGTTCCCAGCATGTCGAGCCGCACCGTGGTCTACAAGGGCCTGCTGCTGGCCGACCAGGTCGGCACCTACTACCTCGACCTGCAGGACAAGCGCTGCGTCTCGGCCCTGGGCCTGGTGCACCAGCGTTTCTCGACCAACACCTTCCCCGAGTGGCCGCTGGCCCACCCGTACCGCTACGTCGCCCACAACGGCGAAATCAACACGGTCAAGGGCAACTACAACTGGATGAAGGCCCGCGAAGGCGTGATGTCGTCGCCGGTTCTGGGCGCCGACCTGCAGAAGCTGTACCCCATCAGCTTCGCCGGCCAGTCCGACACCGCCACCTTCGACAACTGCCTCGAGCTGCTGACGATGGCCGGCTACCCCATCAGCCAGGCCGTGATGATGATGATTCCCGAGCCCTGGGAACAGCACGCCACCATGGACCCGCGCCGCCGCGCGTTCTATGAATACCACGCCGCCATGCTGGAGCCGTGGGACGGCCCGGCCTCCATCGTCTTCACCGACGGCCGCCAGATCGGTGCCACGCTCGACCGCAACGGCCTGCGCCCGTCGCGCTACTGCGTGACCGACGACGACCTGGTCATCATGGCCTCTGAGTCCGGTGTGCTGCCCGTGCCCGAGCAGAAGATCGTGCGCAAGTGGCGCCTGCAGCCCGGCAAGATGTTCCTGATCGACCTGGAGCAGGGCCGCATGATCGACGACGAGGAGGTCAAGGCCACCCTCGCCAACAGCAAGCCCTACAAGCAGTGGATCGAGAACCTGCGCATCAAGCTCGACAGCGTGAAGGCCGAGCCGGTCTCCGCGCCGCTGAGCCAGGTCGCGCTGCTCGATCGCCAGCAGGCCTTCGGCTACACCCAGGAAGACATCAAGTTCCTGATGAGCCCGATGGCCCAGGCCGGCGAAGAAGGCATCGGCTCCATGGGCAACGACAGCCCGCTGGCAGTGCTCTCGAGCAAGAACAAGCCGCTGTACAACTACTTCAAGCAGCTGTTCGCGCAGGTAACGAACCCGCCGATCGACCCGATCCGCGAAGCCATCGTGATGTCGCTGGTGTCCTTCATCGGCCCCAAGCCCAACCTGCTGGACATCAACCAGGTCAACCCGCCGATGCGGCTCGAAGTGAGCCAGCCGATCCTCGACTTCGCCGACATGGCGAAGCTGCGCGACATCGGCAAGTACACGCAGGGCAAGTTCAAGAGCTATGCGCTCGACATCACCTACCCGCTCGCCTGGGGCGACGAAGGCGTCGAAGCCAAGCTGGCCTCGCTGTGCGCCGAAGCGGTGGACGCCATCAAGGGCGGCCACAACATCCTGATCGTGAGCGACCGCGGCGTGAGCCCGACGCAAGTGGCCATCCCGGCCGTGCTGGCGCTGTCGGCCGTGCACCAGTACCTCGTTCGCGAAGGCCTGCGCACCACCGCCGGCCTCGTCGTCGAAACCGGCTCGGCCCGCGAAGTGCATCACTTCGGCGTGCTGGCGGGCTACGGCGCCGAAGCCGTGCACCCCTACCTCGCCATGGAAACGCTGGCGGCCATGCACGCCGACCTGCCGGGCGACCTGAGCGCCGACAAGGCGGTCTACAACTACGTCAAGGCCATCGGCAAGGGTCTGTCGAAGATCATGTCGAAGATGGGTGTCAGCACCTACATGAGCTATTGCGGCGCGCAGCTGTTCGAAGCCATCGGCCTGAACAGCGAGACGGTGAACAAGTACTTCACCGGCACCGCCAGCCGCGTGGAAGGCATCGGCGTCTTCGAGATCGCCGAGGAAGCCATCCGCATGCACAAGGCCGCCTTCGGTGACGACCCCGTGCTCTCCAACATGCTCGACGCCGGCGGCGAATACGCCTGGCGCACGCGCGGCGAAGAGCACATGTGGACGCCCGACGCCATCGCCAAGCTGCAGCACAGCACGCGCTCCAACAACTGGAACACGTACAAGGAATACGCGCAGCTCATCAACGACCAGAACCGCCGCCACCTCACGCTGCGCGGCCTGTTCGAGTTCAAGATCGATCCGGCCAAGGCCATTCCGGTGGACGAAGTCGAGTCGGCCGCTGACATCGTCAAGCGCTTCGCCACCGGCGCGATGTCGCTCGGCTCGATCAGCACCGAAGCGCACTCCACGCTCGCCATTGCCATGAACCGCATCGGCGGCAAGAGCAACACCGGCGAAGGCGGTGAG
Organism: Variovorax sp. GW821-FHT09D05; assembly: GCF_059416325.1. Lineage (NCBI taxonomy): Bacteria > Pseudomonadati > Pseudomonadota > Betaproteobacteria > Burkholderiales > Comamonadaceae > Variovorax > Variovorax sp. GW821-FHT09D05. Next base: position 351,899 of record NZ_JBWKOZ010000004.1, on the reverse strand, counting down.
GACCCGGCGCGCTACCGCAACGAGCTCAAGGGCATCCCGATCAAGCTGGGCGACACGCTCAAGAGCGTGATCGGTGCCGAGAACGTCGAGGTCGACCTGCCGCTGAAGGACGGCGACTCGCTGCGTTCGCGCATCAAGCAGGTTGCATCGGGCCGCTTCGGCGTCACGGCCGAGTACCTGCATTCGGCCGACCAGATCCAGATCAAGATGGCGCAGGGCGCCAAGCCGGGCGAGGGCGGCCAGCTCCCGGGCGGCAAGGTCACCGAGTACATCGGCAAGCAGCGCTATGCCGTGCCGGGTGTGGGCCTCATCTCGCCGCCGCCGCACCACGACATCTACTCGATCGAAGACCTGGCGCAGCTCATTCACGACCTGAAGAACACCGCGCCGCACGCCAGCATCAGCGTGAAGCTGGTGAGCGAGATCGGCGTCGGCACCATCGCAGCCGGCGTGGCCAAGTGCAAGAGCGACCACGTCGTGATCGCCGGCCATGACGGCGGCACGGGCGCTTCGCCCTGGTCGTCGATCAAGCACGCTGGCAGCCCGTGGGAAATCGGCCTGGCCGAAACGCAGCAGACGCTGGTGCTCAACCGCCTGCGCAGCCGCATCCGCGTGCAGGCCGACGGCCAGATGAAGACCGGCCGCGACGTCGCCATCGGCGCGCTGCTGGGCGCCGACGAGTTCGGCTTTGCGACCGCGCCGCTGGTGGTCGAGGGCTGCATCATGATGCGCAAGTGCCACCTGAACACCTGCCCGGTGGGCGTGGCCACGCAAGACCCGGTGCTGCGCAAGAAGTTCTCGGGCAAGCCCGAGCACGTCGTCAACTACTTCTTCTTCGTTGCCGAGGAAGTGCGCCAGATCATGGCCCAGCTCGGCATCCGCAAGTTCGACGACCTGATCGGCCGCGCCGACCTGCTCGACATGCGCAAGGGCATCGAGCACTGGAAGGCTTCGGGCCTGGACTTCAGCCGCCTGTTCGCGCTGCCGAACGTGCCGGCCGACGTGCCGCGCTTCCATGTCGAGAACCAGGACCACGGCCTCGACAAGGCGCTGGACGTGAAGCTCATCGAGAAGTCGCGCCCCGCCATCGACAAGGGCGAGAAGGTGCAGTTCATCGAGGTGGCGCGCAACGTCAACCGCTCGGTGGGCGCAATGCTCTCGGGCGCGCTGACCAAGGTGCATCCGCAGGGCCTGCCCGATGACTCGATCCGCATCCAGCTCGAAGGCACGGGCGGCCAGTCGTTCGGCGCCTTCCTGGCGCGCGGCATCACGCTGTACCTGATCGGCGACGCCAACGACTACACCGGCAAGGGCCTCTCGGGCGGCCGCGTGGTGGTGCGCCCCAGCCTCGACTTCCGCGGCGAAGCGGTGCGCAACACCATCGTCGGCAACACCGCGCTGTACGGTGCGACCACCGGCGAGGCCTACCTGTGCGGTGTGGCCGGCGAGCGTTTCGCGGTGCGCCTGTCGGGCGCCACGGCGGTCATCGAAGGCACCGGCGACCACGGTTGCGAATACATGACCGGCGGCACGGTGGCCGTGCTCGGCAAGACGGGCCGCAACTTCGCGGCCGGCATGAGCGGCGGCGTTGCTTTCGTCTACGACGAAGACGGCCAGTTCGCCACGCGCTGCAACCTCTCGATGGTTTCGCTCGACAAGGTGCTGACCTCGGCCGAGCAGACCGCAAGCGTGCATCGCAAGATCTGGCACGGCGGCGTCACCGACGAAGCGCAGCTGAAGAAGCTGCTCGAAGAGCACCACCGCTGGACCGGCAGCAAGCGCGCACGCGAGCTGCTCGACAACTGGGCCGTGTCGCGCACGAAGTTCGTGAAGGTGTTCCCGAACGAATACAAGCGCGCGCTGGCCGAGCTGCACGACCGCAAGGTCGAACTCACCAGCAGCGGCAACAACGCGCACATCGGCCTCGAGCCGCACGCGCTGGCCCCCGCACCGCAAACGGCCCCGGCTTCGGTCTGAGCGCCCACGAGTACAGAGAACAAAGGAAAGCACGATGGGAAAGATCACCGGCTTCATGGAGCATGAGCGTGTCGAAGAGGGCTACAAGCCCATCGAAGAGCGCGTCAAGCACTACAAGGAATTCGTCGTCGGCCTGGACACCGAACAGGCCAAGGTGCAGGGCGCGCGCTGCATGGACTGCGGCACGCCGTTCTGCAACAGCGGCTGCCCGGTCAACAACATCATTCCGGACTTCAACGACCTCGTGTACCGCAACGACTGGCAAAACGCCTTCGCGGTGCTCGACTCGACCAACAACTTCCCCGAGTTCACCGGCCGCATCTGCCCCGCGCCCTGCGAGGCAGCCTGCGTGCTCAACGTGAACGACGACGCGGTCGGCATCAAGTCGCTGGAGCACGCGATCATCGACCGCGCCTGGGACGAAGGCTGGGTGGCGCCGCGCGTCGCCAAGCACAAGACCGGCAAGAAGGTAGCGGTGGTGGGTTCGGGCCCGGCCGGCATGGCGGCTGCGCAGCAACTCGCGCGCGCCGGCCACGACGTGACGCTGTTCGAGAAGAACGACCGCGTCGGCGGCCTGCTGCGCTACGGCATTCCCGACTTCAAGATGGAGAAGTCGCACATCGATCGCCGCGTCGAGCAGATGAAGGCCGAAGGCGTGACCTTCCGCACCGGCGTGATGGTCGGCGCCGCGAAGGACCCGCTGGGCAAGGGCTCCAAGGTCACGAACCTGGCCAAGGAAACCGTCACGCCTGAGCAACTGCAAAAAGAATTCGATGCCGTGCTGCTCACGGGCGGTGCAGAGCAATCGCGCGACCTGCCGGTGCCCGGCCGCGACCTCGACGGCATCCATTTCGCGATGGAGTTCCTGCCGCAGCAAAACCGCGTCAACGCGGGCGACAAGGTCAAGGGCCAGTTGCGCGCCGACGGCAAGCACGTCATCGTCATCGGCGGTGGCGACACCGGCTCCGACTGCGTGGGCACCAGCAACCGCCATGGCGCGGTCAGCGTCACGCAGTTCGAGCTGATGCCCCAGCCGCCCGAGGAAGAAAACCGCCCGCTGACCTGGCCGTACTGGCCGATCAAGCTGCGCACCAGCTCCAGCCATGAAGAGGGCTGCGAGCGCGAGTTCGCGATCTCCACCAAGGAATTCATCGGCGAAAAGGGCAAGGTCACTGGCCTGAAGACCGTTCGTGTCGAATGGAAGGACGGCAAGATGCAGGAAGTGGCCGGCAGCGAGCAGATCCTCAAGGCCGACCTGGTGCTGCTCGCGATGGGCTTCATCAGCCCCGTTGCCACCGTGCTCGACGCCTTTGGCGTGGAGAAGGATGCCCGCGGCAACGCCAAGGCCACGGTCGACTTCATCGGCGGCTATGTCACCAACATTCCGAAGGTTTTTGCCGCCGGCGACATCCGCCGTGGACAGTCGCTGGTGGTGTGGGCCATTCGTGAAGGCCGCCAGGCCGCGCGCTCGGTGGATGAGTTCCTGATGGGGTTCAGCGACCTGCCGCGCTGAATTTTGTTTCAATTTCGCGGGGCCGGTCACGGCCCCGTTATCATCCGCGTCAAACCGCATGCCGGGATGCTTGAAAAAGCGCCCCGGCTTTTTTATTGAGATGGACCCAGCCGCACCACTGCCACATCCCTTCGTAGAGTTCCGCGACGTCACGTTCGGCTATGGTGCACGCGCCATCCTCGACGGCGTTTCGTTCTCCGTGCCGCGAGGCAAGGTAACGGCCCTGATGGGAGCATCGGGCGGTGGCAAGACCACGGTGCTGCGCCTTATCGGCGGGCAGCAGAAGGCCCAGCGTGGCGAGGTGCTCTTCGACGGCCAGGATGTCGGCAAGTTCGATGCAACCGCGCTCTACGCGGCGCGGCGCCGCATGGGCATGCTCTTTCAGTTCGGCGCGCTGTTCACCGACATGACCGTGTTCGACAACGTGGCGTTTCCGCTGCGCGAGCACACACAACTCTCCGAAGCGCTGGTACGCGACGTGGTGCTCATGAAGCTCGACGCCGTCGGCCTGCGCGGTGCCCGCGACCTGATGCCCAGCGAGGTGTCGGGCGGCATGGCGCGGCGCGTGGCGCTGGCGCGTGCCATTGCGCTCGACCCCGACCTCGTGATGTACGACGAGCCTTTCGCGGGGCTCGACCCGATCTCGCTCGGCACCGCCGCACGTTTGATCCGCCAGCTCAACGACACGCTGGGGCTCACCAGCATCATCGTGTCGCACGATCTCGAAGAAACCTTCCGCATCGCCGACCACGTGATCATCCTGGCCAACGGCGGCATCGCTGCACAGGGCACGCCCGACGAAGTGCGCCACAGCGCCGACCCGCTGGTCCATCAGTTCGTCAATGCGTTGCCCGACGGGCCAGTGCGTTTCCACTACCCGGGCGTCAGCATCGAGGACGACTTCGGCAATGTCGAAGGAGGGCGCTCATGAGCTGGTGGAAGCCTGCCGACGTCGGCTTCGGCGTGCGCCGCCATCTGGCCAACCTGGGCTATGGCGCGAAGCTGTTCATGCGCCTGGTCGGCCCGGGCGCGCAGATCATGCGCCGCTTCGGGCTGGTGCGTGACCAGATCCATTTTTTGGGCAATTACTCGCTCGCGATCATCGGCGTGTCGGGGCTGTTCGTGGGCTTCGTGCTCGGGCTGCAGATGTACTACGCGCTGCAGCGCTACGGCTCTTCCGAAGCGCTCGGCCTGCTGGTCACGCTGAGCCTGGTGCGCGAGCTCGGGCCCGTGGTGGCGGCCTTGCTGTTCACCGGGCGCGCGGGGACGTCGCTCACCGCGGAGATCGGTCTCATGAAGGCCGACGAGCAGCTGAGTGCCATGGAGATGATGGCGGTCGACCCGGTGCAGCGCATCCTCGCGCCGCGCTTCTGGGCCGGCGTCATCACCATGCCGCTGCTGGCGGCGGTGTTCAGCGCGGTCGGCATCATGGGCGGCTACGTGGTGGGCGTGCTGATGCTAGGCGTGGACCCGGGCGCGTTCTGGGGCCAGATGCAGGGCGGCGTCGACGTGTGGCGCGACGTCGGCAACGGCGTCATCAAGAGCATCGTCTTCGGCTTCACCGTGACCTTCATCGCGCTGCTGCAGGGCTATGAAGCCCAGCCCACGCCTGAAGGCGTGTCGCGTGCGACCACGCGAACCGTGGTGTCGGCATCGCTGGCGGTGCTGGGGCTGGACTTCCTGCTCACCGCCATGATGTTCAGTATCTAAAGAGGCTCGGCCTCCATCGTTCTAGACAGAGAGTCAAACCATGCAACGTTCCAACAACGACATCTGGGTCGGCCTGTTCGTCCTGATCGGCGCTGCGGCGCTGCTGTTTCTCGCGCTGCAGTCGGCCAACCTGCTGAGCCTGAATTTCCAGAAGACCTATTCGGTGACCGCGCGCTTCGACAACATCGGCGGGCTCAAGCCGCAAACCGCTGTGAAGAGCGCGGGGGTTGTGGTCGGCCGCGTGGAGTCCATCTCCTTCAACGACAAGTCCTTTCAGGCCGACGTCACGCTGGCTTTGCAAAACCGCTACAGTTTTCCCAAGGACAGTTCGCTCAAGATCCTGACCAGTGGCCTGCTCGGCGAGCAGTACATCGGGATCGAAGCGGGCGCCGAGGACAAGAACTTGCAGGCCGGCGACACCATCACCTCGACCCAATCGGCCGTGGTGCTTGAAAACCTGATCAGCCAGTTTCTGTACAGCAAGGCAGCCGAAGGCAATTCGACGCCTGGAACAGCCAACAAGAAATGAAAACACGATCTTTTTTGTCTTCTGCTATGAATAACGTAGCAATTCGCGCCCGTTGGGTGGGCGCCGCAGCTTTTTTTGCACTGGTGGCCGGTTGCGCCACCGGACCCAACGCCAATCCGGCCGACCCTCTCGAGCCGTTCAACCGCGGGGTCTCGCGCTTCAACGACACCGTTGACGACGCAGTGCTCGTTCCCGTGGCCACGGCCTACCAGAAGGCGCTGCCTTCGATGGTGCGCACCGGCGTGAACAACTTCTTCGGCAACATCGGCGATGTCTGGAGCCTGGCCAACAACGTGGCCCAGCTCAAGCTGCAGAACAGCGCCGAGACCTTCATGCGCCTGAACGTCAACACCTTCTTCGGGCTCGGCGGCCTGCTGGACGTTGCGACCGAGGCCGGCATTCCCCGCCACGAGGAAGACTTCGGCCAGACGCTGGGCTACTGGGGCGTGGGCCCGGGCCCGTACGTCGTGCTGCCGCTGCTGGGCTCCTCGACACTGCGCGACACCGCGGCCAAGCCGCTCGACATGTACGGCGACCCGCTGGGCCATGTGGAAGACATCCCCTGGCGCAATTCGCTGACGGTGCTGCGCATCGTCGACACGCGCTCGCAATACCTGCGCGCAAGCCGCCTGCTCGGCGATGCGGCGCTCGACAAGTATTCGTTCACGCGCGATGCGTTCCTGCAGCGCCGCCGCAGCCAGGTCTACGACGGCAACCCGCCGGACGACGGCGGTGGCAGTGACGGTGGTGGCAGCGACAAGTAAGCCGCAAGAGGAGGGGGCGCGGCTTGCATCCGGTTGCAAGGCTTCACCTCCCGGACAGGAACCCGGTCGGCCCCAGGGGGCTCGAATCCGTTCCTGTCTCAGCACCCGGTTTTTTCGGGTGCCTGCAGATTTTCAAACTTGAATGAGGGACTCTTCATGAACAACAAGACCTTGCAACGTCGCGATTTCGGCCGCCTAGTGCTGGCCGGCGCCCTGCTGTTCGGTGCGGCTGTCGCCTTCGTCCAGCCCGCCCGTGCCGCCGATGAAGCGCCTGATGCGCTCGTCAAGCGCCTCTCGACAGACGTGCTCGAAACGATCAAGGCCGACTCGTCCATCAAGTCGGGCGACGTCAACAAGATCATGCTGCTGGTCGACAGCAAGATCATGCCCAACGTCAACTTCCAGCGCATGACGGCCTCGGCAGTCGGCCCGGCCTGGCGCACTGCAACGCCCGAACAGCAAAAACGCCTGCAGGACGAGTTCAAGGCCCTGCTGGTGCGCACCTATGCCGGCGCGCTCGACCAGGTGACCGACCAGACTGTCACCATCCGCCCGTTCCGCGGCTCGCCCGACGACAAGGACGTGCTGGTGCGCACCGAAGTCCAGGGCCGCGGTGATCCGGTGCAGCTCGACTACCGCCTTGAAAAGACCCCCGGCCAGGGCGCCGGCTGGAAGGTCTACAACCTGAATGTGCTGGGCGTGTGGCTGGTCGATACCTACCGCACCCAGTTCGCGCAGGAAATCAACAAGAGCGGCATCGACGGCCTGATCGCCGCGCTGGCCGCGCGCAACAAGGGCAACGGCAAGGGCTGACCGGGCGCACGCGATGCTGGTCCTGCCCACCCGACTCACCCACGACGAGGCCCCCGCCTGCATGCGCATGCTGCAGCAGGGGCTGAAAGGCCAGGGCGACTCATCGTCCACCGTGGTCGACGCGACCGCACTGGCCCAGTTCGATTCTTCGGCGCTGGCCGTGCTGCTCGAATGCCGGCGCGAATCGAGCGCGCTGGGCCGCGGTTTTTCGGTCAAGGGTCTGTCGCCCAGGCTGCGCGAACTCGCGGCGCTGTATGGCATTGCGGGCCTTTTGCCCGCCGCGCCCTGAAAAAGTAACGGCCCCTTAAAATCGCGGGCTCCCATGCCCGCGATTTCATTTCAATCGGTCTCCAAGACCTACCCCCCCTCCAGACAGCAAAAAGCCCAAGGCAAGCCAGGGCTCAAGGCCGTCGACGAGGTCAGCTTCCAGATCGAACCGGGCGAGTTCTTCGGCCTGCTCGGCCCGAACGGCGCGGGCAAGACCACCCTGATCAGCATGCTCGCGGGCCTGTCGCGGCCCACGGCCGGCGCCATCAGCGTCCATGGCTTCGACGTGCAGCGCGACTTTGCACAGGCGCGCCGCCAGCTCGGCATCGTGCCGCAGGAGCTGGTGTTCGACCCCTTCTTCAACGTGCGCGAATCGCTGCGCATCCAGTCGGGCTACTTCGGCATCAAGAACAACGAGGCCTGGATCGACGAGCTGCTGCAAAGCCTGGGCCTCGCCGACAAGGCCACGGCCAACATGCGCCAGCTCTCGGGCGGCATGAAGCGCCGGGTGCTGGTGGCACAGGCGCTGGTGCACAAGCCGCCGGTGATCGTGCTCGACGAGCCCACGGCCGGCGTCGACGTCGAACTGCGCCAGACGCTCTGGCAGTTCGTCGCCCGGCTCAACAAGCAGGGCAGCACCGTGCTGCTCACCACCCACTACCTCGAAGAGGCCGAGGCGCTGTGCAGCCGCATCGCGATGCTCAAGCAGGGCCGCGTGATCGCACTCGACCGCACCAGCGAACTGCTGAAATCGGCCGCGAGCAACGTGCTGCGCTTCAAGACCGACGCCATGCTGCCCTGGGCCATTGCACAGCATGCGCGCATCACCGGGCGCATCGTGCAGCTGCCGGCGCAGAACGCCCATGAAGTCGAACAACTGCTGGCCGCGATCCGCGAAGCCGGCGTCGCGGTGGAAGACGTGGAAATGCGCAAGGCCGACCTGGAAGACGTGTTCATCGACCTGATGGCCGGCGAGCAAACCCCGCTGGAGGTGGCGCGATGATGGCCGTGACCGGTTGGCGCGCGCTGCTCTACAAGGAGACGCTGCGCTTCTGGAAGGTCGGCTTCCAGACCGTGGGGGCGCCGGTGCTCACCGCACTGCTGTACCTGATGGTGTTCGGCCACGTGCTCGAAGACCACGTGAAGGTCTACGGCACTGTCGGCTACACGGCCTTCCTGGTGCCTGGCCTCGTGATGATGAGCGTGCTGCAGAACGCCTTTGCCAACAGCTCGTCGTCGATCATCCAGAGCAAGATCATGGGCAACCTGGTCTTCGTGCTGCTCACGCCGCTGTCGCACTGGGGCTGGTTCTTCGCCTATGTGGGCTCGTCCGTCATCCGCGGGCTGGCCGTGGGGCTCGGCGTGTTCGTCGTGACGGTGCTGTTCGCGCAGCCGAGTTTCGTTGCGCCGGTCTGGATCATCGTGTTCGCGCTGCTGGGCTCGGCCATGCTGGGCACGCTGGGCCTCATCGCCGGTCTCTGGGCCGAGAAGTTCGACCAGATGGCGGTGTTTCAGAACTTCCTGATCATGCCCATGACCTTCCTGTCGGGCGTGTTCTATTCGATCGGCTCGCTGCCGCCGTTCTGGCAAAGCGTGAGCCACCTGAACCCGTTCTTCTACATGATCGACGGCTTCCGCTACGGCTTCTTCGGCGTGAGCGACGCCTCGCCCTGGCTGAGCCTGGGCATCGTCGGCACCGCCTGGCTGGTGGTGAGCGCGATTGCCGTCCACCTGCTTCGCATCGGCTACAAAATCCGGGGCTGAACAAAGCCTCTTCCCACACCCCATGACCGCCGAACAACTCCAGGCCCTGATCCAGTCCCATCTCCCGTGCGAGCACATCACGCTCGAGGGCGATGGCCGACATTGGTACGCCACCATCGTCTCGGCCGAATTCGAGGGCAAGCGCTCGATCCAGCGCCATCAGCGGGTCTACGCCACCCTCGGTGCGAAAATGCACACCGACGAGGTGCACGCGCTTTCGATGAAAACCTACACGCCGGCCGAATGGGCGGCAGTGGAAAAATAACTCCCGGCCCCTCGTGGCCTCCTGACTTCGCTGGAACTTCGATGGACAAACTTCTGATTCGCGGCGGGCGAGAGCTCCGCGGCGAAGTACTCATTTCCGGCGCCAAGAACGCCGCGCTGCCCGAGCTGTGCGCGGCGCTGCTGACCGACCAGCCCGTGACGCTGCACAACGTGCCGCGCCTGCAGGACGTGTCGACCATGCTCAAGCTGGTGCGCAACATGGGCGTGACGGCCGAGCGCAACGACAACGGCACGGTCCGCCTGAATGCTGGCGACCTCGGCAACCCCGAGGCGCCCTACGAGCTGGTCAAGACCATGCGCGCCTCCGTGCTGGCCCTGGGCCCGCTGCTGGCGCGCTTCGGCCATGCCAGGGTGTCGCTGCCGGGCGGCTGCGCCATCGGCTCGCGGCCGGTCGACCAGCACATCAAGGGCCTGCAGGCCATGGGCGCCGAGATCGTGGTCGAGCACGGCTACATGGTCGCGCGCCTGCCCGAAGGCCGCACCCGCCTCAAGGGCGCGCGCATCCTGACCGACATGGTCACCGTCACCGGTACCGAGAACTTCCTCATGGCAGCCGCGCTGGCCGAGGGCGAAACGCTGCTCGAAAACGCCGCGCAGGAGCCCGAGATCGTCGACCTCGCCGAAATGCTGATCCGCATGGGCGCGAAGATCGAAGGCCACGGCACCAGCCACATCCGCATCCAGGGCGTCGAGAAGCTGCACGGCTGCGAGCACGCCGTGGTGGCCGACCGCATCGAGGCCGGCACTTTCCTGTGCGCCGTAGCTGCCACGGGCGGCGAGGCCTTCCTGCGCCACGCGCGCGGCGACCACCTCGACGCCGTGATCGACAAGCTGCGCGACGCGGGCTGCACCGTCGCCTCCGAAAAAGACGGCGTGCGCATCAGCTCCAAGGGCCCCGCCTACGAACACCTGAAGGCGCAGAGCTTCAGCACCACCGAGTACCCGGGCTTCCCGACCGACATGCAGGCCCAGTTCATGGCCCTGAACGTGATCGCGCGTGGCGCCTCGATGGTCACCGAGACCATCTTCGAGAACCGTTTCATGCACGTGAACGAGATGGTGCGCCTGGGCGCACGCATCCACGTCGAGGGCAAGGTGGCGATGGTCGAGGGCGTGCAGCAGCTCTCTGGCGCCACCGTGATGGCCACCGACCTGCGCGCCTCGGCCAGCCTGGTCATCGCCGGCCTCGTGGCCGAGGGCGAGACGCTGGTCGATCGCATCTACCACCTCGACCGGGGCTACGACCGCATGGAGTCGAAGCTGCGCGGCCTGGGCGCCGACATCGAACGACTGACCGGAGCTGCCGCCGCATGATCACGCTAGCCCTCTCCAAAGGCCGCATCTTCGAAGAGACGATGCCCCTGCTGGCCGCCGCCGGCATCGAGGTCACCGAAGACCCCGAGAAGTCGCGCAAGCTGATTCTCGAAACCACCCGCCCCGACGTGCGCGTGGTGCTGGTGCGCGCCTCCGACGTGCCCACCTACGTGCAGTACGGCGGCGCCGACCTCGGCGTGACCGGCCTCGACGTGCTGCTCGAGCACGGCAACCAGGGCCTGTACCAGCCGCTCGATCTGCGCATCGCGGCCTGCCGCCTCAGCGTGGCCGTGCGCGCCGACTACGACTACGCCTCGGCCGTGAAGCAGGGCTCGCGCCTGCGCGTGGCCACCAAGTACGTGGGCCTTGCGCGCGACTTCTTCGCCAGCAAGGGCGTGCACGTCGACCTGATCAAGCTCTACGGCAGCATGGAGCTGGCACCGCTCACGGGCCTGGCCGACGCCATCGTCGACCTGGTCTCGACCGGCAACACGCTCAAGGCCAACCATCTCGTCGAGGTGGAGCGCATCATGGACATCAGCGCGCGCCTCGTGGTGAACCAGGCCGCGCTCAAGCTCAAGCGCGAGCCGATCCGCCGCATCGTCGACGCGTTTGCGTCAGCCATTCCCACCGCCTGAACCTCAAGCACATGACTCTGAAAGCAGCCCCCGCCCGTCTGTCCACGACTTCAGCCAGCTTCGACGCTGAATTCAAGGCGCGGCTGCATTGGTCCGCGGACGACGACGCGGCCATCGAGAAGGTTGTGGCCGACATCCTCGCCGACGTGCAGAAGCGCGGTGACGACGCGGTGCTCGAATACACGAATCGCTTCGACAGGCTCGATGCGAAGACGCTGCCCGAGCTTGAGCTGACGCAGGCCGAGCTCAAGGCCGCCTTCGAGGCGCTGCCGGCCGCCCAGCGCGCGGCGCTCGAAGCCGCCGCGCGCCGCGTGCGCAGCTACCACGAGGCCCAGAAGAAGGCCAGCGGGGAAAGCTGGAGCTACCGCGATGCATACGGCACGCTGCTCGGCCAGAAGGTCACGCCACTCGATCGCGTCGGCATCTATGTGCCGGGCGGCAAGGCCGCGTACCCGTCGAGCGTGCTGATGAACGCCATTCCGGCGCACGTCGCGGGTGTCGGCGAAATCATCATGGTGGTGCCGACGCCGAAGGGCGAGAAGAACCAGCTCGTGCTCGCCGCCGCCTACGTGGCCGGCGTTACGCGCGGCTTCACCATCGGCGGCGCGCAGGCCGTGGCCGCGCTGGCCTACGGCACCGCCACCATTCCTGCCGTCGACAAGATCACCGGCCCCGGCAATGCCTACGTGGCGGCCGCCAAGCGCCGCGTGTTCGGCACTGTGGGCATCGACATGATCGCGGGCCCGAGCGAAATTTTGGTGCTGGCCGACGGCACCACGCCGCCCGAGTGGGTGGCCATGGACCTGTTCAGCCAGGCCGAGCACGACGAGCTGGCCCAGAGCATCCTGCTGTGTCCCGACGCCGCCTACATCGACCGCGTGCAGGCCGAGATCGATCGCCTGCTGCCGGCCATGCCGCGCGCGGAAATCATCGCCGCCTCGCTCAACGGCCGCGGCGCGCTGATTCACACGAAGAGCATGGAAGAGGCCTGCGAGATCAGCAACCGCATCGCCCCCGAGCATCTGGAAGTCAGCAGCAGCGAACCGAACCGCTGGGAGCCGCTGCTGCGCCACGCCGGCGCGATCTTCCTGGGCGCCTTCACCAGCGAAAGCCTGGGCGACTACTGCGCCGGCCCGAACCACGTGCTGCCCACCAGCGGCACGGCGCGCTTTTCCAGCCCGCTGGGCGTGTACGACTTCCAGAAGCGCTCCAGCCTGATCGAGGTCAGCGAGGCAGGCGCCCAGGTGCTGGGCCCGATCGCCGTGACGCTGGCCGAGGGCGAGGGCCTGCAGGCGCACGCCGAAGCTGCCCGCATGCGGCTGCGTAAGATCTGAGCTCAAACAACCGGTCACCGGGAGGAGCAAGCAAGATGATCGATCGTCTCCGTCATTCGCGTCTTTTTCGATTCGCCATGGGCCTCGTTGCGGGCGCCGCACTGCTGGCCGCCTGCAGCCAGATGCCGCAGGCGCCGCGTACGTCGGCTGCCGTCAGCGCTACGCCCAGCGCCGCGCCGGCAGCGCCTGCCCCGCAACTCGGCATGCAATGGGGCGAGGGCCTCGAATCGAAGACCCGCACGGTCATCACCAAGCGCCTGTCCGACCAGCCGGACGACGTGGCCTCGCTGGGCTACAACGAGGCCTCTGCCGTGCGCCGCTCCGTGGGCAGCAATCCTGAGAGCCGCCTGAGCCTGATGCTGGCCGATGGCGACGTCGAATGGTCGGTGCTCGGCGAAGACAGCCGCCCGCTGCCGCTGCAGCGTGCCCGCCGGGGCAGTGGCGGCGAAGACATGTTCCGCCTCGCCGGCGTGCAGGGCTCGCGCTACACGCTGCGCTTTCGCAACCTCAGCGAGCGCAGCTACGAGGTGATCGCCACGGTCGACGGCCTCGACGTGCTCAACGGCAAGCCCGGCAGCCTGCGCAACGGCGGCTATGTGCTGCGCCCGCTGCAGGCGCTCACCATCGAAGGCTTTCGCAAGAGCGAGAACGAGGTCGCGGCTTTCCGCTTTTCAGCGCCCGGCCGTGCCTACGCAGCGAACACCGAAGCGGGCGACGTGCGCAACATCGGCGTGATCGGCGCTGCGCTGTTCGAACTCGAGGAGCGCGACGCACCGCGCCGCCAGCGCCGCGACGCCACCCCGTCGCAGCCCAGCGCCTTCCCGGCCGACGGAGCCTACGCGCCGCCGCCGCGCTACCGCAAGTGATGCCGATGAAGCGTGCCGCCGCCTTCCTGCTGCTCGCGCTGGCGGCCGCCACCGGCGCGCAGGCCATGAGCATCCGCGAACTGCGCACGCTCGAAGCCAGCGAGAAAGACGGCAAGGCCTACGCCAGCTACTACCTGGTCGGCGTGCTCGAAGGCCTGCGCGAAGGCGTCGAATCGTCGCAGCGCAACGGGCAGAAGCCCGTGTTCTGCGTCGAGGGCCGCCGCCTCGAACCCTCCATGGCGCGTTCGCTCTACCAGACCGAGCTGACCCGCAACGCCGACAGTTACGAAGCCGACATGCCAGTGCAACTGGTCATGGCCGGCGCCCTCCGAAACAGCTACCGCTGCACCCGATGACCGCTGCTCCCCAATCCGCCCGCCCGCCGCTCGACCGCATCCGCAACGACGTGCGGTCCATGCATGCCTACGCGGTGCAGGACGCGCGCGGCTTCGTCAAGCTCGACGCCATGGAAAACCCCTTCGGCCTGCCGCCCGCGCTGCAGGCCGAACTCGGCGCGCGCCTCGGTGCGCTGGCGCTCAACCGCTACCCGGGCGAGCGCGGCGCCGACCTTCAGCGCGCGTTGGCCGCGCACGCGCAGATGCCCGAGGGCTTCAGGCTGATGCTGGGCAACGGCTCGGACGAGCTGATTTCGCTGCTGGCCATTGCCTGCGACCTGCCCGGCGCCACCGTGCTGGCGCCCGTGCCCGGCTTCGTCATGTACGCCATGAGCGCGAAGCTGCAGGGCCTGAAGTTCGTCGGCGTGCCGCTCACGGCCGACTTCGAACTCGACGAAGCCGCCATGCTGGCCGCCATTGCGAGCGAGAAACCCGCCATCGTCTACCTCGCGTACCCGAACAACCCGACCGCCAACCTCTGGGACGACGCCGTCGTCGAGAAGATCGTCGAAGCCCAGGGCGCGCAGGGCGGCCTGGTGGTGATCGACGAGGCCTACCAGCCCTTCGCCGCCCGCAGCTACATCGACCGGCTCGCGAAGCACGGCCACGTGCTGCTGATGCGCACGCTCAGCAAGTTCGGCCTGGCCGGCATCCGCCTGGGCTACCTCATGGGGCCGGCCGCGCTGGTCGCCGAGATCGACAAGGTGCGCCCGCCCTACAACATCAGCGTGCTCAACTGCGAGTGCGCGCTGTTCGCGCTGGAGCACGCCGAGGTGTTCGAGGCGCAGGCCCGGCAGATCCGCGAGGAGCGCGAACGCCTGATGATGGGCCTCGGCCGCCTGCCCGGCGTGAAGACCTGGCCCAGCGACGCCAACATGATTCTTTTGCGCGTGCCCGATGCCGCCAAGACCTTCGAGGGCATGAAGGCACACGGGGTTCTGATCAAGAACGTTTCTAAAATGCACGAACTGCTCGCAAACTGCCTGCGCCTCACCGTCGGAACGGCCGACGAGAATGCGCGGATGCTCGCGGCACTCGAAGCCTCACTATGACCACCCCCACCAACCCGGGCAGCGCCGATCGCACCGCGACGGTCACCCGCAACACCGCCGAGACGAAGATCACCGTCAGCGTCAACCTCGACGGCACCGGCAAGGCCAAACTTGCTACCGGTATCGGCTTCTTCGACCACATGCTCGACCAGATCGCCCGCCACGGGCTGATCGACCTCGACATCGACTGCCAGGGCGACCTGCACATCGACGGTCATCACACGGTGGAAGACGTCGGCATCACGCTGGGCCAGGCCGTGGCCAAGGCCATCGGCGACAAGAAGGGCATCCGCCGCTACGGTCACGCCTACGTGCCGCTCGACGAGGCTCTGAGCCGCGTGGTCATCGACTTCTCGGGCCGTCCCGGCCTCGTGATGCACGTGCCGTTCACCAGCGGCATGATCGGCACCTTCGACAGCCAGCTCACCTACGAGTTCTTCCAGGGCTTCGTGAACCACGCCTTCGTCACGCTGCACATCGACAACCTCAAGGGCGTCAATGCGCACCACCAGTGCGAGACGGTGTTCAAGGCCTTCGCGCGCGCCATGCGCGGCGCGCTCGAACTCGACCCGCGTTCCGTCGGCGTCATTCCCTCGACGAAGGGCTCGCTCTGAACGCGTTCGTCCATCAGCTATGAAATCTGTAGCAAATACCGTTGCCGTGGTCGACTACGGCATGGGCAACCTGCACTCTGTGTCGCAGGCCGTGCGCCATGCGGCCGACCAGGTCGGCGTGGAGGTGTTCGTCACCTCCGACCCCGACGTGGTCCGCAAGGCGACCCGCGTGGTGCTGCCGGGGCAGGGCGCCATGCCCGACTGCATGCGCGAGCTGCGCGACTCCGGCCTGCAGGAGTCGGTGCTCGAAGCCGCGGCGAGCAAGCCGCTGTTCGGTGTGTGCGTGGGCATGCAGATGATGCTGTCGCGCAGCGACGAGGGCCCCACCGATGGTCTGGGCCTCATTCCGGGCGAGGTCGTCAAGTTCGACCTCGTTGGTCGCCTGCAGCCCGACGGCAGCCGCTTCAAGGTGCCGCAGATGGGCTGGAACCAGGTGCGCCAGGCCCAGCCGCATGCCGTGTGGGCGGGGGTGCCAGACCAGAGCTACTTCTACTTCGTGCACAGCTTCTACGCCCGCCCGACCGACCCCAAACACAGCGTGGGCGAGGCGGAATATGGCGCGAGCTTTACCGCAGCCATCGCACGCGATAACATTTTTGCAACCCAGTTCCACCCGGAGAAGAGTGCGGACCACGGGCTGCAGCTGTATCGCAACTTCCTCCACTGGAATCCCTGAACCCATTTTTCCGACCGGGCCGAACCTCTCACAGCCCGGATTCCGCACACTCGCGTCACTTCCATGCTCCTCATTCCCGCCATTGATCTCAAAGACGGCCACTGCGTTCGCCTCAAGCAGGGCGACATGGACCAGTCCACCATCTTCAGCGAAGACCCCGCTGCCATGGCCCGCAAGTGGGTCGAGGCCGGTGCGCGCCGGCTGCACCTGGTCGATCTGAATGGCGCCTTCGCCGGCAAGCCGCAGAACCACGCGGCCATCAAGGCGATCCTGAAAGAGGTGGGCGACGACATTCCGGTGCAGCTCGGCGGCGGCATCCGCGACCTCGACACCATCGAGCGCTACATCGACGACGGCCTGCGTTACGTGATCATCGGCACCGCCGCGGTCAAGAACCCCGGCTTCTTGAAAGACGCCTGCAGCGCCTTCGGCGGCCACATCATCGTGGGCCTGGACGCCAAGGACGGCAAGGTCGCCACCGACGGCTGGAGCAAGCTCACGGGCCACGAGGTGGCCGACCTGGGCAAGAAGTTCGAGGACTACGGCGTCGAATCGATCATCTACACCGACATCGGCCGCGACGGCATGCTCTCGGGCATCAACATCGAAGCCACCGTCAAGCTCGCGCAGGCGCTGACCATTCCGGTGATCGCCTCGGGCGGCCTGTCGAACATGGCCGACATCGACAAGCTCTGCGCAGTCGAATCCGACGGCGTCGAGGGCGTGATCTGCGGCCGCGCCATCTATTCGGGCGACCTCGATTTCGCCGCCGCGCAGGCTCGCGCGGACGAACTGGCCGGCGCCTGACGCTCTAACCGCGTAGCGCGTGCTTTCCGCGCTCGCCATCGCCAATTACCGCTCGCTGCGGCAGCTGACCGTGCCGCTGGGCCGGCTCACGGTCGTGACCGGGGCCAACGGCAGCGGCAAGTCGAGCGTGTACCGGGCGATGCGTCTGCTGGCGGACATCGCCAATGGCGGCGTGATCCGCTCGCTGGTGCGCGAGGGCGGGCTTTCATCGACTTTGTGGGCAGGGCCCGAGCGCTTCTCGGCGGCCATGCTGCGGGGCGAGGTGCCGGTGCAGGGCACATCGCGCAGCGAGCCGGTCGCGCTGAAGCTGGGGTTCGCTGGCGTCGAGGCTGAAGATTTCGGCTACGCCATCGACATCGGCCTGCCGCCACCGAGTTCATCGACGGCCTTTTCGAGCGACCCGCAGATCAAGCACGAGGCCATCTGGAGCGGCCCGCTGCTGCGCCCCTCGACGCACCTGGTCGACCGCAAGGGCGCCGCGCTGCGCCTGCGTGAGGGCAAGAGCTGGCAGGCTGTCGGCCGGCCCATTCCTGCTTTCGCCAGCATGATGACGGAGCACGCCGACCCGCGCGACGCACCCGAGATGCTCACGCTGCGCGAGCAGATGCGCTCCTGGCGCTTCTACGACCACTTCCGCTCCGACGCCGATGCGCCCGCTCGCCAGCCTCAACTGGGCACGTACACGCCTGTGCTGTCCAACGACGGCGCCGACCTGGCCGCTGCATTGCAGACCATCCGAGAGATCGGTGACGGCGAAGCACTCGACCGCGCGGTGGACGACGCCTTCCCCGGCGCAAGCATCGAAGTCCAGGTGACAGGCGACCGCTTCGAGACGCTGATGCACCAGCACGGCCTGTTGCGGCCCCTTACAGCCGCCGAACTCTCCGACGGCACCCTGCGCTACCTGTTGTGGATCGCGGCGCTGCTCACGCCCCGCCCGCCCGCGCTGCTGGTGCTCAACGAGCCTGAGACCAGCCTGCACCCCGATCTGCTGCCCGCGCTCGGCCGCCTCATCGCGCAGGCCGCGCTGCAGTCACAGGTGATCGTGGTGTCGCACGCCGCCCGGCTGATTGCCGCGCTGGACGACAGCGAAGGCCTGCAGCCGGTAGTGCTCGAAAAGCAGTTCGGCGAGACGCGCATCGCCAACCTCGACATGAGCGAAATACCGCGCTGGGAGTGGCCAGCGCGGTAGCAGTTGAATGAGGGCTTATTCGGCCTTCACCGACATCGTCTGGATGATCGTTTCCAGTTGCGCGCTCATCGGCAGGTTGATGCTTTCCCCCGACGGCAGCTTGCGCAGGAACCAGCGCTTGTACTGCCGCTCGATCTCGCCGTCTTCCGCCAGCACCTGGAAGGTGTCGACGACCACCTTGTTGAGCTGCGGGTCGCCCTTGCGGTACATGATCCCGTAGGGGTCGTAGGAGAGGAAGTCGCCGACCACTTCGTAGTCGGCCTTGGCGGCGTCCTGCGCGATCAGGCCGTAGAGCAGCACGTCGTCGGTCGCGAAGGCATCGGCCTGGCCGCTCTTCACCAGCCCGAACGACTCCGCATGGTCGCGCGTCACCTGCAGGTTGATGTTCAGCTTGAACTTCTCCGACAGGTCGCGCAGCGTCTTCTCGTTGGTGGTGCCGGCAGTGACGGCCACCTTCCTGCCCGCGAGGTCGCGGAACGACTTGATCGGCGAGCCCTTCTTCACCAGCACCTTGGTGCCCGAGACGAACATCGTGGGCGAGAAACTCACGCGCTTCTGGCGTTCGAGGTTGTTGGTGGTCGAGCCGCATTCCAGGTCGACCTTGCCGCTCGCGACCGCGTCGATGCGCGAGTCCGACGTGACGGGCACCCACTTGATCGTGAGGCTCCTGTTCACCGCGTCCTCGATGGCCGTTACCAGCGCGCGGCAAAGCTCGATCGAATAGCCGATCGGCTCCTTGCGCGCATTGAGGTACGAGAACGGCACCGACGACTCGCGGTAGCCGATGGTGATGGCGCCGGTTTCGCGGGCCTTGGCGAGGGTGCCGGTCAGCGCGGTGGGCGCTGCCTGTTCCTGCGCGTGTGCCGGTGCCGCCAGCACGAACACGGCGGCCGCCAGCAGTCCGGCGAGGAAAACCGACAGCGTGGCCTTGGGCTTCATGGCGCGCCTCACGCGTGGGCGGGGTGGGCGAGGGTGGCGCTGGCTTCCTCGTCGAGCGCCTTGGCGTTGACCTCGGCATCGCTCTCGGACATCAGCTCGCCCTCCCACTTGGCAACCACCGCGGTGGCGATGGAGTTGCCCACTGCGTTGGTGGCGGAGCGGCCCATGTCGAGGAAGGTGTCCACGCCCAGGATCAGCAGCAGGCCGGCCTCGGGAATGTCGAAGTGGTTCAGCGTGGCTGCGATCACCACCAGCGAGGCGCGCGGCACGCCGGCCATGCCCTTGGAGGTGAGCATCAGGATCAGCAGCATGGTGATCTGCGTGCTGATCGGCATGTGGATGTTGTAGGCCTGCGCGATGAAGAGCACGGCGAAGGTGCAGTACATCATCGAGCCGTCGAGGTTGAACGAGTAGCCCATCGGCATCACGAAGCTGGAGATCTTGCGCTTCACGCCGAAACGGTCGAGCGCCTGCAGGATCTTCGGGTAGGCCGCTTCCGAACTGGCAGTGGCAAACGACAGCAGGAAGGCTTCCTTGATGAGCACCAGCAGCTTGAACACGCGCGGGCCGAGGAACAGGAAGCCCGCCAGCACCAGCACGCTCCACAGCACGAACAGGCCCAGGTAGAAGTCGCCCATGAACACCGCGAACTTCAGCAGGATGCCCAGGCCGTTGACGGCCACCGTGGCGGCCATGGCGGCCAGCACCGCGAGCGGCGCGAGCTTCATGACGTAGCCGGTGATCTTGAGCATGGCGTGCGACAGCTCCTCGATGGCGGCGACCAGCGTCTTGGCCTTGTCGCCCAGCGAGGCGAGCGCCACGCCGAAGAACATCGAGAACACCACGATCTGCAGGATCTCGTTGTTGGCCATGGCCTCGACGAAGGACTTCGGCACCGTGTGGCTCACGAAGTCTTTCAGCGTGAATTTCGAGGTGGCAAGGTTGGCCGAGGCGCCGATGTCAGGCAGCGGCAGGCCGAGGTTTTCGCCGGGCTTGAGCAGGTTGGCCATGACCAGGCCGATGACCAGCGAGATCAGCGAGGCGGTGAGAAACCAGCCGATGGCCTTGCCGAACACGCGGCCGACCGACTTGGCGTCGCCCATGTGCGCGATGCCCACCACCAGCGTGGAGAACACCAGCGGGCCGATCAGCATCTTGATCAGGCGCAGGAACACGTCCGAGATGATGGAGACGTAGTCTGCGATTTCTTTCGCGGCTTTCTTGTCCGGAAAGCTGGAGAAGATCATGTAGCCCACGATGATGCCGAGCACCATCGCGATCAGGATCCAGGCGGCCATCGGCAGCTTCTTCATGCGTATCCCCTTGTCGTGTGAGAGTAGTTTTTCCGAGTGCACGGGACCGACTTGCACGTTGTCCCTCGATGCAAGCGATCACAGGGTATCCAAGAAGGCCCCGGGCACGCAATGGCCCTTGATGCCAATTCCGTGCCACGGTGCGGGTGCTGCCTACAATTCTCGCCATGGAAATCACCCCGATCGAGTTTCGCGGCCAGCCCGCTCTGCGTGCCAACGGCATCGATGGGAGCACCCTCACGGTGGCCTTGCATGGGGCGCAAGTGCTCTCTTGGACCGCGGCTGACGGGGTGGAAAGGCTCTACCTGAGCCCTTCGGCGGTGTTCGACGGGCATACAGCCATCCGCGGCGGCGTGCCCATTTGCTGCCCCCAATTCAACCAGCGCGGCATGTTGCCCAAGCATGGATTCATGCGCAATTTGCCTTGGGTGCACGAGGTTTCGGATGCGCCCGAAACGCTGAGGCTGACGCTTCGCGACTCCGAAGCCACCCGAAAGCTCTGGCCGCACGCTTTTGAGGCGCGGCTTGAAGCCGCTTTGTCCGGCGGCCAGCTGCGCACGACGCTCACGCTGGTCAACATCGACCGCGCACCCTGGACCTTTGCCGCCGCGCTGCACACCTACCTGCGCGTCGACGACATCGCCAACGTGCGGCTTGAGGGCCTGCAGGGCGCCAACCGCTGGGATTCGCTGCGCGACGACCGCTGGGTGGAAACCGCGGCAGCGTTGCATTTCGATGCAGAGTTCGACAGCGTCTATGCCGCGCCCGCCCAGCCGCTGCGGCTGGTCCAGCCGGGCGGCAAGCTCGAAATCTCCCAAAGCGCGAGCTGCAGCGAAACCGTGGTCTGGAACCCCGGCGCGGTGCTCGGTGCGAAACTCGCCGACATGCCTGCCGATGGCTTTCGCCACATGCTCTGCGTGGAGGCCGCCCGCATCGACGAGCCCGTGCTGCTGATGCCTGGCGCCCAATGGCAGGGCTGGCAACAGCTCCGCGTTCTCTGATTCCCTACCGGTTGTTCAACATCCCATGCTTGCCAAACGCATCATTCCCTGCCTCGACGTCACCGGCGGCCGCGTCGTCAAGGGCGTCAACTTCCTCGAACTGCGCGATGCCGGCGATCCGGTCGAGATCGCCGCGCGCTACAACGCCCAGGGCGCCGACGAACTGACCTTTCTCGACATCACCGCCACCAGCGACGGCCGCGACCTGATCCTGCCGATCATCGAGGCGGTGGCTTCGCAGATCTTCATTCCGCTGACCGTGGGCGGCGGCGTGCGCACGGTGGCCGACGTGCGCCGGCTGCTCAACGCCGGAGCCGACAAGACCAGCTTCAACTCGGCCGCCATCGCCGATCCGCAGGTGATCAGCGACGCCGCACAGAAGTACGGCTCGCAATGCATCGTGGTCGCCATCGACGCCAAGCGCCGCAGTCCCGAAGAAGCCGCCACCCGCGGCGCGGGCTGGGACGTATACAGCCACGGCGGGCGCAAGAACACCGGCCTCGACGCCGTCGAATGGGCGACCGAGATGGCGCGCCGCGGCGCCGGCGAGATCCTGCTGACCAGCATGGACCGGGACGGCACCAAGAGCGGCTTCGACCTGGAATTGACCCGCGCGGTGAGCAATGCCGTCAGCGTGCCGGTGATCGCCTCGGGCGGCGTGGGCAGCCTCGACGACCTGGCCGACGGCATCCAGACCGGCGGCGCCGACGCCGTGCTGGCGGCCAGCATCTTCCACTACGGCGAGCACACGGTGGGCGAGGCCAAGGCCCGCATGGCTGCGCGCGGCATTCCCGTGCGGATCGATGCTTGAAGCGTGTCCAAAGGGTCTTTTCCTATCCCCGACAATACTTCCATGAATTGGCTCGATGAAGTGAAGTGGGACGCGAACGGCCTGGTGCCGGTCATCGCGCAGGAACAGGGCAGCAACGACGTGCTGATGTTCGCCTGGATGAACCGCGAGGCGCTCGAAAAGACCGCCGAGCTGGGCCGCGCGGTGTATTTCAGCCGCTCGCGCAACAAGCTCTGGTTCAAGGGCGAGGAGTCGGGCCACGTGCAGACCGTGCACGAGATCCGCCTCGACTGCGACAACGACGTGGTGCTGCTCAAGGTCACCCAGCTCGGCCACGAGCCCGGCATCGCCTGCCACACCGGGCGCCACAGCTGCTTCTTCAGCAAGTACGAAAAGGGCCAGTGGACGGTGGTCGAACCCGTCTTGAAAGACCCGGAGTCGATCTACAAATGACGGCCACAGTGAACAGCAACACCTCCGACGCCCTCGCACGCCTGGCCGCGGTCATCGAAAGCCGCCTGCCCGCGCGCGGCGGCGATCCCGAGAAGAGCTACGTCGCGCGCTTGCTGCACAAGGGCCCCGACGCCTTCCTCAAGAAAATCGGCGAGGAAGCCACCGAGGTCGTGATGGCCGCCAAGGACGCCGACCATGGCGGCGACCGCTCGAAAATAGTGAACGAAGTGGCCGACCTGTGGTTCCACACCATGGTGGCGCTGGCGCACTACGGTTTTTCCCCGTCAGACGTCACCGCGGAACTCGAGCGCCGGGAGGGCACCAGCGGCATCGAGGAAAAAGCGCTGCGCAAGGTGCAGCAACGCGGCATCGAAGAGCAGCAGAAAGGCCAGGCCTCCGAATGAACGAAATCACCGCGATCGACGACATCTCCGGCAAGACGCCCGAGCAGCTGGAAAGCCTGCGCCAGATCACGCTGGCGGTGTACATCCTCTATGCGCTTTCGTGGTTCACGGGCGGCCTCACGGGGATCGTGGGCATCGTGCTCAACTACCTCAAGCGCGAGGATACGGAGGGCACGCTCTATCAAAGCCACTTCACCTGGCAGATCCGCACCTTCTGGTGGGGCCTGGTCTGGTCCATCCTGGGGTTTATCACCATCTGGATCCTGATCGGCTTCCCCATTCTCTTCGTCACTGCCGTGTGGATGATCTACCGGCTGGTCAAGGGCTGGCTGAACTGGAGCGAACGCAAGCCCATGGCTGTCTAACGAACAACCTCCATGTCACACGATCCCAACTGCATCTTCTGCAAAATCATCGAGGGCAAGATTCCCTCGCGCAAGGTCTACGAAGACGAAGACCTGTTCGGCTTCCACGACATCGCGCCCTGGGCGCCGGTGCATTTCATGCTGGTGCCCAAGAAGCACATCGCCTCGATGGCCCAGTTGACGCCCGACGACGAGGCGCTGATGGGCAAGATCATGATCCTGGCGCCCAAGCTGGCGCTGGAGCAGGGCTGTAGGCCCTATCCGGACGGCGGCTACCGGGTCGTGGTCAATACCGGCACCGAGGGTGGGCAGGAGGTTCACCATCTCCATGTCCATGTCATGGGTGGTCCCCGGCCGTGGCTTCGCGGCTGAGCGGCATTAAGCCAAACTGTCACATTCCGCCCGACTAAAATCGGACACATTCTTAGGAGTTCTCCATGGGTTCTTTTTCCATCTGGCACTGGCTGATCGTGCTGCTCGTAGTGGTCATGATCTTCGGCACCAAGAAGCTGCGGAACATGGGTTCGGATCTTGGCGGCGCCGTCAAGGGCTTCAAGGACGGCATGAAGGACGGCAGCTCGTCCGATGCCGCCGCTTCGTCGGCCCCCGCCCAGCAAGTGACCGGCCAGCCGGCCAACAGCGACAAGCCGACGATCGACGTCGAAGCGCGTCAGAAGTCCTGAGCGCGGACCGCACGTGCTCGACCTCGGCATTGAGAAGCTGGCGCTGATCGGCGTCGTGGCGCTGATCGTCATCGGCCCGGAAAAGCTGCCGCGCGTGGCTCGCACCGTCGGCACCCTGCTTGGCAAGGCGCAGCGCTACGTGAACGACGTCAAGGCCGAAGTCAACCGCTCGATGGAGCTCGACGAGCTCCGCAAGATGAAGACCACCGTCGAGGATGCGGCGCGCGACGTCGAGCACAGCATCCACACGGGCGCGAGCGAATTCGAGAAGCAGTTCAGCGGTTCGGGCGAAACCCTCTCGGCGCTGGCCGAACCCGAGCCGTCGCCGCCCGAATACAAGCACCCCCGCAAGAACTGGCGCCTGAAACAGGGCGCCACGCCACAGTGGTACAAGGCGCGCAACGGCGTGCGCACCAAGGCGCTGTCGGGCGCGGCGCGCGTTGCGCGCTTCCGCCCGCACACGATCAACAAGATCAACTAGCGCATCCACAACACCGCGTTCTGCGCGCGCCGCACGCCGGCCGACGTCACGCTATCTTCTTTTCCAATGGCTGATTCCGACAACAAGAACAAAGACAAAGAAGACGAGCTGGCGGGCACCGAACAGCCGTTCGTGGCGCACCTGGTCGAGCTTCGCGACCGCCTGCTCTATTGCGTCTACGGCCTCGTGGTCGCGGGCATCCTGCTGGCCATCTGGCCCGGCCCGGGCGGGCTGATCGACCTGATCGCGATGCCGATCAAGGCGCACATGCCGCACGACGCGAAGCTGATCGCCATCGGCGTGTTCTCGCCGTTCTTCGTGCCGCTCAAGGTTTTGATGATGGCCGCCGTGCTGCTGGCGCTGCCCTGGCTCATGTACCAGGCGTGGATGTTCATTGCGCCGGGGCTCTACAGCCATGAAAAGAAATTCGCGCTGCCGCTGATCTTCTTCGGCAGCCTGCTGGCCTATGCGGGCATCGCGTTCGTGCAGCTCTTCGTGCTGGACAAGATGTTCAGCTTCATCCAGCGCTTCGCACCCTCCGCGGTGCAAGCAACGCCCGATATTTCCTCGTACGTCGAGGCGATCCTGTCGCTCTACATCGCCTTCGGCGTGGCCTTCCAGGTGCCGATCGTCGTGATGCTGCTGGTGCGTTTCGAGATGGTGACCATCGAGAAGCTGAAGTCCTTCCGCGGCTACTTCATCGTGGTCGCGTTCGTCGTTGCCGCGGTGCTCACGCCGCCCGACGTGGTGTCGCAGCTGGCGCTGGCGGTGCCGATGTGCCTGCTGTACGAAGTGGGCATCATCGGTGCCAGGTACTTCGCCAGTTCCGGCAAGAAGCCAGAGGAAGAGGAAAGCGCTGATTCAGCGCAATCCTGATCGACCGACCTGACAGCCCGTTATTCGGGCTGACTCGGCGGTACCTGCCGGACCGGGCTCTTCGGGCGCAGACCTGGCGTCACATCCAGCTCCATCTTGTCGCTGCCGCGCTGCAGCGCGAACCGCGAGGTGCTGCCTGGCTTCAGGCCGGCCACCGCGGTCAGCAGCGCCTGCACGTTGTCGGTCTTCTTCTCGCCGACCGAGGTGATCACGTCACCCGGGCGAATGCCGGCCTTGGCGGCCGGGCCGTTCTGCAGCACGCCGGTGATGATCACGCCCGCGTCCGCCTTCACGCCGAAGGTCTCGGCGAGTTCGGGCGACAGGTCGCTCGGCTCCACGCCGATCCAGCCGCGGCGCACCTGGCCTTCCTTCACGATCCCCTCGAGCACGATCTTGGCCATCGACACCGGAATGGCGAAGCCGATGCCCATGCTGCCGCCCGAGCGCGAGTAGATCGCGGTGTTGATGCCCTGCAGGTTGCCGTTGACGTCGATCAGCGCGCCACCCGAGTTGCCGGGGTTGATGGCCGCGTCGGTCTGGATGAAGTTCTCGAAGTTGTTGATGCCGAGCTGGTTGCGGCCCAGTGCCGAGACGATGCCGCTGGTCACGGTCTGGCCCACGCCGAAGGGGTTGCCGATGGCCAGCACCTGGTCACCCACCTGCAGCGCGTCGGAATCGCCCAGCACGATCACCGGCAGCTTGTCGAGCTCGATCTTCAGCACGGCCAGGTCGGTGTCGGGATCGGTGCCGATCACCTTGCCGCGCGCATGGCGGCTGTCGTTGAGCGTCACTTCGATCTCGTCGGCGCCCTCGACCACGTGGTTGTTGGTGAGGATGTAGCCGTCGGGGCTCACGATCACGCCGCTGCCCAGGCCCACCTGGGGCTGGTCGTCCTGGTCGCCGAAGAAGAAGCGGAACCACGGGTCGTTGCTTCGCGGGTGGCGCTGCGCGGCCTTGCTGGTGTTGATGCTCACCACCGCCGGGGAGGCCTTCTTGGCCGGCACGCTCAGGCTGCCGGGCGTCGTCACGCCCGGGTTGCCGGCCGGTGCCTCGACGATCGACACCACGCCACCCAGCGAGGTTGCGCGCTTGTTGATCCACTCGGGCTTGAGCGTCGCGACGACGAAGTAGGCCGCGAGCAGGACGGTCACGGCTTGGGCGAAGAGCAGCCAGGTGCGTTTCATGAAAGATTGGTGAAAAAGACGTTGGAAGGCTGCAGTGCAACGCAGCAATGTTGTCAATTGTCCCTCAACCGCCTGGTGCAGAAACCGCTCGCAGAGGTCGAGATTAAGACTTCCTGCGTACGTAAAGCCGGGTTAACACCTAGCATCGCAGGTCGGTCCCATCCGGCCCGTGTTTTTCAGGCCTCCCGCGCTGCCCACCCGGTGGAAGCGGCCAGGCATTTCGCCAGCGCGCCATTTTTCCGTTTTGTCACCCGGTCCCGCGGGCTGGCGCGCGATCACGATCTCCCTGCCAGCCATGACTTCAGAAGCAACCTTCCCGGACGGCGCGCAGCCGGCGCCGGCACGCACGCTCGACTCGAGCGACTACAAGACCCTCGGCCTGTCCGCCCTCGGCGGCACCCTGGAGTTCTACGACTTCGTCATCTACGTGTTCTTTGCCACCGTGCTGGGCGCGCTGTTCTTCCCGACCGACATGCCCGACTGGCTGCGGCAGCTGCAGACCTTCGGCATCTTCGCGGCCGGCTACCTCGCACGCCCGGTGGGCGGCATCGTCATCGCGCATTTCGGCGACATCTTCGGCCGCAAGCGCATGTTCACGCTGTCGATCTTCCTGATGGCTGCGCCCACGCTGGTGATCGGCCTGCTGCCGACCTACGCGAGCATCGGCGTTGCGGCGCCCCTGCTGCTGCTGGCGATGCGCGTGCTGCAGGGCGCGGCCATCGGCGGCGAGATGCCCGGCGCCTGGGTGTTCGTGGGCGAGCACGTACCGGCGAAGCGCTACGGCTTCGGCATCGGCATGCTGACTTCGGGCATCACCGGCGGCATCCTGCTGGGCTCGCTGATCGCGGTGGCCATCAACCGCCACTATTCGCCCGAGCAGGTGAGCGACTTCGCCTGGCGCATTCCCTTCATCCTGGGCGGCGTGTTCGGGCTGGTGTCGGTGTACCTGCGCCGGTTCCTGCACGAGACGCCGGTCTTCAAGGAGCTGGCTGGCCGCCGCAGCGTGGCGCGCGAGATGCCGCTGCGCACCGTGCTGCGCGAGCACCGCCTGGCCTGCGTGTACGTCGCGCTGCTGACCTGGGTGCTGTCTGCCGCCATCGTGGTCGTGGTCCTGTACACGCCCACGTATCTGCAGAAGGTGCACCACATTCCCGCCGCGCTGGCGCTCGAGGCCAACGCGCTCGCCACGCTCACGCTGACCATTGGCTGCATGCTGGCTGGCTGGGCCAGCGACCGCATCGGCACGCGCACCGTGATGCTTGTCGGCTGGGGCGGCCTGTTCGTCACGGCCTACCTGTTCTACAGCGGGCTGCCCGGCACGCCGGCCACGCTGTTCTGGCACTACGGGCTGGTGGGCCTGTTCGTGGGCACCATTGCTACCGTGCCGATTGCGGGCGTGCGCGCCTTCCCGGCGCCGGTGCGCTTCACCGGGCTTTCGTTCGCCTACAACATGTCTTACGCGGTCTTCGGCGGGCTGACGCCGGTGATCCTGACGCTCTGGCTGCAGCGCGACACGATGGCGCCGGCGCATTACGTCGCGGTGCTGGCCGGGCTGGGCTTCCTGCTGGCGTTCCTGCCCCTGGCCGCACGCGGCCATGCCATGCGGGATGGCGCGGCCCCCGCGGGCGGCGCGACAATGGCGCGATGAGCACCACCCGCCACGAACTGCTCCACGCATTCGACCTGCTGCTGGCCCCCGGGCGCTTCAAGGACTACGGACCCAACGGCCTGCAGGTCGAAGGGCGCACCGTGGTCCGCAAGATCGTCTCGGGCGTGACCGCCAGCCGCGCGCTGATCGAGGCCGCGATCCAGGCCGAGGCCGATGCCATCTTCGTTCACCATGGCCTGTTCTGGCGCGGCCAGGACGGCTGCGTCACCGGCTGGATGAAGCAGCGCCTGGGCCTGCTGCTGGGCGACGACGTCAACCTGTTCGCCTACCACCTGCCGCTCGATGCGCATCCCGAACTCGGCAACAACGCGCAGCTCGGCCTGAAGCTGGGGCTCGTGGCCCATGCCGGTTCGACCGGGCGCTTCGGCGAGCAGGAGCTGGGCTTTCTCGGAATGCAGGAAAGCGGCGAGAGCTTTGCCAACGCCAAGGCGCTCGCCATGCACGTCGAAGGTGTGCTTAAAAGGCCGGTCACGCTCGTCGATATGGCGCATCGCGCTATCAAAAACGTAGCTTGGTGCACGGGTGGCGCGCAGGGCTACTTCGAAGCCGCCATCGCGGCCGGCGCCGACGCCTTCATCACCGGCGAAATCTCGGAGCCCCAGGCTCACTACGCGCGCGAGATGGGCGTGGCTTTCCTGGCTTGCGGGCACCACGCCACCGAACGCTACGGCGCGCCGGCGGTGGCCGGGCATGTGGCGGCGCAGCTCGGGCTGAAGCACGAGTTCATCGACATCGACAACCCGGCATGAGCGCAGCGCCGGGCCGCCCCAAGCAAGCTCGCACCGCAGTGCGAAGCACGGAGGTATTTCAATGAGCGGGGCCATTGCCATCACGCTGGGCGATCCCGCGGGTATCGGGCCGGAGATCATCGTCAAGGCGTTTCGTGATGCACCTGACGCGACCCGCAGCGCCTTCGTCGCCGGCGACGTGGGCACGATGCGCCAGGCCTCGCAGGCCCTGGCCGGGCCGGGTCAGCTGGCTTGGCCTGTGCTCGAGATCGAATCCGTCGCCGAAGCCGCGACCGTACCGCCGGGCTGCATCCCCGCGCTGCAGGTGATCGCGCCACCTTCGCACATCGAAACGGGCCGCATCAGCGCAGAGGCCGGCCGCGTGGCGGGCGAATGCGTGATCTGGGCCGCGCGGGCCGCGCTGCGCGGCGAGATCGGCGCCATCGTGACCGCACCGCTGCACAAGGAAGCGCTGTCGGCCGCCGGCTTTCCGTACCCCGGCCACACCGAGCTGCTGCAGGCCGAGGCGGCCGCGCATCTGGGCCGCACCGTGGCCGACGTGCCGGTGCGCATGATGCTGGCCAACGACGAGCTGCGCACCGTGCTCGTCAGCATCCACATGTCGCTGCGCAACGCCATTGAGGCGGTGCGTTTCGAAGGCGTGCTCGAAACGCTGCGCATCACGCATCGCGCGTTGACGCATGCGCTGGGCCGCGCGCCGCGCATCGGCGTGGCGGGCCTCAACCCGCATGCGGGCGAGGGCGGTCTGTTCGGTTCGGAAGAGCGCGAGATCATCGCGCCGGCCATCGAGGCCGCGCGCGCCGAAGGCATCGACGCCAGCGGGCCCTATGCGCCCGACACGGTCTTCATGCGCGCACGCGCCAGGCACGGCGTGCCCTCCAGTGGCGAGTTCGACGTGGTGGTGGCGATGTACCACGACCAGGGCCTGATTCCGGTCAAGTACCTGGGCGTGGAGAAGGGTGTGAACGTGACGCTGGGCTTGCCGCTGGTGCGCACCAGCCCTGATCACGGCACTGCGTTCGACATCGCGGGAACGGGGCTGGCCGATGCGTCGAGCCTCGTCGAGGCGCTGCGCATGGCCCGGGTGCTCAAGGGCGCTTGATCAGGGGCGCTTGAGGCTGTCGCGGATTTCGCGCAGCAGCACCACGTCTTCGGGTGTCTCGGGGGCCGCGGCCGGTGCAGGCTCTTCGTTGCGCTTCAGGCGGTTGATCTGCTTGACCATGATGAAGATGATGAAGGCCAGGATCACGAAGTTGACTGCGATGGTGATGAAGTTGCCATACGCCAGCACCGGAACGCCGGCCTTCTTCAGGTCTGCCAGCGTGTTCGCCACGCCGGCGGGCGCCGTGCCCAGCACCACATAGAGGTTGGAGAAGTCGAGCTTGCCGAACACCACGCCGACCAGCGGCATGATGATGTCGGCCACGAGCGAGTCGACGATCTTGCCGAACGCTGCGCCGATGATCACGCCGACCGCAAGGTCGATGACATTGCCCTTGACGGCAAATTCCTTGAATTCACTGAGGATGCTCATGATTCAAAAGGCTGCTGGAGCTCTGCTGTTGAAGGAAAGTCGAGTATGCCCGCGATTGCTCACTTCTCCAGCGAGCGTGGCGCAACATCGACATGCGCGGCCGGCAACCCTTCACGACTGCGCGCGGCAATTTGCCTGAAGCCGTCCTCGAGATGGCGCACGAAGCGCGGCGTGTCGAAGTAGCCGCGGCGCGCGTCCTTGGCCGCCACGAGCCGCGCGCGCAGTGCGGCCAGCTCCTCCGGGTGCGTGGCGTAGTGGATGGCCTTCTGCACGTACTCGTCATGGTTCGTGGCCACCAGCTCCGGCAGCCCGATGGCGCCGAGCAGGCTGCCCGCCATGCGCGACACCATCGTCGTGCCCGTGAGCGCCAGCAGTGGCACGCCCGACCACAGCACGTCGTTCGCGGTGGCGCCGCTGCTGTAGGGGAAGGTGTCGATGAACAGGTCAGCCAGGCCGATGCGCGCCAGATGCTGGTCGACCGGCATGCGCGGCGACACGATCAGGCGCTCGGCCGGCAGGCCCGCCTTGTCCCATTGCGCGCGCAGGTTGTGCTCGAAGCCGTGCGGGCCCTGTGCCAGCCACAGCACCGAGTTCGGAATGCCCTGCACGATGCGCACCCACGCCTCGAAGGTCTCGGGCTGGATCTTGAACGACTGCGAGAAGTTGCACAGCACGAAGGCGTCTTCGGGCAGGCCGTGCTCGGCGCGTGTGGCCTTTTGCGGATTGACCGGGCGCTTCGTGTCGATCACCTGGAAGGTCTCGGGCAGGCGCAGCAGCTTCTCGGTGTAGCAGTCTTCCGTGCCCGGCGGCGAGAGGAAGTTGTCGGACACCAGGTAGTCGTAGTTAGGCGTGCCGCTGGTGCCCATGTAGCCCAGCCACATGAGCTGCGCTGGCGCCGCGTGATAGGCCATGACCTGCGGCTTGGCGCCGCGCGTGTCGCCCGAGAGGTCGATCAGGATGTCGATCTCGTCCTCGCGGATGCGCTCGGCCATCTGCTGGATCGACTGGCCGTGCATGTCGACGAAGTGCTCGGCCGACGCGGCGATGCGCGCCCGCGCAGGATGGCCGTCGTCCGGACCGTAGGAGTAGACGAAGACTTCGAAATCTTTACGGTCATGCTGGCCGTACAGCTCGGCGGTCAGGTGCGCGACCGGGTGGTTGCGGAAGTCGAATGAGTAGTAGCCCACGCGGATGCGCGGCGCCGTGCGGCGCGCGCCGGCATCGGCGAAAGGCCTGATGCCCGTGTTCCGGTCGGCCAGCGTGGCGGAGCGCTGGGTCCAGTTCATCAGCCGGCGCGCATCGTCGTAGTTCGACATCAGGATGAACGACGACACGGTCTGGTCGTTGTTCGGGTTGTCCAGCAGCGCCGCGATCCTGGCGCGCAGTTCGGGTACGCCGTTCCAGTCGGCGATGTGCGCCTTTTCGCCCAGCATCCACACCATGGCCGGCATGAAGTCGGGGTCGTCGCGCAGGCACTGCTCGAACTCCGCAATGGCCGCCTCCGACCGGCCGGCCATCACATAGGTCACGCCCAGGTTGCAGCGTGCGAGCACCTGGCGCGGATGCACTTCGAGCGCCTTCTTGAGCACTTCGATGGCGGTGTCGAAATGGCCGAGGCGGAAGTTCACCGTGCCCAGGTTGTTCAGCAGCAGCTCGTGCTCGGGCAGGCTTTCCAGCGCCAGCTTGTAGAGCTCGGCCGATTCCGCAAAGCGCATCGACACGCCTTCGAGCGCGCCGCACACGCCGTAGAGCGCGGCCACGCCTTCGGGGTCGGACAGCGCCTTGTGGCGCTCCTCGGCCGGCCAGTTGCGCATGGCGCGCTGCATGGGCGCGATGGCCTCCTCGGTGCGGCCGCAACTCTGCAGCGCCCTGGAGAGCATGAAGGCGGCCTCGCAATCCTGCGGGTCGACCGCGGCCCGCTCGTACGAGTCGAGCGCGGCGGCCCAGTCTTTTTGATGCGCGCGGATCTTGCCGATGTTCTTGTGCGCGGCCGCATAGCCAGGGTCGAGCGCGAGCGCCTGGCGGAACTGCACGATCGCCTCGTCGAAGCGGTCCTGCTCCATGTCGATTGCGCCGGCGTTGTTCCATGCCGCGGGCGCCTGTGGTGCGAGCCGCGTGGCTTCAGCCGCGGCCTCGCGTGCCTGGCGGAACTTCTTCTGCTGGCGGTACACCGCCGACAAGTTCACGTAGGCCTCGGGGTAGTTCGGCAGCGCCTTGATCGCGCGGCGAAGGTCTTGCTGCGCTTCGGCCGGCAGGCCCATGTGCATGAAGATCGTCGCGCGGGTATTGAAGTAGAAGTGGTGCGGCGACCGCGCGATTGCGCGGTTCACATAGTTCAGTGCCAGCTTCGGCCGCCCTTGCCGGTACAGCGCCTCGCCCGTCAGGTGCAGCGCGTCGGCATGCTCCGGAAAGCGCGACAGCAGGGCTTCGTAGACCTGGATGGCCTCGGCGAAACGGCCCACCCGGTGCAGCTCCAGTCCCTGTTCCAGAAGGCTGCCGGCATCTGCTGCCGATGTGGGGGGTGCGGGGGCGAGAGAAGGTGAGTTCATGAAGCCGTGTGATGGACGGGTCAGGAGGTCGGCCGCTGCAGGAAATGCCGGCCTTCATGCAAGTGAAAAAGGCCGGCAACCCAGTATAGGGGCCGGCCTTCCGTTTCATCAGCGGGCGTTCCCACAGCGCAGGGGCGCCGCAGGCACGCCGGGCCGGATTACCAGGACCAGGAGGCGCCGATGCCGCCGCCGACCTTGCCGCTGCTGCCGCTGCCGATGTTCACCTTGATCTGCGCGCCTTCGCCGATGCGGAAGCTGGCTGCCGCAGCGAGGGCCGAGCGGCCGTCGTACGAGCCCACGCCCACGCCGATGCCGAAGCTCTTGCCCGCTTCGAGCGCCGGCACCGAGGCTGCTGCCAGGGCGATGGCCGCACCGGTGCTGCTGGTCTTGCGCATGTCCTGCACTTCGTTGCGGACCTGGTTCAACTGCGACATGTTCGCGGCGTCCGTCGGCAGGACGCCGGGAGCCACGTTCTGCACGCGGCCGTTGGCGACCACGCCGTTGCCCGCCGTGATGGTGCCGCCCGCCGTCACGTTGCCCGTGACGTTGACCGTGCCCGCGTTCAGTGTCGTGACGTTGCCGGTCACGGCGTTGATAGTGGTGATGTTGCCGGTCTGCGTGTTCAGCACCGTGATGTTGCCGTTGGCCGCCGTGACCGTCTGGAAGTTGCCGGTGGTGGCGTTCACCGTGCTTGCATTCACCGTCGTGGCGCTCACCGTATTGGCGGTCAGCGCGTTGATGGTGGCGCTGGCTGCCGACAGGTTGGTGGTGCTGACGTTGGTTGCGCTCAACGTGTTGATCGTGCCGCGGCTCGCCGACAGGTTCGTCGTGCTGACGTTGGTGGCGCTCAGCGTGTTGATGGTGCCGGCGTTGGCGGTCAGGTTGGTGGTGCTGACGTTGGTGGCACTCAGCGTGTTGATGGTGCCGGCGTTGGCCGTCAAGTTCGTGGTGCTGACGTTGGTGGCGCTCAACGTGTTGATGGTGCCGTTGTTGGCGGTCAGGTCCGTCGTGCTGACGTTGGT
>NZ_JBWKOZ010000004.1:0-317278 GCF_059416325.1 Variovorax sp. GW821-FHT09D05 | reverse complement strand
ATCCGTCGTGCTGACGTTGGTAGCACTCAGCGTGTTGATCGTGCCGTTGCTGGCTGTCAGGTTCGTCGTGCTGACATTGGTCGAGCTCAACGTATTGATGGTGCCGTTGTTGGCAGTCAGGTCCGTGGTGCTGACGTTGGTGGCACTCAGCGTGTTGATGGTGCCATTGCTGGCAGTCAGATCCGTCGTGCTGACGTTCGTTGCGCTCAACGTGTTGATGGTGCCGTTGTTGGCCGTCAGATCTGTGGTGCTGACATTGGTCGCGCTCAGCGTGTTGATGGTGCCGTTTGCAGCAGTCAGGTCCGTGGTGCTGACGTTGGTTGCGCTCAGTGTGTTGATCGTGCCGTTCGACGCCGTCACGTTGGTGGTGCTGACATTGGTGGACGTGAGCGTCGAGATGCTGCCGGTGTTCGACGTCAGGTTGGTCGTGACGACGCTGGTGGCATCGACATTGGTTGCCTGCACGTTGGTCGCGGTGATGCCGGTCGTCAGGATGTTGGTCGAGGTCAGCGACTGGATAGTGCCGTTGCCCGACGACAGGTTGCCCGTGGTCACGTTGCTCGCGCTCAGCGTGTTGATCGTGCCGTTGGCTGCCGAGATGCTGGTCGTGGCCAGGTTGTTGATCGTGCCGTTGGCGGCCGAGACGTTGGTGGCGCTGACGCTGCCGGCAGACACGGTGCCTGCGGTGAGAGTGGCCGTGCTGATGCTGGTGGATGTCAGGTTGGTGACCGTGCCGGTGCCGGCCGTGACGGTCGCGGCGCTGACGTTGCCTGCAGACACAGTGCCTGCGGTGAGGGTGCCCGTGCTGATGCTGGTGGATGTCAGGTTGGTGATCGTGCCGGTGCCGGCCGTGACGGTCGCGGCACTGACGTTGCCTGCGGACACGGTGCCTGCGGTGATCGTGCCGGTGCTGATGCTGGTCGAGGTCAGGTTGGTGGCCGTTGCCGATGTTGCGCTCAGGCTGGTTGTGGTCACCCGGGTTGCGGTGATGCTGCCTGCGGCGACTGTGCCGGCCGTGATGCTGCCCGAACTCAACGTATTGATGGTGCCGCTGTTGGCAGTCACGCTGCCCGCACTGACGCTCGTTGCGGTCAGCGTGGGCGTAGATATTCCGTCTGCGGAGGTCAGGACCCCGTTGTTCGGCCCCCCCACCACATTGACGTTGTTTCCGCCCACCTGGACCTGGGCATATGCCACCGGCAACGTCATCACATAGCCGGCGCCCACGAGCACCGAAGCGAGAAGGCGGCTGACGCCTGGGCGATGAACGATGAACGAGCGAACGCTGGAGCGCTTGGATGTAGTCATTTGGACTTTTTTCCTTGAAGAATCAGTTGCCATTTCTGGTCTTCCAAGCGCCCTCGTCGCGTGGAAGCAGGGTTGGGTTTCATTGCGTTACCCAATGCAACTGATGCTAGGAATCGAGGTCTTCGATGAACATCACCGAGATCCGTAGTTCTGGATGTATGCACGCAGCTTGACGACGCATCGGCAAATCAACGAGGTGCTCGCAAAGCCAACGCCCATGCGGCTTCGCAGACATCGCGCGAATCGCGTGGCGACGTTTCGATACGCGTTCCGAAGCGCGTTTCGTGTGGCGCGGTGCTACGTAACACACGCAGTAACCCGCACGTAACAACGGCGAAAAAACGGCCTTTTCAAGGCCTCCTCAAGCCCTCGTTTTTCGGGTCGTTCGAGGCAATTTCTTCAATGAAATCAAAGTACTACACGCGCTGGCGCGCCGTGCGCCCCGGTGTTCCTCCGCGCGGGCATCGTTCCTGCGGTATCTGAAACGAAAGTCAACATTTCGTCGCTACCTGCGGGTAGCCACAGAGCCAGAGGACGTCGCGTGATCAATTTTTTCTTGGGCATTGAAAACGCATGCAGCGCGGGCGAAGTCCGCTGCGTGCCGGCAGGAGAGCGGTCATGGAAATGAACATGCAATACGCCGCCGCCGTGCGGCATGTGCCATCGGCCGCGCAGTTGTATGGCGGCGTTTTTCACGCAGCGTTGATCGTCGCGGACGATTCCATCGCCGCCGACCGCATGCGGCGCATCCTCGCCGAACTCGCGCCGCATCGCCGCGTGGTGATCGCGTCGGGCCGGGCCGAGGCGCTCAACCTGCTGGCGGCATTGCCCTATGACCTCGTGCTGGTCGACATGAGGCTGCCGGGCAATGACGGCGCTGCGCTGCTTCATCATGTGCGCCAGGCTTATCCGCGCATCGAGAGCATCGGCATGTCGGCAACCGACGACCAGGAACTCGTGAACGCAGCAATCGCTGCCGGCGCCATCGGCTATCTGCTGACCGAAGCCGACGACGCCGAACTCGCCTATCTGCTGCGCTCCATCGAGCGCGGCGGCTCGCCGATGGATTCGCGCATCGCGCGGCGCATCCTCGGTTCGATTGCCGCCTACGCGAAGGCGCGCACGATCGAACCCATCCGCGTCCAGGCCCCGGTGTCGGCGCCGTCGTCGTCGTCGTCGTCGGAGCAGGCTTCTGCCGCCAGGCTGCCGCAGGGCCTGCTGTCGCCACGGGAACTCAAGGTGCTGCGCCTCATCGCACAGGGCTGGAGCAACCGACAGATCGCGGACGCGGTCTATCTGTCGGTCAACACCATCGAGTTTCATGCGAAGAGCATCTATCGCAAGCTCTCCGTCAAGTCGCGGACCCAGGCGGTCCACGAGGCGATGCAGCACGGTCTTCTGAACTGAAGTCCCCGCGGCGACAGCCCTTGTCGCCCCCGGCGGGCGCCCCGCGAATGCGGCGCGCCTTGCCGTCGTTCGCCGGCCACGCGCATGGCGGCCATTGAATATCCCTTGAGCGCCCCGCTACAATCGCGGGTTGACTCCTGCTCCAGCGAAGAAGACAAGAGGATCCCCATGAGTGACATGACCTCCGGCTCGCCCCGGATCGACACCAGCAAGCGGACGTGGTTGATTGCATCCAGCTGCGCCGGCGTGGTGGGCGGCGTGGCAACCGCCGTTCCCTTTGTGAGCACTTTCCAGCCTTCCGAGAAGGCCAAGGCCGCGGGCGCCGCGGTCGAGGTCGATATCTCGGGCCTCAAGGTCGGCGAGAAAATCACCGTCGAATGGCGCGGCAAGCCGGTCTGGATCCTCAAGCGCACCCCCGCGCAGATCGCCGAACTTCCCAAGCTGGACGGCCAGCTGGCCGACCCCCTCTCCAAGCGTCATCCCGACGAATTCACCCCCAAGTACGCGCAGAACGAGCACCGCTCGATCAAGCCCGACGTGCTGGTCGTGGTCGGCATCTGCACCCACCTGGGCTGCTCGCCGACCGACCGCTTCCAGGCCGGTCCGCAGCCTTCGCTGCCGAACGACTGGGAAGGCGGCTTCCTCTGCCCCTGCCACGGTTCCACTTTCGACCTGGCTGGCCGGGTCTTCAAGAACAAGCCCGCGCCCGACAACCTGCCGGTGCCGCCGCACATGTACCTGTCGGACACCAAGCTCCTGATCGGTGAAGACTCCAAGAAGGCCTGAGGCGGAAGAAGAACATGGCTGAATTCCACGAGATTTCCCCCAACGCTCCTGCCAGCGAGAAGCTGCTGAACTGGGTCGACAACCGCTTCCCGCTCAGCAAGCTCTGGAACGACCAGTGGGGCAAGTACTACGCGCCGAAGAACTTCAACTTCTGGTACATCTTCGGCTCGCTGGCCATGCTGGTGCTGGTGATCCAGATCGTCACCGGCATCTTCCTCGTCATGCACTACAAGCCCGACGCGAACCAGGCGTTCGCATCGGTCGAGTACATCATGCGCGACGTGCCGTGGGGCTGGCTCATCCGCTACATCCACTCGACGGGCGCCTCGGCGTTCTTCATCGTGGTGTACCTGCACATGTTCCGCGGCCTCATGTACGGCAGCTACCGCAAGCCGCGCGAGCTGATCTGGGTATTCGGCTGCGCGATCTTCCTGTGCCTGATGGCCGAAGCCTTCATGGGCTACCTGCTGCCCTGGGGCCAGATGTCCTACTGGGGCGCCCAGGTCATCGTGAACCTGTTCGCCGCCATTCCCTTCGTCGGCCCCGACCTGGCCCTGCTGATCCGCGGCGACTACGTGGTGAGCGACGCCACGCTGAACCGCTTCTTCAGCTTCCACGTGATCGCCGTGCCGCTGGTGCTGCTCGGCCTGGTGGTGGCCCACCTGATCGCGCTGCACGAAGTGGGTTCGAACAATCCCGACGGCATCGAGATCAAGGCCAAGCGCGGCCCCGACGGCCATCCGCTGGACGGCATTCCGTCGCATCCGTACTACACGGTGCACGACATCTTCGGCGTGGTGGTGTTCCTCACGATCTTCTCGGCGGTGATCTTCTTCGCCCCTGAAGCCGGCGGGTACTTCCTCGAATACAACAACTTCATTCCGGCCGATTCGCTGAAGACGCCGAACCACATCGCTCCGGTCTGGTACTTCACGCCCTTCTATTCGATGCTGCGTGCGACCACCGACGACATGGTCAACGTGTTCGCGCTCATCGTTGCCGCGGCCGCCATCTGGAACCTCGTCAAGGGCAAGTCGGGCATGGGCCTGAAGATTGCCGGCGTCGTCGTGGCGGCTGTCGTGATCTTCCTGCTCAAGAACTTCGACGCCAAGTTCTGGGGCGTGGTCATCATGGGCGGCTCGGTCATCATCCTGTTCTTCCTGCCGTGGCTCGACCACAGCGAAGTCAAGTCGATCCGCTACCGTCCGGGCTGGCACAAGTATGTGTACGGCGTGTTCGTGTTCTTCTTCCTGATCCTGGGCTACCTGGGCATCCAGGCGCCCGGCGTCTGGGGCAACCTGGTCATCGGCTCTTTCGCCCTCGACATCGCGCAGACCATTTCGCAGATCGGCACGCTCTTCTACTTCGGCTTCTTCCTGCTGATGCCGTGGTGGAGCCGCAAGGGCGAGTTCAAGACCGTGCCCGAGCGCGTGGTCTTCGCCGCTCATTGAGAACCAGAAGCGCAAGAGAGCTGAGAGAAACACGATGAAGAAAAGCATTTCCGGCTGGCTCGCGGTCCTGGGTCTCGCACTGGGCCTGACCTTTTCCGCGGCGGCATCGGCCGAGTCCGAAGGCATCGCGTGGGACAAGGCGCCCAACAAGACGACCGACGTGGCCGCCTTGCAGAACGGCGCCAAGCTGTTCGTCAACTACTGCCTGAACTGCCACTCGGCAGCCTTCATGCGCTACAACCGCCTGCAGGACATCGGCATCACCGAGCAGCAGATCAAGGACAACCTTCTGTTCGCGACCGACAAGGTCGGCGAAACCATGAAGGCCAACATCGATGCGCGCCAGGCCAAGGAATGGTTCGGCACCACGCCGCCCGACCTGACGCTGGTCGCCCGCTCGCGCGCCGGCCACGGCGGCACCGGCGCCGACTACCTCTACACGTACCTTCGCACCTACTACCGCGACGACACCAAGGCCACCGGCTGGAACAACCTCGTGTTCCCGAGCGTCGCCATGCCGAACCCCCTGTGGGAACTGCAAGGCGAACGCCGCCCGGTCTACACCAAGGTCGAACAGCACGGCCACGAAACCGAAGTGTTCAAGGGCTGGGAGCAAGTCACTCCCGGCACCCTGACGCCCGTGCAGTACGACAATGCGGTCGGCGACCTGGTGAGTTACCTGCAATGGATGGCCGAACCGGCACAGAACACCCGCATCCGCATCGGCGTGTGGGTGCTGCTGTTCCTGGCCATGTCGGTGGTATTCGTGTGGCGACTGAACGCCTCGTACTGGAAAGACGTCAAGTAGTTCCGTCCACGCCGACCGGATACCCTCGGGCATCCGGTCCCACAGAGTGGGTTGCCAACGCGACCCACTCTTTTTGATTTTTAGGAGTCTCTCGCCATGATGGTCTTGTATTCAGGAACGACCTGCCCCTTTTCCCACCGCTGCCGCTTCGTGTTGTTCGAAAAGGGCATGGACTTCGAGATCCGCGACGTCGATCTCTACAACAAGCCCGAAGACATCAGCGTGATGAACCCGTACGGCCAGGTGCCGATCCTGGTCGAGCGCGACCTGATCCTGTACGAGTCGAACATCATCAACGAGTACATCGACGAGCGCTTCCCGCATCCCCAGCTGATGCCCGGCGACCCGGTCGACCGCGCCCGCGTGCGCCTGTTCCTGCTCAACTTCGAGAAGGAACTCTTCGTGCACGTCTCGACGCTCGAGAACCGCACCACCAAGGGCAACGAGAAGGCGCTGGAAAAGGCCCGCTCGCACATCCGCGACCGCCTCACGCAGCTGGCACCCGTGTTCCTCAAGAACAAGTACATGCTGGGCGACAACTTCTCGATGCTCGACGTGGCCATCGCGCCGCTGCTGTGGCGCCTGGACTACTACGGCATCGACCTAAGCAAGAACGCGGCACCGCTCTTGAAGTACGCCGAGCGCATCTTCTCGCGCCCGGCCTACATCGAAGCACTCACGCCTTCTGAAAAGGTCATGCGAAAGTAAGTAAGCTTCGTGCCTGCTTCCATCGTTTTCCGTCGCTTTTCATGATCAACGCGCTCGAGTCGTCTTCCACCCGCCCGTACCTCATCCGGGCGCTGTACGAATGGTGTACCGATAACGGGTTCACGCCCTATGTCGCGGT
This sequence comes from Variovorax sp. GW821-FHT09D05, assembly GCF_059416325.1. NCBI lineage: Bacteria > Pseudomonadati > Pseudomonadota > Betaproteobacteria > Burkholderiales > Comamonadaceae > Variovorax > Variovorax sp. GW821-FHT09D05. Next base: position 310,671 of record NZ_JBWKOZ010000004.1, on the reverse strand, counting down.
GCAGGTCGACGACACCGTCCAGGTGCCGCGCGAGTACGTGAAGAACGGCGAGATCGTGCTCAACATCAGCTTCGACGCGACCAGCTCGCTCAAGCTCGGCAACGACTTCATCGAGTTCAAGGCTCGTTTTGCGGGCACGGCGCGTGAAATCAGCGTGCCGGTTGGGCGCGTGATTGCCATCTACGCACGCGAAAACGGACAGGGCATGGCGTTTCCCGCGCCGGCACCGTCGGTTCCTGCGGAGCACGATGGCAGCGATGGCCCGGTCTCCGCGCCTTCGCCCCAGGGCCCTGCCCGCATGCCCTTGCGTGACGCCTCGCGCGGCACCGAAGGCGATGCCGGCAAGATCGTTCACCTGGTGACGGGCGAGGACGGCGACGAAACGGTCGATGCGGGCTCGCCCGCCGATCCGGTCGACGAGCCGCCGCGCCCGCCGGCCGGTGGCGGCGCCAGGCCCTCGCTCAAGCGCATCAAGTAGCAGTGGCAGGAGCGAGCAGCCGGGCATGCCGGCTGGCGCTACTAGAATCACGCACTGGAATTTCGCCGCTTTAGCTCAATTGGTAGAGCACCCGCCTTGTAAGCGGAAGGTCGTCAGTTCGATTCCGACAAGCGGCACCATGCAAAGAACCCCTGAGTCCTGAACCGGCTCAGGGGTTTTTTCATCCCGAGGCCGATTGCGCCACGCCCTGCATCAGCAAGCCGAGCATTGCCAGTTGCTCCACCAGCGCCGGCCTTTGCGCCGACCGCAGGTTCTCGAGCACGGCCTCCAGCAGCGTTGCGCCTCGCCCCAGCCCGGCCTGCTTCAACTGCAGCACCTGCGCTTGCGCTTTCGACATTGCGCCGCCGCCCTGATGGCGCAGGCCTTGGCGCAGCCACAGTGCCAGCAGTTCCAGCGTGTCGCCGGCCAGCGCGTTCAACGCCGGTACTTCTTCGGCGTCGCTTTCCAGATCCAGCGGCTTCGGCGCGACCGCTTCGACTTGCAGTACCACGGCACGCTGCGCCGTCAGCAGGCTCAGAGGCTGCATGACTGCCTGGCTGCCCTGCAGATGCACAGTGCCCGCCACGGCACGCAGCGCGCCGTATTCGCCGGCGAGCGTGCGTGCCAGCGCATCGACCGCGCCAGGCGTGGCCGCGCGATGCGGCAACGCCAGGTGCAGCCATGCGTCTTCGGCCTTGGCTTCGTTCGCTTCGTCCGCCGCCGCCTGTCCAAGCCGCGCATGCAGCACCTGCGCCGCCGCATCCCAGTGACAAGACGCCACCTCCATGCGTTCGAACGCCACCACATGCAGCTGCCCTGAGGCACCAGCCGATGCGCCGCTCGCAGCCTGCCGCGGCCGGACGAAATCGGGCTGAGCCTCTTTCAGATGCGCCGCCAGCCCCGCCACGCTGTCCTGCCGCAGCGGTGCGACCAGGTCGTCCCACGATTTCGGCGACAGCGGCAGCACGCCCGTTTGCCGCGCGCCCGCCGTGATGTCGACCAGCCCGTTGGCGCGCCGCGTCGCGGTCTTTGTGATGACCTGTCCGCTCGCCAGTTGCCGCAGCGGAAAGCCCGCGACACGTCGGTTCAGCAGGTTGGGCGCGGCGCCGCCGGCTGCCGCATCGGCCTCGCGCGACCACTGGCGCTCCAGCACGGTCACGTTCTGCGTGTCGGGGTCGGCAAAGAGAATGTTCGCGCCCTCGGCCGTCTCGTCGGACCAGAGCTCCGCGCCGAGCGACACCAGCCGCAGATGATCGAGCGCGACCTCGCCCTTCACGCCGATGCCAAGGATCTGGCTGGCCGGCAGCGCGGGCCGTGCAGAGCCATCCTGCGGCCGCCCGGCATGCGCCGCTGCCTGCAGCCGCGCCCACAGCTCGGTCAGCACGCGCACCAGCCTCAGCGGCTCGAATCGGCTGCTGCGCGCCTGCTGGGCCTGCAGCAGTTGCCAGAGTTCGTCGAGCGCGTCGTCGATCCAGTTCCAGCCCAGCGCGCGCACCTGGCTGCGCACGGCCTGGAAGCGGGCCGCGAGCGCCATCAGCGGCTGGCTGGAACCGTCGAGCCAGAGCGACAGCAGCAGGGCGTCGATCTGCGTGCGCAGGGCTAGCGCGGCTTCACCTTGCATTGCTGCGGGCTGCGGTGTGGGGTCCGCAGCATCCATGCCCGCCGATGCGGACGGCTGCACCTCGACCATCACCTCCGCCGAACCGGGCGCCAGCAAGCCGGCTTGCCGGAAGGCCCACACCGCGATCACCACGTGTGCGCAGCCGCTGCCTTGCTTGCAGTCGCAGCGCGCATGAACCAGCGAGCTGCGCGAGAAGAAGCGCACGCTGCACATCGGCAGCCGCGCCACGGGCGGCGCGCCGGCGTTGCGCCAGGCCTGCACGCCAACCACCGGGCGCGCGGCGGCGAGCTTGTTCGCCTGTTCGAGCACCGAGGGCGCGAGGCTCGCGGCCAGCGCGGCATCGTCGAACTGCGCGGGGCTCCATGCGCCGTCCGGCTCTGCCGAAGCCTCATCGGGCGTGTCCGGCGCATCGGCCTTTGCCGACGCAGCCTGCGCCTGGTACGCCAGCACCAGCATCACCCGATGCCGGCACATGCCGCTTGCCGGGCAACTGCATTGCGCGTCGCGCAGCGTGCGTCCCGGCGGCAGGCTGGTGCGCACGCCGTCGTCGAAATGCGCCTGCACCACGCCGTCCGCGCCTGTCTCCATCTTCGGCAGCAGGCCGGCCGCCACGTCCTTCTGCGCGCGCTTGACGAAGCCCGCATTGGCCAGCGCCGTCAGTGCCTCTGGCGTCAGCTCGAGCAGGTCGGCGCGCCATGTTGTCGTGGAGCCGCTCATCCCTGCACCTTCTCGGCCAGCCAGCCCGCGAGCTGGCCCGGCGTCATCGCGCCGATCTGCGCGCCTTCGCGCACCAGCCGCGCGGCCATCTCGCGGTCGTAGTTGGGCTCGGCCTTCGAATCGAGCGCGGCCAGCCCCAGCACCTTCGCGCCGGACTCGACCAGCGCCTTCACGCGGCGCACCAGTTCGTGCTCGCTGCCGCCTTCGTAGAAATCGCTCACCAGCACCACGATGCTCTTGCGCGGATTGGCGACGAGCGACTGCGCATAGGCCACAGCCTTCGCGATGTCGGTGCCCCCGCCCAGCTGCACCTTCATCAGCAGCTCGACCGGGTCCGACACGTCGGCAGTCAGGTCGACCACCGCGGTGTCGAAGGCCACGAGCCGCGTTCGCATGCCGGGCAACTGCCACAGGCAGGCGGCCATCACCGCGCTGTGGATCACCGAGTCGACCATCGAGCCGCTCTGGTCGATCAGCAAAATGATGTCCCACGGCTCGGCATGCCGCTTGGTGCGGCTGATGAACACCGGCCGTTCCACATAGAGCTTGCGGCGCTCCGGGTCGTAGCGGTGCAGGTTGGCCGCCAGCGTCTGCTTGAAATCGAAGTTGCGCGCCACCTTCATGCGCGAGCGGCGCCGCCGGTCGCGGCTGCCGCTGAAGGCCTGGCGCACTTCGGTGGCGAGCTTTTCCATGATGCGCCGCACCACCTCGGCCACCAGCTTGCGCGCGGCCGCCAGCACCTGCGGGTTCATCAGGTGCTTGGTGTGCAGCACCGCGCGCAGCAGCGATTCCGAAGGCTCGATGCGCTCCAGCACTTCGAGATTCGTCACCACCTCGTCGATGCCGTAGCGCTCGACTGCGTCCTGCTCCAGCCGCTCGATCACTTCCTTCGGAAAGAGCGTGTGGATGGCGTTGATCCAGTCCGGCGTGCTCAGCGCCGAGGGGCCCAGGCCCGCGCTGCGTTCGCCGCGGGTCGCACGGTCGCCGTCGCGGCCGTAGAGCCAGTCGAGCGCGGCATCGGCGGCCTGCGCCTCGGCGCTCAGGCTGCCGCAGGCCGATTCGGCGGGGTCGCCCAGCAACAGGCGCCAGCGCTGCAGCGGATCGGGAATGTCGAGGCTCATGGGTGAGGCCTTCCTTGCGCATCTTCCAGCGTCACGCCCCAGGCTGCGAGGCGCGCGAGCACGGCGTCTTCCACGCGGCGTGCTTCGGCCAGCTGCTCGGGCGCAGCCTCGCCGGCGCGGTGGGCCGTGAGCGCGCGGCGCGACAGGTGCGTGGCGTCGTGCAGCGCCAGCACCTGGTCGGCCAGCAGCCCGCGCTCCTGCGGCGGCAGCCAGGCGAAGGCGGCGCGCAGGCTGGGCATGGCGCGCACGAAGTCGGCGTTGTCCAGCGCCTGCACGGTGCGGTCCATGCCGGCGACGAAAGCGGGCTCGGACGACAGCGTTTCGCGTGCCAGCGCCAGCAGCCCGGTGAGGGCATCGCCGAGCACCGGCGCGGGCAGCGAGTGCAGCAGCTGCATGGCTTCGCTCACGCCGTGATCGCTGTGCGGTTGGGCATCGGCAATCCGGCCAGCCAGGCTCAGCGTTGCGCCGAGCGCCGCGCCGCGGCTCACGGGCGCGGCGCTGGTGTCGGCGGCCTTGCGCTGCCATACGGCGAGCGCACGGGCCGGCTCCACGTCGAGCAGCGATGGTGCGTGCGCATCGTGTGCGTTGTCCTGCGCATGGGCCAGCACGTCGGCCACGATCCGGCGCAGCGCGAGGTGGCCTTCGAGATGCGCCTGCATGTCTGCCGGCGTGATGGCGGCGGGCGGCTCCAGCAGCCACAGCGCACGGTCGAAGCCCGATTCGATCACCACGCGCAGCACCGGCGCATCGGCCATGCCCAGCATCTGGCCGTGGCGCAGCAGCGTGTGCAGCACCGACAGCGCAGGGCCCAGTGCCTCGAAGCGCGGCTCGCCGGCAATCGCGCCGCGCAACTCGCGCAGCAGCGCATCGCTGAGCGCCGACAGCCCCGCCCACGCGGCCTGGTTGAGTCCGTCGGCCAGCGGGCCGATGCGGCCGTGGGCCTGGCGCAGATCGTCTTCGAGCCGGGCGCGCGCCGCGTCGTGCAGGCTCGCGCCCCAGGCGCCGGCCTCGATCAGCGCGGCCTGCTGCTCCAGCGGCTCGCTCAGCGACCACAGTTCGGTGCGTTCGCCCGACATCGCGAGCTTCGGCCCTTGCGTGCGGCGTACGCCGGGCAGCCGCAGGATCGACAGCCGGTGCAGCACGCGGCTCTTCGCGCGGTCGGCATCGAGCAGCAGGTCGAGCTTGAGCTGGCCGCGCAGCACGATGCCATGCGCCGCGAGTTCGGCCTGCACAGCGGCCACCAGCGGCGGCTGCGGCGTGCCGGGCGCGAGGCGGCCGACGGTGTCGCCGGCCAGCACGTCCATGGCCTGCACCAACACGGGATCGGTGCCGGGGCGGATCGCGCCGCGATAGGTCCAGGGCAGGGGCGCATCGAGCGCGTCTTTCACGAGCGCGCCGGCCAGTGCGTCGAGCCAGTCGGAGCGCAGCGGCTTCTCGTGCCCGCGCAGCCGCGCGAGCCCTTGTGCGCGCAGGTGCACAGCCATCAGGTCGGCGGTGGAGGCGGGCAGTTTCTTCTCGCGCAGGCGCTGCATCACGTGTTGCAGCGCGCGGTGTGCGGCGCCCTCGGGGCCGTGGTCCCAGACCCACTGGTAGTAGGCGGGGGAGGGCATGCCCGAGGCATAGCCCGCGAAGGCGTCGAGGCGCTTGAAGGTGTAGGGCACGAGGTAGGAGCCGAAGCGCAGCGTGGCCTCGGGGTCGGGCGTCCCCGGTGCTTCTTCGTTGTCTGAGGATTCGAGCGAAGGTTGTGGCGTGGCGGGCAGTTCAGCCGGCAGGCCTTGCCACAACCGCGCCAGCGCGGGCGCGTGATAGCCGCCGCACACTACCAGCGCCTGCGCCCGGCCCGGTTGGCTCGGCTGCGCCATCGCCCAGGCGATCCAGCGCGCCATCATCTGCTCGCGTGCCTGGTTGCCTTGCGAGCCCCGGTCCTCGCCGCGCAGGTTGTCGAAATAGGTCGAGAGGCGCTGCGCCAGTTCGGCCGCATCGCAGCCGTCCTCGAACAGGTGGTCCCACAGCGCATCGCGGCCCTGCACCGAGAGCTTTTCGGTCAGCGCGCGCTCGTAGGCTTCGGCGCGCTCCTCGTGCTCGTGGTCGGCCACGTCGGCGTAGCGGTTCTCCATGCGCGAGAAGGCGTCGTGCCAGGCTGGCAGATCGATGAAGCGCACGGCGGCACCGACCTCGCGCGCCACCTGCAGCGCCTGCCACTCGGGCGAATGTTCGGCAAAGGGCGACCACGAACCGCGGTGCGTCTGGTCGCCCGAGAGATAGCTGTAGATCGCCACCGGCAACTGGTGCGGCAGGTACAGTTCGTCGAGCCGTTCGTTGAAGTCGGCTGGGCCTTCGATCAGCACGTACGCCGGGCGCAGCGTGCGGATGCGCTCGGCCACCAGCCGCGCGCAGGCCGGGCTGTGGTGGCGCACACCGACGATGTGGGGTTGCTGCATCGGCGCGTGTTCAGGGCAGGCGGTGGCGTGCTTCGTAGTACGCGCGCCAGTGGGCACCGTTGCGCTTGGCGGCCTTCTGCTCGAAGTAGCGGCGCAGCTTTGCGCGGTCGTCCGCGTTGTCCTTCACCACCGTGCCGGCGATGCAGTCGACCAGGTCGGCCGGCGAGCCTTCGCGCTGTTCGAGGAACCATGCGCGCACGCCGACTGCATGCGCCACGTTCACGGCTTCGGCGGTGGACATCACGGCGGTGAGCCGGTCCATGGCCGCATCGCTGCCCGAATTGCCGTTGTCGCCCTTCGCGGGCGCACCGCGCAGGTCACGGAAGGTCGACACCAGCAGCTCCAGCACCGGCGCGGGCACCGTCTTCGGAATGCCGCTCTGCGCAAGCAGCCGCGTCGACGATTCCTGCACCAGCGCCAGTTCGCGGTCGAAGTCGAGAATGGGAAACACCGTCTCGAAGTCGAAGCGCCGCTTCAGCGCCGCGCTCATTTCGTTCACGCCGCGGTCGCGCGTGTTGGCGGTGGCGATGATGTTGAAGCCCTCGCGCGCGTAGAGCATGCCGTGCTCGCCCGACAGCTCGGGCACCGCCATCACGCGGTCCGACAGCATGCCGAGCAGGCAGTCTTGCACTTCGAGCGGTGCGCGCGTGATTTCTTCGAAGCGCACCACCTGGCCCTTCTGCATACCCAGGAACAGCGGCGCCGGCACCATCGCGCGCGGGCTCGGCCCTTCGTTGATGAGCAGCGCGTAGTTCCAGCCGTACTTGATCTGGTCTTCGGTGATCGATGCGCCGCCTTGGATGGTGAGCGTCGAGATGCCAGAGATGGCCGTGGCCAGCAGCTCCGACAGCATCGACTTCGCCGTGCCCGGCTCGCCCACCAGCATCAGCCCGCGGCCGGTGGCCAGCGTGACGAGCATGCGCTCGATGCTGGCCACGGGCGCGACGATCTTCGGTGCGATGTCGAGCGCCGCGTCGCCGAGGATGAACGAGCGGGCGGCCTTCAGGCCGAGCACCCAGCCGGGCGGGCGCGGATCTTTGTCCTGCGCCTGCAGGCGGGCGAGCTGTGCGGCGTACAGGATCTCGGCTGGCGGGCGCTGCAGGTTCGATGCGCCGGTGTCTGGGGAGGACTTGCTGGAAGTGGCCATGATGGGTGGGGGTGAAGCTAGAGGATCCTGTAGTGACCGGGCTTGCCGGTCTCGATCGTGATGTCCGTGGTGTCTTGAGAATAGGTGTGGGTGGACCTCAGCCGGATCTTGCTGCCCTGGAAAGCCTCGCCCCGGTCGTCCAGCCTGAGCACAGCCATGCCGTTAGACAGTTCCTTCACGAGCACTCGGGCCGTTCGCCGTGGCGTACCGCGCTCGCCAATGGTCAGCCATTCGATCCAGAGGCGCGAGTGCACATGCTCGAAGCCCTCGTCGGCAATCACGACGCGGAGCACGCCGCCGCCTTTCGGCGAGAGCCATTCGCCGCCTGTTGCCACCGTGCGGACCTGCGTCGGCACCTCGGGCGCCATGCCCTGGGCTGCGGCCGTGGTCACAGCCAGAGCGAGCCCTGTGGCCAACATCCAGCAGCGCAGCCTCATGCCCTGAGGCCTTCCATGTCACGGATGAGTTCGCTGGCGGAAATCGGATCGAGCTGGTGCAGCGCCTCGGCATCGCGCATATCGCCCCAGCCCGAGGGCTTGCCCACCTGCACCTGGCCGAGAGTCTGCTCGGGGTATTCGTCCACCATGCCGACGATGATGCCGGGGTCCAGGCTCAGCTCGATCACGCGGTCCGTGCCCAGCGGCTTGCTGAAGTACCAGATGCAGCCGCCGTCCTGCGCCTGACCGCGGCGCCAGCCCTTGTTGGCCAGCCCCAGCACGCGGCCGGTGGGCACTTTGGCGTCTTTCCAGCGCTCCAGCTTCAGGCTCTTCTTCTCTTCGTCGGTCAGCGTGTAGATGTCGCGGCCGATCTGCGCGAAGGGCTGCAGCAGTTCGTAGTCGGCGAACACCTGGCCGAAGGCCGCTGCGTCGGCGGCTGGCAGCTCCAGCGCATGCGGCACGCCGATGCGGATGTTCTCGCCCTCGGGCAGTTCGAACGGATCATCTTCCGCCGTGGTGTAGCTGCCGTCTTCCGCCACGCGGAAGCAGGCCTGCAGCGTGCCGCCGTAGCTGGCACTGCCCTGCACCGCGTACACGCCCCAGATCAGCCGCTGCACGATGTGGCGCACCAGCGGGTGCTCGACCAGGAACATGCGGAACACCTCGGGCGTCCAGCGGCGGCGCGCGCACATTGCCACTTCGAGGCGCAGCAGCTGCTGGCTGGCGATGGTGCGCACGTCCTTCTTCAGCAGCTTGAAGCGTTCGACCGCTTCCTTGCTCAGTTCGGCGTCGTCGGTCTTCTTGGGCTTGGGCAGGTCGGGCAGGCGCGCGCCGTCGACACCGTCGGCGCCGGTCTCGCGCACGTAGGGCTTGAGCGTTTCGTCGAAGCCGACCTTGAATGCGCGTGGGCCGAAGTCGAGCCGCATCGTGCCCTGCTCGTCGAGGCCGAGGTCGGGCGCGAGCCGGTCTTCGAGTTCCTCGGTGCTGAGGCCGCGTGCTTCGGCGATGGCATCGATCTTCTCGCGCGCCTTGTCCTGCAGGCCCTTGAACTTGACCTTCTGCGCAATGCCGTTGAGCAGCATCAGCGCGACGTCGCTGCCGATGGTGGCGAGCACGTCGAGCCCGGTCACGGCGCGCGCGTGTGCGGCCTCACCGGGCCAGGCGCGGATGAAGGGCGTGAGCTTGCGTGCGGTGTCGTCGTTGCCGAAGAAGCCGAGTGCGGTGAGCGCCCAGCCTTCCTTGCTCGGGCCGCCGGCTTCGAGCCAGGCGGTGAAGGCGTCCCAGGCGAACTCGGCAAGCGAGTCGGCGTCGCAAGCCTCCTTGGCCACGGCGATGCCGCCGTAGATTTCCTCGTTGGTCGGAAAGGTCAGCATTTGGCCGAGGTTGTCGAGCACGTCGTCGGGCAGGGCCTTGCCGTTCTTCAGCGTGGGTCGGCGCCAGCCGCGCGGCTGCCAGAACTCGGGCAGCTTCGCGCGCCTGGTGGGAAAGCGGTCGAGCGGGCTTTCGTCGAGCACGGCGCGCAGCGCCTCAACAACTTCGGGCTTGCCGTAGCGGCCGGCCACGTCGAGCAGCAGCGCTTCGTGGCCGTTGGCCTGCAGCAGGCGCAGCGCCGAACCCGCGCAGTCACGTGCTTCGCCGGCCTTGCCGAGCGCGGGCGCAATCAGGCCGGCGGCGGCGTGCTCTGGATATTTCAGCAGCCATTCGCGGCCTTCGGCGCGCAGCGTCTTGAGCTTGGCGAAGGCGCGCGCGGCCGGCATGGCCAGTTCGGCGGCGCCGTAGTTCAGGGCGTACGAGAGGTTGTCGGTGGGCTTGGAGCGCACCATGGCCACCAGCCCCGGCAGCACGGCGAGGCCGTGCGTGGCCAGGATCATGCCGATGCTGTCGCTCTCGGCTTCGCCTGCGACCGCATTCCAGAACGGCACGCCGATTGCCGTCGGCAGCAGCGCCGAGAAGCTTGCATTGAAGGTGAACCAGTAGTAGCGGTCTTTCTTGCGCTCGGCCACCATCGCGCGCCAGCTGGCGGTCAGGCCGTCGGCGTCGCCGGCCGCGATGGCCGCCGCGGCGGTCTTGGCGAAGGGCGCCAGGCTGATCCTGCCCTTGTCGAAGCCCAGCGAGTCGAGCAGTGCCTCCGTGTTCTTGCGCGCGGCGTCGTAGCGACCGGTTTGCCACGAGTTCAGGCGCAGCGCCTTCTCGCGCTCGCCTTCGCCCCACTGCTCCACCGGCGCCAGCGCCAGCGGCTCCAGCACGAGCGCGCCGGCCGCCTTCTTCTGCACCTTGGCGAGCCACGGCGGCGCTGCCAGCACGCCGGGCAGCTCGCTCGCGTCGGCCACTTCGGTGGGGCCGGCCAGCAGCGCCAGTTGCCGGTCGATCACCGCCTGCGCGCCGGCATCGAGCCAGGGCCGCAAGGCCGGCAGGGACGCGCTGTGCGCGCGCAGCAGGCGCGTGAGGCTGGGCGTGACGAGGTTGGCGTCTTTCCCTCCCGCCGCGACCAGCCTCGACAGCGCGGGAATGGCCGCCATCGGCCAGCGGTCGACGGCCAGCGCCAGCCGCGCCAGCGCACCCTTCGAATTGCTCGCCACGCGGGCCAGCGCCTGCACGGCTTCGGGCGTGCCGATGCAAGCCAGCGCATCGCCCGCATCGTCAGTGGCGGCGCCGCGCTCCAGCACCGGCACCGCGTCAAGGCCGCGCTCCTGCACCAGCGTGCTCGTCATGGGGCCGCTGCCCCAGAAGCCGGTCGAATAGCTCAGGCGGACCTTCGCGGCCAGCGCGATGGCGTCGGGGTCGGTGGCTGTCAGCAGCAGCCAGTGCATGGTTTCGGGCGTGGTCTTGTCGGCCGCGAGCGTGTGCACGAGCGTGTTCGAGATCTCGGGCGCATCGGGCAGCAGCATTGCCAGCGCGGGCTGACGGCTGGGGTGCACCTTGGGCAGGCCGGCTTCGATGCGGTCGCGGCAGTCCTGCCAGACATCGGGGGTGGCCAACGCCAGGTGCGCGCGCAGCGTCTGTTCGCATTGCCCCAGCGGGCCGTAGTAAGAGTCGCCCATCTGGCGGGCGACGGCGGTGCCGAAGCTGCTCTGGTGCTTCTGGGTTGCGCGGTCGTAGGCGGTCTGCACATCGATCTGCTGCGCGGCCAGCGCCATGTCGACGGTGGCTGGCAGCCCGTACTGCTTCACGAGGTAGTTCACCAGCACGTTGCCTATCTCGTGCACGTTGTAGCGGCCCCCGGTGCCCAGCGCGAGTGCCAGCAGCACGGTGTCGGCCTCGGCGTCGGCCGCGGGGTCGGGCTGCGTGCTGCGGTCGACCATGCGCTGCGTGGCCGCCCGTAGGGCCGCGTCAGTGCCGGTCATGTTGACGTTGAGCTCGAGCTTGCGGCGCACCGGCAGCCAGGCTGCGGCCACGCTCACCGCTTCGTCGAAGGGCTTTGGCGGAAAGCGGCGCGACGGGAAGGCTTCGCGCTGCATGTCGGGCGAGAGCCGTATGGGCGTGCCGGCGGCGAGCCAGGGCGGGGTGTCGGCGCTTGCGGGTATTTCGACGCTGGTCGCGGGGGGAACTGCGTGCGATGCGCCTGGCGCTGCGGCGCCCAGTGCTTTCGCGATGGCCTGGGCGTCCTTGGCTGGCGTGCAACTGGTGCCCCAGCCTGACAGCAGGCCCTCGTTCTTGAGGCGCTTGAAGGCAAGCGCCGCGCCTTGCTCGCTCACGCCGTGCTGGCGCTTGAGAGTGCCGGCCGAGAGCGTGTCGCTGGAGGTCAGAGTACCGGCTTCGATCTGCGCGCGCACGGTTTCGAACACGCGGTCGGCCTGGCTGTCGATGCCTTCGGTGGGCGCCGCATCCGCGGCCGTGGTGCTGGCGGCGACGGCCGTCGGCGTAGGGGGCTTTTCCGCTGGCTCTGGCTTCTCCACCTTCGGCTTCGCCTCGGTCTTGCCGATGGCCGCGCTGGCGGCCACGCCCACTTCGGAGTAACCCTTGCCGGTCTTCTCGGCCACCAGCTTGGTCAGCGCGGTGGCAGCCTTGGTGGCGTCGTCGAACGACTTGGTCTGGCTCTGGCCCGCGGTGCCGATGCGGCCCCAGCGAATGTTGAGCTCGGTGTCTGCCTGCTCGATTTCCCAGAATTTGCTGGCGGTTCCCTCGATGAGTTCAAAGCGGCGCATGGAAAAAACATCCTCCTGTGAGTTCGCCGCAGAGGATAAAGGGCCTGCGTGAAAGCTCGGCCCCTCTGCAGCAAGAAGATTTCGCTCCGCGCGACAACGCTTACGAAGAAATCATTCACGTGCCACCGCGCCGCCCGCATGTTCCCCCGCGAAGGCATAGGCCGGCCCCATGCGCTGCCGCTTGCAATGCTGAAGCGCGCGGCCGGCCGATTCGAGCAGGCCGGCCAGCGTGTCGCCGTCGGCGGGGTGGCAGGCAATGCCCATGCTGAGCTCGCCCCCTGCGAGCAGCCGGCCTTCGTAGGCCACCGGCCTGGCGCCTGCGGTCTCGATGCGGATGGCCATCTCCGCGAGCTTTTGCCGCGGCGGGCTGCCGACCAGAAGAATCGCGAACTCGTCGCTGCCGAGCCGGGCGACCATGTCGTCGGCGCGCACCTGCTCGCGCAGGCGCTGGGCGATGGCGGCCAGCACCGCGTCGCCGCCCGCGCGGCCATGCCGCTCGTTCACGGCCTTGAAGCCGTTCAGGTCGATCAGCATCAGCGAGAAAGGCCGGCCGTCGCGCAGCCATTCTTCGGCGCGGCTCTCGAAGCCGGCGCGGCTGGCGGCGCTGGTGAGAGCGTCGGTGCCCGAGTCTCCCGCCTTCTGCTGCGTGCGTGCCTCGCCAGCGCCATCGCCCCGCAGGCGCATGCCGAGCGCGAAGATGAAGACCACCAGTTCGGCGATCACCGTGGCCTGCACCAGGTTCGGCTGGGGCGGCGCCCACGCCGGCCCGATCCAGGCCGACATCCGCGCGGTCGAGAGGCCGCCGAGCAGCAGTGCCGCGCCGGCCAGGAAGAGCGCCGCCGGCCACGGCTGGCGGCGCAGCACCTTCACAGCGCCTGCCGCGAGGATCACGGTGGAAGCCACCGCCAGCGCCTGCACCATGCGCAGCGTCCACAGGCGCTGCGTCTCGAGCGTGGCATAGAGCGTGGCGATCGCGAAGATGACCAGGGTTGCCCGCGCGACCCGGTCGAGCCGGGGCGAGAAATCTTCCAGCCGCAGCAATTGCCGCACGAACTGCAGCCGGCAGGCCGTCCACAACACCAGCGCCGCCGCGGGCCATTGCGCGAATTGCGTGGAAGGCGCGAGGCTGTTCAACCCGGCGAAGGCCGCCAGCGCGCACGCGCAGCTCAACGCGTACCAGCCGTGGATCTTCGTGCCGAACACCAGCAGCAGCACCAGGCCGCAGGTCGTCAGGCCAGCCAGCAGGCCGTAGCTCACGCCGTCGAACATCGAGGCCTCTTAGAACTCAGCGCCTTCGACCAGGAAGCGCAGCCTGCGCACGCCCTGCCATTCATCGGCATCGAGCCGGAACGCCAGCTTGACCTTCGGCGGCAGCGGCTCGGTGTGGCTGAACCAGATCGCGTCGATAGGCTGACCCTGGTGCCTGAGCTTGAGCGACAGGTGCTTCTCGCCCACCAGCCGCTGCGACACCACTTCCACCTCTTCGCTGAAGGTGGGCGGCGCAAAGCCCTGGCCCCACACCTCGCGGTGCAGCGTGTCGACGAGGTCGATGCGCATGTACTCGCGAGCTATCGGCCCGTCGGTCTCGATCTGCCGCGTGAGCTCGGCCTCGGCCAGCCATTCGCCGGCTACCTGCGCGAAGCCTTTTTCGAAAGTCTCGAAGTGCTCGCGCGCGACCGTGCAGCCGGCCGCCATCGCGTGGCCGCCGAAGCGCAGCAGCACGCCCGGATGGCGCTTGGCCACGAGGTCGAGCGCGTCGCGCAGATGGAAGCCGGGAATCGAGCGGCCCGAGCCTTTCAGCTCCTGCTCCTTGCCCGGCGCGCCGCTCGCAGCGAAGACGAAAGTGGGGCGGTGAAAGCGGTCCTTGATGCGCGAGGCCACGATGCCCACCACGCCTTCATGAAAGCCCGCGTCGAACACGCTGATGGCCGGCGGCGGGGCTTCGATGCCTTCGCCATCGGTGGCGAACAGCGATTCGGCCAGCAGCAGCGCCTGGTCGCGCATGCCGCCCTCGATGTCGCGCCGCTCGCGGTTGATGCCGTCGAGCATGCGCGCAAGTTCTTCGGCGCGGCCTGCGTCGTCGGTCAGCAGGCATTCGATGCCCAGCGTCATGTCGGCCAGCCGGCCGGCGGCGTTGATGCGCGGGCCGAGTGCAAAGCCGAAGTCGAATGTTGTGGCGGCCGAGGCATTGCGGCCCGCGGCCTTGAAGAGCGCCGCCACGCCGGCGGGCATCGTGCCGGCACGGATGCGGCGCAGGCCCTGCGCCACCAGCCGGCGGTTGTTTGCGTCGAGCTTCACCACGTCGGCCACGGTGCCGAGCGCCACAAGCGGCAGCAGCACATCGAGCTTGGGCTGCGTGGCCGTGTCGTACACGCCGCGCTTGCGCAACTCGGAGCGCAGTGCGAGCAGCACGTAGAACATCACACCGACACCGGCGATGCTCTTGCTCTCGAACTCGCAGCCGGGCTGGTTCGGGTTGACCAGCACGTCGGCCGTGGGCAGCTCAGGGCCGGGCAGGTGGTGGTCGGTCACCAGCACCTGCAGGCCGCGCACCTTGGCGGCCGCCACGCCTTCGACGCTGGCGATGCCGTTGTCGACGGTGATCAGCATGTCGGCGCCGCTGTCGGCCACGCGCTCGGCGATGGGTGGCGTGAGGCCGTAGCCGTCGACCACGCGATCGGGCACGAGGTAGCTCACGTGCCTGGCGCCCAGCAGACGCAGGCCGCGCACGCCGACTGCGCAGGCGGTGGCGCCGTCGCAGTCGTAGTCGGCGACGATGCACAGGCGCTTGTCCTGCGCAATGGCGTCGGCCAGCAGCACTGCGGCCTCGTGCGTGCCGCGCAGCGTGTCGGGGAGCAGCAGGCGTGCGAGGCCGTCGTCGAGTTCTTCCTTGGCGCGCACACCGCGGGCGGCGAAGAGCCTTGCCAGCAGCGGATGCACGCCGGCCTGCTCCAGCGCCCAGACGGTGCGCGGGGGAATCTCCCTGGCGATGATCTTCATAGCGCCTCCAGCACTGTGGCGGCCCGCTTGCGGTCGAACAGGCTCCTGGCCCAACCGGCCAGGCCGCGTGGCTGAACGGTGTAGCGCTGGGCGGCACGGTCGCCGCACAGCGTGAGCGACACGGCGTCCCCGCGCGTGTAGTCGGCCAGAAGCGCGGCGACGGGGCCCGCGTCGAGCTCTTGCCAGGCGGCGGCCCAGGCCATGCCGTCGTCGCGCAAGGCGGCGATGCGCAGGGCGTCGCTCACTGTCGGTGCCGCGGCAGGTGCGGCTTCCTTGTTCAGCGCGCCGGTGCCGCTGAGCCAGAACGAATTGATGGGCGGCACGCCGCGCGCGGCGCGGTCGTCGTTCACGCGCTGCGTGTACAGCAGCATCTGCATTTCGTTCTGCAGCCGGCGCAGCGGCCGCGCGGCATCGGCCAACGGCGACCACTGCGAGATCGGATAGCCCACGGCGCGGTCGATGGAGGCGGTGGCCAGGCCGTCGAAGATGCGCGCGCGTGCCAGCCATCGGCCGGGCACGGGGGAGGGGTGCAGCACGATGCCGTCTTCCTCGAAGAAGGGACGCGCGGCTTCCAGCAGGGCGGTCGATTCGTCGGCGTCGATTTCGATGGCGGCGGGGTCGCCCAGCACCACGTCGTCGATGCCGACCTGCCAGTTGCACAGCATGACGACGCCCCAGCCTTCGGTATCGCCGGGCGTGGCGATGCCCAGCCGCCGCGCATCGAGCGCGCCCCAGGGGATGCAGCCGTCGGCAGCGGAGATGCCCAGCGCCTGCGCCAGCGCGCGTTCATGCGGAGGCGAGCGCGTGCTTTCGTCCTGCGTGTCGGTGTCCGCGAGGGTGAGCCGCTGCAGCAGGGTTTCGAGATTGGGGAGCCGAAGCGTCGGCAGCGCCGCGCGGCATGCCGGGGAACCGCGGCCGGCAAAGGGGATCAACAAGTGACGTGGGGAGGTTTCGGCCATTCCCGTATTGTCCGGGAAGCCTCAAGGTCATCCGGAATGCCACAATTCCGCCCCTATGCGACTTCCTTATGAACTGCAGCTTGGCTGGCGCTACACGCGCGCAGGCCGGGCGACGCGGCGCAACGGCTTCATCTCCTTCATCTCCGGTGTCTCGATGCTCGGCATCGCGCTGGGCGTGGCGGCGCTGATCATTGTGCTCAGTGTGATGAACGGCTTCCAGAAGGAGGTGCGCGACCGCATGCTCGGCGTGGTGTCGCACATCGAGATCTTCTCGCGCGACGGGCAGGCGCTGCAAAGCCTCGACCAGATCATGGCCGCGGCGCGCAAGCACCCCGAAGTGGTCGGTGCGGCGCCCTTCATCAATACGCAGGCGCTCATTGCGCGCGGCGAGGACATGAAGGGCACGATCGTGCGCGGCATCGATCCCAAGCTCGAACCCGAGGTCACCGACATCAACGGCATCGCCTCGAAGGGCACCTTCGACAAGCTGGTGCCGGGCGAATTCGGCATCGTGCTCGGCGCCGAGCTGGCGCGCTCGCTCTTCGTGCAGCCGGGCGACCAGGTCACGCTGGTGGCGCCGGGCGGGCAGGTCACGCCGGCGGGCGTGGTGCCGCGGCTCAAGCAGTTCACCGTGGTCGGCACCTTCGACTCGGGCCACTACGAATACGATTCGGCGCTGGCCATGGTCCACGAGCAGGACGCGGCCAAGGTGTTCCGCCTCGAAGGGCCGACCGGCATTCGCCTGAAGCTCAAGAACCTCAACGAGGCACGCGACGTGGCTGACCAGCTGGCAGTGACCCTGCCGGGCGAGTTCCTCATCCGCGACTGGACGCGCCAGAACAAGACATGGTTCGCGGCCGTGCAGGTCGAGAAACGCATGATGTTCATCATCCTCACGCTGATCGTGGCGGTGGCGGCCTTCAACCTCGTCTCCACGCTGGTGATGACCGTGACCGACAAGCGCGCCGACATCGCCATCCTGCGCACGCTGGGCAGCTCGCCGCGCAGCATCATGGGCATCTTCGTGGTGCAGGGCGCGATGGTGGGCGTGATCGGCACCGTGGCCGGGCTGCTGCTGGGGCTTGGCATTGCCTACAACATCGACGTGATCGTGCCCTTCCTGGAGCAGCTGTTCCACGCGAGCTTCCTGCCCAAGGACATCTACCTGATCAGCAAGATGCCGAGCGATCCGCAGCGCAGCGACATCATGCCCATTGCAATCATCTCCCTCGTGCTGGCCTTCCTGGCCACGCTGTACCCGAGCTGGCGCGCCAGCCGCGTGAACCCGGCTGAGGCTCTGCGCTATGAGTGAAGTCGTATTGAAGGCCCGAGGCCTGACCAAGCGCTTCCACGAAGGCCGGCTCGACCTGACCGTGCTGCACGGCGTGGACCTCGACGTGCATGCCGGCGAAACGCTGGCCATCGTCGGCGCCTCGGGCTCCGGCAAGAGCACGCTGTTGCATTTGATGGGCGGGCTCGACGAGCCCACGGCCGGCAAGGTCGAACTGCTGGGCAAGGACATCGCGCACGCCGATGCGGCGGAGCAGGGGCGGCTGCGCAACCAGCACCTGGGCTTCGTCTACCAGTTCCATCACCTGCTGCCCGAGTTCAGCGCGCTAGACAACGTGGCCATGCCGCTGAAGATCCGGCGCGTGGAGCCCCATGCGGCCGCGCAGTCGGCCACGAAGATCCTCGAAAGCGTGGGGCTGGGCCAGCGCCTGCATCACCGGCCGGCCGAGCTGTCGGGCGGCGAGCGCCAGCGGGTTGCGATCGCGCGCGCACTGGTCACGAAACCGGCCTGCGTGCTGGCAGACGAGCCCACTGGCAACCTCGACCGCAGCACGGCGGACACGGTGTTCGAGCTGATGCTCGAACTTGCGCACCGGCATGGCACTGCGTTCGTGATGGTCACGCATGACCAGGATCTGGCGAAGCGGTGCGATCGGGTGTTGCAGTTGGTGGCGGGGCGGCTGGCGGGCTGAGTCGCTATCGGTCTGCGCCACCGGTTTCGCGGCGCTGCATGACGGCTCGGAGCTGCGTCAAGCGGCGGCTGGTCCGCCAGCGTGACCAGATTGCCAGCAGCACCAACAGGGCGCCACCCGTCGCGCCCGAGAGTGTCCAGCGCAGGTTGTTGCTCCGCGCTTGTGCCAAGGCCTGGGCAGTGGATGCATAGGTGCATTGCGTCTGGCCATCGGCAGTCAGCTCAAAGAGCTTGGAATCATCGTGCAGTACGGAAACCGTGGTGCCCCTCGCCATTCGGGCGATCTGTTGTTCGCATGTGTGGATGGAGAATCGCAGGGAGCGACCATCGGATTCGATGACCGCGTAGTTGATGGATCGCGCCCGTCCTCTTCCGGGTTCGACGCCCATGAAGAGCCCCGAAGTGAGCAAGAGATCTTCTTTCTTCGCCTCGCGGACGAGTGCCAATGTGCTGAATGCGGCAAAAAACACGGCGATCCAGAGTCCGCCGAAGAGCGCTCCCGTCATCCCCCACAAGCTTTTGTTCATTGCCGGATTTTGCCGCCGGACCGTTTCGCTCGATTGTCAGGCCGGCGATTCCTCGTGCACATTCCGCGTGCCCAACGGCAGCACGCAGACGAACTGGTTGCCCAGCGTCAGCAAGAGGCCAAGCTGCCCGCCAACGTGAGTGACCTGGCAGACGATATTTGGTGCCGTTGTCGCTCCTGCTGCTGCTGAACGCACGACAGCGCGCGTCCTGGGCTGGCGCAGCATGGCGAGCAGTACCTTCGCGTTGCGATTCTGCAGCGATTGGCGATAGAGGTGAAGCGCCGCCTCCGTCTCAGCTTCGTCCCGCGCATGCTCCGATGACGGTGCTTCGCCGCTGCGCAAGCGCATGAGGGCGCGATGCAATTGCTGCCGGCAACTGGCTTCGGTCTTTCCGGTGGCCTCGGCGATCTCGCTGTAGCTCAGTTCGAAGACTTCGCGAAGCAGCACCGCGGCGCCGTCGGTCGGATTGAGGCGGTCGGCCAGCAGGCGCAACGCGTGATTGGCTTCCTCGGCCTGCGCCGCATCCACTTCCGCCGAAGGTGCCTCGGGCGCAAGCCCTTCGGCATCCCGCAACCACCGCTGCATCCAGTTCTCCCGCCGCAACTTGTCGATGGCAAGGTTCTGCATCACCGTCGTCAGCCAGGCCTGCACCGAGTCGGGCTCAAGCATGCCGCCAGCCTCGAGCGCGCGCAGGTAGCTTTCCTGCACCACGTCTTCGGCATCCGCCGGGCCACCCAGCATTCGCGCCGCCGCGCGAACCAGCCGGCTTCGCAGCGCCGGGAATTGCGAGAGATAGCGTTCATCGAGCATCGCCGCAGCTTGCCATAGCGCGCAATGTCACGAAACTGTGGGCTTGTTCGTCAAGACAGTTCAACCACAGGAGCTTTCTCCATGCAGCCCATGTTTTCAATGGAATCCGACGACGACACCAAGCCCGCCGCCACCGCCGAGCCGCGCAACTCCTACCTGGAGGAGAAGGCGTTCAAGTCGCGCACGCTGCTGATCTTCGGCACCATCAGCGACTCAGTGGCGGCCGATGTGACGCGCAGGCTCATCGCACTTGACGCCGACAGCCCCGATAAGCCCATCGACATCCTCGTGAGTTCGCCGGGCGGGCATCTGGAGTCGGGCGATGCCATCCACGACATCGTGCGTTTCATCAGCGCGCCGGTGAACATGATCGGCACTGGCTGGGTCGGCAGTGCGGCCACGCACCTGTTCCTGGCGGCGCCGCGCGAGCGCCGCGTGTGCCTGCCGAACACGCGCTTCCTGATCCACCAGCCCAGCGGCGGCGCGGGCGGGCAGGCGACCGACATCGCCATCCAGGCGCAGGAAATCATCAAGGCCCGCCAGCGCATCGCGCACGAGATCGCGCGCGAGACCGGCAAGCCCATCGACGTGGTGCTGGCCGACATCGAGCGTGACCGATGGCTCTCGGCCACGGAGGCCGTCGAATATGGATTGGTCTCGCGCATCATCCAGCGCAAGACCGAACTGCAGGCCTGATCAGGCCTTGGGCTTGTAGGCGACCACGTCGATCTCTACCTTGGCGTCGACCATCAGCCGCGCCTCGGTCGTCGAGCGCGCCGGCTTGTTTTCACCGAAGTAGCTCATGTAGATGCGGTTGAAGGCACCAAAGTCGCGCGCGTCCTGCAGCCAGACGGTGCTCTTGCACACGTCGTCGAGCGTGGCGCCGGCCAGCGCGAGCACGGTCTTGAGGTTTTCCATCACCTGGCGCGTCTGCGCCTCGATGCCGCCCACCACGATCTCGCCGTCCTTGTTGGCGGGCACCTGGCCCGACACATAGACGAAGTCGCCGGCTCGCACGGCCGGGGAGAAGGGGCGAACCTGGCGGTCGGAGGCAAGGGGCGGGGCGCCGAGGTATTCGAGAGGCATGGGAGGACTCCTGGGGTTGAAGTGAACGATGGAAGGGGGATTGGCGAGTATCCATCCAATCTGAAAATCTATTTCAGAAAAACCCTTTATCGAGGGTTAACACGGATGATTTGGCATGAATACTGCTTCAAAGTCCGGGCCGAAGAGAAATTTTCTTTCACAAACTCGCCCGCCCCATGAAGGAGTTCCCCATGCCCCACGTCGGTCTTGTCCAGCGCCTGCCTATGCTGTCGAAGCGCAGCCTGCTGGGCGCTTCCCTGCTCGCGATGCTGTGCGCCGCGCTGCCCTACCAGAGCGCCCAGGCCCAGGGCCCGCGCAACTTCGCCACGCTGGCGATGGTGGCCGAGCCGCAGACGCTCGACCCGATGGCCTCGACTGCCGACCTGGTCGGAACCATCATGCAGCACGTGTACGAGACGCTCTACACCTTCGACGCCAAGTGGAACGTGGTGCCGATGCTGGCCGAAGGCATGCCGAAGATCTCGGCCGACGGCAAGACCTACGCCATCACCCTGCGCAAGGGCGTCATGCTGCACAACGGCCGCGAACTCACGGCTGACGATGTGGTGGCCAGCCTGCAGCGCTGGATGGAACAGTCGCCGCGCGGCAAGGCCGTGGGCAAGGAAATCGACAGCCTCAAGGCCAAGGGCCCGCTGGCGGTCGAGGTGGTGCTGAAGGAGCCCTATGCACCGCTGCTCTCGCAACTCGCGCTGCCCAGCGGCATGGCTGCCATCATGGCCAAGGACTCCATCGCCTCGCCGCTGAAGGATTTCGTCGGCACCGGCCCCTACAAGTTCAAGGAGCGCCGCCCCGACCAGTTCGTGCTGCTCACGCGCTTCGACAAATACACGGCGCGCAAGGAGCCCGCGAGCGGCTACGGCGGCAAGCGCGAAGCGGCCATCGAGGAGCTGCGCTTCGTGCCCGTGCCCAACGCCAGCACGCGCGTCGAAGGCGCGCTGGCCGGCCAGTACGACTTTGCCGACCTGCTGCCGGTGGAAGCACTGCCGCGCCTGGAGAAGTCCGGCGGCAAGACGGTGCCGATCATGACGCCCTCGTTCGGCTTCCCGTACCTCGTGCTCAACACCAAGGAAGGCGTGGCCGCCAGCCAGCCGGTGCGCCAGGCGATCCAGACCGCGCTGGGCGAAGGCGAAATGCTCGCGGCCGGCTTCGGCGACACGCGCTTCTTCGTGGCCGAGGGCAACCACTTCCCCAAGGGCTCGCCGTTCTATTCGACGGCCGGCACCGACCAGTACAACCAGCGCAACGCCGCCAAGGCCAAGGAAGCCGCGGCCAAGGCCGGCTACAAGGGCGAGCCGATCCGCGTGCTCACCAGCCGCCAGTACGACTTCCACTACAACATGGCGCTGCTGATGGCCGAGCAGCTCAAGCGCGCCGGCTTCAAGGTCGACCTCAACGTGGTCGACTGGGCCACGCTGGTGCAGCGCCGCAACGACGCCAAGCTGTGGGACATCTACGTCACGCATTCGGGCCAGTTCCCCGAGCCGATGCTCTCGCCGCCGCAACTCGGCGACGGCGCGCCCGGCTGGTGGGACACGCCCGCGAAGAAGTCGGCGCTGCAGGCCTTCAACGTAGAGAGCGACCCGGCCAAGCGCGGCGCGCTGTGGGGCAAGGTGCAGCAGGTCGTCTATGACGAAGTGCCGTACATCAACGTCGGCAAGTTCAACGGCCTCTCGGCCAAGAGCCCGGCGCTGGACAACTACACGCCCGCGACCTGGCCGTTCTTCTGGAACGCGAAGATCAAGTAAGGCAGGGATACCAGCCATGCCATCGCGTCGCCAACTTCTGCAAGCCAGCGCACTGGCCTCCGGCCTCGGAGCCCTCGGCCTCACGGCCTCCACCGTTCAAGCCGCAACCTCCGGCCCGGTCTACGCCTACGTCGGCACCTACAGCGACGGCGGCAAGCCGTGGCGCGGCGGGCGCGGACTGGGTGTGCACCAGTTCGTACTCGACAGCGCCACCGGCGCGCTCAAGCCCATCCCCGGCGCGCCGCCGGCCGTGACCAGTGCAGGCGAGGGCGCGAAGCTGCGCAACCCCGCGTCGCTCGCGCGCCACCCGAAGCTGCCGATGCTCTATGCGGCCAACGAGTTCGAGGCCGGCTCGGTCTCGGCCTTCCGCATCGGTGCAGATGGCGCGCTGTCGTTCGTCTCCGAGACGGCCTGCGGCGGCAAGGACCCGGCCTACATCAGCGTGCACCCCGACGGCCGCTTCCTGTTCACGGCCAACTACGCCAGCGGCGACGTCAGCGTGATCGCGCTGCGCGCCGACGGCACGCCCGATGCCGGCACCCCCGCAGTCGTCTACAAGGACGTCGAGGCCTGCGGCGCATCCACGCCCTGCAAGCCCGGCGCCGACGTGGTGCCGGCAGCCGCGCGCTCGTACGAAGGCTTTGCCACCAGCGACCACGACGGCCCGCACGCGCACATGGTGCACGCCGACCCGAAGGGCAATTTCGTGCTGGTGGCCGACCTCGGGCTGGACCGCGTCATCTCCTACCGCTTCGACCGCATCACCGGCGTGCTGAGCCAGCCGAGCACGGTGGCCGTGTCGGAAAGCTCGGGCGCGCGCCACTTCGTGTTCCACCCGAACGGCAAGTGGCTCTACCTGGTGAACGAAGAAGCATCGACCATCGCATTCATGCGCTACGACAACGCCACCGGCGTGCTTACGCTGGTGAGCGAGACCTCGGCGCTGCCCAAGGGCTTCAAGGGCACCAGCTACGCATCGGGCATCCGCATGCTGCCGGATGGCCAGCACTTCGTGTCGCTCAACCGCCTGCACGACTCGATCTCGCTCTTCAAGATCGACGCACGCACCGGCGCGCCCACGCTGGTGCGCGAGGAATGGTCGCGCGGCAACTACCCGCGCAGCTGCACGCTCGACCCGAGCGGCAGGTTCCTCTACGTGTGCCACAACAAGCAGGGCGACAACGTCAGCGTCTTCCGCGTGCAGGGTGGCGACATCAAGTTCACCGGTCAGTACGTTGCAGTGGGCAGCGCGGCGGCCATCGAGTTTTCCGCGTGATGAAGAAATCGATGTTCCGCTACATCGCCTCCCGCGCCGCGGGCATGCTCGTCGTGCTCGCCATCGTGGCGGTGCTCGTCTTCGTGCTCACGCGTGCGGCCTCGGGCGATCCGGTTTCGGTGCTGCTGGGCGACCAGGCCACCGCGGCCGACATCGCCCGCGTGCAGAAGGAGTACGGCCTCGACAAGCCGCTGCCCGTGCAGTTCGGCTACTGGCTGCGCGAGGTGCTGCAGGGCAACCTGGGCACTTCGATCTTCCTGCAGCGCCCCGTGACACAGGCGCTGTGGGAGCGCTCCGAACCCACCACGCTGCTCGCGCTGATGGCGGTGGCCATCGCGGCGCTGATCGGCGTGCCGTGCGGCATCGTCTCCGCCGTGTTCCGCGGGCGCGCGGTCGACCAGCTGTTCACCGGCATCGCGATGCTGGGCGCGAGCATTCCGAGCTTCTGGCTCGGCATCGTGCTGATCCAGATCTTTGCCGTGTCCTTCGGCTGGTTCCCGGTGTCGGGCTATGGCGCGCCCGATGCGGCGCTGGCCGAGCGGCTGCATTCGCTGGTGCTGCCGGCCACGGTGCTGGGCCTGCTGAACTCCGCGCTCATCATCCGCTTCACGCGCGCCTCCATGCTCGACGTGCTCGGCGAAGACTATGTGCGTACCGCGCGTTCCAAGGGCCTGAGCGAAAGCACGGTGGTGCTCAAGCACGCGCTGCGCAACGCGCTGGTGCCCATCGTCACGGTGATCGGCCTCACGGTCGCGCTGATGATCGGCGGCGCCGTCATCACCGAGACCGTGTTCGGCCTGCCCGGCGTGGGCAACCTCGTGGTCAGTGCCGTGCTGCGGCGCGACTACCCCGTCATTCAAGGTGCGCTGCTCGTGATCGCCGCGATCTATGTGCTCATCAATTTCTCGATCGACCTGCTGTACGCGGTGGTCGATCCGCGCGTGAAGGTCTGAGCGATGCGTATGCCCCGAATGCTCCGTCAGCTGATGCATCGCCGCATCGTGATGGTTTCCGCCCTGGTGCTGCTGGTGATCGCGGTGCTCGCGATCGGCGCGCCGCTGTTCGCCTCCATCGACCCCAACGACACGGCCGTGCTGGATCGCCTGAAGGCGCCGAGCGCCGAGCACCTGCTCGGCACCGATGAACTGGGCCGCGACCTGTATTCGCGCATCGTGCACGGCGCGCGCTACTCGCTGGCCATCGCTGCGCTTACGGCGCTGGGCGCGGTCATCGCCGGCACGGTGCTGGGCCTGATGGCCGGCTTCTTCCGCCGGCTCGACGCGCCGCTGATGCGCGTGGTCGACGCGATGATGTCCTTCCCCGACATCCTGCTGGCCATCGCGCTGGTGGCCATCCTCGGGCCCTCGCTGATGAACACCGTGCTGGCGCTGGTGCTGGTCTACACGCCGCGCGTGGCGCGGGTGGTGCGGGCCTCGACGCTGGTGGTGCGCGAGCTGCTGTTCGTCGAGGCCGTGCGCGCGCTGGGCGTGCGCACCTCGCGCATCCTGTGGCGGCACATCTTGCCGAACCTGATGTCGCCGATCCTCGTGCAGGTGTCGTTCATCTTCGCGTACGCGATCCTGGCGGAGGCGGGCCTCTCGTTCCTCGGCGTCGGCGTGCCGCCCGAGATCCCGACCTGGGGCACCATGGTCGCGGGCAGCCAGCAGTACGCGCACCAGGCCTTCTGGGTAGTGCTGTTCCCGGGGCTCGCGATCATCTTCACGGCGCTGTCGCTGCAACTGCTGGGCGATGGCGTGCGAGATTTGCTCGACCCCAAGCTGAAGAAGACCTCGTGATGACGAACACAACCCCACGCCTCACGGTCAGCAACCTGAGCACCAGCTTCCCCACCGAAGACGGCCTCGTGCGTTCGGTGGCTGACGTGAGCTTCTCCATACAGCCCGGCAAGACGACCGCGCTGGTCGGCGAATCGGGTTCGGGCAAGTCGGTCACCAGCCTCACGCTGATGCGCCTGCTGCCCAAGACCGCGAACGCGCAGGTCAGCGGCAGCGCCTCGTTCGTGACGCGCGAAGGCAAGACGCTCGACCTGCTGCAGATCGGCGAACGCGAGATGCGCTCGCTGCGCGGCAACCAGCTGTCGATGATCTTCCAGGAGCCGATGACCAGCCTGAACCCGGTGTTCACCATCGGCGAGCAGATCGCGGAAAGCGTGCGCCTGCACAAGGGCCTCGACCGCAAGGCGGCGCTGGCCCATGCGCTGCGCATGCTGGAGCTGGTCGAGATACCGGCCGCCGCGCAGCGCATTCACGAGTACCCGCACCAGCTCTCGGGCGGCATGCGCCAGCGCGTGATGATCGCGCTGGCCATGGCCTGCGACCCGACGCTGCTGATTGCCGACGAGCCCACCACCGCGCTCGACGTGACCATCCAGGCGCAGATCCTCGAGCTCATGCGCCGGCTGCAGGCCGAGACGGGCATGAGCATTCTCTTCATCACCCACAACCTCGGCGTGGTCGCGCACCATGCGGACGACGTGGTGGTGCTCTACGCGGGCCGCGTGGTCGAAAGCGCGCCAGTGCGGCCGCTGTTCGCGCAGCCCGAGCATCCGTACACGCAGGGCTTGCTGGCCTGCCTGCCGGGCAAGGCGCGCCTGCCCGGCCAGCCCAAGCCCAAGCGCCTGTTCGCCATTCGCGGCCAGGTGTCGAGCCCGCTGGCACCGCCGCCGGGCTGCGCTTTCGAGCCGCGCTGCGATCTCGCGCTGGCCGGCTGCACCGCCGGGATGCCGCCGCTGATCGAAACGCACCACGGCCGCCAGGCGCGCTGCATCCGCGTGCAGCCGGCGCAACCACTCGTGAGGGTCGCATGACCGCTGTTTCTTCTTCTCCACTCATCGAAGTCCGCGGACTCAAGAAATACTTCGGCAGCAGCGACCGCCCGGTGCGCGCGGTCGACGACGTGTCGTTCGCGATCCAGCCCGGCGAAACGCTGGGCCTGGTCGGCGAATCGGGTTCGGGCAAGAGCACCATCGGCCGCACCGTGCTGCGCCTGCTCGAACGCACCAGCGGGCAAGTGCTGTACCGCGGCGACGACATCGGCACGCTGTCGGGCGAGCGCATGCGCAAGCTGCGCAGCAAGCTGCAGATCATCTTCCAGGACCCGTACGCCAGCCTGAACCCCAAGATGCGCATCAGCGCGATCCTCGGCGAGGCGCTGTCCACGCACGGCCTGCACAAGGGCGCGGCGGCGCGCGACAAGCGCATTGCCGAGCTGCTCGAGACCGTGGGCCTGCGCGCCGAGCATGCGAGCCGCTTTCCTCACGAGTTCTCGGGCGGGCAGCGCCAGCGCATCGGCGTGGCGCGCGCGCTGGCCGTGGAGCCCGAATTCATCGTGGCCGACGAGCCGCTGTCGGCGCTCGACGTGTCCATTCAGTCGCAGGTCATCAATTTGCTGGCCGACCTGCGCGAGCGGCTGGGCCTGACGATGCTCTTCATCTCGCACGACCTCGACGTGGTCGAGTACCTGTGCGACCGCGTGGTGGTGCTGTACCTGGGCAAGGTGATGGAAGTTGCCACCACCGAAGAGCTGTTCGCGCGGCCCTCGCATCCCTACACACAGGCGCTGCTGGCCGCGAGCCCGAAGCCCGACCCGGAGGTGGCGACCGAGCGCATTGCGCTGAAGGGCGACATCCCGAGCCCCATCTCGCCACCCTCGGGCTGCGTGTTTCGCACGCGCTGCCCGCATGCCATCGAGGCCTGCGCGCAGACTGTGCCGCCGCTCGAAGAAATTTCGGCAGGACACTACAGCGCCTGCATCCGCAAAGAACTGCTATCCAACATTGCCGCATGACCATGACCGACAAAGCCGTCGCCGCCAACGATTTCAACGACCCGCTGCTGGGCAGCAACTTCAAGGGCTACCCGCGCACCCAGGCGCCGCGCCGCCGCAGCGAGATCGGCGCTGCCGGATGGAACGTGCTCGCCGGTGACCTGCCGCTGCCGCTGGCCGTGCTCAAGCGCGAGGCGCTCGAACACAACCTCGCCTGGATGCAGTCGCGCGTGCGCGAATGGGGCATCGACCTCGCGCCGCATGGCAAGACCACCATGTCGCCGCAGCTCTTCCAGCGCCAGCTCGACGCCGGCGCCTGGGGCCTGACCTTCGCCACCGTCACGCAGCTGGCCGTGGGAGTGGCGGCCGGCGCGCGCCGTACGGTCATCGCCAACCAGGTAGTGAGCGACGAAGACCTCGCGGGCATCCAGATGCTGCTGAGCGAGCATGTCGACCTGCGCATCGTGTTCCTGGTCGATTCGCTGGCGCAGCTCGCGCTGATAGAGGACTGGGCGAAGCGCCACCCCGCGAGCGTGCCCTTCGAGGTGATGATCGAGATCGGCGTCGATGGCGCGCGCACCGGCTGCCGTACGCACGAGCAAGCCGTGGAGCTGGCCACACGGCTGCGCGCGAGCGATGCGGTCAAGCTCGTGGGCATCGAGTGCTATGAAGGGCAGGGCGCCACCGGCCAGAGCGAGCCCGATGCGGCCTACGCGAAGACGCTGATGGACCGCGTGGAAGCCGTGGCACGCCATTGCGATAGCGAAAAGCTGTTCGAGACCGACGAGGTGCTGGTTTCGGCCGGTGGCTCGGCCATCTTCGACCTCGTGGCCGGGCGCCTGAAGCCCGCGCTCGGCGCGCCGGTGCGCGGCCTGCTGCGCTCGGGCTGCTACGTCACGCACGACCATGGCTTCTACAAGCGCATGGTGAGCGCGGTCGATGAGCGCCTGGGCTGCGGCTGTGGCGAGAGCCTGGTGCCGGCGATGGAAGTCTGGGCTACGGTGCAATCGCGCCCCGAGCCGGGCCTGGCGATTCTTGCGGTCGGCAAGCGCGACATTTCCTTCGATCTCTCGCTGCCCGTGCCCATCGCACGTGCTGCACGGGGCGTGCTGCAGCCGCAGGCCGTGCCCGCGGGCTGGAAGATCACCGCGCTCAACGACCAGCACGCCTACCTGCGCTGGGACGCGAGCGAGGAAGCCGAAGCGCCCAAGGTCGGCGACCGGGTCGGCCTCGGCATTTCGCACCCCTGCACCACCTTCGACAAATGGCACTGGATGCCCGTGGTCGAGAACGACTACCGCGTGAGCGACGCCGTCGCCATGCACTTCTGAGCACGCTGCGATGACACCCTCCCTGCTTCAGAAAATCGCGCAGATCCGCAGCGACGCCCCGGCGACGCGGCGCGCGATTCTCGACCTGATCCTCGAAGACCCCGACCGCGTGCTCGAAGAGAGCTTCGAGCAGCTGGCCGAGCGCTCGCGCAGCTCGGTGCCTACCATCATGCGCACTTGCCGCGATCTCGGCTTTGCCGGTCTGCGCGAATTCAAGCTCGCGCTCGCGCAGGAGCTGGCGCTCGGTGGCTCGCCGCTGCACCGCCGCGTGAACATCGAGGACGCGGCCGACGAAGTGGTCGGCAAGATCGCGCGCAGCGCGGCGGCATCGGTCTCGGGCGTGCGCGGCCAACTCGATATGCAGGTGCTCGACGGCGCCGTGGCGGCGATTGCGGCGGCGCCGCACGTGGACTTGTACGGCGCGGGCGCGACCTCGTGGTTCATGGCCAACGACCTGCAGGCGCGGCTCTTCAGGCTCGGCCTGTCGGCCAATGCCTGGGCCGACTACCACCTGCAGCAGGTGGCCGGCGCGGCGCAGCGGCCGGGCGGCGTGGTCATCGCCATCTCGCACGTGGGCGGCATGCCCTCGCTGCTCGACGCGGTGGACATCGCGCGCGGGCAGGGCGCCAAGGTGGTTGCGCTGACGCGGCCTGGCACGGCACTCGCGGCCAAGGCCGACTTTCTGCTCGGCCTGTCGGTGCCCGATGACGCGGTGATGCACGTGGGCATCGATGCCTACCTGACGCACCTCACTGCCATCGAGATCCTTACCGTGCTCGTGGCCCAGCGCCGCGGCGAGCCCGCCGTGCAGCGCCTTCAGCGTGCACGCGAAGCCTTCCAGCGCCACGGCATCGATGCCACCACGCACCCGCTGCAAAGCTGGGACGGCGGCGGCATCAACAGCAACAAGGGAGCCGCATCGTGAGTGCGACGACAGGCAAGGCCATCCTGCTCGAAGCTGGCCTGGTGGTCGACGGCTCGGGCGGCCCTTCGTGGCCCGGCGACGTACTGCTGCAGGGCGACCGCATCGTCGCGCTCGGCGAAGGCCTGCGCGAGCGGCTGCCCGATGGCCTCGCGCTGGCCGACGTCGAGATCGTCGACTGCCGCGCCAAGGTCGTCGCCCCTGGCTTCATCGACGCGCACACGCACGACGACGCCATCGTGCTGCGCGACCCGCTGTGCCTGCCCAAGGTGTCGCAGGGCATCACCACGGTGGTGACGGGCAACTGCGGCATCTCGCTCGCGCCCTACCGCACGCCGCAGTCGCTGCCGCCGCTCACGCTGCTGGGCGCCGATTCGTTCAAGCACGCGACCATGGCCGAGTACCGCGCGGCGGTCGATGCGACGCGGCCCGCGCTCAACGTGGCAGCGCTGGTCGGCCACACCACACTGCGCTTCGCCACCATGGAAGCTCTGGACCGCCCCGCCAGCGCCGATGAGATGGCGCGCATGGAAGCGCTGCTCGACAGCTGCATGGCCGACGGTGCGCACGGCATGTCGTCGGGCCTGTTCTACGAAGAGGCCTTTGCTGCGCCCGCCGAAGAAGTGACGGCGCTGGCGCGCGTCGTGGCACGTCATGGCGGCGTGTACGCCACGCACCTGCGCAGCGAGATGCAGCAGATCATCGAGGCGCTGCACGAGGCCGGCGACTCGGCTTTCAATGCCGGCGTGCCGCTCGTCATTTCGCACCACAAGTGCGCCGGCCCCGCCAACTGGGGCCGCACGAAAGAGACCCTGCCGCTGATCGAGTCGCTGGCGCAGCGCCAGAAGATCGCGATGGACGTGTACCCCTACGTGGCCGGCTCGACCGTGCTACGCGAGGATCTTGTCGATGGCGTGATCGACGTGCTGCTCACTTGGTCCGACCCGCATCCGGAGATGACGGGGCGCCTTGTCTCCGACATCGCGCGCGAGTGGGGCGTCACCGAGCAGGAGGCCTGCCTGCGCCTGAAGCCGGGCGGCGCCTGCTACTTCCAGATGCAGGAGGAAGACGTGGAGCGCGTCATCGCGCATCCGCTCACCATGATCGGCAGCGACGGCCTGCCGCACGACCGGCATCCGCATCCGCGCCTGTGGGGGGCTTTCCCTCGCGTGTTTGCGCGCTACTGGCGCCAGCGCAGGCTGTTCACGCTGGAGCAGGCCGTGCACAAGATGACCGGCATGACCGCGCGCAACCTGCGCATCGCCGACCGCGGCCTGCTGCGCACCGGCGCGATGGCCGATGTGGTGGTGTTCGACCCCGAGACCATCGCCGACACCGCGACCTACGACCAGCCGCACGGCGTGAGCCTCGGTGTGGAGCGCGTGTTCGTGAACGGCGTGCTGGCCTACCGCGGCGGCGAGGCCGAAGCACGGGTGCTGGCGCGCGCGGGGCGGATGCTCACGCGCGGGAGCTGATCAGGCGAACACCAGGCAGGCCGGCGTCGGCACTTGTGCCACCTGCACCGGCTGGTCCAGCTTGCCGTTCGCGGGGTCGATGCGCAGGCGCAGGATGGCGTCGCCTTTCTGGCTGAGCGCGTAGAGGTGACTGCCACTGGGCGCCATCGCGAGCGCGCGCGGGAAGCGCAGGCCTTCGCTCCAGTGCTGCAGCGGTGTCAGCGTGCCGCTGGTTGCATCGACGCGGAACGCTGCAATGCTGTCGGCCAGCGGGTGTTCCGACTTCAGCCGGCGGTTGCTCGCGTAGAGAAACTGCCCCGAGGGATGCATCACCAGCGCCGCCGAGTTTTTCTGGCCGGTGAAGTCTTGCGGCACTGTCGAGATCCGCTGGCGTTGTCCGTCTATCAGGCCGCTGGCCGCGTCGTAGCCGAAGCAGGCGACCGTGGCATCGAGTTCGTTCACCAGGTACAGGAAGCGTTGCGACGGATGCAGCGCCAGGTGGCGCGGGCCGCTGCCGGGCTGCGTGGCAGTGCGGCCGACCAGTGCCAGCTTGCCGTCGGTGAGCGTGAAGACGTTGATGCGGTCGCTGCCGAGGTCGGTGGCGAGCACGCGCTGGCCCGAGGCGTCGAACTGCACCATGTGCGGGTGTGGCGACTCCTGTCGTTCTGTGTCGGGGCCGGAGCCGGTTTCCTTCTCAATGCTCGATACCTTGCCGAGCTTGCCGTCCGCACCGATCGGCAGCACGTTGTAGGCGCCGCCGCCATACAGGGCCACGACCAGGGCGCGCCCGTCGGGCGACACTGCCAAGTGCGCCGGGATCACGCCTGACAGCGACAGCGGCTGGCGGTTGATCAGCGTCAGGCGGCCACTGCGCTCATCGATGGCATAGGCTTCGGCCGTTCCGGTGGGCAGGCCCTGGTAGGTGTCGATCTCGTTGATCGCGTACAGGAAGCGCTGGCTGGGGTGCACCGCTAGAAACGAAGGGTTCGCGCTGGTGACTGCTTGCACCTGTGTCCAGGCGCCGTCCTGGATGGCGAGCACGTAGATGCCCTTCGACGCTGGCCCGCCAGCGGTGCCGCCCGGGGCGTCACTGGTGTAGGTGCCGACATAGGCAAAGCGCGGTGCGGGTGTGCTGCGACTGGTGGCTGCGTTTGCCGTGTCCGGGGTTTGTGCGTTTGCGGGTAGCCACGGCGTCAACGCACCGAGGGCGGAGGTGCTGCCGATCCATTGCATGACTGTGCGGCGTTGGGTCATGGGGTTCCTCTCGTGATTAGGCTCGATGGTTTTTGTTCAGGGCGTGTACGAATGACACCGGGTACTCCCCTCCGCGAATGTCCCCCGGCCTTCGGCCTCCTCCTTTATTTCGCTGCGGGGAGCACCCGATGCCATTCGCACATGGACGCGGCTGTTGTGCTGGCCGATCAACCAGTGCTCTGAACGATCACGTCGATGGGGTGCCTTGCGCAGCGAAATAAAGGAGGAGGCCGAAGGCCGGGGGACATTCGCGGAGCAAGGTACCCCGTCGGCGTGATCGCACCCCTGAGCCGAAAAAACTAGGACTTGCCGGCCCGCGGCGGCTTCATATGCTGCCGAGCCATCGCCAGAAAAGCCATGGCAGCCGGGTTGAGCGGGTGCTTGGCCAGCCGGATGGCGACCACCGGGTACTCCAGCGTGGGCCGCACCACGCCCAACGCCCGCAGGTTGGCCGGCATCAGCACTTCCACATAGCGCGGCAGCAGCGCTACCCCTGCACCCGCCTGGATGAGGCCGAAGGCTGTCGACAGCATCGACACGTGATGCACCACGCGCGGGTACACGTTGGCCATGCTCGACAGTTGGCGGCTCACGGCACGCCACACATTGGCGTCGGGGTTGACGTGGATGAAGGGCAGCGCCTCCAGGTGCCGGGCCTCGACCACGGCGTGCTGCGCCAGCGCATGGTCGTCCCGCACGAAGAGGGCCATGCGGTCGGAGAACAGCGGCTCCGTCGCCAGCTCCGAGTGCTTCTGGCCGATGTCGGAGCCGAAGCCCAGGTCGGCCTCCTGCGAGAGGATGCGCGAGATCATCTGATCCGCGGTGCTGTCGAGCAGCGTGGTCGCAAGCGTCGGGTGCTTCTGCGAAAAGCGGCCGAGTAGCGGCGGCAGCAGGGCGCCGGCGGTCAGGTGGCCCACCGCCAGCACGATGCGGCCTTCGCGCAGCTGCGACTGCGAGCGGCAGGCATCGACGGATTCATCGATCAGCCGCAGCGCACGCACGGCCGTGTCGACCATCATCTGGCCCGCATTGGTCATGCGGATGCGGCGGCCGCGCACCACCAGTGGCTGCGCCAGCTCTTCTTCCAGGCGCTTGACCAGATGGCTGATGGCCGGCTGCGTAAGCTGCAATGCCTCGGCCGCCAGTGTGAAGCTGCCCGTTTCGGCCACCGCCGTCAGCGCCCGCAACTGCTGCAGCGAGATCTCTTCAGCGGTGTTCCTTGCCATAAACAGCTTTGATAGTTGAATAAGCAGAATTATCTGGCTTGATGCGCTGCCGCTGCATAGCATCCTTTTTTCGTTCACAGGCAAGAATTCCGTATATGAAACGCCTCCAGTTCCTCCAGGTGCTCGCCGTTGCGCTCGGCATGGCCGCTTCGTCCGCCAGCCTGGCCCAGGGCTACCCGAACAAGCCGATCCGCCTGATCGTGCCGTTCCCGGCGGCCGGCGCCACCGACCTCTTCGCCCGCACGCTGGGGCAGAAGATGGGCGAGAAGCTCGGCACCACACTGGTGGTCGACAACAAGCCCGGCGCCGGCGGCGCCATCGGCTCCGACCAGGCTGCCAAGGCCCCGGCCGACGGCTACACGATCCTGCTGGCCACCACCAGCACGCATTCGATCGGCCCGGCCGTCAGCAAGCTGCCCTACGACACGGTGCGCGACTTCACGCCCATCGCGCATGTAGGCGACGCGGCCAGCATCATGCTGGTGCCGGTCAATTCGCCCGCCAAGACGGTGCGCGAGTGGATCGACTACGCGAAGAAGAACCCCGGCAAGCTCAACTACGCATCGAGCGGCAACGGCACCATCGTGCAGCTCACGGCCGAGCTGTTCAAGGCGCAGGCCGGCGTGTTCGTCACGCACATTCCCTACAAGGGCACGGCGCTGGCCATTCCCGACCTGATCAGCGGCAAGATCGACGTGCTGTTCGACTCGCTGCCCACCGGCATGCCGCACGTGCGTGACGGCCGCCTGCGCGCACTGGGCGTTACCTCGCTCAAGCGCAGCCCGCTGGCGCCCGAACTGCCGCCCATTGCCGACACGCTGCCGGGTTACGAATCGAACACATGGTTCGGCTTCTACGGCCCGAAGGGCCTGCCGGCCGACATCGTCGCGAAGATCAACAAGGCGGCCAACGAAGCGCTGGCCGATCCTGAAGTGAAAGAGAAACTCGCCCGCCTGGGCATCGAGACCGCGACTCCGGGCACGCCCGACCAGTTCGCGAAGATGGTCGCCGCCGACGCTGCCAAGTGGAAAAAGATCGTCGTCGACCGCAAGATCACCAACGAATGAAGCAGAGAAAGAAGAGCACGCCTAAATGAACTTCGATTTCAACAACCCCTACCTCTCGACGCGCATCCCGATCTTCGCGCGCAACGTGGTGTCGACCTCGCACCCGCTGGCCTCGCAGGCCGGCCTGCGCATCCTGCATCAGGGCGGCAACGCGGTCGATGCGGCCATTGCCACTGCCGCCGTGATGACGCTGGTCGAGCCGGTGAGCAACGGCCTGGGCAGCGATGCCTTCTGCATCCTGTGGGACGGCAAGGAGCTGCACGGCCTCAATGCCTCGGGCCCGGCGCCCAAGGCATGGACGCCCGAGTACTTCAAGGCCAAGTACGGTGCCGACGCGGCCAATCCGCCCATGCGCGGCATCGACTCGGTCACGGTGCCGGGCGCGGTGCGCGGATGGGTCGCCATGAGCGAGCGCTTCGGCAAGCTGCCGTTCGCCGACCTGCTGGTGCCGGCCATCGACATCGCCGAGCGCGGCTATCTGGTGCCGCCGGTGGTGCAGGGCAAGTGGGCTGCGGCCACGCCGCTGCTGGGCTCGCAACCGGGCTTTGCGCAGACCTTCCTGCCGTGGGGCCGCGCGCCCGAGGTGGGCGAGCTGTTCCGCTTCACGGCCGCCGCGCGTGCGCTCAAGGCCATTGCACGCACCAAGGGCGAGGCCTACTACAACGGCGAGATCGCCGAGGCGCTGGCGAAGTTCTCGGCCGAGCAGGGCGGTGCGCTCACGGTGGCCGACCTCGCGGCCTACCAGCCCGAGTGGGTCAAGCCGATATCGCGCGACTACCGCGGCCACACGCTGCACGAGATTCCGCCTAACGGCCAGGGCATTGCCGCGCTCATCGCGCTCGGCATTCTCGAAAAGTTCGACATCGCCTCGCTGCCGGTCGACTCGGTGCAATCGCAGCATCTGCAGATCGAAGCGATGAAGCTGGCCTTTGCCGACGTGTACCGCTACGTGTCGGAACGCAAGACGATGGAAGTCACGACCGAGCAGATGCTCGACGATGCGTACCTCGCCTCGCGCGCCCGCCTCATCGATGTGAAGAAGGCGCAAGACTTCAAGGCCGGCAACCCCGTGAAGGGCGGCACCATCTACCTCACGGCTGCCGACGAGAGCGGCATGATGGTGAGCTTCATCCAGAGCAACTACATGGGCTTCGGCTCGGGCTGCGTGGAGCCCGAATTCGGCATCAGCCTGCAGAACCGTGGTCACGGCTTCAGCCTGAAGGCCGAGAGCCCGAACGTGGTGGCGCCGGGCAAGCGCCCGTTCCACACCATCATTCCGGCCTTCCTCACCAAGGACGGCCAGCCGGTGATGAGCTTCGGCGTGATGGGCGGCAACATGCAGCCGCAGGGCCACATGCAGACGCTGGTGCGCATGCTCGACTACAAGCAGAACCCGCAGGCCGCCTGCGACGCGCCGCGCTGGCGCTTCAACGCGGGGCTCGAGATCAACGTCGAGGCTGCGATGAACCCGGCCACGGTGCAGGGCCTGCGCGACCTGGGCCACCACCTGGAAGTGATCAACGACTCGTACCAGGACTTCGGCGCCGGCCAGTTCATCTGGCGCGCGGGCGAGCCTTCGGTCGAAGGCTATGTGGCTGCCAGCGACCCGCGCCGCGACGGTGTGGCGGCGGGGTATTGAGCAAGGTCTCGAGGTTCCCGCGATGATCGGGGGATGAACAAGACAGCCGCATCGCTCGGCATCCCAACTCACGACGGCGCAAGAAAAGGCTATGCGTCCGGTCTGATACTCGCCACGCTGGGCGCCATCGCGTTCAGCGGCAAGGCCATCATCGTCAAGCTGGCGTACCGCTACGGCGTGGACGCCATCACGCTCATCATGCTGCGCATGCTGTTCGCGCTGCCGCTCTTTGCCGTGATGGCATTGTGGGCGGGGCGCGGCAAGCCCGCGCTCACCGGCCGCGACTGGATCGGCGTGATCGGGCTCGGCTTCTCGGGCTACTACCTTGCGAGCTTTCTCGACTTTGCGGGGCTCGCGTACATCTCGGCCAGCTTCGAGCGGCTGATCCTGTATCTCAACCCCACGCTGGTGCTGCTGTTCGGCTGGCTGATGTACCGGCGGCGCGCCACGCGCCAGCAGGTGCTGGGCATGGTCGTGAGCTATGCCGGCGTGCTGCTGGTGTTCGGCCACGAACTGTGGACCGGGGGCGGCGGCAAGGGCGGCGGGGCGGCGGCGTGGGGCGCGTTCCTGGTGTTCCTGAGCGCAGTGAGCTATGCGGGCTACCTTGTCTACAGCGGCGAGTTCGTCAAGCGCCTCGGGTCGCTGCGGCTCGTGGGCCTGGCTACCACCGTGGCCTGCGTGCTGTGCATCCTGCAGTTCGTGCTGACGCGGCCGATGAGCGTGGCGATGCAGGTGGCGCCCGAGGTGATCTGGCTGTCGGTGCTCAACGCCACGCTTTGCACGGCAGTGCCCGTGCTGATGGTGATGATGGCCATCGAACGCATCGGCCCCGCCGTGGCCGCGCAAACCGGCATGATCGGGCCGTTGTCGACCATCCTCATGGGGGTGGTCATACTGGGCGAGCCGTTCACGCCGTGGATCGCGGCCGGCACCGTGCTCGTCATCGCGGGCATTTTCGTTTTCACACGCAAGGGGCGCTGAAGCCCCTTGCCGTACTGACTGACTCACAGGAGCAACAACATGGATCTGGGTATTGCAGGCAAGACAGCGCTGGTGTGCGGCGCGAGCAAGGGGCTGGGCTACGGCTGCGCCGAGGCGCTGGTGCGCGAAGGCGTGAACGTGGTGATCGTGGCGCGCGGCGCCGAGGCACTGGAAGCGGCTGCGAAGAAGCTGAACGAGGCGGCCGGTGCATCGGGCCCGTTCGTCAAGCATGTGGCCGCCGACATCACGACCGAAGCCGGCCGCGCCGCAGTGTTCGCGCTGGGCCATGACTTCGACATCGTCGTCACCAACGCGGGCGGCCCGCCGCCCGGCGACTTCCGCAACTGGGACCGCGAGGCGTGGATCAAGGCGGTCGATGCCAACATGCTCACGCCCATCGAGCTGATCAAGGCCACGGTCGACGGCATGGCCAAGCGCGGCTTCGGCCGCATCGTGAACATCACGTCGAGCTCGGTGAAGTCGCCCATCGACATCCTGGGCCTGTCGAACGGTGCGCGAAGCGGCCTGACGGGCTTCGTGGCCGGCGTGGCGCGCACGCCCATCGCGGCGCAGGGCGTGACCATCAACAACCTGCTGCCGGGTTCCTTCGACACCGACCGCCTCAAGGGCACGATGGCCGGCGCGGCGCAGAAGTCGGGCCAGGACTTCGATACCGTGTGGGAAGCCCGCAAGAAGAACATTCCTGCGAAGCGCTTCGGCACGCCGGCCGAGTTCGGCGCCATCTGCGCGTTTCTCTGCAGCATGCAGGCCGGCTACATGACCGGCCAGAACGTGCTCGCCGACGGCGGGGCCTACCCGGGCACGTACTGAGCTCGCCCCCAGGCTGCGCGAGGCCCGGTGTTTTCAGCGCCGGGACGCCACCACGATCCCGCCCACGATAAGCAGAAACGCCGCGCCGTGGTACCAATGCGGCGGCTCCCGCAGGAAGGCCGCCGACAGCACCGCCGCGAACAGCGGTGTGAGGTTCATGAAGATGCTTGCCGCCTGCGGGCCCGCGCGCTGCACGCCGGTGCCCCAGCAGCGATACGCCACTACCGCGGGCCCGATGCCGATGAACAGCATCGCGGCGATGAGCGGCCAGCCCAGGTCGATGTGGGCGGGTGTCAGCGTCCATTCACCGGCGGCCAGCGCGCCCGACCATGCGACACCGAACACCAATTGCGACATCAGGAACGCGGCCCAGTCCTGCCGCACGGCCTTGGGTTCGTGCGTGCGCGCCAGCAGCCAGCTGTAGAAGGCCCAGGCGATGGTGCCCAAAATCATGTAGAGGTCGCCCGGCACCAGCCGCAGCCCAAGCAGTTGCTGCCATTCGCCGCGGCTGAGCACCAGCAGCACGCCCACCATCGACAGCAGCGCGCCACCGATTTCGCGGGCACTGATGCGTGCGCTGAAGAACAGCGCCCCGGTCGCGAGCATCCACAGCGGGAGGCTGGAGCCGACCAGCGTCACGTTGATGGGCGTGGAGGTCTGCAGCGCCAGGTACTGGAACGCGTTGTACAGGCCGATGCCCAGTAGCCCGAGTACCGCGTAGCGTTTCCAGTGCTCCCACAGCGGGCTGTTGCGGCGCAGCACCGGCGCGGCCAGCGGCAGCAGCAGTGCGAACGCGATGACCCAGCGCACGAAGTTCAGCGTGAGCGGCGACACCATGTCGCGCACCAGCCGGCCGACCACGGCATTGCTGGCCCAGAGCAGCGGCGGAACGACGAGCAGGAGAACGGTGAGGGGAGCGAGGCGCTGCGGCTGTGTCTGCATGGCCGCCGACTCTACCGGGCAATGATGCCCCGCGCCGCCACGGGAAACCCAGACGTGGCAGGATGCCCATCCCTCTTCTTTTCCTGTGTGTGGAGACTGCAACGATGATGAGCAAAGCCGTCCGTATCGACCGCCATGGCGGCCCCGAAGAACTGAAGATCGTCGACGTGGAAGTCGGCGAGCCCGGCCCCGGCGAGATCCGCATCCGCCACAAGGCCGTGGGCCTGAATTTCATCGACACCTATCAGCGCAGCGGGCTCTACCCGTTCGCGATGCCGCTGCAGTTGGGCATGGAGGCCTCGGGCATCGTCGAGGCGGTGGGCGAGGGCGTGACGCACCTGAAGCCCGGCGACCGCGCCGCCTATGCCAGCCCGCCGCCGGGCGCCTACTGCGAACTGCGCGTGATGCCGGCCAAGTGCGTGTGCAAGCTGCCCGACGACATCTCCTTCGAGACTGGCGCGGCCATGATGCTCAAGGGCCTGACCACCCAGTACCTGCTGAAGAAGACGCTGCCGGCCGAAGGCCTGCAGGCCGGCGACTTCATCCTGTTCCACGCTGCGGCCGGCGGTGTTGGCCTGATCGCCTGCCAGTGGGCCAAGGCGCTGGGCCTGCAGCTGATCGGCACGGCCGGCAGCGATGCCAAGTGCAAGCTCGCGCTGGCGCACGACGCGGCGCACGCCATCAACTACAGCACCGAGAACTTCGCGGCCCGCGTGAAGGAAATTACCGGCGGCAAGGGCGTGAAGGTGGTGTACGACTCGGTGGGCAAGGACACCTTCGAAGGCTCGATCGACTGCCTGCGCCCCTTCGGCCTGCTTGCCATCTTCGGCAACGGCTCGGGCCCGGTGCCGCCGGTCAACCTCGGCTTGCTGGCGTCCAAGGGCTCGCTCTATGTGACGCGGCCGACGTTGTTCACGCACATGGCCACGCGCGAAAGCACGCAGGCGATGGCCGACGACCTGTTCGCGGTGGTGCAAAGCGGCGCGGTGAAGATCCCGATCGACCAGCGCTATGCACTGGCCGACGTGCAGCAGGCGCACCGCGACCTGGAGGCGCGCAAGACCACGGGCTGCACGATCCTGACGCTCTGAGCGTCGACAGTCTTGTCCTACCGGCGGTGGGGTGTCATGCCTTCGACTTGTGCCGGGTGCACTTTGTAGCCTGTGAACACAGCGTAGAGACGAGCCAGCCCATGACCACAGTTCGCACTTTCATCGTCGAAGACAACCCGACCATCCGCAAGAGCCTTGTGGGTACGCTGCGCGAGGTGGCACGGGTCGATCCGGTCGGCGAGGCCGAGTCGGAGGAGGAGGGCTCGCGCTGGCTGTCGGACAACCTGTCGCAATGGGACCTGGCCATCGTCGACCTGTTCCTGAAGGACGGCACCGGTTTTCGCGTGCTCGAAGCCTGTCGCCACCGCGGGCCGTCGCAGAAGATGGTGGTGCTCAGCAACTACGCCACGCCCGACATGCGGCGCAAGTGCGTGCACCTCGGTGCCGATGCCGTGTTCGACAAGGCCACCGAAATCGACGACCTGATCGACTACTGCCTGCGCCACCGTCAGGCGCAGTTCAGTTCGCCCGCCGCACACTGAGGCAGGGGCAATTTTTCGCCGACCGGCAACCGAGCCGGACTTCGCCGAAAATGCATCCCCAAAGGCGCGAGGAGCACGCGCCGGGCTCCGCAAATTGGCGACGAGATTCATGCGCGGAAATCACACATTCCCCTGCTGAGTCGGCCTGCGCGCCTGCAACGCGCAGCGCCCCAAGTTGCAACATGTCCCGCCCCCGCTTTCTTCCCGACAACTTCACCTTCGCGCTTCTCTCGGTCGTGACCTTTGCCAGCCTGCTGCCTGCAAGCGGCAAGGTGGCGCATTTCTTCGAGCTGCTCACGACCGCCGCCATCGGGCTGCTGTTCTTCCTGCATGGCGCCAAGCTGTCGCGCGAGGCGATCTTGAACGGGCTCACGCACTGGCGGCTGCACCTGCTGGTGTTCGGCAGCACCTTCGTGCTGTTTCCCATGCTCGGGCTGGCGCTCAAGCCACTGCTCCTGCCGCTGGTGACACCAGAGCTCTACACCGGCGTGCTCTATCTGTGCGTGCTGCCTGCCACGGTGCAGTCGGCTATCGCCTTCACGGCGATGGCTCGGGGCAACATGCCTGCCGCGATCTGCAGTGCATCGGCCTCCACGCTGCTGGGTGTGTTCATCACGCCGATTCTGGTCAATCTGGTGGTGCTGCCGAACGGCGGCCACGCAAGTTCGTCGCTGGACTCGATCGGACGCATCCTGCTGCAGTTGATGGTGCCGTTCGTGGCGGGGCATCTGCTGCGGCCGTTGATCGGCAAGTGGATACAGCGCCGCGCTGCAGTACTGAAATTCGTGGACCAGGGCTCGATCCTGCTGGTCGTCTACACGGCATTCAGCGCGGCCGTGATCGAGGGGTTGTGGAAGCAGGTGCCCGCGCATGCGCTGGTCGGGTTGCTGGTGGTGTGCGCGGTGGTGCTGGGGCTGGCGCTGAGCCTCACGACCCTGCTGGCGCGCAAGCTGGGCTTCGATACCGAGGACGAGATCACGATCGTGTTTTGTGGCTCCAAGAAGAGCCTGGCCAGCGGCATACCGATGGCGAAGGTGCTGTTCGCTTCGCACGCGGTGGGCGCGATCGTGCTGCCGCTGATGCTGTTCCATCAGATGCAGCTGATGGTGTGCGCCGTGCTGGCGCAACGCTATGCGCGGCGGGGGCGCGAGGCTTCCGTGCTGAAGACGGCCGAGCAGGCCGACTAGTCGGTCAGCCCTCGATCTTTCCCAGTCGAGACTCTCTCAGCCGGCTGGGCGCCAAGGCTCCGGCCGACTCCAGGATCGGATACGCAATCGAGCAGATGTGCGAGTTGATCCGCTTCAGGTCGCTGATCAGGTCGATGTGCAGCGAGCTGGTCTCGATGCTCAGCGTCGTGCGGTCCGACAGCCGGTCCAGGTGGGTCGTGGCGTAGGCCCGCTCCAGGTTCCGGAAGCGCACCTTCTCTTCGAGCAGCTTCTGCGCATCGCGCACGTTGCCGTTCAGGAACACGCTCATGCTCAGCCGCAGGTTGGCCACCAGCCGCCCATGCAGCTCGACGATTTCCGCCATGCCCGCTTCAGAGAAGTTGCGCTGCGGTTTGATCTTCTTGTCTTCCACGTCGATGATCACGCGCTCGATGATGTCGCCGATCTGCTCCATGTTGATCGTGAAGCTGATGATGTCGGTCCAGCGCCGGCTTTCCTCTTCGCCCAGCGCCTCGCGCGAGATGCGGGTCATGTAGTACTTGATGGCCGAGTACAGCTCGTCCACCGTGTCGTCGAGCTGCCTCAGTTCCTGCGCGAGCCGCAGGTCGTTGTGGCGGATCACGTCGAGCGTGCCGATCAGCATGGTCTCCACGATGTCGGCCTGGTGCAGCGCTTCGCGCGCGGCGTTCGAAATGGCGAGCGAGGGCGTCGACAGCGCCGACGGATCGAGGTGATGCGGCCGTGAGGTGCCGGCCGGCTGCTGCGGCACCGGCAGCATGCGCGTTACCAGCTTGGCGACCCACTGCGTGAGGCCGATGAACCCCACGCTGATCACGATGTTGAACGCCAGGTGGAACAGCACTACGCCGTGTGTCTGGTTGGGCAGCTGCGGCTGCACGTAGCGGATCCACAGGCCGATGAAGGGGGCGACGACGGCCACGCCCAGTGCCTTGAAGAGCAGGTTGCCCACAGTCACCTGCCGCACGGCCACCGCCGACTTGGCCGTGGTCAGCACTGCGAGCAGGCCGCTGCCCAGGTTGGCGCCGAGCACCAGGCCGAGCGCCACGTCCAGCGGCACCACGTTCGACGTGGCCATGGCCGCGACCAGCAGCACCACTGCGAGGCTCGAATAGGCCACGATGGCCAGCACCGAGCCGATGGTGATTTCAAGCAGCACGTCGCTGCTGATCGATGCGAGCAGCGCG
The DNA here is from genome assembly GCF_059416325.1 of Variovorax sp. GW821-FHT09D05. Classification (NCBI taxonomy): domain Bacteria; kingdom Pseudomonadati; phylum Pseudomonadota; class Betaproteobacteria; order Burkholderiales; family Comamonadaceae; genus Variovorax; species Variovorax sp. GW821-FHT09D05. The sequence goes on along the minus strand of NZ_JBWKOZ010000004.1, from coordinate 267,761 downwards.
CGCACGGCCGGCGAGGAGAACAGCGGCTCGGTCGCCTCCACCACCAGCTGCAGCGCCAGCAGCATCAGCCCGAGCCCGATCAGCACCCGGCCGACGCGCCCCGCCACGGTGGCCGAGCGCGTGATGAACAGCACCACGCCCACGAAGATGAACATTGGCGAAAGCCACGACAGGTCTGCCGAGAACAGCACCGAGATCAGCGCAGTGCCCACGTCTGCGCCCCGCATCACCGCCAGCGCCGCCGGCAGCGTAACCAGGCCTTGCCCGACGAAGGACGAGGTCATGAGCGAGGTGGCGGTGCTCGACTGCACCAGGGCCGTCACGCCGATGCCCGAGAGGGCGGCAGTGAAACGGTTGCGCATGCTCTGCACGAGGATCTTGCGCAGGTTGGCGCCGAACACACGCAGCACGCCGGTGCGGACCAGGTGCGTGCCCCATACCAGCAGGGCCACGGCCGCCAGCAGATTCAGGAGATGCTTCATGGGGGTCGGGTTCTATCCTTTTCGTTCTGGTTCGTTTCGACCCCATTTTCCACAAGTGAGCGCTTCAGTCGATCAGTGCTCCGTTGTCGTGGAAAGGATAGGGGCCTTCGAAGCTGCCTGATGCCGCGAGATGGGTGACGAGCCGGCGTCCGCGCGCTGACCACGCGTGCACCCGGAATGAAGGCGGCTCCAGTGTCCAGGCTGAGTCCGCGTCCGGAGCCAGATCGAGGCAGACCTGATGGGCCTGCGCCGGCGAGGTCGAGGCGATGGTGCCGCCGAAACGCACGTCGATGGCACGGTGCAGGTGGCCGCAGATAACACGCTCGACGTTGCTGTAGCGCGAGAGCAGGGCTTCCAGCGCATCGGCGCCTTGCAGCAGGCCGATCTCGTCCATGTGGCCAATCAGCGTTTCGAAGGGCGGGTGATGCATGGCGACGACGACGGGCTCGTCGCGGCAGGCGTCGAGCTGTGCTTCGAGCCAAGCCAGCCGCTTCTCGCACAGCGAGCCGTGGCTGGCACCGGGCACGCAGGTGTCGAGCGTGAGCAGGCGCAGGTCGCCGACGCGCACCGAGTACTGGATGAAGCCGTCTGTATCGGCGCCCGTGCCCATGTAGGCATGGCCGGGGAAGCTGCGGCGCAGTTGGTCGCGGTCGTCGTGGTTGCCGGGCATCAGGTAGACCGGCATGGTCAGCGGAGCCAGCAGGCGGGCGAGGTGTTCGTACTCGGCGGTGCGGCCGAAATCGGTCAGGTCGCCGGTGACGACCACTGCGTCGGGTTGCTGGCGCAAGGCGAGCACCGACTGCACGGCGCGTTCGAGGTACGGCGCGGTGTCGATGCGGCCGTAGGCCAGCCGGCCCGGCTCGCGGATGTGCAGGTCGGTCAGCTGGACCAGGACGGTGTTCTTGCTCTGAGTTGTCGTCATGCGCTTGTCTCCTGCGACGTCATCAGCCGGTCGGGGTGGATGCGAAGACCCACCGCGTCGCCCGGCCCGAAGGGATTGTCGCGCCCTACATCGGCCACCAGCACGGGCTGGTCTCGCAGGCGCAGGTGCAACTGCACGCGGTCGCCGAGGAAGGTGCGGCGCTCGACGGTGGCGGCGCCCCAGTTGGGCTGCGGCGCGTTGACCTCGATGTCTTCAGGCCGCACTAGCAGCATCGCATGGCCTTGCCACGCGCCCGGGCAGGGCACGGTTGATCCACCGAGTCGGACAACACCTTGCGCGATGGCATCGGCCTCGCGCTCCAGGCGGTTGACCCGGCCCAGGAACTCGGCCACGAAAGGATGCGCGGGCGCACGGTACAGGTCTTCGCCACGGCCCACCTGCACGATGCGGCCGGCGCGCATTACCGCGAGCCGGTCTGCGATGGCGAGCGCCTCCTGCTGGTCATGCGTGACGTGGATGGCCGTGATGTGCAGGCGACGCAGCAGCTCGGCCAGTTCGTCGCGCAGCGATTCCTTGAGCTTGGCGTCGAGCGCGGCCAGCGGCTCGTCGAGCAGCAGCACGCGCGGGCGCACGGCCACGGCGCGCGCCAGGGCCACGCGCTGGCGCTGGCCGCCGGAGAGTTCGGTGGGGCGCTTGTTCTCCAGGCCGCCCAGGCGCACCAGGTCGACCAGCTCGCCGACGCTGCGCTTTTCCTCATCGGGCGAGACGCCGCGAATGCGCAGGCCGTAGCCGATGTTGGCCGCCACCGTCATCTGCGGAAAGAGCGCGTAGCTCTGGAACACCATGCCCACGCCGCGATGCTCGACCGGGCGCTGCGTGACGTCTTGGCCGCCGAACACGATGCGGCTGCCCGCGTCGGGTGCTTCGAGCCCCGCGATCAGCCGCAGCAGCGTGGTCTTGCCGCAGCCCGAAGGGCCCAGCAGCGCGAGCACCTCGCCCGCCTCGACCTTCAGGTCGGTGGGCTGCAGGCCGCGCGTGCCGTCTGCGTAGGTCTTTGCGCAGTTCGTAATGTCGACGGGGATGCGTTCAAGTTCCATGGCGTTTCTGCATCAGGTTGGCAAGGTACTGCAGGCCCCACAGCACCGGAAGAATGACGGCGAAGAAGACCAGCGTGTAGGCCGATCCGATCTCGATGCGCATCGAGGCATAGCTGTCGGCCAGGCCCACGGGCAGCGTGCGGGTGAGCGGGGTGTGCAGCATCCACGTGAGGTTGAACTCGCCCACCGACAGCGTGAACACCATCAGGCTGCCGGCCACGATGGCCGGGAACACGGCCGGCACCAGGATGCCCATGAAGCGCTGGCGGAAGTTGGCGCCCAGCGAGCGTGCAGCCTCTTCGAGCGCGAGCAGGTCGTCGCGCTGGAAGGCCGAACTCACGGTGCGCACCATGAAGGGTAGCGTGAAGATCATGTGGCCGACGAGGATGAAGGCGAAGCTCTGGCGGAAGGCGGTGAGCTGGCCGTAGGCGAGGATCAAAGCCAGCGCCGTCGCAAGGCCCGGCACCGCGACCGGCAGTGTCAGCAGCTCTTCGAAGATGCGCGCGGCGCGCGAGCGGCTGCGCGCCAGCGCATAGGCGCAGGGCACGCCCAGCAGCACGGTGCCGACGACGCAGGCCACGGCCAGCGCGAGCGACCAGCCGACGGTGCCGCCGTAGTTCTCCCACACCTCGCCGAGCCAGCGCAGCGTAAGGCCGCTCTTGAGCCCGGCGCTGTAGTTGTTGACGAGCCCCGCCATCACCGACAGCAACATCGGCGCGATCATGAAGAGGCTCACGATCACCGTGACGGCGAGCAGGAAGGGGGCCTTCGGTTGTGTGTTCTTGTGCATGTGCGCGGGCCTCAGCGTGCCACGGGGTTCGCGCCGAAGCGGCGCGCCACGAACAGCACCAGCCAGGTCACGATGCCCAGCGAGATCGACAGCGACGCGGCGAGCGCGAAGTTGGCGTAGTTGGTGAACTCGTTGTAGATGGTGATCGGGATCACCTCGAACTTGCTGGCCAGCGTGAAGGCCGTGCCGAAGGCGCCCATCGACGTGGCGAACAGGATGGCGCCGCACGCCAGCGTGGTGGGCGCGAGTTCGGGCATCCATACGTCGCGCGCCACTCGCAGCCGCGAGGCGCCGAGCGAACGCGCCGCTTCTTCGAGCTGCGTGTTCATCGACTCGGCTGCCGCTGCATAAGTGGCAATGGCGCGCGGCAGCGAGAAATACAGGTACGCCAGGAACAGCCCGAGCAGGCCGTAGGCGAAGGTGATGCGCTCGCCGAACAGGCTGTCGCCGATGTCGGCCACCACGCCTTGCCGCCCGCCGAGAAGGATCACGAAGAAGCCGATGATCACGCCCGGAAACGACAGCGGCAGCGTGAGCAGCGACAGCAGCACACGCTTGCCGATAAAGGCATGGCGCGCCAGGTAGATGCCGACGGCCGCGCCCAGCACCAGCGTGGCCAGCGTCACGGCCACGGAGAGCGCGACCGTGTTGGCCATGCTCGTGAGGTAGCGCGCATCGGTCAGCACCGCGAAGTAGGTGGCCCAGCCTTTGTCGGCAGGCAGCGTGAGCAGGCGCACCACCGGCAGCAGCCAGAAGGCCGCGAAGAAGGCGGCCGCGGGCGCGACGCAGGCCAGCAGGCGCCAGCGCGGGTTCCAGGCGTTGGAAGCGTTGGAGAGGGTGGCTTGCGTCATCGCGCGTGGCGTCCGCTCAGCGGACTTCCTTCAGGTACTCGTCGGAGAAGGCGCGCTGCGCTGCGGCCATGCGGCCGTAGTCCACGCTCTTGGCGCGGGCGTATTCGCTCGCGGGCAGGAACTGCGCCTCGATCTCCTTGGGCATCGCATTGGCGCGCACCGGCCGCAGGTAGGCCTTGGCCCAGATCGCCTGGCCTTCGTCGGAAAGCGTGAAGTCGAGCACCTTCTTCGCGTCGGCCGCGTGCGGGGCCTTGGCGACCAGGCTCATCACGTAGGGCACGGCCAGCGTGCCTTCGCTCGGGATCACGAAGGCGACGTTGGCCTTGTCCTTGTACTTGGCGCGGTAGGCGTTGAAGTCGTAGTCGAGCAGGATCGCGATTTCGCCCGACAGCACGCGCGCGTACGAGGTCTGCTTCGGCACGATGGGCTCGTTCTTCTGCAGCGCCTTGAAGTAGTCGATGGCCGGCTTGAAGTTGTCGAGCGTGCCGCCGCGCGCTTCGTTCACCGCGACCGCGCCGACGTAACCGACGAAGGCCGAGGCCGGGTCGAGGTAGCCGATCAGGCCCTTGTATTCGGGCTTGAGCAGGTCGGCCCACGACTTCGGAATCGGCTTGCCCTTGAGCGCATCGACGTTGACCATGAAGCCGAGCGTGCCCGAGTGGATGGTGAACCAGTTGCCGGCCGGGTCCTTCAGGCCGTCGGGAATGTCTTTCCATGCGGCCGGCTTGTAGGGCTCGACCAGGCCGTCCTTGGCTGCCTGCACCGCGAAGGTCACGCCGAGGTAGGTGACGTCGGCCACGGGGCTGGCCTTCTCGGCCGCCATCTGGGCGAGCGACTGGCCCGAGTTCTTGTTGTCGGGCGGCACGGTGACGCCGGTCTTGGCCTTGATGGCCTTCAGCTGTGTGCCCCAGTCGGCCCATTCGGTCGGGCAGTTGTAGCAAATGGCGGTCTGCGCCATGGCGCTGCCGGCGACGAGCGTGGCGGCGAGCAGGCCGAGGCGGGCCATGCGGTGGAAGCGAAGGGACATGATGAAGAAGCTCCTTGGATGGATGTAGGCAAAGAACGAGAGAGGGTCGGGGTCAGGAAATCGCGGCGTTGTTGTCGTCTTCGTGCACTGAAGCGCACGACTCGCCGTCTCGGAAGGCATGGGGAAGCAGCAGGCTTGCATCGGCCTGCAGCGTGGCGCCGCTGGCCATGGCCTGGATCAGCAGCTCTACGCTGTGGCGGCCGATGTCGCTGTTGGGTTGGGTGATGGTGGTAAGCGCGGGCGTGAGGTCTTCACCGAGCGCAATGCCGTCGAAGCCGACGACGCTGAGGTCGCCGGGCACCGACAGGCCGCTGAGATGCGCGGCGCGGATGCTGCGAATGGCCAGCAGGTCGTTGGAGCAGATCAGCGCGGTGGGGCGGTTGCGTGCCTGCAGCTGGCTGGAGAGCGCATCGACGGCCGTTTCGACGAAGGGCACTTCGATGAGCGCGGGCACCGCGAGCCCGGCCTCGGTCATGCCCTTCAGGTAGCCGCGGTAGCGCTGCTGCGCTCGGTCCGACGCGGCGAGCGTGCCGCTGACCATGGCGATGCGGCGGTGGCCCAGCAGCACGAGGCGCGTGACCGCGTCGGCCACCGCGCCTTCGCCGTCGACCGATACGCAAGGGTGGTCCGGGTGCCGGTTGTAGGCGAGCACATAGGGCACGCCGGCTGCCTGCAGGCGGGGCAGGGCGGCCGAAGTGGAGGGGTTCGACACCACGAGGATCAGCCCGTCGACATTGCCGGCCAGCAGCAGATGAACGGCACGCTCTTCTTCGTCGAGCTTGTAGCCCGTGGTGACGGGAATGATCGCGTAGCCACCCGCGACGGCCGCGCGCGCAATGCCTTGCAGGCACTCGGCGAAGGTCGGGTTCAGCAGCGTGGGCAGCACCACGCCGAGCACACGGCTGCGCTGGGTGCGCAAGGTGCGCGCGCTGGCATTCGGCACGTAGTTGAGTTCGTGCGCCACACGCTCCACCAGCTCGCGCGTGGCGGGCGTCACCTTGTCGGGGAAATTGAAGGCGCGCGAGACGGTGGCCACGGAGACCCCGGCTTTGGCTGCAACGGCTTGAATGCTCATTGTGCGGTGTTCATGTAATCGATTACATTGGACCGCCGCAGTATGACTTTGTTATGACATCGCGAGAAAGCGGGAGAAACCCGAGGGGCCTTTGTGAGGGTGGGCGGACCCAAAGAAGAAGGGGCCCATCGGGCCCCTGAGAAAACTTACTTGCCCCGACGAACCCGCCGGATCTCATCCAGGATCAGACAGATCGCCCCAAGCGTGATCGCACTATCCGCAGCATTGAAGGCCGGGAAGTACCAGTTCCCCGCGTGGAAACTCAGAAAGTCGACGACATAGCCGTGCATCATCCGGTCGACCACGTTCCCGATGGCCCCGCCCAGGATGCAGGCCATGGCGAACGAAAACAGCTTCTGCCCCGCGTGCGACTTCAGCATCCACACGATGAACACCGCAGCCGCCACGCCGATGATCGTGAACAGCCAGCGCTGCCATCCCGAGTGATCCGCGAGGAATGAAAAGGCGGCCCCTGTGTTGTGCGCGCGCACGACGTTGAAGAAGCTCGTCACATAGGTCGCGTCGCCGAGCTTGTAGTAGCCCAGGATCAGCGTCTTGGTGAACTGGTCGATGATCACGATGATCACCGCCAGCCCGAGCCACGGCCAGATGCTGCCGCCGCGCGAACGCGATGCAGAAGACATGGAGCGGGTGGCGGCCATCAGGCAACGCTCCGCGATTCGCCGGCGCCGAACAGGTTGCTCGTGCAGCGCCCGCAGATCGTCGGGTGTGCCGCATCGTGGCCCACGTCGTCGCGGTAGTGCCAGCAGCGCTCGCACTTCTGCGCGGCGCTTGGCGTTACCACCGTCGACAGCGTTTCACCGGCGGCCAGCGCGATGGCCGAGGTGATGAAGACGAACTTCAGGTCGTCGCCCAGCGAGCCCAGCAGCGCGAAGTCGTCGGCAGGCGCGGTCAGCTGCAGATTGGCCTGCAGCGACGAGCCGACCTTGCCTTCGGCACGCACCGCTTCGATGTCCTTGTTCACCGCATCGCGGATCTCGCGGATGCGGCTCCACTTGGCGAGCAGGGCTTCGTCGGGCGCGGCGAACTGGCTGTAGGTTTGCGCGAAGATCGATTCGCCCGGCTTGCCGGTGCTCACGAACTTCCAGGCTTCCTCGGCCGTGAAGCTCAGGAACGGCGCCATCCAGCGCAGCATGGCTTGCGAGATGTGCCACAGCGCCGTTTGAGCGCTGCGGCGAGCCAGCGAGCCCGGGGCCGTCGTGTAGAGCCGGTCCTTCAGGATGTCGAGGTAGAAGCCGCCCAGGTCTTCCGAGCAGTAGATCTGCAGCTTGGCCACCACCGGGTGGAACTCGTACACCTTGTAGTGCGCGAGGATCTCGGCCTGGAACTGCGCCGCGCGCGATAGCGCATAGCGGTCGATCTCGAACAGCTGGTCGAGCGGCACCGCATCTTTGGTGGCGTCGAAGTCGCTCGTGTTCGCGAGCAGGAAGCGCAGCGTGTTGCGGATGCGGCGGTACGCATCGACCACGCGCGCCAGGATCTTGTCGTCGCCAGCGATGTCGCCCGAATAGTCGCTCGCGGCCACCCACAGGCGGATGATTTCCGAACCCAGCTTGTTGCTGATTTCCTGCGGATCGATGCCGTTCTTGAGCGACTTGCTCATCTTGATGCCCTTGGCATCGACCGTGAAGCCGTGCGTCAGCAGGCCCCGGTACGGCGCGCGGTCTTCCAGCGCGCAGGCGATCAGCAGCGACGAGTGGAACCACCCGCGATGCTGGTCGTGGCCTTCGAGGTACAGGTCGGCTTCAGGCCCTGTGTCGTGGTGCACGGTGGGGTGCGTGCCGCGCAGCACGTGGGAGAAGGTCGAGCCCGAGTCGAACCACACCTCGAGGATGTCGGTGCTCTTGGTGTAGTGCGGTGCGTCTTCGGCGCCGAGGATCTCTTCGACCGTGGCGCGGCTCCAGGCCTCGATGCCGCCCTTTTCGACGATGTCGGCGGCCTGGTCGATGATTTCCATCGTGCGCGGATGCAGCTCGCCCGAATCCTTGTGCAGGAAGAACGGGATCGGCACGCCCCAGCTGCGCTGGCGGCTGATGCACCAGTCGGGACGCCCGGCGATCATGTCGTGCAGGCGCGCCTTGCCGTTCTCCGGATAGAAGCTGGTCTGCTCGATGGCGTCGAGCGCGGTCTGGCGCAGCGTCTTGGGCGCCTTGTCCTTGGTGAACACGCCTTCGCCTTCGTCCATGCGGATGAACCACTGCGCCGCGGCGCGGTAGATCACCGGCGTCTTGTGGCGCCAGCAGTGCGGGTAGCTGTGGGTGATGGTCTCGCTTGTCAGCACACGGTTGGCGTCGCGCAGCGCGGCGATGATTTCCGGCACGGCCTTCCAGATGTTCTGGCCGCCGAACAGCGGGAAGTCGGCCGCGTAGCTGCCGTTGCCTTGCACCGGGTTCAGGATGTCGTCGTACGCCACTCCGTGGGCGATGCAGGAGTTGAAGTCGTCCACGCCGTAGGCGGGCGAGGAGTGCACCAGGCCCGTGCCGTCGGTGGCGGTGGCGTAGTCGGCCAGGTACACGGGCGACAGGCGCTTGTAGCCGGCATCCACGTCGTACAGCGGGTGCTCGAATTCGAGGCCGCCGAGCTTCTCGCCCTTGACCGTGGCCAGCACCTTGCCGTCGAGCGCATAGCGCGTCATGCACATCTCGACCAGCGAGTTGGCAAGGATCAGCAGGCCGCGCTCGGTGTCGACCAGCGAGTACTCGAGGTCGGGGTTCAGGTTGATCGCCTGGTTGGCCGGGATGGTCCACGCGGTGGTGGTCCAGATCACGGCGAAGACGTCGCCGAGGATCGTGTGGTCGGTGCCGAAGGCCTTGAGCACCTTCTCGCGCTCGTGCGCCTTGAAGGCCACGTCGACGGTCTGGCTCTTCTTGTCGGCGTATTCGATTTCGAACTCGGCCAGCGAGGAGCCGCAGTCGAAGCACCAGTACACCGGCTTCAGGCCGCGGTAGACAAAACCACGCTCGATCACGCGCTTGAACGCGCGCAGCTCGCCGGCTTCATTGGCGAAGTCCATCGTCTTGTAAGGATGGTCCCACTCGCCCAGCACGCCCAGGCGCTGGAAGTCGACCATCTGCTGGGCGATCTGCTCGGTGGCGAAGGCGCGGCTCTTGGCCTGCATCTCGTCACGGCTCAGGTTGCGGCCGTACTGCTTTTCGATGGCGTTCTCGATCGGCAGGCCATGGCAGTCCCAGCCGGGCACGTAGAGCGCGTCGTAGCCTTCGAGCTGGCGCGCCTTGGTGATCATGTCCTTCAGGATCTTGTTCACCGCGTGGCCCATGTGGATCTGGCCGTTGGCGTACGGCGGGCCGTCGTGCAGGATGAACTTGGGCGCGCCGTGGCGAGCGTCGCGCAGGCGGTGGTAGCGGCCTTCGTCGTTCCATTCCTTCACCCAGCCCGGTTCGCGCTTGGGCAGGTCGCCGCGCATCGGGAAGGGGGTGTCGGGCAGGTTCAGCGTGGAACGGTAATCTTTGGGGGAAGCAGCGTCAGACATGTTGGGGTGCGAAACAGGGGGCTTCGACAGGCTCAGCCCGAACTGCATGAAGCGTGTCGGTGCGGAAGGTAAAGCCGTTCGCCCTGAGCTTGTCGAAGGGCGGCAGCACGGTGCGTGCAGGGCTAAATTCGGTCGCGCGTGGTCTGGCGGTGGGTTTCGGCGTGGGTCGATGCAAAGAACGCGCGCGCGTCGCGGCCATCCTTCGCGATGCCCGCAGTGAGGGCCTCGAGGCTGGTGTAGCGCAATTCGTCGTGCAGTTTGTGCAGAAGTTCCACGCGGACGATTTTACCGTAGGCCCCTTCGGCGCCCAGATGGGAGGGCCACTCCAGGCAATGCGTCTCCAGCAAAACACGCCCGGCGTTGACGTCGTTGGCGTCCAGCGAGGGGCGCACGCCGAGGTTCGCTACGCCCGGCAGCGGCTGGTCAGCCAGGCCGTGCACCAGCACCGCGAAGATGCCGCTGGCGGCCGGCTTCCAGTGCTTGAAGCGCAGGTTGAGGGTGCGAAAACCGTCGTCCTTGCCCGGTGCCGAGGCGCCCAGCGCCCGGCCGAGCTTGCGGCCATGGACCACGTGGCCGGAGATGGTGTACGGCCGCCCGAGCAGTGTCTGGGCGTCGGCCATGCGGCCTTCGGCCAGCGCTTCGCGCACGGCGGAACTCGAAACCCGCAGGCCGTGCACTTCGTAGCTGTTCATGCGCGCCACGTCGAAGCCGCGTGCATCGCCGGCTGCGTCGAGCATGGCGTAGTCGCCGGCCCGCTTGGCGCCGAAGCGGAAGTCGTCGCCCACCAGCACGTAGCGCGCGCCCAGGCCGTCGATCAGCACCTCCTGGATGAATTCCTCGGGCGACCGGGAGGCCAGCCTGCCGTCGAACGGCAGCACGATGGTCTGCGCCACGCCGCAGGCAGCCAGTTCGCTGAGCTTGTCTCGCAGCGTGCCGATGCGCGCCGGCGCCAGGTCGGGTTTCTTGGTGATGGCGGCGAAATAGTCGCGCGGGTGGGGCTCGAAGGTGAGCACGCAACTCGGCAGCCCGCGCTGGCGGGCCTCGGTCTGCAAGAGCGCGAGCATGGCCTGGTGGCCACGGTGCACGCCGTCGAAATTGCCAATGGTGAGGGCGCAGGCAGGAGCTACGCCCGGGTGCCGGAAGCCGCGAAAAACCTGCATTGGTGAGTATCTTTTTGATAGCGCCTTTCGCCCGTCAAATGGGCGAATCAGGCCGATTTGTCACAAAGCCGGTATATTGTGACGTAGTGCGTTGATTGGCGTCGGTCTTCAATGCGCTCCGTGTCCCTGGTCTTTCCGTGTTCTCTCACTTTTCGAGGAGGCGTGTGTGAAGGTCTTGAAGCTGTCGGCCCAAGGGCTGCCCCAGTCATGGATTTCGCTGGAACAGGCGGTGATCCACTATGCGGCGGACGAAGTTCGCTGGGAAGTGGGCGCGCAGGTGGCGGTGTTCCGTGGCGGCCACAACGCGATCACGGGCGAGCAGTCGCAGATTGCGATCAACAGCATCATCGGCACCAAGGGCGTGCCACGCATCAACCCCTTCGCGCAGCGGCCCGGGCTCACCAACAGCAAGTTGTTTTCGCGCGACCGCAACATCTGCGCGTACTGCGGCGGGCATTTCCACGAAGACGAGCTCACGCGCGAGCACATCATTCCGTTCGCCCAGAAGGGCATCGACACCTGGATGAACGTGGTCACGGCCTGCAAGCCGTGCAACCACCGCAAGAGCAGCCGCACGCCCGAACAGGCGAACATGCCGCTGCTGTACGCGCCCTACGTGCCCAGCCTCTGGGAAGATTTCATTCTGCGAAACAGGCGCATCCTGGCCGACCAGATGGAATTCCTGATGGCGCATCTGCCGCAAAGCTCGCGGCTGCACGACACCTAGCTTCTCAGCGCCTCCAGTCAGGCGGGCGCTTCTCGATGAAGGCCTGAACGCCTTCCAGCGCGCTCTCGTCCATCATGTTGCAGGCCATGGTCTGGCTGGCGTCGGCCAGCGCGGCCTCGATGCCGGTTTCCAGTTGGCGGTAGAACAGGGCTTTGCCCAAAGCGAGCGCCTGGCGGGGCTTGGCAACGATGCTGGCTACCAGCGTCTCGACGGCCGCGTCGAGTTCTTCGGGCGGCGCCACCCGGTTGACCAGCCCCTTCTCGCGCGCTTCCTGTGCGCTGATGAATTCACCCGTCACCAGCATCTCGAAGGCTTCCTTGCGGCCGAGATTGCGCGAGAGCGTGACGCTCGGCGTGGCGCAGAACAGCCCCACGTTCACGCCGCTGACCGCAAAGCGCGCCTCGCTCGAGGCCACAGCCAGGTCGCAGACCGCGACCAGCTGGCAGCCTGCCGCCGTCGCGATGCCGTGCACGCGCGCGATCACCGGCACTGGCAGCTTCTGGATCGACAGCATCATCGCGCCGCAGCGTTCGAACAGCTGCTGGTAGTAGTCGAGCGAGGGCTCGGCGCGCATTTCCTTCAGGTCATGGCCGGCGCAGAAAGCCTTGCCCGCCGCAGCGATGACGACGGCGCGCACGGTCTCGTCGGCCGCGATCTCGCCGAGCGCCTGTTCGAGCGCGCCCAGCATGCCTTCCGAGAGCGCGTTGAACGAGGCCGGCCGGTTCAGCGTCAGTGTGACCACGCCGCGCTCGTCGCGCGCCTGCAGGACGAAGGGGGTGTCCGTGTCGGTCATGGCCGCCTGTGCCTCAGTAGGTCAGCTCGAGCACGGTCGTGTGTTCGCTCGCGGCCGGCCAGGTGAGGCCCGTGATGCGCTCGCCGTTGAATTCGCCGCTCACGGCGCGCGGGGCGCCGCCGCCCTCGATGCGCAGCCGCGATGTCGACACGCCCGACCCCTTCGGCGGCACGCCGGCCGGCGGGCTCTTGCCATCGAAGCGCATGGTGTCGCGCTGTGCGTCGAAGTAGCCGCGTGGGCGCGTGAACACGACGACGGCACTGGCCCCGTTGTCGGCGGGTATGACGCGCTCCGGCCGCAGGTTCACGACGCTGCTGCTGCGCGGGAACGGGCTGCGGTAGATATGCGTGGTGCCGTAGCTGGGAGTTGCCAGGACGAACTCGTAGGCCGCGTCGCCGCGCGCCTTGAAGGGCCCCCAGCGGCCGTCGGCGCCGACGGACTTGGTGAAGACGGCTTCGCCGAGCCGCGCGCCGGTGGCAGGGTCGACGGCATAGACGGTCACCTTCGCGCCGTTCAGCGAAAGGTTTTCCGCGCCGATCGCACGGCCGTTGAGCACCACATCCGTCTCCGCCGCGACGTCCGTGCTGCGCGGCGCCTGCCCGGTCAGGAATTGCCACGTCGCAGCGAATGCGGCGGGCGAGAACGAAGTCTCGCGGTGGTCGACGCGCGGCAGCACGATGTTGGTCGCACCCTTGAGCGCCGGCCCGTCGAAGCCGATGTTCGTCGGCTTGCCGGGCGTGCCGATCCACACGCCGTCGGGCTGCGCGTATTTGTCGTTGTTGTCCGAACGCAGGGTCATCCATTTAACGCCCGGCGTGACTTCTTCGCCGTTCGCTCCTTTCGGCGCATTGAGCTGCTGCATGAAACCTGAGAGCCCCGAGAACTCGTTGTTCTCGCGGAAGCCCTTCACCGCCCAGATGCCGTGCGCCGGATTGCCGCCCAGCACAACGTGGCTCACGACTGCCGCGCCGCCGCCGTTCTGCACGTAGTTCCGGATGGTGTTGCCGCCGCGCGAGTTGCCGATCAGCACGACCTTGCTGGCGCCCGTCACCTTCAGCACCTTGTCGACTTCAGCCTTGAGGAACACCGCCGACTCGCCGGTCGAACTACGCCCGGGCTGGGCCACGGCGTCGTCGTCGCGCGCGACCGGATTGGGTTGGTCGACCGTGAAGAGCCGGTCGCGCGGCCAGCCGTTCGACTCGAAGCGCCATATCGTCGTCTGCCAGAGCGCGGCCGAGTCGCCGTTGCCGTGCATGAACACGATGGGTGGGCGCTCGGTGTACGAAGGCGTAGGGGAGGTGGCGCAGGCGGTCAGCATGGCTGTGGCGGCTGTCCCTGTGACGGCCATGGCAAGAAGAAGGGTGCGGCGGGATTGCATGTTTCGTTCCTGGGTTCCTGGAGTTCTGGGTTCCAAGTGAAAACGCCCGCCGGCGCGAAGGCGGGCGGGCGTTGGATGCTAGGGGAAAAAGTCCGTCAGGCGAAGACGCCAGCCGTGTCCTGCATGCGGGCCGACACTTCACCCAGATGGTGCAGCGTGTCGCCGAAGGTCATTTCCATCTGCGTGAGCTTGCGGAAGTAGTGGCTGCCGATGTATTCGTCGGTCACACCGATACCGCCGTGCAGCTGCACCGAGTTGGCGGCCACATAGCGCATCGACACGCCGAGCTGGTACTTGGCGCGGGCCAGCGCCTGGCGGCGCTCGTCGGCCGGGGCGTTGAGCTTGAGCGTCGCGTAGTAGCTCATCGAGCGCGCGAGTTCGAGCTGCATCTTCATGTCGGCGACGCGGTGGCGCAGCGCCTGGAAGGTGGAGATGGTCACGCCGAACTGCTTGCGCTGGTTCATGTAGTCGATGGTGACGGCCACGGTCTTGTCCATCACGCCGACCGCCTCGGCGCAGGTGGCGGCAATGCCGACGTCCACGGCGTACTCGAGCGCGGCCAGGCCGTCGAGCGTGACCAGCGTGGCGTCGGCCTTGTCGAACACCACTTCGGCGGCACGGGCGCCGTCCTGCGTGCCGTAGCCGCGGGCTTCGACACCGCTGGCGCTGCGCTCGACCAGGAAGAGGGCGATCTTGCCGTCGACCTTGGCGGGCACGAGATAAGCGTCGGCTTCGTCGCCCACGGGCACCACGCTCTTGGCGCCGTTCAGCGACCAGCCGGTGCCGGTCTTTGCTGCGTGGGCGTCGCACACGTCGAGGCGGTAGCGTGCCTTGCGTTCCTGGTACGCCAGCACCACGATGGCCTGGCCGCCCGCGATGCGCGGCAGCCAGCTGTCCTTGGTGTCGGCAGCGGCATAGCCGCTGAGCACGGCACCGGCGATCAGCGTCTGCGCGAAGGGCTCCAGCACGATGCCGCGGCCCAGCTCTTCCATGACGACCATGCCGGCCACCGGGCCCATGCCCAGGCCGCCGTCGTCCTCGCTGATGTAGAGGCCGCCCAGGCCGAGCTCGGCCAGTTCGTCCCAGGCCTCGCGAGAGAAGCCGCCCTTGGCCTCGATGCCGCGGCGGCGCTCGAAGTCATAGCCCTTGTCGACCCACTTGCGAACGGCGTCGCGCAGTTGTTCCTGGTCGTCGGAAAAATTGAAATCCATGTTCGTGTCTCCTCAGCCCAGAACCGTCTGCGCGACGATGTTGCGTTGCACTTCGTTCGAGCCACCGTAGATGGTGGTCTTGCGCATGTTGAAGAAGGTCGACGTCAGCGGCGCGAGCGCCGGGTTGCCGCCCGGGAAGTTGCCTTGCCAGCCGGCTTCCATCGCTTCGCGGATCAGCGGCAGCGAATAGGGGCCGCCGGCCAGCATCATCAGTTCGCTGTAGCGCTGCTGGATCTCGCTGCCGCGGATCTTGAGCAGGCCAGCCACGTCGAGCGAGTTCTTGCCCGAGGTGGCGGCGGAGAGCACGCGCAGCACCATCATCTCGAGTGCGACGATGTCGACTTCTAGCTTGGCGATCTCGTCGCGGAAGCGATGGTCTTCGTAGACGCCTTCGCTCCTGGCGATGCGCTTCAAGCGCTCAAGCTCGCGCTTGGCGCGGTTCACGTCGGCGATGTTGGTGCGTTCGTGCGAGAGCAGGTGCTTGGCGTAGGTCCAGCCCTTGTTCTCTTCGCCGATCAGGTTCTCGGCGGGCACTTCGACGTTGTCGAAGAACACTTCGTTCACTTCATGGCCGCCGTCGAGCAGCTTGATCGGGCGCACGGTGACGCCGGGCGACTTCATGTCGAGCAGCAGGAAGCTGATGCCGGTCTGGGGCTTGCCTTCGTTGCTGGTGCGCACGAGGTTGAACATCCAGTCGCCGTACTGCCCGAGCGTGGTCCAGGTCTTCTGGCCGTTGACGATGTATTTGTCGCCTTTGCGCTCGGCCTTTGTCTTGACAGACGCCAGGTCGGAGCCCGAACCGGGTTCGCTGTAGCCCTGGCTCCACCAGACTTCGCCGCTGGCGATGCCGGGGAGGAAGCGCTTCTGCTGCTCGGCATTGCCGAAGGCCATGATCACCGGTGCGACCATCACGGGGCCGAACGGGACGATGCGCGGTGCGCCGGCGAGGGCGGTTTCTTCCTCGAACAGATGGCGCTGGACGGCGGTCCAGCCCGGGCCGCCGAACTCGGTGGGCCAGCCGTAGCCCAGCCAGCCCTTCTTGCCGAGGACCTTGGCCCAGCCTTGCAGATCGTCGCGCGTCAATTCGAGCGCGTTGTGCACCTTGTGCGAAATCTCCTTGGGGAGGTTTTCTTTGACCCAGGCGCGAACCTCTTCGCGGAACTTCTGTTCTTCGGGTGTGAAGCTCAAATCCATGCGTGCCTCGCTGTGTTGATCGGTTCACCGCAGACGCGGTGTGTCTCCGGAACTGCGAGTTTTAGCACGGTCGTGCTGTGAATCGGTGTCCGCGCGGCGACAAGACACGCGCCACGGATAATCCCGCCTCCCATGAAGAACATCGTGATCCTGATCTCCGGCGGCGGCTCCAACATGGCGGCCATCGTGCGCGCCGCCGAGCGCGACCGCTGGGCCGAGCGGTTCGGCGCTCGCATTGCCGCAGTAGTGAGCAACAAGGCCGAGGCCGGCGGGCTGGCGATCGCCAAGGCCCACGGCATCGACACCGCGGTGGTCCCGCACAAGGATTTCGCCTCCCGCGAGGCCTTCGACGAGGCGCTGGCGAAGGTGATCGACGGCTATGCACCGGCGCTGGTGGTGCTGGCGGGTTTCATGCGCATCCTGACGCCGGGCTTCGTCGGCCGCTATGCAGGTCGGCTGGTGAACATCCATCCCTCGCTGCTGCCGGCGTTCCCGGGGCTCCACACGCACCAGCGCGCCATAGAGGCGGGCTGCAAGGTGGCGGGCGTGACGGTCCACCAGGTGACCACCGAACTCGACCACGGGCCGATCCTGGCGCAGGCCGTCGTGCCGGTGCTGCCCGATGACACCGCGGCCACCCTGGCCGGGCGAGTCCTGGCGCAGGAGCATCTGTTGTATCCGCGTGCCATCGCCGGATGGTTGTCAGATACATTGAGTCACAAACCTTAAAGTTGTTTATATTCGCGGGTTTTCGGGAGTCCAGAAAGTGAAAACCAAATCGTTGCTGTTGGCCGTTGCCGGCGCTGCCCTGATGGCGGGCTGCGCCGCTCCGGCGCCCGCGCCCGCCCCGGCACCTGCGCCGCCGCCTGAACCGGTCTACCAATGCAACGCAGATGGCGCCCGCTTTGCCGTAGGCCAGCCGCTGACGCCCCAGCTTGAAGCCGCCGCCCGCGTGCGCTCGGGCGCCGGAATCGTGCGAGTGCTGAAGCCTGGCGATGCGGCCACGATGGAACTCAATGGCGGACGGCTCAATCTCGATGTCGACGCTCGCGGCCGCGTAACGGACGTCCGCTGCGGTTGAAGGAATGTGGATTGCTACTGAAAAGGTAGCAATCTTTTGAGTCAGGGCGGGCGTGCGCAGCTTGACTGGCTAGATCGGAATAAATCTTCGCCGGGGCACGCCGTCAATCTCGACGGTTTCGCCGAACATGGCGGCTGGCCGGACCCAGAGGCCGTGGGCGCCATACAGGGCGCGGTACAGCGTCATCGGCTCCAGCGTCTCGCTGTGGCGCACGGTGCCGAGCACTTCGTATTCGCCGCCCTTGTAATGGCGGTAGCGGCCGAGGGGCGTTTCGATCAGGGGAGGGAGGTCTTCGTCGTTCAACGGGGCTTCTTTCTTCAAAAACTGTCGGGGCTTGATTTGACGGGAGTCGGATGGATCGCGCTGATTTTGTTCACCTGGTTCGACTGAGCGAGCATGCCAGTGCGGACGACAGTGCGCGCTATCGACGCAGCGTCGCGGCCTTTGCCGCGCTCGGCTACCTGTGGGTGCTGGGCTGCCTCGGGCTCTCGGTGGGCCTCATTGCCTGGGTGCTCTCCTCGATCGGGGAGGTGCGATTCAACTTCACACGGGGCTGGCTGCTGCTGTTCGCCGCGGGCCTGCTGTGGGCCACGTTGCGTGCGCTCTGGGTGCGCTTCGACGATCCTGAGGGCATCGAGCTCCATCGGGAAGACGCGCCGGCACTCTTCGAGGCGCTGGACCGCATTCGCAGCAAGATCAAGGGGCCGCCGGTCCACCATGTCTATCTCGACGACGAATTCAACGCCAGCATCCGGCAGGTGCCGCGCTTCGGGCTGTTCGGCGGCGCGGTCAACTCGCTGAGCATCGGCCTGCCGCTCTTGATGATGCTCGACCGGCGGCGGCTTCTGTCGGTGCTGGCGCACGAGTACGGCCATCTCCGCGGCAATCACGGCAAGCTGAGTGCCTGGATCTACCGCACCCGGCTGTCGTGGCTCAAGCTCGACGCCAACCTGCAGCGCAACGAAGGCGTGATGGCGCTGTTCTCGCAGGCCTTCTTCCGCTGGTACTTTCCGCGCTTCGCGGCCAAGACTTTCGCGCTGGCCCGCCAGGACGAGTACGAGGCCGACCGCATCTCGGGCCGGCTGCTGGGCAGTTCCGTGGCGGCGGCCGCGTTGACCGAGATCGCGATCAAGGGCAATTGGTACGCCAACGAATTCTGGCCGTGGCACTGGGCCCGCGCCGAGCACGAGCCGCAGCCGCCGGGCCCGTTCGCGGCCCTGCGCAAGCGCGTGCGCACGCCGCCCGGCGACGACTTCGCGCGCCAGGCATTGCGCGAGGCGATGCGCCGCGTCAGCGACCTGGAGGACACCCACCCGGTCTTGCGGGACCGTCTGGAGGCGCTCGGCCAGAAGGCGGCCATGCCCGAGTGGTCGATGCGTCCGGCGCTCGAATTGCTGGCCGACTGCAAGAAGTGGATCGAGTATTTCGACAGCCAGTGGCGCCGCGCCCATGCCGCCGACTGGAAGCAGCACCACGCGCACCGGGCGCGCATCCGCGAGCGCATCGCGGTGCTGGCCGCGCGAGGCGAGCGCAACACGCCGGACGAGATGGTCGAATGGGCCGATTCCGAGCGGCGGCTTGACCCGGCAGCTCCTGTGCGCTTGCGCTACGAGAGCGCCCTGCAGATCGCGCCGGAGCATCCCGGCGCGCTGCGGGGACTGGCCCAGATGCTGCCCGCGAGCGATCGCGAGGCGCGCCTTGCCGTGCTCGAGCGCTTGCATGGCTCCGGCGCGGCCAGCCGATGGTGGGCGGCCAGGAGCGCCGTGGCCTCGCTCGAAGATCCAGACGCGGGCCCGCACGATGAAGAGGCGCTGAAGTTGTGGCGCGGCCGCCTCAAGGAAGCAGAAGAGGCCGAGGAGCGCGCCTGGGAAGAGATCACCGGCACGCCGTTTTTCAGCCAGATCTCGCGGCACGACCTCAACGACTACGAACTGGGCGAACTGCGGGCTGACCTCGTGCGTTGCCTGCCCGCCTCGCGGGCCTGGCTGGTGCGCAAGAACTTGCGCGAATTCCCGTGGCGCCGTGCCTACATCGTGTTCGTCGAACTGCCGGGGCTCGACGACGAAGACCGCTGGAACCTGTGCCGTCAGCTGGAGCAGACCCTCACGCTGCCAGGCGCTGCGCTGGTGCTGTGGGCTGGTCATTCGCCCAAGCTGGAAGACATCGAACGGGAAGCCTTCGGGGCGGTCTGGACGCGCGGCGCATAGCCCTTCGGGGCGGACAGGGCGGCGGCTGAGACAATCGGGGGATGCACCCCAAAGCCCTGTTGGAGGCCACCGCCGATTTGGTCGGCCTTGTCCTGAAATTCGATCACCCGGCCGACCAGGTCGTTTCGCGGTTCTTCCGCGACCACCGCGAGTTCGGTCCGCGCGAGCGCGCGACGCTTGCCGAAACCGTCTACACCGTGCTTCGCAAGAAGCTGCTGTTCGACCACCTCTCGCCCTCGGGCAGTGGCTCGAAGGAGCGCCGCATGGCGATCCTGGGCTTTCACGGCCCGCGCGACTTTTTGAAGAGCGCACTCAACGACACCGAAAAGCGCTGGCTCGACAACTGCGACGCCGTCAAGCCGGACGATCTGCTGGAGCGTCATCGCCACAACCTGCCCGAGTGGCTGGTGGCCCCGCTGAAGGCTCAATTGGGCGATGGTTTCTGGCCGCTGGTCGAAGCCCTGCAACAGCCTGCGCCGCTCGATCTGCGCGTCAACGCGCTGACCGACAAGCGCGCGGATGTGAAGGCTGAGCTTGCGAAAGCTGCTATCAAATCGGAAGCGACACCGTTCTCGCCCTGGGGCTTGCGCATCGACGGCAAGCCGGCGCTGACCAAGCTGGATGCCTTTGTCCGTGGCGCCATCGAGGTGCAGGACGAGGGCTCGCAGTTGCTGGCGCTGCTGCTGGATGCCAAGCGCGGCGAGATGGTGGTCGATTTTTGCGCTGGCGCGGGCGGCAAGACGCTGGCCATTGGCGCGACGATGCGCAATACCGGCCGGCTGTATGCCTTCGACACGTCGGCGCACCGGCTCGACGCGCTCAAGCCGCGGCTGGCGCGCAGCAAGCTGTCGAACGTTCATCCGGCCGCCATTGCCCATGAGCGCGACGACCGCATCAAGCGCCTGGCGGGCAAGATCGACCGCGTGCTGGTCGATGCGCCCTGCTCGGGGTTGGGCACGCTGCGGCGCAATCCTGACCTGAAATGGCGCCAATCGGTCAAGTCGGTCGAGGAATTGACGGTCAAGCAGACCGCCATCCTGCAAAGCGCGGCGCGGCTCGTGAAATCGGGTGGTCGTCTGGTTTACGCCACTTGCAGCGTGCTGCCGGAGGAAAACGAGGCGATTGCGGAGGCTTTCAGCGCCGCCAATCCCGATTTCGTGCCCGTGGATGTGGCGGAATTGCTGCAGGGCCTGAAAATCGAAGGTTTCGAGGCGCTTTGCGCCGGTGGGGAGGGCGCAAAGCGCTACCTGCGCCTGTGGCCGCACCGCCATTCGACCGACGGTTTCTTTGCCGCGGTGTGGAACCGCAAATAGGGGCGGGACTCCAAACTAGGGTTAATCTGCGCTTTTCTTGAAGGTTTAAAGGCTTTGTTTTAGGCCTGCCGCTTTAAAATCGCGGGTTATCTGAAGGCTGCACCTTCGTGTGGCCATGGAGTACCTGACTCAATGTTGCTTCCTGACTCCGCCGTTTTGAACGCGGCCATCCAATGGCTCGGACACGGCCTGTGGGACATCGCATGGTGGCAAGTCGTGCTGTACACGCTCGTCACCACGCACATCACGATTGCCGCGGTCACGATCTTCCTGCACCGCACGCAAACGCACCGGGCCATGGATCTGGGCCCGATCCCGTCGCATTTCTTCCGCTTCTGGCTGTGGCTTGGCACCGGCATGGTGACGAAGGAATGGGTCGCCATTCACCGCAAGCACCACGCCAAGTGCGAAACCCAGGACGACCCGCACAGCCCGCAGGTCAAGGGCATCGACGAAGTGCTCTGGCGCGGCGCCGAGCTGTATCGCGCCGAGTCGAAGAACAAGGAAACGATGGAGCGCTACGGTCACGGCACGCCCGATGACTGGATCGAGCGCAACCTGTATTCGCGCTACAGCTGGCAAGGCGTGGGCCTGATGCTGGTGATCAACCTGGCGCTGTTCGGCACGCTCGGCATGGCCGTGTGGGCTGTGCAGATGCTCTGGATTCCCATCACCGCTGCCGGCGTTATCAACGGCATTGGTCACTACTGGGGCTATCGCAACTTCGAGGCGCCCGACGCCAGCCGCAACATCATGCCCTGGGGCCTGATCATCGGCGGCGAAGAGCTGCACAACAACCACCACACCTACCCGACTTCGGCCAAGTTCTCGGTCAAGAAGTACGAGTTCGACATCGGCTGGATCTACATCCAGGCGCTCCAGAAGCTCGGCTGGGCCAAGGTCAAGAAGGTGCCGCCGAAGATGTTGATGGGCGACATCCAGCCCGTGGCCAACGAGAAAACGCTCGAGGCTGTCATCGCCAACCGCTATGAGGTCATGGCCGGCTATGCGCGCGAAATGCGCCGCGCCACCAGCCAGGAACTGGATGCGTTGAAGACCAAGGGTGCCGACCTGTCGGTGCTCAAGGCCGCCAAGCGCTGGCTGCACCGCGACGACGACAAGGTGCCTGCTTCGGCTCGCTCACATGTCGTGCAGGCCCGTGCTGCCCATCCGGTGCTCGACAAGATGGTCACGATGCGTGAAGAGCTGCGTCAGCTGTGGCTGAACACCTCGCAATCGCGCGAGCAGCTGGCGGCCGATCTGGCGGCTTGGTGCCATCGGGCGGAAGCCAGCGGCATTGCCGGTCTGCGCGACTTCTCGACCCGCCTGCGCGCTGCCCGCGCCTGACGGTTCCGCGCTCAATGAAAAAGCCGACCCCAGGGTCGGCTTTTTTGTGTCCGCCGTCCTTGCATTGCAAATCGACGGGCAACAAAAAACCCGCTGGGTTAGCAGCGGGTTTTTATTGGGAAAACCGGAGCCGAATTACTTCAGCTTGATTTCCTTGTATTCGACGTGCTTGCGCGCCTTCGGGTCGAACTTCATGATCGACATCTTTTCAGGCATCGTCTTCTTGTTCTTGCTGGTCGTGTAGAAGTGGCCGGTACCCGCGGTGGATTCCAGCTTGATCTTTTCGCGTCCGCCTTTGCTCGTTGCCATGTTTCAGCTCCTTAAGCTTGGCCGCGTGCGCGCAGGTCTGCGAGCACGGCGTCGATGCCGTTCTTGTCGATCAGGCGCAGTGCAGCGCTCGAAACACGCAGGCGAACCCAGCGGTTTTCAGTCTCGACCCAGAAACGGCGGTATTGCAGGTTCGGCAGGAACCGGCGCTTGGTTTTGTTGTTGGCGTGGGAAACGTTGTTTCCGACCATCGGGCCTTTGCCCGTTACGTCGCATACGCGTGCCATGAGGACACTCTTTCTTGAACAGCTGGCACCGGCGCAATCAGGGCGATTGCAGGGTGTTTTGCAGCTTGACCTCGCCAGAAACGGGTGGCGGTACCCCGACTTTGCCGCGGCTCGTGAGAGAGCCTTGTTTCGGCAAAGCCTCGGATTATAGCCCTTTTGGGGGCCGCATTGGCTACAGGGTGCCGTCCTGCTCCAGGAAGCGCTGGGCGTCGAGTGCCGCCATGCAGCCGGTACCAGCGCTCGTGATGGCCTGGCGGTACACGTTGTCCTGCACGTCGCCGGCGGCAAAGACGCCCGGAATGCTGGTCATCGTGGCAAAACCCTGCAGGCCCGAGCGGGTCAGGATGTAGTTGTCCTTCATCTCCAGTTGGCCCTGGAAGATGTCGGTGTTGGGGTGGTGCCCGATGGCGATGAAGCAGCCCTTGAGGTCGATCTGCTCGGTAGCGCCGGTTTGCGTGTTCTTGATCCGGATGCCCGTCACGCCCGAGTCGTCGCCCAGCACCTGGTCGAGTTCGTTGTGCAGCTTCAGCACGATCTTGCCTTCGGCGACTTTCTCCTTGACCTTGTCGATCAGGATGGGTTCGGCGCGGAACTTGTCCCGGCGATGGACCAGCGTCACCTTGTTCGCGATGTTGGCGAGATAGAGTGCCTCTTCGACGGCCGTGTTGCCGCCGCCGATCACGCAGACCTCCTGCTCGCGGTAGAAGAAGCCGTCGCAGGTCGCGCATGCGGAGACGCCGCGGCCCATGAACTTCTGTTCGGAATCGAGGCCCAGATACTTCGCGGAAGCACCCGTGGCGATGATCAGCGAGTCGCAGGTGTAGGTGCCGCTGTCGCCGGTAAGTGTGAAGGGGCGCTTGCTCAGGTCGACCTTGTTGATGTGGTCGAACACGATCTGCGTCTTGAAGCGTTCGGCGTGCTCCAGGAAGCGCTGCATCAGGTCAGGGCCCTGCACGCCATGAACGTCGGCCGGCCAGTTATCGACCTCGGTCGTGGTCATCAATTGCCCGCCCTGGGCGATGCCAGTGATGAGCAGGGGCTGAAGGTTTGCGCGGGCTGCGTAGACGGCGGCGGTATAGCCGGCCGGACCGGAGCCGAGAATCAAAACCTTGGCGTGTTGGGAAGCGGACATGGGTAGAAAACCTAGGATATGCGCTGCGTCAGCGTGTACATTTTCAGGGTGGTAGCGATATATATGGAGTATCACTGCCCGGTTCAACACCGGGTGAACGGTGTTTTCAATGCGCGCGATTGTAGTAATCCATTGGCTTGCCCTCTGGGTCGCTCCGTGCGCTGTCTCAGGGATTGATAAATGTCGATGCTGTCCAACCTCGAATTGCTTCGGCGCGTTCCTTTGTTCGCGTCGCTGACGGCCACGCAGTCCGCCAGCATCGCGGACGCGATCATCAAGAAGCGCTTCAAGCGCGCAGAAGTCGTCGTGGAGCAGGGCAAGAAGTCCGATGCGCTGTACATCATCCTGACCGGGCGCGCACGCGTCACCAGCGCCGACAGCCGTGGGCGCGAGGTCATCCTTGCCACGCTGCATCCCGGCGACTACCTGGGCGAAATGAGCCTGATCGACGACGAGCCGCACTCGGCCACCGTGCGCACCGAAATCCAGTGCGATGTGCTCATGCTGGGCCGCGACGCCTTCGCGCGTTGCCTGCCCGAGAACTCCTCGATGGCCTACAACATCATGCGCGGCCTGGTGCAGCGCCTGCGCCATGCCGACCGCAAGATCGAGTCGCTGGCGTTGATGGATGTCTACGGACGCGTGGCCCGCTCGCTGCTCGAATTCGCAATCGACGACGGTGCCGGCAATCTCAAGGTGCGCGACAAGATCTCCCGCCAGGACTTGGCCAAGATGGTCGGTGCCTCACGCGAAATGGTGAGCCGCGTGATGAAGGATCTCGAAGAGCGCGGTTTCGTGCAGACCATGGATGACGGATCGATGATCGTCAAGGAACGGCTCCTGTCACTGGCTTGAGCCTCCGGGGCCGGGCCCGCCGTTACCGGCGGTCCCGGCCTTTTGTTGTAGTGTTCGTGCCTCCGGCCCCTGATTTCCCGGGCCGGGTGCCGTGTTTTTCATGACCTATTCGCTCAATACGCTTCAATCTTCTTCTGCTGCCGAGGGGCAACCCGTGCGCATGCGCGCGATGCGCTTCGCTCACGAAATCACGCTGATCGCAGGATTCGCAGCGCTGTTGTTCTGGCTGCTCGCAATGCTGAGCTTCACGCCTTCCGATGCCGCCTGGTCGACTTCGGGCACCGGGGGCGAAATCAAGAACTGGGGCGGCCGCATTGGCGCCTGGCTGGCCGATGGCAGCTACTACGTTGCAGGCTATTCCGTCTGGTGGTGCCTATTCGCCGGGCTGCGCGCCTGGCTGTCGTCGCTGGCAAACTGGCTGCGCGGCGGCGAGCCGTCGTCCGGCGAACAACCGGCGCCGCGCGGTCGCTTCAACCGCAGCCGTCTCGCCTTCTGGTTCGGCCTCATCCTGCTGCTGTGTGCGAGCACCGTGCTCGAATGGTCGCGCCTGTACCGGCTTGAAGCCCACCTGCCGGGCTCTGGTGGCGGCGCACTGGGCTACCTCGTGGGTCCGGCCAGCGTGCGCTGGATGGGCTTCACCGGTTCGGCACTGGTGGCCATCGCTGGCGGCGTGATCGGCTCGGCGCTGGTGTTCCGCTTCTCGTGGAGCCTGATCGCCGAGCGCATCGGCGCGCGCGCCTACTCGCTGTTCGAGTCGCGTCGCGAAAAGCGTGAGCTGGCTGCCGACATCGCCATGGGCAAGCAGGCCGCCCGTGAGCGTGCCGAGGCTGACGAACCGGCGTTCACGCGCGGTGGCGATCAGGGTCGCTCTGAGCCCTCGCTGGCACCGTCGTCCGGCGGCTTCGACGACGACGAAGAAGAAATCCGCATCGAGCCGCGCCCCAAGCGCCGTCCCCCTTCGCCGCCTGTGCAGATCGAGCCCGCGATGACCGAGGTGCCCAGGAGCGATCGCGTCGTCAAGGAGCGCCAGAAGCCGCTCTTCAAGGAACTGCCCGACAGCAAGCTGCCACAGGTCGACCTGCTCGATGCCGCGCAGACGCGCCAGGAAACGGTGTCAGCCGACACGCTCGAGATGACCTCGCGCATGATCGAGAAGAAGCTCAAGGACTTCGGCGTCGAGGTGCGCGTGGTACTGGCCTCGCCCGGCCCGGTGATCACTCGCTACGAAATTGAGCCCGCCACCGGCGTCAAGGGTTCGCAGATTCTTGGCCTGGCCAAGGACCTGGCGCGTTCGCTTTCGCTGGTGTCGATCCGCGTGGTCGAAACCATTCCGGGCAAGAACTACATGGCGCTCGAACTGCCGAACGCCAAGCGCCAGTCGATCAAGCTCAGCGAAATCCTGGGCTCGCAGATCTACAACGAAGGCAAGTCGATGCTCACCATGGGCCTCGGCAAGGACATCATCGGCAACCCTGTGGTGGCCGACCTCGCGAAGATGCCGCACGTGCTGGTGGCCGGTACCACCGGGTCGGGCAAGTCGGTCGGTATCAACGCGATGATTCTTTCGCTGCTCTACAAGGCCGAGGCACGCGACGTTCGCCTGCTCATGATCGACCCGAAGATGCTCGAAATGTCGGTCTACGAAGGCATCCCGCACCTGCTGGCGCCCGTGGTCACCGACATGCGACAGGCAGCCCATGGCCTGAACTGGTGCGTGGCCGAGATGGAGCGCCGCTACAAGCTCATGAGCAAGCTCGGCGTGCGCAACCTGGCCGGCTACAACACCAAGATCGACGAAGCCAAGGCGCGCGAGGAGTTCATCTACAACCCCTTCAGCCTCACGCCCGACGATCCGGAGCCGCTCAAGCGCGAGCCGCACATCGTCGTCGTGATCGACGAACTGGCCGACCTGATGATGGTGGTCGGCAAGAAGATCGAAGAGCTGATCGCCCGCCTCGCGCAGAAGGCGCGAGCCGCCGGCATTCACCTCATTCTTGCCACGCAGCGCCCGAGCGTCGACGTGATCACCGGCCTCATCAAGGCCAACATCCCTACCCGCATCGCCTTCCAGGTGTCGAGCAAGATCGACAGCCGCACCATCCTCGACCAGATGGGCGCCGAAGCGCTGCTCGGCATGGGCGACATGCTCTACATGCCCAGCGGCACGGGCCTGCCGATCCGCGTGCACGGCGCCTTCGTGAGCGACGAGGAAGTGCACCGCGTGGTGGCCTACCTCAAGAGCCAGGGCGAGCCCGACTACATCGAGGGCGTGCTCGAAGGCGGGACGGTCGATGGCGATGGTGAAGGCGACCTGCTGGGTGGCAGCGATGGCGAGAAAGACCCGATGTACGACCAGGCGGTCGAGGTCGTGCTCAAGAACCGCAAGGCCAGCATCTCGCTGGTGCAGCGCCACCTGAAGATCGGCTACAACCGCGCCGCGCGCCTTGTCGAAGACATGGAGAAGGCCGGCCTCGTCAGCGCCATGAGCGGCAGCGGCCAGCGAGAAATCCTGGTGCCGGCACGCGCAGCGGAGTAATTCGCCGCAGGGCTTTCGTAATTCAGGTTACGTGCTGAAAGGCAATTTGCAAAAACGCCTTTCAGCATTGCAAATCTTCATCAAGGCCTACACCTGCCGCAATTCGCGGCGGGTAGGGTCGAAGCCCAGTGCCACAGCTATTCAGAGGAATCCAAATTGAAATTGCGTCATTGGCTATTGATCGCCCTCCTGAGTTCCGCCAACGCTTGGGCCGGCGGGCTCGAAAGCCTTGAAACCTTCGTGAAGACGGTCAAATCCGGCCGCGCCGATTTCACCCAGACCGTGACCGCCCCGGCACGCGAAGGGCAACCGGGCCGCACCAAGACATCGACCGGCACCTTCGAATTCCAGCGCCCCGGCAAATTCAAGTTCGACTACCAGAAGCCCTTTGCGCAGAACATCGTGGCCGACGGTAAGACGCTGTGGCTCTACGACGCCGACCTGAACCAGGTCACGCAGCGCGCGCAGGCGCAGGCGCTGGGCTCCACGCCCGCGGCGCTGATTGCCGCCGCGCCCGATCTGCGAGCCTTGCAGGCCGATTTCACGCTCGAAGCCGCGCCGGAGCGCGACGGCCTGCAGTGGGTCAAGGCAACGCCGAAGAACAAGGACGGCCAACTGCAGAGCGTGCAGGTCGGCTTCCAGGGCGATGCGCTGGCGGCGCTTGAAATCCTCGACAGCTTCGGCCAGCGCTCGGTGCTCAAGTTCAGCAAGGTCGAGGTGAACCCCTCGCTGCCGGCCGGCGTGTTCGACTTCAAGCCGCCGGCCGGCGCGGACGTCGTCAAGCAGTAAGCCACAGGCTTGGCCAACACTGCTCATCAACCCCTTGCCGAGCGCCTGCGTCCCAAGACGCTGGGCGAGGTGATCGGCCAGCAGCACCTGCTCGGCCCGGGCATGCCGCTGCGCATCGCCTTTGAGTCGGGCCAGCCGCATTCCTGCATCCTCTGGGGGCCGCCAGGCACCGGCAAGACCACCATTGCGCGGCTCATGGCCGATGCCTTCGACGCACAGTTCCTGAGCATCAGCGCGGTGCTGGGTGGCGTGAAGGACATCCGCGAAGCCGTCGACCGTGCCACCTCCGCGCGCGACGGGCTGGAGCAGCGGCGCACCATCATCTTCGTGGACGAGGTGCACCGCTTCAACAAGAGCCAGCAGGACGCCTTCCTGCCGCACGTGGAGTCGGGCCTCTTCACCTTCATCGGCGCGACCACCGAGAACCCTTCGTTCGAAGTCAATTCGGCCTTGCTCTCGCGTGCAGCCGTCTACGTGCTGCAGTCGCTGGGCGAAGACGACCTCAAGCAGATCGTGGCGCGCGCGCAGGCCATCCAGGCCGTGCCCGCCATCGACGCCGCGGCGGTCGACCGCCTCGTGGCCTATGCCGACGGCGATGCGCGCCGGCTCCTCAACACGCTCGAAACGCTCGCCGTCGCGGCCCGTGCCGAAAAGCTCGACCACATCACCGACGAGTGGCTGCTGCGCGTGCTCGGCGAACGCATGCGGCGTTACGACAAGGGCGGCGAACAGTTCTACGACACCATCAGCGCGCTGCACAAATCCGTGCGCGGCAGTGACCCCGATGCCGCGCTCTACTGGTTCGTGCGCATGCTCGACGGCGGTGCCGATCCGCGCTACATGGCGCGCCGATTGGTTCGCATGGCCAGCGAAGACATCGGCCTGGCCGATCCGCGCGCGCTGCGCCTGGCGCTCGATGCGGCCGAGGTGTACGAACGCCTGGGTACCCCCGAGGGCGAACTGGCGCTGGCCGAATGCGTGGTCTACCTGGCGATCGCGCCCAAGTCGAATGCCGTCTACAAGGCCTACAACGCGGTGCGTGCCCTCGTGAAGACGGACAGCACACGCCCGGTGCCCATGCACCTGCGCAATGCACCCACCAAGCTCATGAAGGAGCTCGACTACGGCAAGGGTTATCGCTATGCGCACGACGAGGAGGGCGGTTTCGCCGCCGGCGAGCGCTACCTTCCCGACGGGCTGGAAGGTCAGGTTTTCTACGAACCTGTAGAGCGTGGACTCGAGATCCGCATCGCGGAAAAGCTGCGCGAACTGCGCCGCCGGAACGCCGAAGGCAACGGCTGACAAGATCGTCGATACCCGCATCGATACCGTCTTGCAGCATGCGCGCAAAGCGTGCATGACCCCACGCGCATACAGCATGACGTGAGCGGGTAAACCCCGGTCCAAGCGCACCAAATCAGCGCTGGTGCGTGCTTACAATCCCGCCCACAAATCCGCCAGCGACACATGTTGGCTGGTTTTTTGCTTGTCAGCTCAGGGGCGCCAAACCGGTGCCCTGGTGGGTGAATGGCACCCCGCAACGGTGCAACACATAGGGAATCGCGATATGGACATTTTGCTGCAGCAGATCATCAACGGTCTGGTTCTCGGCAGCATGTATGCCTTGATAGCCTTGGGCTACACCATGGTGTACGGCATCATCAATCTGATCAACTTTGCGCACGGAGAAGTGCTGATGGTCGGGGCTCTCACGAGCTGGACCATCATCGGGCTCATGAAGGACGGCATGCCCAACACACCGGGCTGGCTGATCCTCCTCATCGCGTTGATCATTGCCTGCGTTGTCGCGGCAACCCTCAACTTCGTGATCGAGAAAGTGGCCTACCGGCCGCTGCGCAACAGCCCCAAGCTCGCGCCGCTGATCACCGCCATCGGCATGTCGATCCTGCTGCAGACGCTGGCAATGATCATCTGGAAGCCGACCAACAAGGCGTATCCCAACCTGCTGTCGACCGACCCCATCCACGTGGGCGGTGCGGTGATCTCGCCCACGCAGGTGATGATCCTCAGCGTCACGGCGTTCTCGCTCGTGGTGCTCATGTGGCTGGTCAACTACACCAAGCTTGGCCGCGCAATGCGCGCCACCGCGGAGAACCCGCGCGTCGCCGCGCTCATGGGCATCCGCCCCGACATGGTCATCTCGGCCACCTTCATCATCGGCGCCGTGCTCGCGGCCATCGCCGGCGTGATGTACGCGTCCAACTACGGCATCGCGCAGCACGCGATGGGCTTCCTGCCCGGCCTGAAAGCCTTCACGGCTGCCGTGTTCGGCGGCATCGGCAACCTGGCCGGCGCGGTGGTCGGCGGCATCCTGCTCGGTCTCATCGAGGCCATCGGCTCGGGCTACATCGGCACCATCACGGGCGGCGTGCTGGGCAGCAACTACAGCGACATCTTCGCGTTCATCGTGCTGATCGTCATGCTCACGCTGCGTCCGTCCGGCCTGCTCGGCGAACGCGTGGCGGACCGTGCGTAAGGAGCGAGACATGAAGAACAGCAAGAACCTCGCCCTCTACGTCATCGGCATCATCGCGGTGCTCGCGCTGCCTCTGCTGCTGCAGATGCAGGGCAACGCCTGGGTGCGCATCGCCGACATCGCACTGCTCTACGTGCTGCTGGCACTGGGCCTGAACATCGTGGTCGGCTACGCCGGCCTGCTCGACCTGGGCTACGTCGCCTTCTTCGCGGTGGGGGCCTACCTCTTCGCGCTCATGGGCTCGTCGCACCTGACCGAGACCTTCCCGTGGTTCGCCCAGATGTTCCCGAACGGCATGCACACCTCGCTGCTGATCGTGATACCGCTGGCGCTGGTGGTGGCCGCCGTGCTCGGCGTGCTGCTCGGCGCGCCCACGCTCAAGCTGCGCGGCGACTACCTCGCCATCGTCACGCTGGGCTTCGGCGAAATCATCCGCGTGTTCCTGAACAACCTCGACCAACCGGTCAACATCACCAACGGTCCGAAGGGCATCACGGCCATCGACTCCATCAAGTTCTGGGGCCTGGACCTCGGCAAGGCATGGAAGTTCGACGGCTTCTCGATCTCGTCGGTGTCGCTGTACTACTACCTGTTCCTTGCGCTGGTGATCGCCACTGTGATCATTTCGCACCGCCTGCAGGTCTCGCGCATCGGCCGCGCCTGGATGGCCATCCGCGAAGACGAAATCGCCGCCAAGGCGATGGGCATCAACACCCGCAACATGAAGCTGCTGGCATTCGGCATGGGCGCGAGCTTCGGCGGCGTGTCGGGCGCGATGTTCGCGGCCTTCCAGGGCTTCGTGTCGCCCGAGTCCTTCAGCCTGATGGAGTCGGTGATGATCGTGGCCATGGTCGTGCTCGGCGGCATCGGCCATCTGCCCGGCGTCATTCTCGGTGCCGTGCTGCTCGCAGCGCTGCCCGAAGTTCTGCGCTACGTTGCCGGCCCGCTGCAGTCGCTGACCGGTGGCCGCCTCGATGCGTCCATCCTGCGCCAGCTCTTCATTGCGCTCGCCATGATCATCATCATGCTGGTGCGTCCGCGCGGCCTCTGGCCCTCTCCGGAGCACGGCAAGACGCTGACGAAGAAGGGCGGCGTGCCCGTCGACCCGGCCCATGCGGCCGTGGCCCCCGGATCGCTGCAAACGCACGCGCCGGGCATCGATACGCCTGCCGACGAAGTGCCGGGTGCGGCTTCGCGTCCCATGTCGATCAATCCCTGAACGCCGAAGGAAAAATCAACATGACGACAGACACCATCCTCGACGTTCGTGGAATTTCCAAGCGCTTCGGTGGGCTGCAAGCCCTGTCCGACGTGGGCATCACCATCAAGCGCGGCCAGGTCTACGGCCTGATCGGCCCCAACGGCGCAGGCAAGACCACCTTCTTCAACGTGATCACCGGGCTGTACACGCCCGACAGCGGCACCTTCGAACTCGCAGGCAAGCCCTACCAGCCGACTGCCGTGCATGAAGTGGCCAAGGCCGGCATTGCACGCACCTTCCAGAACATCCGCCTCTTCGCCGAAATGACGGCGCTCGAGAACGTGATGGTCGGACGCCACATCCGCACGCAGTCGGGCATCTTCGGCGCCATGCTGCGCACGGGCAGTTTCAAGGCTGAAGAGAAGGCCATTGCGAAGCGCGCACAGGAACTGCTCGACTACGTGGGCATCGGCAAGTTCGCCGACTACAAGGCGCGCACGCTGTCGTACGGCGACCAGCGCCGTCTCGAAATTGCACGCGCACTGGCCACCGACCCGCAGCTCATCGCGCTCGACGAGCCTGCCGCCGGCATGAACTCCACCGAGAAGGTGCTGCTGCGCGAACTGATCGACCGCATCCGCAAGGACGACCGCACCATCCTGATCATCGAACACGACGTCAAGCTCATCATGGGCCTGTGCGACCGCGTCACCGTGCTGGACTACGGCAAGCAGATTGCCGAAGGTACGCCCGCCGACGTGCAGAAGAATGAAAAAGTGATTGAGGCCTACCTCGGCACGGGAGGCCACTGAAATGAGCACCGCAACCATGACAAGCGCTGAAGAAGCAACCCGGGCCAATGCCGCACAAGCCAAGGCCACCGGCAAGACGCTGCTGAAGGTCTCCGGCCTGAAGGTCGGCTACGGCGGCATCCAGGCCGTCAAGGGCGTGGACTTCGAGGTGCGCGAAGGCGAACTGGTGTCGCTGATCGGCTCCAACGGCGCCGGCAAGACCACCACCATGAAGGCCATCACCGGCACGCTGCCGGCCGGAGCCGGCAACATCGAGTTCCTGGGCCGCAGCATCAAGGGCCGCGGCGCCTGGGACCTGGTGGAAGAGGGCCTCGTGATGGTGCCCGAAGGCCGTGGCGTGTTCACGCGCATGACCATCACCGAGAACCTGCAGATCGGCGCCTACATCCGCAAGGACAAGGCCGCCATCGCGAGCGACATGGAGCGCGTGTTCGTCACCTTCCCGCGCCTGCGCGAGCGCAAGGACCAGCTGGCCGGCACCATGTCGGGCGGCGAACAGCAGATGCTGGCCATGGGCCGCGCGCTGATGGCGCGCCCCAAGGTGCTGCTGCTGGACGAACCCACCATGGGCCTGTCGCCGATCATGTGCGACAAGATCTTCGAGGTGGTGCAGACCGTGGCCTCGCAGGGCGTCACGATCCTGCTGGTGGAGCAGAACGCCAACCGCGCGCTGCAGCTGGCCGACCGTGGCTACGTGATGGAGTCCGGCCTCATCACGATGAACGGCGATGCCAAGGAACTGCTGAGCGACCCGCGCGTGCGGGCTGCTTACTTGGGCGAGTAGTCCCGGTCTCTTCAAGAAATACCGCGGAACCGGCTTTGCCGGGCCGCCGGTATTGCCCCCTGCAAGGGGGAGGGCGAAGCGACACGAAGTGCGCGCAGCCCGGGGTTAGTCCACTTTCGCGCCGGTGGCCTTGACCACCGCTTCGTACTTGGAGAGTTCGCTCTTCATGAAAGCGCCGAACTGCTCCGGCGAGCCGGCCACCGGCTCCGCCAGCAGTCCGGCGAAGCGCGTCTTCGTTTCCGGTGCGTTCAGGGCCGCCACGAAGGCCTGATTGAGCTTCACGACCACGTCGTGCGGCGTACCCGCCGGCGCGACCAGGCCCCACCAGGTGTCGATCGAGAAGCCCTTGAGCGTGTCGGCGATGGGCGGCACGTCGGGCAGCGAGGCGCTGCGCTGCAGCGTCGTCACCGCAATCGCCTTCAGCTTGCCCGAGCGGATGTTCGGCGCGGCGGTGGCGAGGTTGTCGAAGTTGAAATCGACCTGCCCCGAAATCAGCGCCAGTTGCGCCGGGCTGCCGCCGTTGTACGGAATGTGCAGCGCGAAGATGCCTGCTTCCTTCTTGAACAGCTCGCCCGCCAGGTGCCCCGCGCTGCCGTTGCCGCCGCTGCCGTAGTTGAGCTTGGCCGGGTTGGCCTTGGCATAGCGGATCAGGTCGGCCACGCTGTTGATGTTCAGGCGCTTGGCCGTGTCGGCGTTCATCACCAGCACGTTGGGCACGCGGACCATCTGCGTGATTGGTGCGAAGTCGGTTGCGGCGTTGAACGGAATCTTGTTGTAGAGCCACGGATTCACCGCGTTGGTGGCGGTGGCCGCGATGCCGATCGTCAGGCCGTCGGCGGGCGCCTTCGCCACGATGTCGGCGCCGATGTTGCCGCCCGCACCGGGCTTGTTGTCGATGATGACCGGGCCCAGCGTGTCCTTGACGCGTTCGGCCAGGATGCGAGCCGTGTTGTCGATCGGGCCGCCTGCGGCGTAGGGAACGACGAGGCGGATGGGGCGCTGTTGCTGCGCCATAGCGTGGCCGGCACCCAGCAGGGCGGTGGTGCTTGCGATCAGGGTGAGGAGGAAGTGTCTCGTTTTCATTTTTTCTTGGGATTCTCTTTTTGGTTTTGTCTCAGGGAAGGGCTTTATCAGCCTCTGTGGTGAACGCGTCGGCAAAAAATTCTTCCTCGGGCAGGCCCGCCAGCGCCACGTAGTCGCGCTTGGCCGAGTCGACCACGATGGGTGCGCCGCAGGCATAGACCTGGTGGCCCGACAGGTCGGCGAAGTCTTCGAGCACGGCCTGGTGAACGAAGCCGGTGCGGCCGGTCCAGTTGTCTTCGGGCGTGGCGTTGGAGATGACGGGCACGTAGCGCAGGTTCGGCATCTGCGTCATCTGCTCGCGTACCCAGGCGTCCATGTACAGGTCTTCCGGCCGGCGGCCGCCCCAGTAGAGCGTGGCGGGCCGGTCGATGGCCTTGAACTGCATGTGCTCCAGCAGCGCCTTGATCGGCGCGAAGCCCGTGCCCGAGGCCAGCAGGATCATCGGCTTGGCGGAGTCCTCGCGCAGGAAGAAGCTGCCGAAGGGGCCTTCGATGCGCAGGATTTCCTTTTCCTTCATCGTGCCGAACACATGGTCGGTGAACTTGCCGCCGGGCAGGTGCCGCAGATGCAGTTCGATGCCCGTGCCGGGCTCGCCCAGCGTGTGCGGCGCATTGGCCATCGAGTAGCTGCGGCGCGCGCCGTCGCGCAGGATGAATTCCACATACTGGCCAGCGTAGAACTGCAGCGGCTCGCCGGCCGGCAGCTGCAGGCGCACCATCATCACGTCGTGCGACTGGCGCGTGAGGGCCAGCACCCGCACCGGCATCTTGCGGATCGGCAGCGCTCCGGCCTCCGTGACCTGGCGCGATTCGAGCACCACGTCGCTCCTGGCATGCGCGCAGCAGGTCAGCACGTAGCCGGCGAGCTGTTCCTCGGCGCTCAGGGCCTTGCTCTGGTGCGGGCCGAGGGTGACCTCGCCCGAGAGCTTCTTGCACTTGCACGAGCCACAGGCGCCGTCCTTGCAGCCATAGGGAAGGCCGATGCCCTGGCGAATGCCGGCCGCCAGGATGGTTTCGTCGCCGTGGACCACGAAATGGCGTCCGCTGGGTTCGACGTGGATGGAAAAGCCCGCTTCATGCGGCGCTGTAGCAGTCATCGGTATTCTTCGAGGGTGAACTCTGCCCGGGCCGTGCGTAAGACCCGGTGAGCAACTGAATTGGGACAGGAACAGGATTTTGCCTTCAATCAATAGCCCCTCCGGCGCTCTGCCAGCGCGTTTCCGGCGCGAACGCCTGCTGATCGTCGGGTGCGGCGACGTCGGCCAGCGCGTGGCGCGCGACCTGCGCGGCCGCATGCAACTGGTGGCGCTCACTTCGTCGGCCGACCGCGTGGGCGCCCTGCGCACGGCCGGCATCCGCCCGCTGGTGGGCAATCTGGACGACGCAGCCACCCTGCGCCGCCTGGCGGGCATCGCAACGCGGGTGCTGCACCTGGCACCGCCCGCCCGTGACGGTGGCGCCGCCTGGTGGCGCGACCAGCGCACCACCGTACTGGCGCGAGCACTGCGGCTGCGGTCGGTGCCTTCCGCCTTCGTCTACGGCTCGACCAGCGGCGTATACGGCGACTGCGGCGGCGCCCGCGTGAACGAAACCCGCATCGTGCGCCCCGACACCCCACGCTCCCACCGCCGCGTGGACGCCGAACGAGCCGTGCGCTGGCTGGGCCGCAGCGCGGGCGTGCGCGCCAGCATCCTGCGCATTCCGGGCATCTACGCTCCCGACCGCGAAAACGGCACCCCGCGCGGCCGCCTGCAGCGCGGCACGCCCGTGCTGAGGCACGAAGACGACGTCTACACCAGCCACATCCACGCAGACGACCTTGCGCGCGCCTGTATCGCCGCGTTGTTTCGAGGCAAGCCACAGCGCATCGTGCATGCCTCGGACGACACCGAACTGCGCATGGGCGACTACGTAGACCTGGCCGCCGATATGTACGGCATGCCCCGCCCGCCGCGAGTGGCCCGTGGCGAGGCTGAGCGGCAACTGTCGCTGCAACTGCTGAGTTTCATGGGGGAATCGCGCCGGCTGGACAACACGCGGCTCAAGCGCGAACTGCGGGTGCGGCTTTCGCACCCGACGGTGCATACAGGCCTGCGCGAACAGAACGAGCCAAGATAAAGGGGGGAAGGGGCCCATTCCAGGGACACCGTGGAACCGGCTTCGCCGGGCCACCGGTGTCGCCCCCGGTAGGGGGAAGGCGAAGCGACACGAAGTGCGCGTAGCCTGGGGGCGAGCCAAAGTGTGGTGCCCGGGGCCGGAATCGAACCGGCACACCTTTCGGTGGGGGATTTTGAGTCCCCTGCGTCTACCAATTTCACCACCCGGGCAGGGTTCTGAACGAAGCCCAAAATTATGGCACAGTGGCTGCCATGAATTATCCGACGATCGAAGACGCCATTGGCAAGACCCCCCTGGTCGCCCTGCAACGCATCAACGCCGCAGAAAACGCCAAGCGCGGCAACGTGATTCTCGGCAAGCTCGAAGGCAACAATCCGGCTGGTTCGGTCAAAGACCGGCCGGCCCTCTCGATGATCCGGCGCGCCGAGGAGCGCGGCGAGATCAAGCCTGGCGACACCCTCATCGAAGCCACCTCCGGCAACACCGGCATCGCCCTGGCCATGGCCGCGGCCATCAAGGGCTATCGCATGGTGCTCATCATGCCGGAGGACCTGTCGGTGGAGCGCGCGCAGACCATGAAGGCCTTCGGCGCCGAGCTGGTGCTCACGCCCAAGAGCGGCGGCATGGAATACGCGCGCGACCTCGCCGAGC
The DNA here is from genome assembly GCF_059416325.1 of Variovorax sp. GW821-FHT09D05. Taxonomy (NCBI): domain Bacteria; kingdom Pseudomonadati; phylum Pseudomonadota; class Betaproteobacteria; order Burkholderiales; family Comamonadaceae; genus Variovorax; species Variovorax sp. GW821-FHT09D05. Next base: position 230,623 of record NZ_JBWKOZ010000004.1, on the reverse strand, counting down.
AGATGGTTGCGCAGGGCAAGGGCCGGGTGCTTGACCAGTTCGCCAACCCCGACAATCCGCGCATCCATTACGAGACCACCGGCCCCGAGATCTGGGCCGACACCAAGGGCAAGGTCACGCACTTCGTGAGCGCCATGGGCACCACCGGCACCATCACCGGCGTCTCGCGCTTCCTGAAAGAGAAGAACCCGGCAGTGCGCATCATCGGCGCGCAGCCGGCCGAAGGCTCGCGCATTCCGGGCATCCGCAAATGGCCTGCGGAGTACATGCCGAAGATCTTCGACCCGAGCCGGGTCGACGAAGAAATCAGCGTGAGCCAGGACGACGCAGAAGAAATGTGCCGGCGCCTCGCGCGCGAAGAGGGCATCTTCGGCGGCATCTCGGCTGCAGGTGCGTTGTGGGCCGCGCTCGAAGTGGCGAAGACGGTGGAGAACGCCACCATCGTGTTCGTTGTCTGCGACCGGGGCGACCGCTACCTTTCGACGGGCGTCTTTCCCGCATAAGCAACGACCGGCAGCAGCGCCCGCTCAAGGCGCTCAGGCAGCCACAAAAAAGAAAAGAGACCCCATGCCCCATCCCAAGTTTTGCCAGGTCTGCGCTACGCCGCTCGAGTGGATTGCGTTGATGGAAGACGGCGGCCCCAAGGAGCGCCTGCGTTGCCCCAACTGTGGCCACACCCACTGGAACAACCCGACCCCCGTGCTCGCGGCCATCGTCGAGTACCGCGGCCAGGTGCTGCTGGCGCGCAATGCGGCATGGCCGGGCAAGATGTTCGCGCTGATCACCGGCTTCATGGAAGCCGGGGAGACGCCCGAAGAGGGCGTTGCGCGCGAGGTGAAAGAAGAAACCAACCTCGACGTCAGCGCCACCAAGCTCGTCGGTGCGTACGACTTCCAGCGAATGAACCAGATCATCATCGCGTACCACGTGGTGGCCGATGGCGACGTGAAGCTCTCGCCCGAACTGGTCGACTACCGCCTCTACGACCTGCCCGATCTCCGGTGCTGGCCCGCCGGCACCGGCTATGCGCTGGCCGACTGGCTGCGCACGCGCGGGCACGAGCCCGTGTTCTTCACCGCCGCGGAAAACGAAGAGCGCCGCCGTGGCCTGAACCTGCCGCCGGAGCCGGGCAATGCAAGTTGACCGCGAGCTCGACACGCGCGGGCTGAACTGCCCATTGCCCATTCTCAAGGCGAAGAAATCGCTTAACGAGATGCTGAGCGGGCAATTGCTGAAGGTGGTGTCGACCGATCCGGGATCGATCCGCGACTTTCAGGCCTTTGCGCGCCAGACGGGCAACGAACTGATGGAGCAGGAAACCGTCGGCAGCGACTTCATCCACGTGCTCAAGCGCCGCTGACGAAGCAAAAGAAACAAAAGAAACAAAAGAAAAGGGCCGCTACTGCGGCCCTTTGTTCATGATGGCACCTCGAAGCAGAGACGAGGCAATTACAGCTTCAGGCTCTTGAGGTATTCGCGGAATTCCGCGCCCACTTCGGGGTGCGCCAGCGCCAGTTCCACCGATGCCTGCAGAAAGCCTTCCTTGCTGCCGCAGTCGTAGCGGATGCCCTTGTACGAATAGGCGTAGACCGATTCCTTCTTCATCAGCGCCGCGATGCCGTCGGTCAGCTGGATCTCGCCGCCAGCGCCCTTGGGCTGGTTGCGAATTTCGTCGAACACGCCCGGCGTGAGGATGTAGCGGCCCGCCACGCCCAGGCGCGAGGGCGCGTCTTCGGGCTTAGGCTTCTCGACCATGCGGTTGACCTTTATCAGGCCGTCTTCGACCGCATCGCCGGCCACGATGCCGTAGCGCTTGACGTGCGCGAGCGGCACTTCCTGCACTGCCAGCAGCGAGCCGCCGAGGCGGGCGAAAGCTGCGGTCATTTGCGCCAGCACGGGCTCGCCGCCATCGGGGCCGACCATCAGGTCGTCCGCCAGCAGCACGGCGAAGGGTTCGTTGCCCACCAGGTGTTCGGCGCACAGCACCGCATGGCCCAGGCCCAGCATGCGCGGTTGGCGCACGTAGGAGCAGGTCATGTCGTCGGGCATGACCGAGCGCGCGATGTTGAGCAGGGCGGTCTTGCCGCTGGCCTCGAGCTGGCTTTCGAGCTCGTAGGCGGTGTCGTAGTGATCCTCGATGGCGCGCTTGTTGCGGCCGGTCACGAAGATCATGTCGCGGATGCCCGCGGCGTACGCCTCTTCGACGGCGTACTGGATCAGCGGCTTGTCGACCACCGGCAGCATTTCCTTCGGCTGCGCCTTGGTGGCTGGCAAGAAGCGAGTACCAAAGCCTGCAACAGGGAATACGGCCTTGCGGATGCGGGTCGAGGAAGTGGACATGGGCAGCTCAGCGTCTTTCTTGAAGAGGGGAGTTAGGAGGCGCAGCGGCGCGCAGCCGCTCTTGGAATCCTAAACGCCCTCAAAGCCCTGCGTCTGTCAGCCGAGGCGCACAAGCTGGTCGCGCAAACGCTCCAGAGTGGCCGTGAAGTCAGTCAGACGTTTACGTTCTTGCTCGATCACGGCCGGTGGAGCCTTTGCGACGAAGGCTTCGTTGCCGAGCTTGCCGTGCACCTTGGCGATCTCGCCTTCGATGCGCGCGATTTCCTTGCCGATGCGAACTTTCTCCGCAGCCTTGTCGATCTCCATGTGCAGGCACAGGCGCGCTGCACCCACCACCGCCACCGGCGCCGCTTCGGCCGCGGCCGACCACGAGGCCTCGTCGTCGAAGACCTTCACTTCCTTCAGCTTGGCAAGCGCCTGCAGCACCGGCGCCGATTCGCGCAGGAAGGCCGCGCCCTCGACGTCGTCGGCCACTGCGTAGAGCGGCAGGCGCGTGGCTGGCGAAACATTCATCTCGCCGCGCAACGTGCGGCATGCATCGACCAGCGCCTTCAGCCGCGCCACATGCGCCTCGGCCGCTTCATCGATCTTCTCCGGCTGGCTCTTCGGATAGGCCGCGATCATGATCGACTCGCCCTCACGTCCTGCAACCTTCGACACCTTCTGCCACAGCTCTTCCGTGATGAACGGAATCACCGGGTGTGCCAGGCGCAGCAGCGTTTCGAGCGTGCGGATCAGCGTGCGGCGCGTGGCGCGCTTCTGCGAATCGTCGCCGGTCTGGATCTGCACCTTGGCAATTTCCAGGTACCAGTCGCAGAACTCGTCCCAGGCGAACTGGTAGATCGCATTGGCCACGTTGTCGAGGCGGTATTCCTCGAAGCCCTTGGCCACTTCGGCCTCCACGCGCTGCAGCTGCGACACGATCCAGTAGTCGGCGCGGCTGAATTTCAGGTAGCCATGCGCCGGGCCGCCGACCTTGCACTCTTCCTTCGTGTGCTCCAGCAGGCCGCAGTCCTGGCCTTCGCAATTCATCAGCACGAAGCGCGTGGCGTTCCACAGCTTGTTGCAGAAGTTGCGATATCCCTCGCAACGCTTCGAATCGAAGTTGATGCTGCGGCCCAGCGAAGCCAGCGAAGCGAAGGTGAAGCGCAGCGCATCGGCGCCAAAGGCCGGAATGCCGTCCGGAAACTCCTTCTGCGTGTTCTTGCGCACCGCAGGCGCCGTCTCGGGCTTGCGCAGGCCTTGCGTGCGCTTGTCGAGCAGCTCGGGCAGCTGGATGCCGTCGATCAGGTCCACCGGGTCCAGCACGTTGCCTTCGGACTTGCTCATCTTCTTGCCCTGCGCGTCGCGCACCAGGCCGTGGATGTACACGTGCTTGAACGGCACCTTGCCGATGAAGTGCTTGGTCATCATGATCATCCGGGCGACCCAGAAGAAGATGATGTCGTAGCCCGTCACCAGCACGGTCGAGGGCAGGTACAGGTCGAGGTCCTGCGTCTTCGCGGGCCAGCCGAGCGAAGAGAAGGGCACTAGCGCCGACGAGTACCAGGTGTCGAGCACGTCCTCGTCGCGCACGAGCTTCTTGCCCGGCGCCTTGGCCTGTGCGTCGGCCTCGTTCTCGGCCACGTAAACGTTGCCGTCCTCGTCGTACCAGGCCGGGATCTGGTGACCCCACCACAGCTGGCGCGAGATGGTCCAGTCCTGGATGTTCTCCATCCAGTGGTTGTAGGTGTTGACCCAGTTCTCGGGCACGAAGCGCACTTCGCCCGACTTCACCACGTCGATGGCCTTCTGCGCGATCGACTGGCCGTCGGCGCCGGGGCGCGTCATGGCCACGTACCACTGGTCGGTGAGCATCGGCTCGACGATGGCGCCCGAGCGCGCGCAGCGCGGCACCATCAGCTTGTGCTTCTTCACCTCGACCAGCAGGCCCAGTGCGTCGAGGTCGGCCACGATGGCCTTGCGCGCCACGAAGCGGTCGAGGCCTCGGTACTTCTCGGGTGCGTTGTCGTTGATGGTCGCGTCCAGCGTCAGCACACCGATCATCTCGAGCTTGTGGCGCTGGCCGACTGCGTAGTCGTTGTAGTCGTGGGCGGGCGTGACCTTCACCACGCCCGTGCCGAATTCCTTGTCGACGTAGTCGTCGGCAATGATTGGGATGAGTTTGTCCACCAGCGGCAGCTTCACGTGCTTGCCGATCAGGTGCTTGTAGCGCTCGTCTTCCGGGTGGACCATCACGGCCGTGTCGCCCAGCATGGTTTCGGGCCGGGTGGTGGCCACGGTCAGCGTGCCGCTGCCGTCTTCCAGCGGGTAGGCGATGTGCCAGAGCGAGCCGTCTTCTTCTTCGCTCTCGACTTCGAGATCGCTCACCGAGGTCTTGAGCACCGGGTCCCAGTTGCCCAGGCGCTTGCCGCGGTAGATGAGGCCCTCTTCGTACAGCTTCACGAAGGTCTGCGTCACGACCGCCGAGAGGTCGTCGTCCATCGTGAAGTATTCGCGGCTCCAGTCCACCGTGTCGCCCATGCGGCGCATCTGCTCGGTGATGGTGTTGCCCGACTTTTCTTTCCACTCCCACACGCGCGCCACGAAGTTCTTGCGGCCCAGGTCATGGCGGCTGACCTTCTGCTCCTGCAGCTGGCGCTCCACCACGATCTGCGTTGCGATGCCGGCGTGGTCGGTGCCCGGCACCCACAGCGTGTTGTCGCCCTTCATGCGGTGATACCGCGTGAGGCTGTCCATGATCGTCTGGTTGAACGCATGGCCCATGTGCAGCGTGCCCGTCACGTTGGGCGGCGGCAGCTGGATCGCGAACGACTCGGCGCCTTCCTTGGGTTGCTGCGTGCCGCGGAAGCCGGCCTTGGCATAGCCGCGCTTCTCCCATTCCGGGCCCCAGTGCGCCTCGATGGCGGCGGGTTCGAACGATTTCGACAGGCTGTCGAGGCCGGGCTGGGCGGAAGGGGTGATGGGTTCGCTCATGGGAAATGCAGAACGGCCCTTCAGGGAGCCGTTGGGGGACAGGGTGGGATAGCCCGCGATTTTACCGGGGCGGCCTGGCGTCACGGCAGCCACTGATAATTCCGGGATGCTCTTCCTGCTTTCCCCTGCAAAGTCGCTCGATTACGACACCCCGCTCCCCTCCGAACTCCCCGCCACCCAACCCCATTTCGAGTCTCCGCGCGGCCCTTCGGTCGAGCTGATCAAGCTGCTGCGCGAGAAGTCGCCCCAGCAGATTTCTGAACTCATGCACCTGTCGGACAAGCTCTCGGCCCTGAACGTGGCCCGCTACGAGGCCTGGTCCAGCAAGAGCAGCGCGAAGAACGCCCGCCAGGCCGCCTTCGCCTTCGACGGCGACGTCTACGGCGGCCTCGACGCCCGCACCCTCACCAGGGCGCAGCTCGACTGGGCGCAAGACCATGTCTGCATCCTCAGCGGCCTCTACGGCCTGCTGCGCCCGCTCGACCTGCTGCAGCCCTATCGCCTCGAAATGGGCACCCAGTTGGCCAACCGCCACGGCAAGGACCTGTACGCCTTCTGGGGCTCGCGCATCGCCGAGCACCTGAACGAGCGCCTGGCGGCCGATCGCACCCCGGTGGTCGTCAACGTCGCCTCGCAGGAGTACTTCAAGTCGGTCGACAAGAAGGTGCTCAAGGCCCGTGTGGTCGAATGCGTGTTCGAGGAGTGGAAGGGCGACAAGTACAAGATCGTGAGCTTCTTCGCCAAGCGTGCTCGCGGGCTGCTGGCGCGCTGGGCCGTGCAGCACAAGGCGGCCACGCCCAAGGCACTGGAAAAGTTCGACCTCGAGGGTTATGGTTTCGACGCTCAGGTGTCAACCGCCGAAAGGCTGGTGTTCAGGAGAAAAGTCTGATGTCCCAACCAATCAGTCCGGAACTGCGCGAGTGGCTGGTGGCCCAGCTCGCGGCCGGGCACTCGGTGCCGGCGCTGCGTGCGTCCATGCGCGCGGCCGGCTGGCACGATGCCGCCGCCGACACGGCGCTGGCCCAGCTCGAAGCCGGCTTCCCCAACGTGGAAGTGGCCTTGCCGCCCGTGCACACGGAAATGCCCGGCCCCGATCTCGATGGCGCGCCGCTGCACCTCGACGCAGGCGACCGCCGCGTGCAGGTGCTGCAGACCATGCGGCATCCGCGTGTCATCGTCTTCGGCAACCTGCTGTCTGGCGAAGAGTGCGAAGGCCTGATTGCCGCTGCGCGCGTGCGGCTCGCGCGCTCGCTCACCGTGGAGACGCGCACCGGCGGCGAGGTACTCAACGTCGATCGCACCAGCGACGGCATGTTCTTCGAACGTGGCGAGAACGAGATCGTCGCGCGCCTGGAGCAGCGCATCGCAGCGCTGCTGCGCTGGCCGCTCGAATTCGGCGAAGGCCTGCAGATCCTGCGCTATGCCCCCGGCGCGCAGTACCGCCCGCACTACGACTACTTCGACCCGAACGAGCCGGGCACGCCCACCATCCTCAAGCGCGGCGGCCAGCGCGTCGCCACGCTCGTGATGTACCTGCAGGAGCCCGAGGGCGGCGGCGCCACCACCTTCCCCGACGTGGGCCTCGAAGTGGCGCCCGTGCGCGGCTGCGGCGTGTTCTTCAGCTACGACCGGCCCGACCCCGTCACCCGCACCCTGCACGGCGGCGCGCCGGTGCTGGCGGGCGAGAAGTGGGTCGCCACCAAGTGGCTGCGCGAGCGCGAGTTCAAGTAGAAGACCAGAGAAAGAAGACCAGGGAACCAATGAAAGTCACCGCCAACGGGCTGCAGATCGAAGTTGACGACACCGGAGGCGAAGGGCGCCCTGTCATTCTGCTCATCATGGGCCTGGGCATGCAGCTGGTGGCCTGGCCCACCGGCTTCGTGCAGCAACTGGTGGAGGCGGGCTTTCGCGTGGTGCGCCACGACAACCGCGACATCGGCCTGAGCCAGGGCTTCGACCACGCGGGCGTCGGCAACCTGGTGTGGGAAACGATTCGCCACCGCCTCGGCCTGAAGGTGCGCTCGGCCTACACCCTGCAGGACATGACCCTCGATTCGCTCGGCGTGCTCGACGCACTCGGCATAGCCAAGGCCCACATCGTCGGCGCCTCCATGGGCGGCATGATCGCACAGCGCCTGGCCGCCAGCGCGCCGCAACGCGCGACCAGCCTCGTGAGCATCATGAGTTCGAGTGGTGCGCGCGGCCTGCCCGGGCCGCGCCGCGAAGTCACTTCCATGCTCATGCGCCGTCCGTCGGGCAGCAGCGAGGCCGAACTGGTCGCGCACAGCATCAGGCTGCTGCGGCTCATCCAGAGCCCCGCCTACCCGCAAAGCGATGAAGACCTGGCCGAGCGCCTCACCTTCAGCATGCGGCGCTCGTACCACCCGGCCGGCCTGATGCGACAGATGCTGGCCATCGGCGCCGATGCCGACCGGCCCCAGGTGCTGCCCCGCATCCAGTCGCCCACGCTGGTGCTGCACGGCGAGGCCGATGCGCTCGTACCCATCGCCTGCGGCGAGGACACTGCCAAACGCATTCCGGGCTCGAAATTCGTCCCCGTTCCCGGCATGGGCCATGACCTGCCGCCCGAGGTGTGCACCATCCTCGCCAACCACATTGCTCCGTTCGCGCACGCGGCGGAATCCAGAGAAGCCAAGCCATGAGCCACGACCCGACGAACCCCAACACGCCCGAGCAATCGCAGCTCGGCCGCGCCTCGGCCTACGCCGACCGCTACGACCCCACGCTGCTGTTTCCCATCGCGCGCGCCACGCAGCGCGAGGCCATGGGCATCAAGGCCGGCGCCTTGCCGTTCTTCGGCGCCGACCTCTGGAGCGCCTTCGAAGTGAGCTGGCTCAACCTGCGCGGCAAGCCGCAACTGGCCATCGCGCACTTCACCATTCCGTGCGAGACGCCCAACATCATCGAGAGCAAGAGCTTCAAGCTCTACCTCAACAGCTTCAACAACAGCCAGTTCGCGAGCATCGACGCGGTGCGCGAGCGCCTGCGCGCCGACCTGTCGGAGGCCGCATGGCGCGGCAGCGACCAGTCGGCCGGCATCGGCGTGAATCTGCTGGCGCCCGACATGTTCGACCGCGAGCCGGTGCACGAACTCGACGGCCTCGACCTCGACCGCCTCGACATCGAGTGCACCCACTACCAGCCCGCCCCCGAACTGCTGAGCAGCGACGTCACGCAGGTGCACGTGAACGAAACCCTCACCAGCCGCCTGCTGAAGAGCAACTGCCTCGTCACCGGCCAGCCCGACTGGGGCAGCGTGCAGATCCGCTACAGCGGCCCGCCCATCGACCAGGCCGGGCTGCTGGCGTACATCGTGAGCTTTCGCAACCACAACGAATTCCACGAGCCCTGCGCCGAGCGCATGTTCACGGACATCTGGAGCCGCTGCAAGCCGACCAAGCTCATGGTGTATGCGCGCTACACGCGTCGTGGCGGGCTGGACATCAATCCGTTCCGCACGAGCTGGCCGCAGGCGCTGCCGTTGAATATCCGCACGGCGCGGCAGTAAGCCGAAGCAGCCCTTAAGCCCCTCTTCGGAAACCCGAAACCCGCTCCTGCCCCGCCTGTGGCATTCTGAAATTCGCCCGCGAACCCGCGGGCGAACATCCGGAGCAGAGACAAACATGGTTGAAGGAAAAGTGGTCGTCGTCACGGGCGCGGGCGGCGGCATCGGGCGCGACATTGCGCTGGCCATGGCGGCCCACGGTGCGAAGGTGGTGGTCAATGACATCGGCGCCGCGCTCGATGGCGCACTCGACGCCGAAGGCGGCGGCCCAACCCGCAGCGCAGGCCCGGCCCAGCAGGTGGTCGACGAGATCCGCGCGGCCGGCGGGCAGGCTGTTCCCAACGCCGACAACGTGGCCGACGCCGCCAGCGCGGCGCGCATCGTGCAGTGCGCGGTCGACAGCTTCGGGCGCATCGACGTGGTAGTCAACAACGCTGGCATCCTGCGCGACCGCTTCTTCCACAAGATGTCGGTCGACGAGTGGGACTCGGTGCTCAAGGTGCACCTGTACGGCTCCTACTACGTGAGCCGCGCGGCAGCCACGCATTTCAAGGAGCAGAACTCGGGCGCGCTGGTGCACATGACCTCGACCTCGGGCCTCATCGGCAACTTCGGCCAGGCCAACTACTCGGCCGCCAAGCTCGGCATCGTGGCGCTGTCGAAGTCGATTGCGCTCGACATGCAGAAATTCAACGTGCGCTCCAACTGCATTGCACCCTTTGCCTGGAGCCGCATGATCGGCGCCATTCCCACCGACACCGACGAGCAGCGCGCCCGCGTCGACAAGATCAAGCAGATGACGCCTGCCAAGGTCGCGCCGCTCGCCGTCTACCTTGCGAGCGATGCGGCCGGCGCGGTCAACGGCCAGATCTTTTCGGTGCGCAACAACGAGATCTCGCTCATCAGCCAGCCGCGCCCGGTGCGCTCCATCCACCGCTCCGAAGGCTGGACGCCGCAGAGCATCGCCGAGCACGCCATGCCCGCGATGCGCGCCAGCTTCTTCCCGCTGGACCGCTCGGCCGACGTGTTCAGCTGGGACCCGGTCTGAGGAGAAACCCGCAAGAGGGTACGCACGGCACCATTCGCCGGACAATGCGCGTTCCCTTCCTCTTTGATGCCCGCGCCCGGTGAACCTGCATTTCGACCTGTTCGACCTGAAACTGTTCGTCTACGTGGCGGACGCGCGCAGCCTCACGCGCGGCGCCGAGAAGGCCTGCATCTCGCTGGCCGCCGCCTCCACCCGCATCAAGCAGATGGAAGAGGCCGTGGGCGGCAAGCTGCTGCACCGCAGTGCGCAGGGCGTGAGCCTCACTGCCGCGGGGCAGGCGGTGCTGTACCACGCCAAGCGCGTGATGCAGCAGATGGAGCACCTGCGCTGCGACATGCAGGACTTCGGCAAGGGCATCAAGGGCCATGTGCGCGTGTTCGCCAACACCACCTCGATCACCGAGTACCTGCCGCAGAAGCTGGCCGGCTTTCTCACGCAACATCCGGCCGTGCAGGTCGACCTGCGCGAATACCTGAGCGAAGAGATCGTGCGTGCGGTGGCAGACGGCGAGGCCGACATCGGCATCCTCGCCGGCGACGTGCACACGGGCGACTTCGATGCACGCCCGTTCGGCAGCAACCAGCTCGTGCTGGTCGTGCCCACCACGCACCACCTCGCGGGCGCGTCTTCAGTGGCCTTTGCCGACACGCTAGACGAGCAGCACGTGGGCCTGCATCACGGCAGCGCCATCCACCGCTTCCTGCAGCGCCGCGCCGAGCTGGCGGGGCGGGGCTTCAACCCGCGCATCCAGGTCAGCAGCTTCGAAGCCATCTGTTTGATGATCGAGGCGGGCGTGGGGGTCGGCGTGCTGCCGGCGTCTTCTGCGCAGCGGTTATCGATGGCGATGCGCATCTCGACCGTGGCGCTCAGCGATGCATGGGCCGAGCGCGAGCTGAAGCTGATCGCGCGCAACCGCGAGCAGCTGCCAGCCTCGGCGCGCGAGCTGTTCGACCACCTCGTCGCGCATTGAGGGCGCGGCCGTCATGTCCGCCGACCTGAAGTCGCTGCGCCTGTTCGTGGCCGTGGCCGATCACGGCAGCATCAGCGAGGGCGCCAAGCGCTGCCATATCGCGCTCGCGGCGGCCAGCAAACGAATCTCCGATCTTGAAGCCCGCGCGCGGCTGCCGCTGCTGGTGCGCCATGCGCGCGGCGTCACGCTCACGTCGGCGGGGCATGGCCTGCTGCTGCATGCGCGCGCGGTGCTCTCGGCCATGGACCGGCTCGGCGCCGAGCTGGACGATTTCCAGAACGGCGTGGCGGGCGTGGTCAGCATCACGGCCAATGCATCGACCATCGCGCAGTTTCTGCCGGCGCAGATCGGCTCCTTCCTGCGGCTGCACCCGGTGCTGAAGATCGACCTGCAGGAGCGCGCCAGCACCGAGGTGGTGAAGGCCGTGCAGGCAGGCCTGGCCGACATCGGCGTGATCGAGGGCAACACGTCCGCCGACGGCCTCGAATGCCTGCCCTACCGCAACGACGAGCTGGCCGTGGTGATCGCGCGCGACCACCCACTGGCCCGGCGCAAGCGCATCAATGTAGATGAGGTGCTGCGCCACGACCATATCGTGGTGCGCGAAGGCACGGCCCTGCACCGCGTGCTGCTGGCCGCTGCGCTGGAGGCGCAGGTGCCGCTTAAGGTGCGCATGCAGGTGGGCAGCTTCGACATGGTGTGCCGCATGGTGGAGCAGGGCGTGGGCATCGGCGTGCTGCCCTATGCGGCCATCCTGCCGCAGCTGCAGATACTGAAGCTGCGCTGCCTGAAGCTCGATGCGCCCTGGGCCATGCGTCGCCACCTGCTGTGCGTGCGCAGGCAGCAAGATTTGACCGTGGCTGCGCGCTCGGTGCTGGAGCACCTCGGCCGGCCAGACTGAGCACGAGGCTTCGCGCTGCGCGAAGCCTCGCGCCCGCCAAAAACGAATTGTTCTCTCGCGGCTTGCGCGCAAAGAATCGCGCAGCAAGAGCAAAGGAGACACCCTTGAAGATCGTTCGCGTCAGCGCCACGCCGCTGAACATTCCCGTCACCATCGACGTGGTCGGCCTGAACAAGCAGACATCGCTGTCGCTGTGCCTCACAGAGATCGAGACCGACACCGGCCTCGTCGGCCACGGCATGACTGCCATCACCGAGGAAGAAATCGTCGCCGCAGCCGTGCGCGAGGTGGCGGGCCCCGCGCTGATCGGCGAAGACCCGATGGCCACCGAACGCCTGTGGGACAAGCTCTACTGGCTGCTCTCGCCGCGCGGCCAGACCGGCTACGCCAGTCATGCCATCGCAGCGCTCGACATCGCGCTGTGGGACATCAAGGCCCGCGCGCTGGGCCAGCCGCTGTGGCGCCTGCTCGGCGGCGCGCGCGCCAAGGTGCCGGTGTACGCCACCTTCGGCTTCGGCTTCTTCGAGCGCGACCAGCTCGCGGCCGCCGCGAAGCTGTGGGTTTCGCAGGGCTTCCAGCGCCTGAAGATGACCGTCGGCAACCACGCACTCGCGCGCCGCGACGAGCCGCGTCCGCTTGACGAAGTCATCGCCGAAGACGTGCGCCGCGTCGCCGCTGTGCGCGAGGCCGTGGGCCCCGACGTGAAGCTGTATGTCGACGCCAACTGCGGTCTCGACCTGTTCCATGCTACCGAACTCGCACACCGCATCGAGCCCTACGGCATCAGCTTCTTCGAGGAGCCGCTCACGCAGAACGACGTGCGCCAGATGGCACAGCTGCGCGCGCGCACCCGTATTCCGCTCGCCTGCGGCCAGAACGAGGGGCTGGCCTTCCGCTTCCGCGATCTGCTGGTGAACCAGGCAGCCGACGTGCTGCAGCCCAACGTGACCATCTCGGGCGGCTACTCGCAGTGCCTGAAGATCGCGGGCATGGCGCAGGCTTTCAACGTGCCCATCGACAACGGTGGCGCCTGGCCCTTCCACAACATGCATCTGCATGCGGGCGTGTCGAACGGCGGGCTGGTCGAGTACCACTACGTCGCGGTGCAGATGCTCAAGCAGATCTTCGACGGCCTGCCGGTGCCCGAGCAGGGCTGGCTGACTCTGCCCGAGACGCCGGGCTTGGGCTTCGCGCCCAATGCCGATCGCGTGCGAGAGCTGGCGAAACTGCCGACCTCGCACGGCAAGGGCAAGGCCTGAGCCGCCCTGCGAATCAAAAAATAAGACGGAGACACGATGAAAGCCAGACAAGCGATTCGCGCGGCAGTGGCCCTGGGCCTTGCGGGTGCGTTCACCCTCGCGGCGCCCGTGGCCTGGGCCCAGAAGTACCCCGACAAGCCGATTCGCCTCGTGGTCGGCTATTCGGCCGGCGGCGGTGTCGATGCGGTGGCCCGCCTGCTCGGCGTGCGCCTGTCGGCCGTGCTGGGCCAGCAGGTGCTGGTGGAGAACCGCACCGGCGCCACGGGGCTCATCGCGGCCGAGTTCGTCGCCAAGGCGCCGCCCGACGGCTACACGCTGATGATGGGCGACAGCGCCTTGCTCATTGCCAAGCTGCTGCAGCCGAAGATCGGCATCGATCCGCTCACCAGCTTCAAGCCGGTGGCGGGCGCCTTCATCTCGCCGCTGATGATCGTCGCCAACAGCGACTTTCCCGCGAAGACGCCGGCCGAGCTGGTGAAGGAGCTCAAGGCCAATGCCTCGCGCTATTCGTATACCACGTCGGGTGTCGGCACGGTGCAGCATCTGGGCTTCGAGATGCTCAAGCAGGCCACCGGCAGTTCGGTGGTGCATGTGCCGTACCGCGGCGCCGCGCAGATCGTGCCGGACGTGATCGGCGGGCAGATTCCTCTTGGCGTGGTGAGCGCGACGGCGGGCATGGCGCAGGCCAAGGCGGGCAAGCTGCGCGCGGTGGCGCTGATGAACACGGCCAAGCTGGAAGGCGCGGAGAGCGTGCCGCCGTTGGCCGATGCGCTGCCGGGGTTCGATGTGGCGCCGCGCATCTTTGTGCTGGCACCCGCGGGCACGCCGAACGATGTGGTCGAGAAGCTGTCGGCTGCGGTGAAGTCGGTGCTCGATACGCCGGAGGCCGGCACGGCTGCCGCGGCGCAGGGCACGCTGCGTGCCTATGCAACGCCTTCGCAGCTTGGGAAGGACATGGCTGCGGAGACTTCTCGGTGGAAGAAGATCATTTCTGATCAGCGCATCGTGGCTGAGGGGAATTGAGTTTTTTTGTTCGTGGGGCGCTCACGCCGACGGGGTACCTTGCTCCGCGAATGTCCCCCGGGGCTTCGCCCCTCCTCCTTTATTTCGCTGCGCAAGGCACCCCGCCGTCGTGATCGTTCAGAGCACTGGTTAATCAGCCGCAAACCGACAGCACGTCCGGCGCCCTGTGCACCTACCCCGAAACAAGAGCCAAAAAAAGCATGGAGCCATCGAAATGACCACACCTCACCTGGGCCTGATCGTCCCCCCCGCAGCCGGCGAAGTGCCGGTAGACGGCCCGCTGCTTTACGGCGAACGCATCCGCTTCAGTGCCAAAGGCCTGGGCCTTGGAGAAATCTCGACACGCGGTTATCTCGACGTCATCGACTCCGTGGTCGAGAAAGCCGTGGCGCTCAAGGAGGAGGGCGTGAGCGCGGTCTCGCTCATGGGCACCTCGCTGAGCTTCTTTCGCGGTGCGGCCTTCAACCGGCAACTCGAAGTCGAGATGGCGCGTGCCACTGGATTGCCCTGCACCACCATGAGCAACGCCATCGTCGGCGCACTGCGTCACCTCGGAGTGCGGCGCGTGGCGGTGGCCACCGCGTACATCGACGAAGTCAACCTGCACCTGCGCAAGTACCTGGAACAGAGCGACTTCGAACCCCTCGCGCTCGAAGGCCTTTCCATCTCCGACGTGAAGGCCGTGGGCGAAGTTCCGACGCAGGTGCTGGTCGATCTGTGCCTGAAGGTCTTCGATGCCCAGCCCGGCGCCGACGGCATTCTCATCTCTTGCGGCGGGCTGGTCACGCTCGATGCGGTGCGCGAAGTCGAAGCGCGCCTGCGGGTGCCCGTGGTCTCGAGTTCGCCCGCAGGCTTCTGGGACCTCGTCGGCACCGCCGGGCTCGATCCGCGCGTGCCCGGCCAGGGACGCCTGTTCGCCTGAGCCGCTTCAGCCGATAAGCCAGCGCCCCACGCGCGGCGTATTGGCCAGTTGCCAGACCCGCTGGCACAGCGCCTTCGCTTCTTCTGCCGTCACGCCTTCGCCGTAGTGCGCCAGGCGCTGCATCTTGTCCTCGATTTCCGCGCGGTCCAGGCTGTTGCCGGGGTCGCCCTTGGGTTCGTCCACACGACCTTGCAGCGTGCGACCGTCTTGGGTCTGCACGCTGACCTTGCCGATCCAGCGTGCGGGGTAGGCGGTATCGACTTCTTCGTCGAGCTGCATAGCCACCTTGTCGCGAAAGGCCGAGACCTCGGGCGCGAGAAAGTCGCGATCGAACTCGCCTAGGCCCGCGCGGCCGTGCACTGCTATCAGGCCCAGCACCGTGCCCATCGAGAACTTGCCCTGGTGCACGGTGGCCGGCACGGTCACGCGGCCCAGCACGTCGATGGCGCCCTGATGCACGTGCGTGGTCACGTGAGACACGTCGGTGGGCTTCAGCTTGTTCTGCGTCATCACCTGCAGCAGCGCGTCGGCGGCGGGGTGGGTGTGACGGCAGGAGGCGTGGTATTTGAAGGAGGTCTCGGCCAGCGTCCAGCGCGTGCCGAGGCCGTCGGTGAGCTTCGCAGGGTCGGCGTCGCTCGACATGCCGACGCCCAGGCCCTGCGCGCCTTCGAGGATCTTCGCGGCGCCGGTGAAGCCGTCTTGCGCGAGGTAGGCCGACATCAGCCCGCTCGCTGCCGCATGCGCGCAGTGCAGCTGCTTGGAATCGGCCGCGTCGCGCAGGAACTCCCACACGCCGGCCGACTGCGTGCCGGCCGAGCCGAAGGCGTGCAGCATCTGCTGCGGCGTGAGGTCCAGCAAACGGCCCACCGCAGCGGCGGCTGCGAGCGTGCCTGCAGTCGCGGTCGTATGAAAGGTCTTGTAGTGCGAGCGGCCGAGGAATTCGCCGACGCGGATGCCCACCTCGTAGCCCGCGACCACGGCCGTCAGCAGCTGTGCGCCGCTCGCGCCGAGGCTCTGCGCCACGGCCAGCGCAGGCGCAATCACCACGGCGGCCGGATGGAACACCGAGCCGTTGTGCACATCGTCCTGCTCCACGAAATGCGAGGCCGCTGCATTGACCAACGCAGCGAACACTGGCGAGCTGGTGCGGCGCGAGGTCAGTATCTCGCTGGGTCCGTCGGCGGGGCCCATCATCTGCGCGAAGCGTTCGATGCTGCGCACCGGCCGTGCGGTGCGGGCCGCGAGCACGGAGCCCAGCCAGTCGAGCATCAGGTCTTCGGTGCGGCGCAGCACGGGGGCGGGGATGTCAGCGAACTGCAGTTCAGCGGCGAAGGTCGCGAGCACCTTGCTCGGATGGTCGACTGGGTTCATGGCGATGAAGTCCTTCAGAACGAACGGGGCAGGCCGAGCATGTGCTCAGCCACGTAGCTCAGGATCAGGTTGGTCGAGATCGGCGCCACCTGGTACAGCCGCGTCTCCCTGAACTTGCGCTCGATGTCGTATTCGCACGCAAAGCCGAAGCCGCCATGGAACTGCAGGCACGCGTTCGCCGCCTCCCAGCTCGCCTTGGCCGCAAGGTACTTCGCCATGTTGGCCTGCGCGCCGCAGGGCTGGTGCGCGTCGAATAGGCGGCAGGCCTCGTAGCGCATCAGGTTGGCTGCTTCCACTTCGATGAACGCCTCGGCAATCGGAAACTGCACGCCCTGGTTCTGGCCGATGGGCCGGCCGAACACCACGCGCTCCTTGGTGTAGGCCGTCACGCGGTCGATGAACCAGTAGCCGTCGCCTATGCATTCGGCCGCGATCAGCGTGCGCTCGGCGTTGAGCCCGTCGAGGATGTACTTGAAGCCCTGGCCTTCCTCGCCGATCAGGTTCTCGGCCGGGATCTCGAGGTTCTCGAAGAACAGTTCGTTGGTCTCGTGGTTCACCATGTTCAGGATGGGCTGTACCGTGAGCCCCTTGCCGATGGCCTCGCGCAGGTCGACGATGAAGATCGACATGCCTTCGGACTTCTTCTTCACGTCCGCCAGCGGCGTGGTGCGCGCCAACAAGATCATCAGGTCCGAATGCTGGATGCGCGAGATCCACACTTTCTGGCCGTTGATGACGTAGCGGTCGCCCTTCTTCACCGCCGTGGTCTTGATCTTCGTGGTGTCGGTGCCGGTGGTGGGCTCGGTCACGCCCATCGACTGCAGGCGCAGCTCGCCGTTGGCGATCTTCGGCAGGTAGTTGCGCTTCTGCGCCTCGCTGCCGTGGCGCAGCAGCGTGCCCATGTTGTACATCTGGCCGTGGCAGGCGCCGGAGTTGCCGCCGCAGCGGTTGATTTCTTCCATGATCACCGAGGCCTCGGTCAGCCCCAGGCCCGAGCCGCCGTACTCCTGCGGGATCAGCGCGGCCATCCAGCCGGCCTTGGTGAGCGCGTCGACGAATTCGGCGGGGTAGCCGCGCGCCTCGTCGATCTTGCGGAAGTAGGCATCGGGAAACTGCGCGCACAGGTCGCGCACGGCGTCGCGAATGTCGGGAAAGTTCTTGTCGTTGGCGTTGTTCATCGGTCGTTGTTCATCGGTCGTTGCTCAGTCAGTCCAGGCGGGGGCCGCCGGCTTCTTTCTCCACGCGTTGCCAGATCTCGATGGCCATCGGGTCGTCGATCTCCTCCAGGATGTGGCCCACGAGGCCGATGGCGCGCGCCATCACGCCGAAGCCGCGAATGATCTTCCACGGAAAGCCGAACTCGGCCGCAATGGCGCCGATGGCCCCGGTCGCGTTGATCGGTAGCGACTTGCCCGACACGCGCTCGGCTTCTTCCTGCACCGCCTGCATCAGCGCGACGTAGTGCGTGGAGAGCCCGTTCTCCGCCGCGATCTGGAACAGGCGCGGCGTGCGCGGGTCGATGGGCTTGTGCAGCGGATGGCCAAGGCCCGGCACGATCTGCTTGCGCGCGCGATGGTCGGCCACGATGTCTTTCGCCATGTCGGCGAGCGGGCGCGTGGGCTTCTCGCCGAAGGGAATCGCTTCGTAGAGCATCTTCGCGGCGCCCTCGGTGCTGCCGACGAACACCGTGCCCAGGCCGCAAAGGCCGGCAGCCACGGCGGCTTGCAGTGCTTCGGGTGCGCCCGCATAAGTGAGGCGAGCAGCCAGCGCGCTGGGCGTGATGCCGTGCTCCACCAGCGTGACGACGATGGCGTTGAAGGTGACGGATTCCTGCGGCGTCGGGATGCGCCCTGTCAGCTCCAGGAAGGCCATGTCGCCGAGATTCAGGTGGCCAAGGATTTCCGAAGGCAGGTCGCGCCCGCGCACGGTGATCTTGTCGGGCGTGCTGTGGCCCAGCTCGGTGTGCAGGGATTTCTTGATTTTCGTCATGGCAGCGAATCTAGCCCGCCCTCGCGCGGGGTGGTTCTCTGATTGCGAAACCCTCCCTTCGGCAAATGCAAATGCTCGCTCGCGGGGTCTTCAGGCACGCTGCGGCGATGGATCTTGAATCACTTTCGGCAGTGCGCGAATCGGCGCTCGACTACTTCGTTCGCAGCCGCGCTATCCAGCGGCGGCGCGCATGCATGGAACAACCCGGTGCCGACGAGGCCGACGGCTGGGGCGGCATCGCCGCGCTGGGCTGGCCCGGCATGCTGGCGCCCGAATCGGCCGGCGGCCTCGCGCTGGGCCTCGACGGCGCGGCGGAAATCCTGCGGGCTGCGGGCGAGCATGTGGCGCCCGAGCCGCTGCTGGCCGTGGCCGGCCTCAGCGCGCTGCTGCTGGCACGGCTCGGCACGCCGGGCGCGGATGCCTTGCTGGCCGAACTGGTCGCGGGCCGCAGCCTGCCCGCGCTGGCATGGCAGGAAAGCGCCGGCGACCTGAGTGCGGTGCCGCTGGCCTGCGGCTGCGAAGTACGGCCCGGGCACACAGGCGGCGTGCTGCTGCAAGGCGAAAAACTCATGGTGCTGCCCGGCGCGGCCGCCAGCGGCTGGCTGGTGTCGGCGCGCGGCGAAGACGACGCGGTGCTGCTGTGGGTGCCACGCGGCGCCGAAGGCGTGACCGAAACGCTGGTGCCGCTGGTCGATGGCAGCCAGGCCTCGAACCTGCGCTTCGAGCAAGTGGCGTTGCCGCCCGGCGCAGTGCTGGCCGAAGGCCCGGCCGCGCAGGATGCGTTGCGCCATGCCCTTGCGGCCGGCCAGATCCTGCAATCGGCCGAGCTGCTGGGCGCGGGGCAGGCCATGCTGGCGCAGACGCTGGCCTACCTGCGCACGCGCTCGCAGTTCGGCAAGCCCATCGGCAGCTTTCAGGCGCTGCAGCACCGCTGCGTCGACATGTTCATCCACCTCGAAGTGGCGCAGGCCACGCTGAACGAGGTGCTGGCCTTGGCCGCACAGGGCTTGCCGGCGGACCGGATCGAAGCCGAGGCTAGTCGCGTCAACGCGCGCTGCACAGCCGCTGCGCTGCAGGCGTCGCGAGCATCGGTGCAGTTGCATGGCGCCATCGGCTACACGCAGGAGTGCGACCTGAGCCTGTTCTACAAGCGTGTGCTGTGTCTCTCGGCCTGGCTGGGTAACGTCAGCGCGCATCAGCGCCGGCATGCGTCGCTGTCGGGCTATGCGGAAGCCACGGCGGGTGCGGCCGAGTGGCAGGGTGAGTTCCCGCGCACCGCCGACTGGTCCGCCATGCCCGAGGCCGACTTCCGCAGCATGGTGCGCGCCTTCCTGCAGCAGTGCTATCCGCCGCAACTGCGTTATCTCTCGCACCGCGCGCGCTGGAGCGAGATGCGCGAGTGGTATCTCACGCTGTCGGCGCAAGGCTGGATCGCGCCCGCGTGGCCGCAGGCGCATGGCGGCATGGGCCTGCCGGCGGACAAGCTCATCGCGTGGATCGAGGAGCTGGAGCAGCACGGCGTGGCGCGCGCGCCCGACCAGGGCATCGTGATGATCGGCCCGCTGCTCATCCAGCATGGCACGCCCGAGCAGCAGCAGCGCTTTCTGCTCCGCATCCTGAGC
The DNA here is from genome assembly GCF_059416325.1 of Variovorax sp. GW821-FHT09D05. Classification (NCBI taxonomy): domain Bacteria; kingdom Pseudomonadati; phylum Pseudomonadota; class Betaproteobacteria; order Burkholderiales; family Comamonadaceae; genus Variovorax; species Variovorax sp. GW821-FHT09D05. The sequence continues at coordinate 210,676 of NZ_JBWKOZ010000004.1, read as the reverse complement.
GGCGAGCATGTCTGGTGCCAGGGCTATTCGGAGCCCAACGCCGGCTCCGACCTCGCGGGCCTGCGCACCGAGGCGCTGCCCGCGCGCGATGCGCAGGGCGATCACTTCGTCGTGAACGGCCAGAAGATCTGGACCACGCTCGCGCAGGACGCCAACCACATCTTCATGCTCGTGCGCACCGACAAGGACGCACGCAAGCAGGAGGGCATCAGCTTCCTGCTGTGCGACCTGCGCACGCCGGGCATCACCATCCGGCCGATTCATACGCTGGCCGGCGAGCCCGAGTTCTGCGAAGTGTTCTTCGACAACGTGCGCGTGCCGGCAGAAAACCTCGTGGGCAAGCTGCATGGCGGCTGGACCATTGCGAAGGCGCTGCTGGGCTTCGAGCGCATCTTCCTGGGCAGCCCCAAGCAGTCGCAGTACGCGCTGGGCCAACTGGCGCGGCTGGCGCAGGCGCGGCGCCTGTTTGCCGACCCGGTGTTCGCGCAGCGCTTCGCTGCGCTGCGGCTCGACGTCCTCGACCTGTCGGCCGCCTACACGGGCTTCGCGAACATCGTGCGTGCGGGCAAGCCGCTGCCGGCTTCAGTGTCGCTGCTGAAGATCTGGGCGAGCGAGACCTATCACCGCATCGGCGCGTTGCTGGTCGAGGCGGGCGAAGAGCAGGGTGCCGTGGCCGGCGACCAGTTGCTCGACGGGCAGAGCTTCAACGTGCTCTCTCCGCTCATCGGCTCCACCGCCGCAATGATCTACGGCGGCACCAACGAGATACAGCGCAACATCCTCGCGCGGCAGGTGCTCGACCTGCCGGCCTGAGCGATGTAGCCGACGAAGAAATACACAACAGGAGACAACGCTCATGACATCGACTCACTTCTCGCGCCGACACCTCATGGCCGCGATGGCAGGCAGCGCGGCGCTGGCCGCATTGCCGCACCGTGCTTTCGCGCAGCAGCCCTTGCCGCCGCTCATCAAGCTCGTCGTCGGCTATTCCGCAGGCGGCCCGGTCGATGGCGCCGCGCGCCTGCTCGCACCCGCGCTGAGCCAGGAGCTGGGCACGCAGGTCATCGTCGACAACCGTCCCGGCGCCAGCGGCTCGCTCGGCGGCGACGCGGTCGCCAAGGCCGCGCCCGACGGCACGATGCTGTTCTTCGGCGCGAGCCCGACCATCACCATCAACCCGAACGTGCAGCGCAGGATGGCCTTCGACCCGATGAAGGACCTGACGCCCATCGCGCCGCTGGTGGACTACACCAACGTGCTCGTCGTCAACAACGAAGTGCCGGTGCGCAACCTCGCCGAGTTGCTGGCCTACGCGAAGGCGCGGCCGGGCAAGGTGTTCTATGGCTCGGCGGGCGTGGGCGCGTCCAACCACCTGAGCGGTGCGCTGCTGGAGAAGATGACCGGCGTGCAGCTGACGCACGTGCCCTACAAAGGCAGTGCACCGGCGCTCGCCGACGTGATGGGCGGCACCGTGACCATGATGTTCGACATCATCGCCACCTCGAAGCCCTTCATCCAGACGGGCAAGGTGCGCGCACTGGCCGTTACCTCGCGCCAGCGCAACCGCATGCTGCCCGATGTGCCGACCATGATCGAGTCGGGCGTGCCCGGCTACGACGTGGGCGGCTGGTTCGGCCTCTACGGCCCGGCGCGCATGGACCCTGCGCTGGTCGCGCGCATGAACGCCGCCGCGCAAAAGATGCTGGCGCGCGAAGACATCGCGCACCGGCTGCGCGAGCAGGGCTACGACGTGTGGTCTGGTGCGGCCGACCTGCTGGCGACGAAGGGCAGGTCAGATCGCCAGCTCTGGGCGACGGCGTCCAAGGGCATCGAGGCGGAATAGGCGATGCAGAAGATTCATCAGTTGTTGGAGGCACGCGCGGCTCACACGCCGGAGGCTGTCTTTCTTTTCGAACCCGCTGGGACGACGACGTATGCGGCGCTGCAATCGATGGTCGATGCCGCCACGCGCGACCTGCTGGCCGCCGGCGTGCGGCCGACCGACCGCGTGGTGCTGGTGGCCGAGAACTGCGCCGCGCATATCGCGCTGCTCATGGCCTGCAGCCGCGTCGGGGCGTGGTCGTGCGGCGTGAATGCGCGCATGTCGCCGGGCGAGATCACGGCCATTGCGGAGCGTGCGGATGCACGGCTTTGCTACTTCACGACCGGGGTATCCGAAGCTGCTGAAAGGCATGCGCAGAGAGCCGGTGCAGAGCCTTCCGCACTCGAAGGCGTGATGCGCTCGGCCGTGCGTGCCGAAGCACGCACCGAACCCGACCCGGCATTGGCCGACACGGCCGCCATCATCTTCACTTCCGGTACCTCGGGCACGCCCAAGGGCGTGATGGTGTCGCACCGCGGCCTGCTTCATTTTGGCCGCGTTTCGGCCCAGGTGCGAGCCCTGAGCGAGCGCGACCGCGCCTATGCCTTCCTGCCGATGACGCACATCTTCGGCATCGGCACGGTGCTGATGGCCGCGCTCACGGGCGGTGCCGCGCTGGTGCTGCGCGGCAGCTTCTCGCCGGCCGACATGCTGCAGGCGCTGGCGCACGAGCAGGTGTCGAACCTGCTCGGGCCGCCGACGATGTATGCGCGCCTGCTGGCCCACATCGAGGCGGAGGGCGTGGCGCCGCGCTTTCCGCAGCTGCGCTACGTCTATACCGGCTCGGCGCCGCTCGATCCGGCGCTCAAGCGGCGCGTGGAGCAGTTGTTCGGCCAGCCGCTGCACTATGGCTACGGGCTGTCGGAGTACGCGGGCTCGGTGTTTCTCACGCGCACCGAGTCGCCGCGCGCGGACACTTCGGCGGGCTACGCGGTGGAAGGCGGCGAGGCCCGCATCGTGACCCTCGACGGCAATGACGCCGCGCCCGGCGATACCGGCGAGATCTGGCTGCGCGGACCCGGCCTCATGCTCGGCTACTTCCGCGATGCCGCCGCCACGGCGCAGGTGATGCGCCCCCGCGGCTGGTACGCCACCGGCGATCTCGGGCGCTTCGACAGCGACGGTGCGCTGTTCGTGGTCGGCCGGCTGAAGGAAATGATCATCCGCTCGGGCTTCAACGTGTACCCGGCGGAAATCGAGGCGGTCATCGGCCGCTTCGACGGCGTGCACCTGTGCGCGGTGGTCGGCGTGCCCGAGGCCGACGGCAACGAGCAGGTCGTCGCCTTCGTCGAGCTGAAGCCCGGCGCGGTGCTCGACGAGGCGGCTCTGCGCGCGCACCTTGTCGAGCATCTGTCGCCCTACAAGCGCCCGGCCCGCATCGAGGTGATCGACGCGATGCCGACCACGGCCAACGGCAAGCTGCTCAAGCGCGAGTTGCAGGCGCGCTGCACGCCGTTTCCGGACATTCCCAACCGGTGGGCGGGGCCATCGTAGGCACGCTCCTACACCCGCGCCCAGAGGCGGGCACGATACTTGTTAACTCCCCCGTTTCAGGAAGTACCTCGTGACCGTGCCGATGAACCCGACGCCCGTGGCTGCTGCGCAATGAAGGCCTCGCCCAGTGCGCGCAGCTGGATCGCCGCCGGCGTGCGCCACGAACTGCTCACACGTGCGTTGCCCGCCCTGCGGCACGACATGGCGGCGCCCGTCTCGGTGATCCGCATGGCGCTGCTGATGCTCAAGCGGCAGGTTGGCGCCGCCACCATCGACGCCGTGGCCTGCGAAGAGCGGGTGGCGCTGATCGACAACCAGGTGTCGGAGCTGATCGAAGCCGTCCGCTCGCTGCGCGACTGGGAACTGGCCACCACCGACGACGGCATCACCCGCAGCGCGCTGGTGGCGCAATGCGTGGCGCTGATGCGCTCGGCCTTCGATCTGCACGGCGTGTCGCTCGACGCCGATGCCTCGCTCGATCCGCAGGAAGACGAGCACCGCTGGCCTGCCGCGGCGGCCCTGCGCTATCTGTTCCTCGGGGCATTGGGGTACCTGCACGACGGTGCGGCCGAGGCGGGGGCGATCCGCGTCGAGGCAGATGGTGCGAATGCACTGCGCCTCACGGCCCTGCCGCGCGAACCTGGCGGCACGCCCGCCGTGCTCGATGCGCACCGCGCACCGCGCGCCCTGGCCATCGACGCCGTCGCGCTGCAGAACCTGGCTGAAGACCTTGGCTACGCCGTGGCGCTGGATGGCGACAGCGTGCGCCTCGTGCTCGCGACCGGCAACTGAGTCTTGCTGCTGCGGCCTCGCGCCGCATGCCTCCCCCGTGGCGCTCGCAGGAAGGCCAGCAGCCGCCGTTCGGCCGCATGCAGCCCACGCGATGGCCTGGCCGTGCCGTGCCCGGCGATCCTTTCGAACAGTGCGCCGGTGGCTTCGTCGCCCTCCGAGAGCGCACTGCCCAGTGCCAGCACGGCCGGGTGCACGTACGCCTTCTTGCAGACTGCGGGCGTGTTGCCGAGTTGCCTGGCGACGGCCGCGAGGATGTCCTTTGCGCTGTAGCGAGTGCCGTCGGCAGCGGTGCGGCCCGGCTCGCAGGCCAGCCGGGTGAGTTCCAGCGCCTGCACGGTGCCGTGCCAGGTGCGGAAATCCTTCGCGGTGAAGCGCTCGCCCTGCGCGGCTTCGGCCAGGTAGTCGTTCACGTCGGTGGACGAGACGCTGCGCAGTTCGCCATTTCCGCCTCCCTCTGCATCCTCGTCCACGTACTGGAACAGCGCCTGCCCCGGCAGTTGCTGGCATTGCCGTACCACCCTGGCCACGCGCGGGTCGTCGAGCTTCGCCTCGTGCATCACGCCGCTCTTGCCCCGAAAGCGCAGCCGCAGGGCCTGGCCCTGCACGGCCGCATGCCGGTTGCGCAGCGTGGTGAGGCCGTAGGAGCCGTTGCTGCTCGCGTATTCCTCGTTGCCCACGCGCAGCAGCGTGGTGTCGAGCAGGCGCACCACCGCCGCGAGCACCTGGCTGCGGCCCGGCGCCTTCTGGCCCCTTGGCAATTGCAGGTCGCGCGCCACACGGGCGCGGATGCGCGGCAGCGCGAGCGCGAAGGCTTCGAGGCGGTCGAACTTGGTCTCGTCTTTCATCGAGCGCCAGTCGGCGTGGTAGCGGTATTGCTTGCGCCCGCGTGCGTCGATGCCGGTGGCCTGCAGGTGGCCGTTGGGCAGCGGGCAGATCCAGACCTGGGTGTAGGCCGGCGGAATGGCCAGCATGCGGATGCGCGAGATCTCGTCCACGTCGCGCAGCCATTGCCCCTTGGCATCGCGATAGCGAAAGCGCTCGCCGTGCTTCAGGCGGCGGATGCCGGGCATGTCGGGGTTCACGTAGACGAGGCCGTTGGCGATGGGCGTCGGCTTTGACGGAGGCTTTGCAGGAGTGGAAGAGTCCGGCATGGTGTTTGCGTGATGGCGTTACATCGCGCTTTTGCCAGCACCGACAATCGGCGGTTGTAGGACGCCGGGCGCGCTTGTTGTCCTTGTCCTGCCGTCCTTGTCCTTCTTAACGGGTTCCAGAATGACTTCTTTCAAGTCCTCCCTTTTCACCGCCCGCTGGCTGGCCGTGCCCGCCGCGGCGCTGCTGTTCACGGCCTGTGCTTCCACTTCGACCCCGACCGCATCTGCCCCGGCTGCGCCCGTGAAGGTCAAGGTCTTCGTCGCCGCCATGTTCGAGATCGGCCAGAACACCGGTGACCGCGCCGGCGAGTTCCAGCACTGGTACGAGCGCTACTGGAAGGGCGCCAAGCCCATTGCGGTGCCCGGCGCACTGCAGCCCGTGTACTGCAACGCCGACGGCGTGTGCGGCGCGGTGCTCGGCATGGGCAAGGTCAACTCGTCGTCGTCGATGCAGGCCATCTTGCTGAACCCGCAGTTCGACTTCTCGCAGAGCTACTACGTGATCTCGGGCGTGGCCGGCACGCCACCCTCGCGCGGCACCATCGGCGAAGTGAGTTGGGCCACCTGGCTGGTCGACTACGACCTGGGCCACCGCTGGGCACCCGAAGAGAACAAGCCCGGCGAGCCGACCTTCATGCCGCGCAAGGGCTACGAGGAATACCGCCGCTTCAAGCTCAACCCCGACCTCGTGGGCTGGGCCATGAAGCTCTCGGCCGACACACCACTGAAAGACGCCGACTCGGCCCGCAAGTACCGCCTGCGCTACCCCGACGCCGCGGCCCGCCGCGCGCCCTTCGTAGGTACCGGCACGCACATGACCGGCGACACCTTCTTCCACGGCCCCGGCATGTCGAAGCAGGCGCAGTACATCGCCAAGCTCTACGGTGCCGACGACTACGTCATCACCGAAATGGAAGCCGCCGCCATCACCCTCGTGATCAAGCGCACCCACGGCACCGACCGCGTGATGAGCCTGCGCGGCGCCGTCAACTTCGATCAGGGCAGCCCGAAGGAAACCACGCTGCAGCACCTGGACCCGGCGCCAGGCGAAACGGCCGGCGGCTTTGCCGAGACGGTGGAAAACATCGAGCTGGTGGGCAGCCGCGTGGTCGATCACATCGTTGCGAACTGGCCGCAGTGGTCGGCCGGCGTGCCCAAGCCCTGAGCTTCGTCGCTCAGGGCCGCACCGGCTTCAGGTGCCACGTCACCGTGAAGTCGAAGGGCGTCCAGCGGCTGACGGTGACGCCCGAGCGCCGCAGCCCGCGCCCAGTCCAGGTGTTGCAGGTCTCGAAGAGGTTGTAGCCGCCTTCGGCTTCGTAGAAGGCATCCTGGCTGTCGTAGTGCGCGCCCGCAATGGGCGTGGCCTGGCCCGAGGGCAGCGCGGCGCGCACGTAGCCGGCCAGTTGCGCGTACTGCGCCTGCGAGAGCGGCAGGCTGTAGGCGCCGCGCCCCAGCTGGTTGCGCCGCAGGTAGCTCACATGCATCAGCGCGCGGTTGCCGCCCGACAGAGCCCCGAAAGCGCGCGCCGCCGTCAGGTCGCCCCAGGTGGGCGTGTTCAGGTAGAACTCGCGGTCGCCCCAGCCGATGGCGATGAACTCGGCATCGGGCGGCGGCGCCTTGAAGTCTTTCAGCGGGAACACCTGGAGCCAGTCGACGGTGGCCGATCGGATGGGGAACACGTAGTCGGTGTGCACGCCGTTGCTCAGCACCCAGGCCTGTACGTCGGCGGTCGCATCGTTCGATGGCTTCGCATTGGCCGGCCAGAACACCAGCACGCAGGCCGTGGCCACGTAGAGGCCGACCAGTGCAACGAAGCCCAGCAGCGTGAAGGCGATGCGCCGCAGCCAGCGTTTCACCATGGCGTGTTCAGAACAGCGACGCGGTGGTCGCCGCCGGTTCCGACGCGGCGCGATGCGCACCGGCCCCGGCGGGCGCCAGCGCCTCGGGGCTGCCCGCCTTTGCCAGCGCGCCCACACGCACGCCCAGGAGGCGCAGCGGGCGCTCCAGCGGCACGCGTTTCAGGCACAGACCGCCCGTGTGGCGGATGGTCTTCGCGTCGTCCGTGAAGCGGTCGATGGTCTGGTCGCGCGTGGCGATCTTGAAATCGTCGTAACGCAGCTTGATGCCGATGGTCTTGCCCACGTAGCCCTTGCGCTGCAGGTCGGCGGCGAGCTGCTCGCACAGCTGCGTGAAGATCGCGCCCAGCTCGGCGCGGTCGCGCACCGCGTGCAGGTCGCGGTCGAAGGTGGTCTCGCGGCTCATCGACACGGGCTCGCTCTCGGTCACCACCGGGCGGTTGTCGCGGCCCCAGGCCACCTCGTGCATCCATGCGCCGGTGGCCTTGCCGAAGGTGGCAATGAGCCAGTCGCGGTCGCGCGCCGCGAGCTGGCCTACGGTCTCGATGCCGAAGCGCTTGAGCTTCTCGTCGGCCTTGGGGCCGATGCCGTTCACCTTGCGGCAGGGCAGGGGCCAGATGCGCGATTCGAGATCGTCCTCGTAGACGATGGAGATGCCGTTGGGCTTGTTGAACTCGCTCGCCATCTTGGCGATGAGCTTGTTGGGCGCCACGCCGATCGAGCAGGTCAGGCCGGTGGCATCGAAGATGGCTTTTTGCAGCAGCCGTGCCAGCGAGCGCCCGCCGTCGCGCTGGCCGCCGGGCACGTCGGTGAAGTCGATGTACACCTCGTCCACGCCGCGGTCTTCCATGAGCGGCGCGACCTCCAGGATGAGGTTCTTGAAGGCGCGCGAATAGCGCCGGTACTCGTCGAAGTCCACCGGCAGGATGATGGCCTGCGGGCACAGCTTGGCCGCCTTCATGAGCCCCATGGCCGAGCCCACGCCGAACTGCCGCGCCGGGTAGGTGGCGGTGGTGATCACGCCGCGGCCGGTGTAGTCCTTCAGCAGCGGAAAGGACTCGACCGGAATGTCGGCCAGTGTGCCGCCCTCGGGCAGGTTGCGGATGGCTTCGTCCACGCGCCGCCGCCCGCCGCCGATCACCACCGGCAGGCCCTTGAGCTGCGGATAGCGCAGCAGCTCGACCGACGCGTAGAAGGCGTCCATGTCGAGGTGCGCGATGCGGCGGATCGGCGGTGTCGTAGGTGACGGTGGCTGGGTCTGTGAACTCACGGCCACGATTGTCTCGCGGTCGGGCGGCGTGTGCCCGCGCGGGGGAGATCCGGTCAGCGGGTTTCGACGGCCACGAGCAGCGGCGATTCGAACATCGCCACCGGCGAGATCACCGGCTCGTCTATCGGCACCTTGTCGCCATAGCGCTCGCGCATCTTGGCGCGCACCGCAGGGTCGCCCAGGCTGAATTCGCGGATCTTCTGCAGCTCGCCGATGCGCACGCCCAGCGCGCGCTGGTAGAGCTTCCACACGAGTTCGGAGCAGTAGATGCGCTTGTCGGACCATTCGAAGGTCAGGTCGTAGGGCCGCCCTTCGAAGTCAGAGGTACCCGCGCGCAGTTTGGCCACCGCGCCCGGTGTCAGTAGCGTGTCGGCATTGCGCAGCCGCTTCACCACGTAGTGCCCGCCGTTGCCGCGCGCGGTCCATTGCGCAAGCGGCGTGTAGCGCACCGTCGACACCGCCTCGAACACATAAGGCTTGCCGCCCCGCAACAGCACGATGCCCATGTGGCTGTAGCGCGAGCCGGTGGCGCGCTGCACCGCGATGCTCTGCGCCGAACGCGAGGTGTGGAAGATGATGTCGCCGTCTTTCAACGCCGCCGCATGGCTGGCGCTGAAGGACAGGACGAGCGCGAGCGCGACGGGGAGCTTGAATGTCATACGCCGCGCATTGTGCGGCACGCCGCGGCGCTATTTCTCCTCTGGTGGAGCGGCGCTGTCGCCGGTGTCGGGCGGCGCCATCTCGCGCATCAGGCGGTCCACCGCTTCATCGTTCATCGGCTCGGCGGGCGCGAGCGCGGTTGGCGAGGTGCGCAGCCAGCGCGTGGTCTCGGGCAGCGCCATCACCAGCGCGGTCACGGTGGCGAGCACCGCCAGGTAAGGCGCCAGTGCCCGCGCCACGGCAGCCACCGGCGGGCGCGGCGCGACCTGCCCGCGTGCCAGCACCAGCGCATAGCCAAAAGGCGGCAGCAGGAAGCCGGCCTGCAGCACCAGCAGGGTCAGCGTGGCGATCCATGCGGCGTCGTCGAGTTGGGCGAGCACCGGCGGCATGACGATGGGCACGATGAGGAAGATCAGCTCGAAGGCGTCGAGCACGAAGGCGCAGGCCAGCAGCACGGCCAGCACCGCCATGAGTCCGACCATGGGGTGGCCCTGCAGCGACAGCATGAGCCGCGCGATCAGCCCGTCGGTGCCGAAGCCGCGCAGCAGCAGCGAGAAAGTGGTGGCGGCCACCAGCAGCGCATACAGCGCGCCGGTGAGCGCCATCGCATCGTCGAGCACCCGCCACAGCACCGCCCGCGTGAGCTGGCGCGACACGAGGCCCCAGCCGAGCAGCAGCACGCAGGCGGCGGCCGCGCCCTCGACCGCGCGCACCCTGCCCAGCGTGACCAGCACGAGCAAAGCGCCGATCAGCAGGGGCACGAGCAGCAGCGTCCAGCCTTCACGCGGCTGCATCGGCTCGCGCGGTGCTGCAGTGGCGGCGGGCTTGTTGCGCCGGGCGCCGAACCACGCGACTGCGAGCCAGCCAAGCAGCAGCGCCGCTGCTGGCACCAGTGCGGCCTGGAGGATGTCCTGTGTGTTGACGATGCGGTTGGCGGTAGCGGTGGGCAGCGCCAGCGTGCGCGCCATGTTCACGCCCTCGGAGTGGGCGCGCAGCATCGCGTCGCCGAGCAGCAGAAGCACAAGCGATGGCGGCACGATCACGCCCAGCGTGCTGGTCACGGCCACGAGCGCGGTGCGTTGTGCCGCGGGCAGGCCTTCGGCTGCCCAGCCCTTGCCGGCCGTGCGCGCCAGCGTCAGCAGGCTGGCGCCGACCGAGCCGTTCATCGGCGCGAGCATCAGCCCCAGCACCATGCCGGCCAGCTCCGATGCGGCGCGCGGCGCGACGAAGGCCAGCGCCTTGCGCAAGCCGTTGTACAGGTGCTCGGCCAGTGCCAGCCGGTTGAGCAGCGCGCCTACCAGCGCATAGAGCGCCAGCGCCTGAAGCAGGTCGTGCTCCAGCAGGCCGACGATGCGCCACGGAAGGTTCTGCAGCAGCGCCGCATCGAACGCGCCCAGCGCCAGCCCGGCCACAGCGCCCAGCGTGCACACGCCGAGCAGCACGGCATAGGTCGGCCAGCCGGTGGTCATCATCAGCGCCAGGGCCAGCGCGAGCAGGGCGAGTCCGAGCCAGGCCATTCAGTGCCCGCGTGGATGGCGCAGTTCGCGCAGGAGATCGAGCGCGCTCTGCACCGCCAGCAACACCGCGAGCAGCAGCAGCGCCACCTTGATCATGAAATAGCCGGGGTTGAAGGTGTCGGGGAACAGCTCGAACGCGGCCACCGAGCGCCACACCGGCACCGTGGCCGTCACGATCAGGAACAGCGCCCACGGCAGCAAGCACAGCGCCGCCCCGATGCGGCGCGCCCGTGCAAAGCACCCGCTGGTGTCGGCAGCCAGGTCGGGCCGCGCCACGAGGTGCGCGCCGCGGCGCCCGGCGTGCCGCAGCGCCACGGCCACATACAGCGCGAACAGCCATTGCGCAAGGTCGTTGGCCTGCGTGGGGCCGTTGCCTGAGCCGGCCAGGTCGCGCAGCGGCCATTGGGCGAACAGCAGCAGGGCGATTGCGATGGCAAAGGGCATCGCCGCGCGGTCGATCCAGTCGAGCCAGCGCGGCGCCGGCGGCGGGGGAGGGGCTGGAAGATCGGCAGGTGGCGGCGTCATGCGACGCCGATAGTCTTCCCGGAACCTGACCACCACCTGCGGCCGCGCGGGTCATTGCTTGCGCGGTGCAGCATGCCGGTGCCATCATCCGCGCCATGCAAACAGTCGCCTCCATCCTCTGGCGCAGGCTCGATGTACCGGGCCACGACGCCTGCCGTCTAGAACGCAATGCCACGGCCTGGCAACTCGATGGCGCGGCCGTGTTCCGACAGGAAGACGGCCGCATCGGCCAACTGCATTACCGCGTGCGCTGCGACCTGCACTGGCACACCCAATGGGGCACCGTGCGCGGCTGGCTGGGCGACGTGGCCGTCGATCTGTCGATTGCCCGCGACGCGCGCGGCCACTGGAAACTCAACGACGAGGCGGTGCCCGACCTGTCGCACTGCGTCGATCTCGACCTGGGCTTCACGCCTGCAACCAACCTGCTGCAGTTGCGACGGCTCAACCTGGCGAAGGGCGAGGGCGCCGATGCTCCGGCGGCCTGGGTCGATCTGGATGGTGGTGGCGTGCTGAGCGAACTGGCGCAGCGATATGAACGGCGCAGCGATACCGAATACGCCTACGAGGCCAAGCGCTTCGACTATGCGGCGACGTTGAGCGTGACGGAAGACGGCTTCGTGCGCGACTACCCGAGGCTCTGGGTCGCCGAGAAGTAATCAGTCGAACTGTGAGCGGTCGCCCGCGACCAGTTCGCGATTGCGCCGTCGATCAACCGCAATCTCGTGCGCGAAATCGTCGGTGCCACCACCAGCCGGCAGGTTGTAGGCCCCACGCAGCCGCGCACGCACCACGCTGCTGTCCAGCACACGATTGATCTCCGCATTGAGCCGCTGCACCACCGCCACCGGCGTGCGCGCAGGCGCGAAGATGCCGAAGAGCGAATCGCGGTTCGCCTTCTCGAAGCCCAGCTCCGCGAGCGTGGGCACCGCGGGCAGTGCCTCGATGCGTGCAGGCGCGCCGACTGCAAGCGCCTGGAAGCGCCCGCCTTCGATGTACTGAAGCTGCTGCGCCGCGACGTTGGTCGACAGCACCTCGAACTGTCCGCTCAGCGCATCGTTGAGTTGCGGCCCGCCGCCCTGGTAGGGGATGTGCGTGATGTCGGTGCGGCTCTGCACGCGCACCTGCGCCAGCACCAGGTGGCCGATGGTCGCCACGCCCGAGGTGGCCCAGCGCACCTCGCCCGGCTGCCGGCGTGCCTGCGCGATCAGCTCGCCAAAGCCGTGCCCTGTGAAGGCCGGCGTGCCCACCACCAGCACCGGCGTGCGCATCACGCTGGCCACGGGCACGAAGGCACGCTGCGGGTCGTAGGGCACGCGCGCCAGCAGCGGGTGCAGCGTGAGCGGGCTGATGGCGGAGAAGGCCAGTGTGCAGCCGTCGGGCGTTGCGCGCGCGAGCGCATCCATGCCGAGACTGCCGCCCGCGCCGGGACGGTTTTCGATCAGCACCGGCACGCCCAGCGACTGCGCCAGAGGCTCCGCCAGCACGCGTGCCATGCCGTCGCTCACGCCGCCGGGCGGGTAGACCACGATCAGGCGCACCGGGCGGCTCGGCCATGGCGCGGCATGCGACACCTCCGGCAGCGCGCACATCGCCGCGAGCGCGCCGCCCGCGCGCTGGATGAAATGACGACGCCGCAGCAAGCTCATGACCCAGGATTTTCGACAGCCAACCTGCGCAGCAGCTCCGCGAAATGCTGCGCGGGCAGGTTGTCTTCCTCGACGCGCGACACCAGTGTGAGCGGCGCATCGAGCTGGCCGCCATCGGCCAGCCGCGCATAGGCGATGGCGTGCGCGTGCACGCCGGTCATCGAGGCCGGCACCACCGACAGGCCGACTCCGGCAGCCACTAGGTTCAGGTTGGTCATCATGCGATCGACTTCGGCCACCACGCGCGGGCGCAGGCCCTTGGCGTGGCACAGCGCGAGCAGGTCGGCATAGAGGCCGGGCGCGCCGGGGCGGCGCACGAGGATGATGCCTTCCTCGCACAGCTTCGCGAGCGGCAGCGGGCGCGAGGCCTTGTTGCGGCCGAGGGCAAAGCGATGGTCGCTGGGCATGGCAACGAGCACTGGCTCGCGCAGCAGCGTCTCGAACACCAGCCCCTCGGGCCGCGCGACCGGCACGCGCAGCAGGCCGCAGTGCAGTCGGCCCGCGGCCAGCGCTTCGGTGAGTTCGGCGGCGTTGTCTTCGCGCAGCTGAAGCTCCACCGCCGGGTACGCGCGGCGGAACTCGCGCAGCGCCTCGGGCATGAAGCGGTGCGCCGCGGCCGAGCTGGTGAAGCCGACTGCGAGCGTGCCGGCCTGGCCCTTGGCTACACGCACCATGCGCTGCTTCATGGCGTCCATGTCCTGCAGCATGCGCAGCGCCTCGGTCTGAAAGAGGCGGCCCGCGTCGGTGAGGGCCACGCCGCGCGGATGGCGGCGGAACAGCAGCACACCCAGCTCGCGTTCCAGCGCCTTGATCTGCTGGCTGAGCGGCGGCTGCTGGATGCCCAGTTGCTCGGCCGCGCGTGTCATGTGGCCGGTCTCCGCGACGGCGGCGAAGTAGCGCAGTGCCCGTATATCCATATTTTTTTCGTATGAAGAGTGCCTTGTTATTTTATTTGACCCTAAGTCACTCTGAATCTATCGTCCGGCCGCCTATTCAAAAAGCGGCCCACCGAGGCCGCATGCCGGAGACAAATCCATGCGCACAACGCGCCCCGCCTCGATGTTTCGTGCCGTCGTTTCCGCGATCGGTATTTCGCTGATCCTTGTCGCCTGTGGTGGCGGCGGTGGGGGAGGCGGCGGTGCCGGCTTCCTCCCGATCCTGCCCACAACCCCGCCCGCCAGCGACGGCAATAACCCGCCCGCCGACAACCCGCCGGACGGCCCGCCCGACAACCTGCCGCCCCCGCCCGTGCAGCCGGTCGTCTCGTGTGCCGACCTGTCGGGCAAGAGCCTGCCTGCCTCGCTCATCAGCCTGCCCACGCAAGGCGCCACCGTCACCAGTGCCACGCCCGTGGCCGCGGGCGACGTGGGCAACACGCTCGGCGACTACTGCCGCGTGCGCGGCACCATCCAGCCGGTGGACCCCGCTTCGCAGGTCATCAACTTCGCGGTGAACCTGCCCGAGAAGTGGAACCAGAAAACCATCCACTTCGGCGGCGGCGGCTTCGACGGCGTGCTCATCGACGGCACCGAGGTCATCCGCTTCGGCCCCGCCGACAAGCCCGCGCCGCTGGCGCTGGGCTATGCCACCTACGGCGACGACTCGGGCCACCAGTCGGGCAGCATCACCGATGGCAAGTTCGCGGCCAACGACGAGCAGCTGGCCAACTACGGCGGCCTCTCGCTCAAGAAGACGCGCGACGTGGCGCAGGCGCTGGTGCTCGCGCGCTACGGCATGGCGCCCAAGCACGCCTACTTTCTCGGCACCTCGACCGGCGGGCGCGACGCGCTGAGCTACATCCAGCGCTGGCCGCTGGACTACGACGGCGTGATCGCCAACGAACCCGCGCTCAACTACACCGGCACGCGCCTGTCGAACGTGGCAGTGGGCCGCGCCCTGTACCGCAACGGCGGCGCGGGCTGGATGAACGTGACCAAGACGCTGCTGGTGCAGAAGACCGTGATGAACGCCTGCGACAAGCTCGACGGCGCAGCCGACAACCTCATCAGCAATGTGGAGAGCTGCCGCCTGCTGAACACGCAGATCCTGGCCTCGCTGCGCTGCCCCGGCGGCACGGACACGGGCAACACCTGCCTGTCGGACGCGCAGCTCGACACCGTGCGCGCCATCGAGAACCCGCTGGACTTCACGACCTACTCGCTGGCCAACGGCGTGAAGCGCGCGGGCGGCTACAACATCCTCGAAGGCACGCTGGTGGCCGGCCCGTACACCACGCGCGACCTCGGCACGCGCGCTGTGCCGGGCAACCCGGCGACCTCGCTGGACGCCAACATGTACGTCACCGGCGACCAGTGGGTGAAGTACTTCGTCACGCGCATCGACGCCTTCGATTCGCTCACCTTCGACCCACTCGACCCGGGCGCCTACACCGCGCGCGTGACAGCGGTATCGAACCTCACGGACGCGACCAACCCCAACCTGGCACCGTTCTTCGGCCATGGCGGCCGGCTCATCATGCTGCACGGGCTGGCCGACGAGGTGATCAGCAACAACTCGACCATCGACTACTACAAACAGGTCGTCGCCACGCTGGGCCAGGCGGCGGTCGATCAGGGCATGCGCTTCTACACCGTGCCCGGCATGGGCCATGGCACCGGCAGCTTCATTCCCAACTGGGACTCGCTCGCCGCGCTCGAAGGCTGGGTGGAAGGCGGCCTCGCGCCCGCCACCGGCATCGCGGCCGACGCGGTGGCCGGCACCTATGGCCGCACGCGCCCGCTGTGTCGCTTTCCGGCATGGCCCAAGTACCGCGGCAGCGGCAGCCTGGACGCGGCCGTCAACTACAGCTGCGTGACCGAGGTCGGCGACCCGCTGGCCTGCCCGAACCTGCCCGCCTCCGTCACCAGCTACAAGGGCGGCAACAGCTTCGGCGAAGAGCTGCGCGTGCAGATCGACCCCGCCGCCATGACCTACGCCATAACCATCGACGCCAGCCTGCAGCGCACCGTGGGCACGCAGCGCACCGGCTCGCTCATTGCCGAGGGCAACTGCAGCTATTCGAGCGCCGAGAGCGGCGCGGTGTTCAGCTTCGGGCCCGGCGGCGTGGTGTCGGGCGGCGTGAATGCGCCCAGCGGCGGCGGCTTTGCGCCCCTGGTGGCGTTCCAGAACACCTTCGCGGCGGCGCCGGTGTCGGGCGACTTCAAGTCGGTGGCGAACATCTTCAACGCGGTGGGTGTGCTACAGGGCACGGGCGGCACCAGCGCGCAGTCGCTGGCCGTGCGGCTGCGCAATGCGGGCACCTTCCAGTACTGCCGCGACCCGGTGTCGGGCGGCTTCATGATCTACGACGCCAACTGCACGCAGACCGAGAAGGGCTACGTCACCTACAACACCACGCGCGCCTCGTTCGACCTGTTCACCACTTCGCCCACGGGCAGCGCCGTGACCACCGGCGGCACGCTCACCGGCTCGATGGTGATCGGCCTCGTCAACGGCGTCGCCGTGCCGGTGCACCTGGTGCGCGAGTCGGCCGCGAATGCGGGGCTGCGTGTGTTCGGCCTGCAGCAGAGCCTGACGCCCGGCACGGCCGACGGGAGCTATGCGCTGGTCAGTGTCAAGGGCGAGAACCACGATGCCACGGTGGCCGGCAACGGTTTCAATCTGGCGGGTGCTGCCGCGGTGCTGAGCTACGACGCGCCCGTGCTGGGCGTGGTGCAGGCCGATGCGGGCCGACCGGGCAATTTCATCTTCAACAGCGGCGTTCTCGCCTTCGTCTCCGACCCGGGAGCGAACGCGGCGCTCGAATTCGGAGTACGCCATTGAAAAAACGACTGTCCAGCCTCGCGGCATTCGCACTGATCGGCGCTGCGCCGATGTTGTCCGCGCATGCGGCGGCGACCGCACCCAAGGCCGCCACCTGCCCCGCGCCGGTGCCCGAGGCCGCGCGCTGCTACACCGGTGAGGACGGCACGGGCGCCCTCTACTGGATCGCCATTCCGAAGGACTGGAACCGCGGCGTGCTCGTCATGCACGCCCACGGCGGCCCCGAGACCGGAGCGCCCAAGCTCGAGCGCAGCGCGGAAGACCTCAAGCGCTGGGCCGTCACCGTGAAGGCCGGCTACGCCTGGGCCGGTTCCACCTACCGGCGCGGCGGCTACGGCGTGACCATGTCGGCCGAAGACACCGAGCGCCTGCGCCAGATCTTCGTGCGCCACTTCGGCCAGCCGCGCCGCACGCTGCTGCACGGGCAGAGCTACGGCGCGGGCGTGGCGGCGAAAGCGGCCGAGCTGTATGCGCCGGCCGGCGGCGCGAAGAGCCCGTACGACGGCCTGCTGCTGACCAGCGGCGTGCTCGGCGGCGGCAACAGCGCCTACGACTTCCGGCTCGACCTGCGCGTGGTGTACCAGTACGTCTGCCGCAACCACCCGCGCCCCGACGAGCCGCAGTACCCGCTGTGGATGGGCCTGCCGATGGACTCGAAGCTCACGCGCGCCGAACTTGCAGAACGCGTGAAGGCATGTACCGGCGTCGGCCTGCCCGCCGCGCAGCGCACGCCGGAGCAGGCGGCGAAACTGAAGACCATTCTTTCGGTCGTGAAGATCCAGGAGCGCTCGTTGGTAGGGCACCTCACATGGGCGACCTGGCTGTTCCAGGACCTGGTGCAGAAACGCCTGAACGGCCGCAACCCCTTCGGCAACATCGGCGTGGTCTACAGCGGCTCGGCCGACGACGCGGCGCTCAATGCCGGCGTGGCGCGCTACGCGGCCGACCCGCAGGCCAAGGGCGCACTGGCGGCCGACAGCCAGCCCACCGGCCGCACCGCGCTGCCCACCGTGGGCCTGCATGCCATCGACGACCCGACCGCTTTCGTCGAGCTGGAGAATTCCTATCGCCGCATCCGCGATGCGGCAGGCACCGGCGACCTGCTGGTGCAGAGCTTCAGCAACGAGCGCGAGCACAGCTACCTCAGCGATTCGGAATATCCCGCGCTCTTTGCCGCGTTGCTCGACTGGATCGACAAGGGCGAGAAGCCCACGCCCGAAAGCCTCGCGCAGCGCTGCAAGTCGCTGATGCCTCGCTACGATGCCGACGGCAAGAACGGCTGCCACATCCAGCCCACGTGGCAGCCGCCCGCGCTCGAAAGCCGCGTGCCATCACGCGCGCCCTGATCTACTTTTTCCATCCATTTTTTTCCAACGTCCCGGAGACTCCATGAAGAAATTGTTCGCCCTCGCGGCGATCGCCGCTGCCGCCGTCGCTGCCCACGCGCAGGACTTTCCGGGCAGCAAGCCCGTCACCATCGTCGTGCCCTTCGCGGCCGGCGGCCCGACCGACCGCGTGGCGCGCGACCTTGCCGAGGCGCTGCGCAAGCCGCTCGGCGGCAACACCGTCATCATCGACAACGTGCCCGGTGCCGGCAGCTCCATCGGCGCGGCCAAGGTGGCGCGCGCAACACCCGACGGCTACACGCTGCTGCTGAACCATATCGCGATGGCCACCGTGCCGAGCCTGGTGCGCAATGTGCCGTTCAAGGTCGAGACCGACTTCGAATACCTGGGCATCGTCAACGACGTGCCGATGACGCTCATCTCCAAGCCCAGCATTCCCGCCAGCAACTACAAGGAGCTGAGCACCTGGATCGCCGCCAACAAGGGCAAGATCAACATCGGCAATGCCGGCGTGGGCTCCGCCTCGCACCTGTGCGGCCTGCTGTACCAGAGCGCCACCAAGACCGAGATGACGCCCGTGCCCTACAAGGGCACCGCCCCGGCCATCACCGACCTGATCGGCGGCCAGATCGACCTGCTGTGCGACCAGACCACCAACACCACGCCGCAGATCCAGGCCGGCAAGGTGAAAGCCTTTGCGGTCACCACGTCGAAGCGGCTTGCGCTGCCGATGCTGAAAGATTTGCCGACGCTCGACGAAGCCGGGCTGAAGAACTTCCAGGTCACCATCTGGCACGGTCTCTATGCGCCGAAGGGCACGCCTGCGCCGGTGCTGAAGAAGCTGAATGACGCGCTGAAGGTCGCGTTGAAAGACCCGGACTTCATCCATCGTGAAGAGCTGCTGGGCGCCGTGGTGGCTACCGACGGGCGCATCGAGCCCGCAGGTCACAAGAAGTTCGTGATCGAAGAGATCGCCAAGTGGACGCCTGTGATCAAGGCGGCTGGCGTCTACGCGGACTGAGGGCTGGCTCTCTTTCCTCGCTGCGGATGATCTGGTGCAGGGTGCGCAGCAGCACCTCCGGCTGAACCGGCTTGAACATCACGACCAGATCGCTGGCGTAAGCGGCACGCACACGCTCGGGGTCGGTATCGCCCGTGACCAGGATCGTGGGCACGCGACGGCCGGCAAGCTGGCGCAGTTCCGCGGTCGCCTGGATGCCGTCCTGCGGGTCAGCAAGCCGAAAGTCGACGATGAAAGCGTCGAAGTCTTCCGGCGTTGCCCGCACCTGTGCGCAGGCATCGGACAGCCGGGTGGTGATTTCGATGCGCTCGCAGTAGGGTGCCAGCCACATGCGCACCGCCTCACCCACAGGTTGCTCGTCGTCGAGCAGCAGTACGCGTGGCGGCACCAGCGGTAGTTCCGTGGTGTCGATCGCGGCGGGAGCGGGCGTAGCCGTGGGCGCGAGGGCCGGGGCTGCCGGTGCCGGTGGTCGGCGCGGCAGGTCGACCCAGAACACGCTGCCATGGTCCTGCCGGGAACGCACGCCGACTTCACCGCCGAGCAGGTCGACCAGGCGCTTGACGATGGCCAGCCCGATGCCCAGGCCACGCGCGACATCACGTTGCGGGTTGTCGACCTGGTAGAACTCGTCGAACACATGAGGCAGATGCTCGGGTGCGATGCCCAGGCCCGTGTCCCACACGGCCAGGCGCAAACGGTCGCCGCGTGGTCGCGCGCTCACAAGAATGCCGCCGTGCCGTGTGTACTTGAGGGCGTTGTCGACGAAGTTGGTCAGCACGCGCAGCAGCAGGTCGGCATCGGTTTTCAGCCATTCGGGCCCGGTATGGAACCGCAGCGAAAGCCCCGCCTGCTGGGCGCGCGGCTCGAAGAGTTGCGACAGCCGCAGGAACAGCGGGTCCACGGCGATCTCCATGGGCTGGGGCACCACAGTGCCCGCATCGATCTTGGAGATGTCCAGCATCGCGTTGAGCAGGCCGCTCACTGCGTCGGTCGCCTGCACGACGCGGCCGGCCACGGGGGCAAGCGGGTGGTCCGCGAGGTCGCGCTCCAGCGAGCGCGAGAACAGCGCCAGTGCATGCACGGGTTGGCGCAGGTCATGGCTGGCCGACGCGAAAAACCGGCTGCGCTCGCGGTTGAGCCGCTGCAGCTCGAACGACTGGCGCAACAGCTGCTCGCTCAGCAGTTCCTTGTCGATCTGGTCAGACAGGCTGCGCCGGATGAGCTGGTGCTGCGACAGTGCGTAGCGCGCCATCGAGCCGCCGAACAGCAGGCCGACCACGCAGGTGAACCAGCCGTCCGTGCCGCCCATCCACGCGAAGCGCGTCACCACGCCCAGCGTGAGAGGAATGGTGACCACGGGCACCATGGCGCGCCATGTGGCGATCACCGGCACCGAGCCCATCAGCACGGCGAACATGCCCAGCAGCAGTATCAGGATTCGCATGGGCGATTCCGTACCCGGCGGCATCAGCGCCCAGGGCGCCAGCGTCCACATGGACATGTAGGCGCCCAGCGGGCACATGAAGCGCCACGCGCCGTCGGGCTGGCGCAAGGTGAACTCGGGCTCCGGGTACAGACGCGCGTTCCAGCGCATGAACACCAGCCTCAGGCCGAGCAGCGCGCAGATCACGAAGCCCCATATCAATGCGCCGAGGCCGCGGGTCATCCAGAAGAACACGCCGGCCATCGCGATGGCCGCGGCCAGCGCTGTGAGCACCGTGGGCGGGCCCATCACGAACATGCGGCGCAACAGGCGTTCGCGAACCAGCTGGGAATGGGAGTCGCCGGGGCCAGCCGGTGCATCTGCGCCCGTGATCGTGTTGCCTGGCGCGGATGAGGGTGAGCCCTGCGTACTCATGAAGGGCAGTGTAAGGGAGGCGATACGTGTGCAAGGCTTGCAGGAGTTCGTGCGGCGCGCTCCGGTGCTTTCAAGGTGCGCGTGCAACGACCATCCAGCAAGCCGTGGTCAGGCGCACTTCGTCACCATGCACAAAAGGCTCGAAGGCGGCACGCACCGTGTCGATTACCTGTGCACGCACGTGCTCGTCCGCCTGCTGAAGCACATTGCCGACGGGGCCGAGCCGGCTCAGGTAGCCGAGCAGTTCTGTCTCGCGCATGGTGCAGGGCACGTCGATGGGCTGGATGTCGATGTCGGCCCAGCCGCTCTCTTCGAGGATGGCGTGGACCCGGCGCTTGTCGCCGAAGGCGCACTGGCCCGGCGCATCCGGCCGGCGGGCGGGGAGGTTCGGCAGCAGCGGCGCGGCGGCGCGCTCGGCGGTGGTCATGAACGGGTTTTCTGCCGCACTGCGCCAGGCGATGAAGCGCAGCTCGGCGTTGTCCCTTGCGGCAGTCCGCAGGTTGGCAAAGGCCCGCGCGGGGTCGTCGAAGAACATCACGCCGAAGCGCGACATGATGCTGTCGAAGCTCGCGGGCTCGAAGGCGTGGGTCTGCGCGTTGGCGCAGATGAAGCTTGCCGGCAGGCCTTCGCGCTCGGCGCGGCTGCGGGCGACGGCAATCATCGGCTCCGAGATGTCGATGCCGACGCAACCGTCTTCGGCGCCGTGCAGCCGTGCGAATGCGAGCGTGGTGCTGCCGGTGCCGCAGCCTACGTCGAGCACGCGGCTTCCCGGTCGGGCGGACGCAGCCTCGACGAGCAGGTCTTCGAAGGGCTGGAACAGGCGGTCGAGCGTTGCCTGCGTGTCGACCCAGGCGCGTCCGGCCGAGCCGTTCCAGAGCCTTGCCTGTTCGTCGCCGGCCTGCGGGGTGCTGTCGTCCATGGTTGTTTCCTTTGGCTTGCCTTCATGAGGCGGAAAACGCACTATGCAAGTTCAAGTCGGCTTGAGGTCAAGAGGGTAATGAAACATCTGGATATCGGCGAGGTTGCGCAGCGCTCCGGCGTGCCCGCCTCGACGCTGCGCTATTACGACGAGAAGGGGCTGATCGCCTCGACCGGGCGGCAAGGCCTGCGCCGTCTGTTCGATGCCAGCGTGCTGGAGCGGCTCGCACTCATTGCGCTGGGGCGCGCCGCCGGCTTCTCTCTGGACGAGATCGCGCGCATGTTCGGGCCCAACGGGCAGCCGCGCATCGACCGGTTGATGCTCACGGCCAAGGCGGAAGAACTCGACAGGACGATCAGCAGCCTGAGCGCCATGCGCGACGGCCTGCGGCACGCTGCTGTGTGCCGCGCGCCCAGTCACATGGAATGCCCCACCTTTCGCCGCATCCTCGGGGCTGCGGCGTCCGGGGCCATCGGCGGGCGAAAGAAGAAGGCGCCCAAGCCTCCCGGGAACTAGGCGTTCGCGAGCAGCGAGAGGTCGCGCGCAGCCTGCAGCATCAGTTCGCGCGCGCGGTCCAGCGACGGAATCGCATGGCGGTCGATGCGCCGGATGTACGGCGTGGTGAGCACCGCCAGCGCATGCCCGTGCGGGCCGAGGATGGGGCACGAGATGTCTATCACGCCGAAGTACTGCATGCTCTCGCGCTGCCGGTAGCCGGTGGCGCGGACGGCTTCGAGCATGTGCTCCAGCTCGTCGGGCGGTATCTGCACCTCGCCGTCGAGCGCCACGTGCTCGGCCACCATCTGCTTGCGCCGCTCGTCCGATTCGCAGGCCAGCAGCACCTGGCCCGAGCCGGTGTCGAGCAGGTTTACGCGTGTGCCGGGCCGCACTGTCATGTTGCTCGCCGCCGGGCTGTTGACTTGCGCCACGATCTGAACGTTGCCCCGGTCGTACACGCCCAGGTGGCACGACTGCTCGGCCTCCTTCACGTAGCGGTCCATCACCGGAAGCGCCTGCGTGACCAGCCGGTGGTTCGGTGGGTAGCGGTGCGCCAGGTCGAACATCTTCAGGCTCAGGCTGTAGCGGTCGCCCGCGAGCGAACGCAGCACGTACTGCCGCGCCACCAGCCGTTCGAGCATGCGGTAGATCTCGCTCGGGCCACGGTCGAGCGCCTTCACGATCTCGCCGCGCGTCAGGCCCTCGGGCTGGTCGGCCAGCAGTTCGAGGATGTCCAGGCCCTTGTCGAGCGCGGGCGCGCGGTAGCGCTCAGGGTCTTCGGCGGGCTTGCTCAGGATGTCGGTTTGAATCGATTTGTTCACTGATGAATTTCAACAGCAGACATCGCTTTTTGCAAGTTTCGTTCTACGGGTAAGCACCCATGAAGTGCGCTTGACGCTAAAAGTTCGTATGTAAATACTCTGTTCACACATGGACTAGAGAGGCAAGGCGTTCGGCAGCATACCGCTGCCCGCGACCCGACATGATCCAGCGCATCGACTCGCACCAGCATTTCTGGCGGCCCGCACGCGGCGACTACACGTGGTTGAGCGCGAGCGTGCCGGCGCTGGCCCCGCTGGTGCGCGACTTCCTGCCCGAAGACCTCGCACCGCTGCTGCAGGCGCACGGCGTTGGCCGAACCGTACTGGTGCAGGCTGCCGAATCGAAGGCCGAAACCGACTTCATGCTCGACCTGGCCACGGCGCACGACGTCATCGGCGGCGTGGTCGGCTGGGTCGACCTGAGCCGGCCTGGCGCCGTCGCTTCGCTGGAGCGGATGGCGCGGCACCCCAGGTTCAAGGGCGTGCGGCCGATGCTGCAGGACCTGCCCGACGACGACTGGATCGCGCACCGGCCGCGTCCCGATGCGCTGCGCACCTTGCTGCGGCTCGGCCTGCGCTTCGATGCGCTGGTGAAGCAACGGCACCTGCCGCCGCTGCTGCGCTTCCTGAAGCAATGGCCGGAGCTGCCCGTGGTGGTCGACCATGGGGCCAAGCCCCCCGTCGGCGCGCACGGCAGCGAAGACTTCGAGCGATGGCGCAAGAGCATTGCAGCGGTCGCGGCACTGCCGCAGGTGTGCTGCAAGTTCTCGGGGCTGTGGGGTGAGGCTCCGCCATTCACGCACGGCGACGTCGATGCGGCGGTGCACGCCGTGCGCCCGGTGTGGGAGCACCTGCTCGACGTGTTCGGGCCCGATCGCCTGATGTGGGGCAGCGACTGGCCCGTGCTCACATTGGCCGGCAACTACGCGGGCTGGGTCGCAGTGAGCGAGGCCTGCATCGGCAGCCTTTCGCCAAGCGAGCAGGCCAGCGTGTGGCACGGCACCGCGCAGCGCTTCTACGACCTGCCGTTGCACTGACAGGGAAAGTTCATGACGCAACCCATCGTCACCCTTCGCGACCTGAGCAAGTCTTTCGCCGGCGTGCGCGCGCTCGACAAGGCGCAGTTCGATCTGCTGCCCGGCGAGGTGCATGCGCTCATGGGCGAGAACGGCGCGGGCAAGTCCACGCTGATGAAGGTGCTGGCGGGCGTGTACCGCAAGGACTCCGGCGAAGTGCTGCTCGACGGCCAGCCCGTGGACATCGCGAGCCCGCGCGCTGCGCAGGCCCTGGGCATCGGCATCATCCATCAGGAGCTCAACCTGATGAACCACCTGAGCGCCGCGCAGAACATCTTCATCGGCCGCGAGCCGCGCGGGCGCTTCGGCCTCTTCATCGACGAAGAGGCCATGTGCGCCGAGACGCAACGCATCTTCGAGCGCATGAACCTGCGGCTCGACCCGCGCACGCCGGTCGGTGAGCTCACGGTGGCCAAGCAGCAGATGGTGGAGATCGCCAAGGCGCTGTCGTTCGACTCGCGCGTGCTCATCATGGACGAGCCCACCGCCGCGCTGAACAACGAAGAGGTGGCCGATCTGTTCCGCATCATCGGGCGGCTGAAGTCGCGGGGCGTGGCCATCGTCTACATCTCGCACAAGATGGACGAGCTCAAGCGCATCGCCGACCGCGTGACCGTGATGCGCGACGGCCAGTACATCGCCACCGTGCCGATGGCCGAAACGCCGATGGATTCGCTCATCGCCATGATGGTGGGCCGCCAGCTCGCGGAGGTGGAAACCGACATGCCCGACACCTCGGGCAACGAGATCGTGCTCGAGGCCAGGGGCATCTGCCGCGGAACGATGGTGCGCAACGCGAGCTTCGTGCTGCGCCGCGGCGAGATCCTCGGCTTTGCGGGCCTGATGGGTGCGGGCCGCACCGAGCTGGCGCGCGCGGTGTTCGGCGCCGACCGTATCGACGCGGGCGAGGTCTTCGTGCACGGCAAGAAGGTGTCGATCAAGTCGCCCGAGGACGCGGTGGCCCACGGCATCGGCTATCTGTCGGAAGACCGCAAGCACTTCGGCCTGGCCACCGGCATGGACGTGGAAACCAACATCGCGCTGCCGAGCATGAAGAAGTTCCTGTCGATGGGCCTGTTCATCGACCAGGGCGCCATCGAGGCGGCCGGCGAGCGCTACGTGAAGCAGCTCAGCATCAAGACGCCTTCGGTGCGCCAGCAGGTGCGGCTGCTGTCGGGCGGCAACCAGCAGAAGATCGTGATCGCCAAGTGGCTGCTGCGCGACTGCGGCGTGCTCTTCTTCGACGAGCCCACGCGCGGCATCGACGTGGGCGCCAAGGCCGAGATCTACCGCCTGCTCAACGAGCTTGCCGCGCAGGGCAAGGCCATCGTGATCATCTCTTCGGAGCTGCCCGAGATATTGCGCATGAGCCACCGCGTGCTCGTGATGTGCGAAGGCCGCATCACCGGCGAGCTGCCGGCGCGCGAAGCCTCGCAGGAAAAGATCATGCAGCTCGCCACCCGGCGTGAAACCACCGCTGCTGCTGCCGCCACCGCATGACGATTGGAGACACCCTTTGACGACCCCCACCGCCACCACTGCTGTCACGCCCGGCTTCTCGCTGAGGGCACGGCTCTTCCGCCCCGCCACCAGGCAGAAGCTGCTGGCCTTTGCCAGCCTCGTCGCGCTGATGGTGTTCTTCAGCGTCGCGTCGCCGCAGTTTCTGCAGGCCGACAACCTCGTGAGCATCCTGCAGTCGACAGCGGTGAACGGTGTGCTGGCCATTGCCTGCACCTTCGTCATCATCACCGCGGGCATCGATCTGTCGGTTGGCACGCTGATGACCTTCTGCGCCGTCATGGCCGGCGTGGTGCTCACCTACATGGGCATGCCGCTCGCATTGGGCATTGCGGCCGCGATTCTCTTCGGGGCGCTGGCAGGCTTTGTCTCTGGCGTGCTGATCGCCAAGCTCAAGATACCGCCCTTCATCGCGACGCTGGGCATGATGATGCTGCTCAAGGGCTTGTCATTGGTGATCTCGGGTACCAAGCCGATCTACTTCAACGACACGCCGGACTTTCCGGCGATCTCGCAAGACTCGCTCATCGGCTACTTCATTCCGGCGCTGCCGATTCCAAATGCGGTGCTGATCCTGTTCCTGGTGGCGGTGGCCGCGAGCATTGTGCTCAACAAGACCATCCTGGGCCGCTACACCTTCGCGCTCGGCAGCAATGAAGAAGCGGTGCGCCTGTCGGGCGTGAACACCGACTTCTGGAAGATCGTGGTGTACACGGTGAGCGGTGGCATCTGCGGCATTGCGGGGCTGTTGATTGCCTCGCGCCTGAACTCGGCGCAGCCCGCGCTGGGGCAGGGCTACGAACTCGACGCGATTGCGGCCGTGGTCATCGGCGGCACGTCGCTCAGCGGCGGCACCGGCACCATCGTCGGCACGATCATCGGCGCCTTCATCATGAGCGTGCTCACCAACGGGTTGCGCATTCTTTCGGTTGCGCAAGAGTGGCAGACGGTGGTCACGGGCGTGATCATCATCCTGGCCGTGTATGCCGACATCCTGCGCCGCCGCGGCAGCAAGACGCATTGATTCCCCTCGCTTTCGTTTCGTTCTACAACCACAGGAGACTTCGCATGATCCAGAGAAGAACAGCCGTTGCGTGCACGCTGGGCGCGGCGCTCATCGGCCTTGCCGGCATCGCGCAGGCGCAGACGCAAGAGGTCTACATCCCGCTCGTGTCCAAGGGCTTCCAGCACCAGTTCTGGCAGGCCGTGAAGTCGGGCGCCGAGCAGGCCGCGAAAGACTACAAGGTCAAGGTCACCTTCGAAGGCCCCGAGACCGAGGCCATGGTCGACAAGCAGATCGACATGCTTTCTGCCGCGCTCGCCAAGAAGCCGCAGGCCATCGGCTTTGCCGCGCTCGACAGCCAGGCGGCCATTCCGCTGCTGAAGAAGGCGCAGGCCGCGAAGATTCCGGTGGTGGCATTCGACTCGGGCGTGGACAGCGACATTCCCGTGACCACCACGACCACCGACAACAAGGCTGCCGCCGCGCTCGCAGCCGACAAGATGGCCGAGCTGATCGGCAAGAGCGGCGAAGTCGCGCTGGTGGTGCACGACCAGACCAGCCGCACGGGCGTCGACCGGCGCGACGGCTTCGTGAACCGCATCAAGTCGACCTACCCGAACATCAAGATCGTGAGCGTGCAGTACGGCGGCGGCGACCAGCTGAAGTCGACCGAGATCACCAAGTCGATATTGCAAGCCTCGCCAAACCTCAAGGGCATCTTCGGCGCCAATGAAGGCTCTGCCATCGGCGTGGTCAACGGCGTGAAGGAGATGAAGCGCAACGGCAAGGTCGTGATCATCGGCTACGACTCGGGCAAGCAGCAGAAGAACGCCATCATGGACGGCAGCATGGCCGGCGCCATCACGCAGAACCCCGTGGGCATGGGCTACAGGACCGTCGAGATGGCCGTGAAGGCCATCAAGGGTGAGAAGCTGCCGAAGGTGGTCGACACCGGGTTCTTCTGGTACGACAAGACCAACATCGCCGATCCGAAGATCGCTTCGGTGCTGTACGACTGATCGCTCGCCTGTAAAGTCCCATGACCATCGTCCGATCCATGCGCGTGCTCGACGTACGCTTTCCCACCTCGCAGCATCTGGACGGCTCCGATGCGATGAACCCCGACCCCGACTATTCGGCGGCGTACGTCGTGATCGAAACCGATCAGCCGGGGCTCGAAGGCCACGGCCTCACCTTCACCATCGGCCGCGGCAACGAGATCTGCTGCGCGGCCATCGAGGCGATGCGGCATCTGGTCGTGGGGCTCGACCTGGCATGGGTGGCCGAGGACATGGGCCGCTTCTGGCGGCACGTGACATCGGACAGCCAGCTGCGCTGGATCGGCCCCGACAAAGGCGCGATTCATCTTGCGACCGGCGCGGTGGTCAACGCGATGTGGGACCTGTGGGCCAAGTCCGAAGGCAAGCCTGTGTGGCAGCTGGTGGCCGACATGAGCCCCGAGGAGCTGGTGCGATGCATCGACTTCCGCTACATCACCGACTGCATCGCGCCGGACGAGGCGCTGGCCCTGCTGCGCGCGGCGGCCGTTGGCAAGGCCGAACGCATCGCCACACTGCAGGCCGAGGGCTACCCCTGCTACACGACATCGGCCGGCTGGCTGGGCTACTCCGACGAGAAGCTGCGGCGCCTCGCGCAAGAGGCTGTGGATGCGGGCTTCAACCACATCAAGCTGAAGGTGGGGCGCGACCTGCAGGACGACATCCGCCGCCTGCGCGTGGCGCGCGAGGTGCTCGGGCCCGACCGGCACCTGATGATCGACGCCAACCAGGTGTGGGAAGTCGGCCAGGCCATCGACTGGGTGCGCCAGCTGGCGTTTGCCAAGCCCTGGTTCATCGAGGAACCCACCAGCCCCGACGACGTGGAGGGCCACCGCAAGATTCGCGAGGGCATCGCACCGGTGAAAGTGGCCACGGGCGAGATGTGCCAGAACCGCATCATGTTCAAGCAGTTCATCATGCGCGGCGGCATCGACGTGGTGCAGATCGACGCGTGCAGGCTAGGCGGCGTGAACGAGATTCTTGCGGTGATGCTGATGGCCGCGAAGTACAAACTGCCCGTGTGCCCGCATGCAGGGGGAGTGGGGCTGTGCGAGTACGTGCAGCACCTGTCGATGATCGACTACCTCTGCATCTCGGGCACGCGCGAAGGCCGTGTGGTCGAGTATGTGGACCATCTGCACGAGCACTTCGTCGAGCCCTGCGAGATTCGCAATGCGGCCTACATGCCGCCGAAGGGCGCGGGCTTCTCGATCACGATGAAGCCGGAGTCGCTGGAGAAATACCGCTTTCGTGGATAAGGAAAGGCACTGCACAGCATGGACCTGAATCTGAAGGACAAGGTGGTGATCGTTACTGGTGGCGGCAGCGGAATCGGCGCGGCCATTTCGATGACGCTGGCTCAGGAGGGCGCGGTGCCGGTGATCTGCGGGAAGAATCCGCTCGAAGCGCCTTTTGAAGAAGCATTGCTTGCATTGCAGCCGCGCGCGAGGTTCTTCCAGTTCGAGCTGATGGAAGAGGCTGCCTGCGCGAAGGCCATTGCCGATACCGCCGCCGAGTTCGGTCGCATCGATGGCCTGGTCAACAACGCGGGTGTGAACGACAGCGTGGGGCTGGAGGCGGGACGCGAGGCCTTCGTACGTTCACTCGAACGCAATCTCGTTCACTGCTACGTGATGGCGCATTACTGCCTGCCGCATCTGAAGGCGAGCCGCGGCGCGATCGTGAACATCTCGTCGAAGACGGCAATAACGGGGCAGGGCAACACCAGCGGCTACACCGCAGCCAAGGGCGGGCAACTGTCGCTGACGCGTGAGTGGGCTGCTTCATTGCTGGAGGACGGCGTTCGCGTGAACGCGGTGATCCCGGCCGAGGTGATGACGCCGCTGTACCAGCGCTGGATTTCCGCGTTCGACGAGCCTGATCGCAAGCTCGCGGAGATCACCGACAAGATCCCGCTTGGCCGCCGCATGACGACACCGCAGGAGGTTGCGGACAACGTCGTGTTCCTGTTGTCGGAGCGTGCCGCTCACACCACCGGGCAATGGGTTTTCGTGGACGGCGGCTATACGCATCTGGATCGGGCACTGACCTGATTGATTCCCTGCTTTGATCGGAACAAGCCATGCGCCATTTCCTGGCTCTCGATTTGAAAGACGACCCCGCATTGATCGCCGAGTACGAGGCTTATCACCGCAGCATCTGGCCCGAGGTGCGCGAGCACCTGAATGCGCACGGCATAACGGCCATGGAAATCTACCGGCTCGGTACGCGGATGGTGATGCTGATGGAGACGGACGATGCGCGCTACGACGCCGATGCCATGGCGCTTGCCACGCGGAGCAATCCAAAGATCAG
This sequence comes from Variovorax sp. GW821-FHT09D05, assembly GCF_059416325.1. Classification (NCBI taxonomy): domain Bacteria; kingdom Pseudomonadati; phylum Pseudomonadota; class Betaproteobacteria; order Burkholderiales; family Comamonadaceae; genus Variovorax; species Variovorax sp. GW821-FHT09D05. The sequence goes on along the minus strand of NZ_JBWKOZ010000004.1, from coordinate 180,663 downwards.
GGAGTGGGAAGAACTGATGTGGAAGTTCCAGGCGCCCACGCCATGGACACCCGAAGGGGAGAAGTGGGTCGCAATGACGCGGATCTTCGCTTTGTAATCAAAAGATTCAAATTTGATCCAAGATTTGACATTCTTGTCCCGTGTTTACATTTGCTGGGCACAATGCCGGCATGCCAAACATTGCATCCATCCTTAAATCTGAAATCTCGCGTGTCGCCCGCAAGGAAGTCCGCGCAGAAATGGAAACCCTCAAGAAGGCATCGGTTCATCACCGCGCGGCCATAGCGGCATTGCGCCGCCAGGTGAGTTCACTGGAGAAGGAACTGCGCAACGTTGCCAAAGGCACGGCCCGCAGCGCACGCGCGAGCGAACCCGACGAGTCGGATGAAGGCGGAACCAAGCGCCGCTTCAGTGCCGGGCGCCTGGCTGCGCATCGCACGAAGCTGGGTATTTCCGCCGCGTCTTATGGAAAGCTGGTGGGCGTGTCGGGCCAGACGATCTACCACTGGGAACAGGGCAAGGCCCGGCCCAGGGCAGCGCAACTCGAGAACCTTGCTTCGGTGCGCGGGCTGAGCAAGCACGAAGTGGCGCAGCGTCTGGAAGCCGAGTAGCCAGCCGCCAGTGTTGGTTCAGTGATCGTGATGAAGGTAGCTCGCTTGCCTCGGCAGGCGCAGGCTCACCAGGAACGCGATCACCATCATCGCGCTCACATACCAGAAGAATGCCGACTCGTGTCCCAGTGACTTGAGTCCCAGCGCCACGTATTCCGCCGAGCCGCCGAAGATCGCGTTGGCCACGGCATAGGCCAGCCCTACGCCCAGCGCCCGTACTTCAGGCGGGAACATCTCCGCCTTCACGATCCCGCTGATCGAGGTGTAGAAGCTCACGATGGCCAGCGCCACGATGATCAGCACGAAAGCCATCACCGGGCTCGTCGTGTGCTGCAGCGCAGTAAGGATGGGCACGGTCGTCAGCGCGCCGAGCCCGCCGAACAGCAGCATGTTGTTGCGCCGCCCGATGCGGTCCGACAGCGCGCCGAACACCGGCTGCATGCACATGTAGGCGAACAGCGCCCCGGTCATCACATAACTTGCGGTCTTGATGGGCAGGTGCACGGTGTTCACCAGGTACTTCTGCATGTACGTGGTGAAGGTGTAGAAGATCAGAGAGCCGCCGGCCGTGTAGCCCAGCACCGTGAGGAAGGCGGGCGTGTGATGCTTGAACAGGCCGGCCATGCTGCCGGCCTCCTTGTTCTTCTTGGCTTCGTCGGTCTGCGTTTCATGCAGCGTGCGGCGCAGCAGCAGCGCGACAACCGCTGCGATGGCGCCGATGACGAACGGAACACGCCAGCCCCAGGCCTTGAGTTCGGCCTCGGTCAGCAGTTGTTCGAGCACCACGATCACCAGCACCGCGAGCAGTTGCCCGCCGATCAGCGTGACGTACTGGAATGACGAGAAGAAGCCGCGCTGGCCGCGCAGTGCCACCTCGCTCATGTAGGTGGCGGTGGTGCCGTATTCGCCGCCGACCGACAGCCCCTGGAACAGGCGGCAGATCAGCAGCAGGAAGGGCGCCCACGCGCCGATCTGCGCGTAAGTCGGCAGGCACGCGATGACGAGCGAGCCGGCGCACATCATCGTCACCGAGATCAGCATCGACGTCTTGCGCCCCAGCCGGTCGGCCACGCGGCCGAAGAGCCAGCCGCCGATAGGCCGCATCAGGAAGCCGGCCGCGAATACGCCAGCGGTGTTCAGCAACTGGGCGGTGGGGTCCGATTTGGGAAAGAAGGCCGGTGCGAAGTACAGCGCCGAGAACGCATACACATAGAAGTCGAACCACTCGACCAGGTTGCCGGAAGAGGCCGCCATGATCGCGAAGACGCGGTGGCGCTTTTCTTCGGCCGTGTAGTGCGGGAGTGGCGAAGCAGAGGCCGCTGGGCCTCCCGGAACAGGCGTGACTGCGCTCATGGTGCCTTCTTGTGCCGTGCGGGCAATGTTGTTGTTGCCAAAACATTCTGCGCCGGCAAGAGGCTGCGGCGTGTCGGTCAACGCCGCATCGGCCTACCCCCGAAGTGGCCTTCGGGAGGCCTTCAGGCAAGCCTAGAACGTACCCGGCAGCAGGATGCTCGAATCGACTTCGTCGATGTTCGTGCGGCCGCAGAAAGCCATCGTGATGTCGAGCTCCTTGTGGATGAGCTGCAGCGCGCGCGTTACGCCCTCTTGCCCGTAGGCGCCCAGGCCATACAGGAAGCTGCGGCCGATCATGGTGCCGCGAGCGCCCAGCGCGCGGGCCTTGAGCACGTCTTGCCCGCTGCGGATGCCGCCGTCCATCCACACCTCGATCTCGGTACCCACCGCGTCGACGATGGCGGGCAGCGCAGCAATGGACGATGGCGCGCCGTCGAGCTGCCGGCCGCCGTGGTTCGACACGATGAGCGCATCGGCGCCGCTCGAGGCTGCAAGGCGCGCGTCTTCCACGTCCATGATGCCCTTGAGGATGAGCTTGCCGCCCCAGAGCTTCTTGATCCATTCGACATCGGCCCAGCTCAGCGCGGGGTCGAACTGCTCGGCGGTCCACGACGACAGCGACGACAGGTCTTTCACGCCCTTGGCGTGGCCCGCGATGTTGCCGAAGGTGCGGCGCTTGGTGCCCAGCATGCCCATGCACCAGCGCGGCTTGGTGGCCAGGTTGATCAGGTTCTTGATGGTGGGCTTGGGCGGCGCTGTGAGGCCGTTCTTGATGTCCTTGTGGCGCTGCCCGAGGATCTGCAGGTCGAGCGTGAGCTGCAGGGCCGTGACGTTGGCGGCCTTTGCGCGCTCGATCAGGCGTTCGATGAAGTCGCGGTCCTTCATCACGTAGAGCTGGAACCAGAAGGGATGGCGGTCGGTGCCTTCGGCAATGTCTTCGAGCGAGCAGATGCTCATGGTCGACAGCGTGAACGGAATGCCGAAGGCCTTGGCTGCGCGCGCGCCGAGGATCTCGCCGTCGGCATGCTGCATGCCGGTGAGGCCGGTGGGCGCAATGGCCACGGGCATTGCGGCCTCCTGGCCGACCATGGTGGTACGGGTGGAGCGGCCTTCCATGTTCACGGCCACGCGCTGGCGCAGCTTGATCTTCTGGAAGTCGCTCTCGTTGGCGCGGTAGGTGCCCTCGGTCCAGGCGCCGGAGTCGGCGTAGTCGTAGAACATCTTCGGCACACGCCGCTTGGCGATCACCCGCAGGTCTTCGATGCTGGTGATCTTGGAAAGGTCGGACACGGGCTGTCTCCTGGCTGGTTCTTGTGGATTGACGAAGGCGAACCGGCCATTATCGGCAGGCGTTCCGGTGCGCCATCTGAAAAAAGCCGGGCTCGCAACTGAAAAAAATTCAGATCGGTCGCTTCACTTGCGCAGGGCCTCGCGCAGCCACTCGACGAAGGTCGCGCACTCCCAGCGCTCCATGGCGCCGGGCCGCCAGCACAGGAAGTAGGCGTTGGGCGAAGGCACGCTGCGCTGCGACAGCCGCACCAGCCGCCCGTTGTCGAGCCAGGCGCTGCCCAGCCGCAGGTGCATCAGCACCACGCCGAAGTCTTCGGCCGCCGCGTCGAGCGCCAGCCCGAGGTCGTTGAACTGGTGGCCCGTGGCCGGCTCGGGCAGGCCCACGCCGCAGGCCTTGAACCAGGTGCGCCACGACTCCAGCGGCGTGCGCAGCAACTGCGCGCGAGACACCTCGGCATCGGTGGCAAAGCCGTCGAAGGGGCCGTGGCGCTTCAGGTAGGCGGGGCTGCACACCGGCGAGACCTCGTCGGCCAGCAGTTGGACAAACTCGCGATCGTGAAAGGGCCCGGTGCCGAAGCGCAACTCGATGTCGGCCTCTTCGACCGTGACGTTGCGCACCGGCATGGTCACCTGCAGCATCAGCTCGATGTTCGGGTATGCGTCGCGAAACCGCGCGAGCCGCGGCAGCAGCATCTGCCGCGAGAAGGTCGGCGTGACCGCCACGCGCAGCCGCCGCACCTGCGACTCGGGCTCGCGGCCCGGTACCTGCTGCAGCGCCGCAATGGCCTCGCGCACGCGCGCCAGGTAGGCCATGCCGTCGGCGCTGAGGCTGAAATCGCTACCCACGAAGAACTTCAGCCCCAGCAGCAGTTCGAGCTGGCGGATGCGGTGGCTCACCGCGCTGGGCGTCACGCTGAGCTCTTCGGCGGCGAGGTTCACGCTGCGCAGGCGTGCAACGGCCTCGAAGGCCTGCAGGCCCTGGGTCGAGGGGAGACGCGGAGAAACCATCTTTTGCTGGCGAGGGGAGCGGGTTAGGATGGTAGCGAACGCTTTCGGCCGCTCGTGGCAGGACCATTCCCGCCTCGTGTTGCCGACTCAAAAAGATTCCAACAAAGAGGAGACAAGCGCATGGTCTGGCAACAGGTTTACAACCCGTTCGGCAACATGATCGTATCGACGGCACTGGCCGCGATACCGGTGGTGGTGATGCTGGTGTGCCTCGGGTTGCTTCACGTCAAGGCGCACTACGCGGCGGGGCTCGGCCTGCTGAGTGCGGTGGTCATCGCGGTGTTCGCTTTCGGCATGCCGGCCGACATGGCGGGCAAGGCGGCCTTTCTGGGCGGCATCACCGGCCTGCTGCCCATTGGCTGGATCGTGCTGAACATCATCTTCCTGCAGCAGCTCACGCAGCAGAACGGCAGCTTCCAGATACTGCAGGATTCCATTGCCGGCATCACGGAAGACAGGCGCCTGCAGCTGCTGCTCATCGCCTTTGCCTTCGGCGCCTTCTTCGAAGGTGCGGCCGGCTTCGGCACGCCGGTGGCGGTCACGGCGGCCATTCTCATCGGGCTGGGCTTCTCGCCGCTCGCGGCCTCGGGGCTCTCGCTCATTGCCAACACGGCGCCGGTGGCCTTCGGCGCGCTGGGCACGCCAGTCATCACGCTGGCCAAGGTGCACGGCTACGACCTGATGGCAGTCACCGCGATGATCGGGCGGCAGCTGCCGTTCTTCTCGCTGCTGGTGCCGTTCTGGCTCATCTGGGCCTTCGCGGGGCGCAAGGGAATGGCTGAGGTGTGGCCGGCCATCCTGGTGACGGGCGTGTCCTTTGCGATTCCGCAGTTCCTGGTGTCGAACTACATCGGTCCCGAGCTGGTGGACATCATCGCGGCCATCGTGTCGATGGTTTGCCTGGTGCTGTTCCTGCGCGTGTGGAAGCCTAAGAAGATCTGGACCTCGGTGTCGCTCAAGGGGCACGAAACCGACGGCGGCGAGGCCGGCCCGGCTGTTGCGCCCGCGAAGCATTCGAGCGCCGCCGTGATCCGCGCCTGGACGCCGTGGCTCATCCTCACGGTGTTCGTGTTCATCTGGGGCCTGCCGGTGGTGAAGACCTGGCTCAACGGCATTTTCGCGCCCAACTTCCCCATCGACGGGCTGCACAACATGATCGAGAAGGTGGCGCCCGTGGTGCCCAAGCCGACGAAGGAGGGCGCTGTGTACCAGCTGCTGCTGCTCTCGGCCACGGGCACCGGCATCCTGGTGTCGGCCATCGTGGGCGGGCTGGTGATGAAGTACAACCCCGTCCAACTCGTGGCCGCCTATGGCCGCACGCTGTGGCTGGTGAAGTTCTCGCTGCTCACCATCATGCTGATGCTCGCGCTGGGCACGCTCACGCGCTACTCGGGGCTGGACACCACGCTGGGGCTGGCCTTTGCCAACACCGGCATGTTCTACCCGTTCTTCGGCACGCTGATGGGCTGGCTGGGCGTGGCGCTCACGGGCTCCGACACGGCGTCGAACGTGCTCTTCGGCGGCATGCAGAAGGTGGCTGCCGACCAGCTGGGCCTGAGCCCGAACCTGATGGGCGCGGCCAACAGCTCGGGCGGCGTGATGGGCAAGATGATCGATGCACAGTCGATCGTGGTGGCCTCCACCGCCACGCGCTGGTTCAACCACGAAGGCGAGATCCTTCGCTACGTCTTCTTCCACTCCATCGCGCTGGCCTGCCTCGTGGGCTTCTACGTGACCTTGCAGGCCTATGTGTGGCCGTTCACGCTGATGGTCGTGAAGTGACGAGCGCGGCTGTCAGCGCCTGAAGCAAGCGGCGCAGGTCATCGACCGCTTCGCGCGCGAGTGCGGCGTCGCCCATCTGCGCCTTGACGATGGCGCCGTCGATGCCCAGCGCGGCTGCTTGTGCGATGGCCGTGCGTTGCGGTCCATCGGGCAACAGCCCGGCAATCACCTCGACCATCTCGCGCTTGTGCTCGCGCGCGATTTCGCTGGCACCGGCCACGCTCGTGCCCACTTCCACCACCGAGTTGATGAACGCGCAGCCGCGGAACACCGGGTCGGCAAACCATTCGGCCATCACGTCGGCCAGCATCTCCAGCGCCTGTGCATCGCCGATGCGCTGCTGCGCGCCGCGCCGGCCCAGCGCATCGATGAACCATGCCATCCATCGTCCGTGCCGGTGGTCGAGAAAGGCACGCACCAGATCGTCTTTCGAAGGAAAGTGCCGGTAGAAGGTGACCTTGGTGACGCCCGACGCGGCAATGACGCGGTCGATGCCGGTGGCACGGATGCCATCGGCATAGAAGAGGTCGTGCGCGGTGAGAAGGATGCGCTCGCGCGCAGGCAGCGCAGAGATGACGGAGATGTCCATGCCGCGATTGTAGGCATGTAGACAGGTCTGTCTACATGTGGCACATTGCGGCGCATTCCCCTTCACCACTTCAACGAAAGACCCTCATGGAATCCCGCCCGCCGCTGCCGCCCTTCACCCTTGAGTCGGCCACCAGGAAAGTCCAGGCTGCCGAAGACGCCTGGAACTCGCGCGACCCCGTGCGCGTGAGCCTGGCCTACACGCCCGACACCGAATGGCGCAACCGCGCCGAGTTCGTCAATGGCCGCGAGCAGGTGGTCGAGTTCTTGTCGCGCAAGTGGGTGCGCGAGCTCGACTACCGGCTGAAGAAGCAGCTGTGGGCCTTCATGGACAACCGCATCGCGGTGCGCTTCGAGTACGAATGGCACGACGACGCGGGCCAGTGGTATCGCAGTCACGGCAACGAGAACTGGGAGTTCGCGGAGAACGGCCTGATGCAAAGGCGCTTTGCGAGCATCAACGACCAGCCCATCAAGGAGGCGGATCGAAAGTTCCACTGGGCGCGCACCTGACCTTGTCGGATGCTTCGGGCACGGCTGTTGCTTGCTTTTGGTGCATGGAGACGCCCGTACTGAACCCGACTGCCAGCCACCCGCTCTGGCAGCACCAGCTAGGCCTGCTGCTTGAGTCGACGGGCGAGGGCATCTTCGGCATCGACCTGGACGGTCACTGCATGTTCATCAACCGGGCCGGCGCGCAGATGCTCGGCCACGAGGTGCGCGACGTGCTCGGTTCGAACATGCACGAGCTCACGCACCACTCGCACCCCGACGGTTCGCACTACGCCGACACCGACTGCCCCATCTTCAACGCCTTCAGACGCGGCCTGCCGTGCCGCATCGACACCGAGGTGTTCTGGCGCCGCGACGGCACCGCCTTCGCGGTCGAATATTCGAGCCACCCCATCATGGATGGCGCGCAGGTGCGCGGCGCCGTCATCACCTTCGTCGACATCACCGAGCGTCGCCGCCAGGCCGAAGCATTGCAGCAGGCCAAGGACGAACTCGGCCTGCGCGTGCAGGAGCGTACCCGCGAACTCAGCGATGCGCTGGTGCAGCTGCGTGAACTCTCTGCCTGGCTCGACAAGGTGCGCGAGGACGAGCGAACCCGCATCGCGCGCGAGGTGCACGACGAGCTCGGAAGCCTGCTGGTGGCGCTGAAGATGGACGTCAACTGGATCGGCAAGCGCCTGGGCGAACAGCAGGAGCGCACGCCCGACGCGGCACAAGCCATGCGCGACCAGATGCGCTGCAAGTGCACGAACATGAGCCAGCTCATCGAACGCGCGGTAGACAACGTGGGGCGCATCATCACCGACCTGCGTCCCAGCATCCTCGACCATCAGGGCCTGTGGGCCGCGCTCGAATGGCAGGCGCACGAGTTCGTGCAGGCGGCGGAGCTCGAACTGGACTGGCGCTTCGACGTGCCGCCCGGCGTGGAGCTGCCCGAGCCTGCGGCTATTGCAGTGTTCCGTATCTTCCAGGAGATGCTGAGCAACGTCGGCCGGCATGCGCGGGCGCACAGCCTCGACATTCGCATCGGTGTCGAACAAGAGCAACTGAGCATCAGCGTGCGCGACGACGGTGTCGGTGCACCGGCGCAGGCTTTTGAGGCCACGACTTCCTATGGCGTGCTCGGCATGCGAGAGCGTGCGCGCCACTTCGGCGGGCGCATAGATATCGAAAGCCACGTGGGGGAGGGAAGCACCTTCTGTTTGCACCTGCCGCTGCCATGAAGCCCTGTCTTTCGATTTGCTGCGTCGATTTGGGGCGCGATCACGCCGACGGGGTACCTTGCTCCGCGAATGTCCCCCGGCCTTCGGCCTCCTCCTTTATTTCGCTGCGCAAGGCACCCCATCGACGTGATCGTTCAGCGCAACGGTTGATCGGCCGGCACAACAGCAGCGTCCATGTGCGAATGGCATCGGGTGCTCCCCGCAGCGAAATAAAGGAGGAGGCCGCAGGCCGGGGGACATTCGCGGAGGGGAGTACCCGTTGTCATTCGCACGCACCCCGAACAAGAAGAACAAGCACGGACCAATGAGATGACCGACATCCGCGTACTGATAGCCGACGACCACCGCATCGTGCGAGAGGGCCTCAAGCAGATGCTCGGCGACCTCTCCAACGGCCTGCCCGCCATGACCGTCCGTGCCGAGGCGCAGACAGGCCCCGAAGTGCTGGAAGCGGTACAGGCGCTCGGAGGCCAGGAAGGCCTCGACGTGGTCCTGCTCGACATCGCATTGCCGGGCCGCGACGGCCTCGACGTGCTGCAAGCCTTGCGCAAGCAGTGGCCCACGCTCCCGGTGCTGATGCTCAGCACGTACCCCGAGAAGCAGTACGCCGTACGCTGCATCAAGCTCGGCGCCTCGGGCTATCTCAACAAGAGCGCCGACGCCGACGACATGGTCGGTGCGGTGCGCAAGGTGGCGGCCGGTGGGTTGTACGTGTCGGCGGCCACGGCCGAGGCGCTGGCCACCGCCGTCGGCCGTGGCGCCGGGCAGGGCGCCGAGATGCTCTCGCACCGCGAGCATCAGGTGTACCGCCTGCTCAGCGCCGGGCACAGCGTGAGCGAAATCGGTGCGCAGCTGGGCCTGGCGCCCAACACCGTGAGCACCTACCGCGCGCGCATCCTCGAAAAGACCGGCACCAAGAACGACGTGGAACTGGCCCTGTATGCCGAACGCCACGGCAAGCAGGACTCGGCCGGCTGAAAACACAGCCGGCTTGTAGTGCCAGCCCTACAAGGCCTCGACATCGGCGGCACGATCTGAAGCCGCAACGTGCTGGACGGCCGCAACGAGGCATTTCCGGCCCGGCGCTTGCAACGGCTGCTGCATCTTTCCAACGAGGTGCACCACCATGTCCAGCCCGCGCGAACAGACCGCCTGCGATCCCTACGATGCCGACCGGCCACTGAAGATGCGCTGCGCCTGCGGGCGCGTGCACGGCGCGGGTGTGCTGCCAGAAGACAAGCTCGAAGCCAGCCTCATGAAGGCGCTGTTCCCCGTCGACAGCGTGCGGCGCGGCTTCCTGCGCGCCGTTGGCGCCAACACCGCGCGCGCCGCCATCGCCTCGGTGTTTCCGCTCGGCGCGCTGCAGGCCATGGCGCAGGAGAAGGCGCCGCTCGAGAAGACCAGGCTCAAGATCGGTTTCATTCCAATCACCTGCGCCACGCCGCTCATCATGGCGCACCCGCTGGGCTTCTATCAGAAGCAGGGCCTCGACGTGGAAGTGGTGAAGACGGCGGGCTGGGCGCTCATCCGCGACAAGATGCTCAACAAGGAGTACGACGCCACGCACTTCCTGTCGCCCATGCCGCTGGCCATTTCGATGGGCGCGGGCTCCAACGCGGTGCCCATGAACGTCGCGACCATCCAGAACACCAACGGCCAGGCCATCACCCTGGCCAACAAGCACAAGGACAAGCGCGACCCCAGGACCTGGAAGGGCCTGAAGTTCGCCGTGCCCTTCGAGTACAGCATGCACAACTTCCTGCTGCGCTACTACGTGGCGGAAGCGGGCCTGAACCCCGACACCGACATCCAGATCCGCGTGGTGCCGCCGCCCGAGATGGTGGCCAACCTGCGCGCCGGCAACATCGACGGCTACCTCGGCCCCGACCCATTCAACCAGCGCGCCGTGTTCGAGGAAATCGGCTTCATCCACCTGCTCACCAAAGAGCTGTGGAACGGCCACCCGTGCTGCGCCTTCGGCTCCTCGACCGAGTTCATCGAGAAGAACCCCAACACCTTCGCCGCGCTGGTGCGCTCGGTGCTCACCGCATCGGCCATGGCGCGCGATCCGAAGAACCGCGAGCTCATCGCGAAGGTGATCGCGCCCGCGCAGTACCTGAACCAGCCCGAGACCGTGCTCATGCAGGTGCTCACCGGCAAGTTTGCCGACGGGCTGGGCAACATCCGCACCGTGCCCGACCGGGCCGACTTCGACCCTATTCCCTGGCAATCGATGGCCGTGTGGATGCTCACGCAGATGAAGCGCTGGGGCTACGTGAAAGGCGACATCAACTACAAGCAGATCGCCGAAAAAGTCTTCCTGCTCACCGACGCGAAGAAGCGCATGAAGGACCTGGGCCAGGCCGTGCCCGATGGCGCCTACCCCAAGTTCACGATCATGGGCAAGGTGTTCGATCCGGCGAAGCCCGACGACTACGTCAAGAGCTTCGCCATTGCGAAGATGGCCTGAGCCATGCCGAAGAAGGCCCTCTCGTTCAGGGCGGCGCTGGTGTCGCTGCTGATGTTCCTGCTGCTGGTCGGCGTGTGGCAGCTGGCGACCGCACCGACCACCGGTGCCTCCGCTGTAGCAGGCATGACAGCCGAGCAGATCGAATACCAGAAGATGCTTGGCAAGGACCCGACGCAGGGCCAGGTGAAGAGTTCGGGCTTTCCCACGCCGGCCGAGATGGGCGCCACCGCGTGGAAGCACCTGTCGAATCCGTTCTACGACAACGGGCCCAACGACAAGGGCATTGCCATCCAGTTGGCCTATTCGCTGGCACGCGTGGGGTTGGGCTTTGCGTTGGCGTGCCTGGTTGCAGTGCCGCTGGGCTTCGTCATCGGCATGTCGCCGCTGCTGCACAAGGCATTCGATCCGTTCATACAGGTGCTCAAGCCGATCTCGCCGCTGGCGTGGATGCCGCTGGCGCTCTACACCATCAAGGACTCGTCGGTCAGTGGCATCTTCGTGATCTTCATCTGCTCGGTGTGGCCGATGCTGCTGAACACGGCCTTCGGCGTGGCCTCGGTCAAGCGCGAATGGCTCAACGTGGCCAGCACGCTCGAGGTGAAGCCGCTGCGCCGCGCGTTCCGCGTGATCCTGCCGGCGGCGGCGCCGACCATCCTCACGGGCATGCGCATCAGCATGAGCATTGCGTGGCTTGTCATCGTGGCGGCCGAGATGCTGGTGGGCGGCACGGGCATCGGCTACTTCGTGTGGAACGAGTGGAACAACCTGTCGCTCACCAACGTGATCTTCGCGATCTTGCTGATCGGTGTCGTGGGCATGCTGCTCGACCAGGCCTTCGCGGGCCTGCAGCGGAAGGTGACGTATGTGGAGTGAGCGTACCGATCTTGCGACCCAAGGCGAAGTCATGACTCAACCCGTTGCACCCACCGCCGCCGTGGAGGCGCCAGGCGCCCGCGGCTTCCTGCGCATCGAAGGGCTCGCCAAGGCCTTTGTGCCAACACGGCCTGTGTTCGCGGACGTGTCGTTCACGCTCGACCGTGGCGAATTCGTCTGCATCATCGGCCACTCGGGCTGCGGCAAGACCACCATCCTCAACGTGCTGGCAGGCCTCGACCAGGCCAGCGCAGGTCACGTCTTCATGGACGGGCGCGAGGTGGCGGGCCCCAGCCTGGAGCGCGGCGTGGTGTTCCAGAGCCATGCGCTCATGCCGTGGCTCACCGTGCGCAAGAACATCGCGTTCGCCGTGGTTTCGCGCTGGCCAGAGTGGTCGGCCGCGCAGGTCGATGCACAGGTGGAGCGCTTCGTTGCCATGGTCGGCCTGCAGGCGGCCATCGACAAGAAGCCGTCGCAGCTTTCGGGCGGCATGAAGCAGCGCGTGGGCATTGCGCGTGCCTTTGCCATCCAGCCCAAGATGCTGCTGCTCGATGAGCCCTTCGGCGCACTCGATGCGCTCACGCGCGGCACCATTCAAGATGAATTGATGGCCATCGTGCGGCAGACGCAGCAGACCGTCTTCATGATCACGCACGACGTGGACGAGGCCATCCTGCTGGCCGACCGCATCCTGCTGATGACCAATGGCGCCGACCTGCCGCAGGGCGGCTACCGTGCGGGGAACATCGTCGAGACGGTGGTCAACCCGCTGCCGCGCGAACGCACCAGGGCCTCGCTGCACCACTTGGACGGCTACTACGCGCTGCGCAACCACATCGTCGACTTCCTCGTCACGCGCGCGAAGGCGTCGTGAGCCTTCCGCTTTTCTTCAATCCAATCAGGAGCAAACCCGCATGAACCGCAACGACGTCACCGAGAAAATCATCACCGTCAAGGTGAGCAAGGGCATCCAGTGGGCCGACGTGGCCAGGAAGGTCGGTCTCTCGAAGGAGTGGACCACCGCCGCCTGCCTCGGCCAGATGACGCTCGACGACAAGCAGGCCAAGGTCATCGGCAAGATCTTCGGCCTCACGGTCGAGGAACAGAAGTGGCTGCAGGTGGTGCCCTACAAGGGCTCGCTGCCCACGCCTGTGCCGACCGATCCGCTCATCTACCGCTGGTACGAAGTGGTGAGCGTGTACGGCACCACCATCAAGGAGCTGATCCATGAAGAGTTCGGCGACGGCATCATGAGCGCCATCGACTTCAGCATGGACATCCAGCGCCAGGCCGACCCGAAGGGCGACCGCGTCAACGTGGTGCTGTCGGGCAAGTTCCTGCCGTACAAGACCTATTGAATTACTGGACGTACACGGAGGGATGCGGCTTCTGCCTGCTGGGCGGCCGCATCGTTCCGGCCGTGATGCCATAGCCTTCGATGGCCCCGGCAATCGACCGGGCCACTGCATCCACCGGCACTGCAAGTCGCCGGTTCGTGCGCATGCGTTCGCGGGCGTAGCTGGCCGCGATGCGCTCGGCCAGCGGGTCGCTCGGGCCGTTCACGTCGGGGCTCACCACCGTCACGTGCAGGCGGCCGGCATGCTCCTGCCGCAGTCCCTCGGAGATCGCGTTCACCGCGTACTGCGTGCCGTGGTACACGGCCGAGTTGGGCGACACGCCCTGCATCGCCACCGGCGCCACGTTCACGATGTGGCCCCAGCCCTGCTCCTGCATCGTCGGCAGCACGGCCGCGATGCCGAGCAGCACGCCGCGCAGGTTCACGTCGATCATGAGTTCCCATTCCTCGATCTTGCGGTTCCACAGCGGCGACATCGGCATCACGCCCGCGGCGTTGACGAGCACGTCGATCTGCTCATGCGTCTCGAGGGCGAATTCGGCAAAGGCTTCCACGTCGGGCCGGTGCGTCACGTCGAGCCGCTGGAAGCTCGCCGTGCCGCCCGTGGCCTCGATTTCGGCCACGAGTGCCGCGAGCCTGTCGGTGCGGCGCGCACCGAGCACCACCTTGGCGCCGCGCCGCGCAAGCAGCCGCGCGGTCGCTTCGCCGATGCCGCTGCTCGCGCCGGTGATGAGAACGACTTTTTCCTGGATTGCGGTCATGGAGAACTCCTCGTGCTGGTCTGGTTGCCGTGGGGCTCACACAGAAAAGAGCGTGAGCCGGGCATGGAAAGAAGTTTCGCTTCCGAGGTGCTTGAGGTGGTATCCGAATCGAACGTGGTTTTTGCCTGATCCTGCAAAACGCGAGGCCGATCCGGTTGCCGCTCAGCGCCGCGTAGTGCTTTTGCTTTCGCGGTAGAGCACCATGCCGGCGTGGTACAGCACGCCTTCGCGGAACTCGCCGTCGGCCGTGAAGCCGGTGTCGTCGACGTAGTCGATGTGATTGCCGGTGAGCGTGTAGCGGCCCTGGTAGGCGCTCTGGCGCGTGCCGCGGGCTTCGTCGTAGCGGCCGTTTGGAAGCAGTTCGTGGCGGATATGACCGTCTTGTGTCACCCACATGCCCACGTAGCGGTTCGGGTCTTCGAGCAGCCTGGGGCGTTGCGCCTGGGCCTGCGAAGGCCCGGAGGCCATGGCGAGGGACAGCGAGAGCGCGGTGATTGCGCCGGTGCGATGTGCGGTGTTCATGGTGCGCCTTGGGTCGTGAATGGAGGGAGCGTCCATTCTTGAAAAAGGCGCGAGCGGGGCGGTAGTCGCTTTATGCGAGTTTCTTGCCTGATTCCCCGAAGGCCGGGGATTGGTGCCGTACGCCTGATGCATCCATCGGTAAGTCGCTTCACACCATGTTGCCGAGATTGAGCCGAGCTCGGAAATCGATGATGCTCTGTCGATGGACAAATCTCCCGAGATCCCGGCCCGCCCGCGCATCTACCTGGCGGGCCCGGACGTCTTCCGTCCCGACGCGAGAGATCACTTCATCCGGCTGACTGCCGCGTGCGATGCGGCCGGCCTCGCGGCACTGCTACCCGCCGACGGCAACGAGGAGCAAACCCCCGACGCCCCGGAAATGCAGATCTACAAAGCCAACATGCAGCGCCTTCGCAGCGCAGACGGCGTCGTTGCCAACCTCCAGTGCTTCAGGGGCATGGAGCCCGATTCCGGCACGGTGTTCGAAGTTGGCGCGGCGATTGCGCTGGGGATTCCGGTGGTGGCCTACGGCGTGCCCGAAGGCAGCTATGCAGACCGCGCGCGGGCGGCATTGCAGTGCGAGGTCGACGCGAATGACGTGCTGCGCGAAAGCGGCACCGGCATCGCGGTCGAAGACTTCGGTCAGCCGCTGAACCTGATGCTGGCCTGCTCGATCCACATCGAGCCCACGCCGGAAGCTGCGTTGAAGAAGATGGCAGCGCTATTGGCTGTCCGCCACGCGACAGAGGCTGGAAACCCCTGATCGAAGCTCCGTTCATCAGCACATAGGATGGTGCTCCCTTCAAATCGGAGCACCGCATGCCCACCACCGAGACCCACTTCGAACTGACCGCCAACGACGGCGTCACGGTGGAGGTCCATCGCTGGCAGGGCGCGACTCAGCGGGCCGTCATCCAGCTGGCGCACGGCATGGGCGAGCATTCGCTGCGCTACCGGCATCTAGCGGATGCGCTGGTGCAGGCCGGCTACGTGGTCTATGCGAACGAGCACCGCGGCCATGGCAAGGGCGCTTCGGAGCGCGGTGAACTGGGCGAGTTCGGACCGCGCGCGTTCGCCGGGCTGGTGGACGACATGGCGCTGCTGAGCCACCACGTGCGTGGCGTGCATCCCGGCCTGCCGCTGATTCTTGTGGGCCACAGCATGGGCTCGTTCGCCACGCAGTACTACCTCGTCAAACACAGCGCGCTGCTGGCGGGCGCGGTGCTCTCGGGCACTTCGGCGCTCGACTTGCTGGGTGCCGCATTGCAGTCTGGCTTCAAGCTGGAAGACATGAACGCCGCATTACCAGACGTTCGCACGCCCTTCGACTGGCTCAGCCGCGATCCGGCGCAGGTCGATGCCTACATTGCCGATCCGCTGTGCGGCTTCACGGTATCGGCCGAGGGGCTGGGTTCGATGTTCGCGAATCTCGCCGACCTGACGCCTGCCGCGATGCGCAAGCACATCCGGCCCGAGCTGCCGCTCTATCTGTTCATCGGTGATGAGGACCCGGTCAGCAACAAGGCCGAGTGGTTCTATCCACTGGTGCAGCGCTACCGCGAGGCGGGGCTGCGCGATGTGTCGTGCCACGTGTTCGGTGGCGCGCGACACGAGACGCTGAACGAGGTCAACCGTGAGGAAGTCGAGGCAGTGTTGCTGGCGTGGATTGCGCGGGTGGTGGGGAAGCGCTGAGCGCTGCCCCGTCTACTTCCTGCAGTCGCCGCCGACGGACACGGTGCCGTCCTTGCATTCGGTGAGGATCGGTTCGCCCGACGATGTGGGCGGGACCGCCGAGGCCGAGCCCGGCCCGGACCCGGCGTCCTTCAGGTACACGACCTTCTTGCTGCCGAGCTCGCAGCTGCCCACCACCTGGCCGTTCGCCGATGCGTTGGCATCGACGACGGTGACGGTGAAGCGCGCCACGCCGGCCGCGGCAATCTTCGATTCGACGCGGGTGCGCAGGGCTTCGCAGTCTTCGGCCCCGTGCGCAGTGCCTGCCGCGCCAGCCAGGGCCAGCGCGGCGGGAAGCATTGCGAGCCAAGGCTTCATGGCTGCCACCCGCTCGATATGCATCAGCCCTGGGCCGACGCCAGCGCCGCGTTGAGCGTGGCGCTCGGGCGCATCACGGCTTCGAACTTGGCGGGGTCCGCCAGGTAGTAGCCGCCGATGTCCACCGGCTTGCCCTGCACGGCCGAGAGTTCGTCGACGATCTTCTGCTCGTTGCTGGCGAGCGTGCCGGCCAGCTTCACGAACTGGGCCTGCAGTTCCTTGTCGTCCGTTTGCGCGGCGAGTTCCTGCGCCCAGTACATGGCCAGGTAGAACTGGCTGCCGCGGTTGTCGAGCTGACCGGTCTTGGGCGACGGGTTCTTGTTGTTGTCGAGCAGCTTGCCGGTGGCGGTGTCGAGCGTCTTGGCCAGGATGGCGGCTTTCTTGTTGCCGGTCTTCAGGCCCAGGTCTTCCAGGCTGACGGCCAGCGCGAGGAATTCGCCCAGCGAGTCCCAGCGCAGGTGGTTTTCTTCCACCAGCTGCTGCACGTGCTTGGGGGCCGAGCCGCCCGCGCCGGTCTCGTACAGGCCGCCGCCGGCCATCAGCGGCACGATCGACAGCATCTTGGCCGAGGTACCCAGTTCCATGATGGGGAACAGGTCGGTCAGGTAGTCGCGCAGGATGTTGCCGGTGGCGCTGATGGTGTCCAGGCCGCGCACGACGCGCTCCAGCGTGTAGCGCATGGCGCGCACCTGGCTCATGATCTGGATGTCCAGGCCCGAGGTGTTGTGCTCGTGCAGGTACATCTTGACCTTGGTGATCAGCTGCGCCTCGTGCGGGCGGTAGGCGTCCAGCCAGAACACCACCGGCATGCCCGAGTTGCGCGCACGGGTAACGGCCAGCTTGACCCAGTCGCGGATCGCGGCGTCCTTGACCTGGCACATGCGCCAGATGTCGCCTTGCTCCACGTTCTCGCTCATCAGCACTTCGCCGCTGTCCAGGTCGGTGATGTTGGCGACGCCGTCCTCCGGGATCTCGAAGGTCTTGTCGTGCGAGCCGTACTCCTCGGCCTTCTGGGCCATGAGGCCCACGTTGGGCACCGTGCCCATGGTCTTGGGGTCGAAGGCGCCGTGCCACTTGCAGAAGTTGATGATCTCCTGGTAGATGCGGGCGAAGGTCGATTCGGGCATCACGGCCTTCACGTCCTTCAGGCGGCCGTCGGCGCCCCACATCTTGCCGCCGTTGCGGATCATCGCGGGCATCGAGGCGTCCACGATCACGTCGTTGGGCGAATGGAAGTTGGTGATGCCCTTGGCCGAGTCGACCATCGCCAGCTCGGGGCGGCCCTCGTGGCAGGCGTGCAGGTCGCGCTTGATCTCGTCCTGCGTGCTCTGCGGCAGCGTGGCGATCTTGTTGTAGAGATCGATCATGCCGTTGTTGACGTTGATGCCCAGCTCGTCGAACAGCTTGCCGTGCTTCTCGAAGGCTTCCTTGTAGAAGATCTTCACGCAGTGGCCGAACACGATGGGGTGCGAGACCTTCATCATGGTGGCCTTGACGTGCAGCGAGAACATGACGCCGGTCTTGTGCGCGTCCTCGATCTCCTTTTCATAGAAGGCCAGCAGTGCCTTCTTGCTCATGAACATGGAGTCGATGACCTCGCGGTCCAGCAGCGCGACCTTGGGCTTGAGCACGATGGTCTTGCCGCTCTTGGTGATCAGTTCCATCTTGACGTTGCGCGCGCGGTCCAGCGTCATGGACTTTTCGCCATGGTAGAAGTCGCCGCCGTGCATGTGCGAGACGTGCGAGCGCGAGGCCTGGCTCCAGTCGGCCATGCTGTGCGGGTTCTTGCGTGCGTATTCCTTGACCGCCTTGGGCGCGCGGCGGTCGGAGTTGCCTTCGCGCAGCACCGGGTTCACCGCGCTGCCGGTGCACTTGTTGTAGCGCGCGCGGATGTCCTTGTCCTCGTCCGAGGTCGGGTTCTCCGGGTAGTCGGGGATCTTGTAGCCCTTGCCCTGCAGTTCCTTGATGGCCGACTTGAGCTGGGACACCGAGGCGCTGATGTTGGGCAGCTTGATGATGTTGGCCTCGGGCTTGAGCGTGAGCTTGCCCAGTTCGGCCAGGTTGTCGGGCACCTTCTGGTCGTCGCTCAGCAGCTCGGGAAATTCGCCCAGGATGCGGGCCGCCACGGAGATGTCGCTGGTGGCCACGTTGATGCCGGCCGGGTTGGTGAAGGCGCGGATGATGGGCAGAAACGCGTAGGTCGCCAGCAGGGGCGCCTCGTCGGTGAGGGTGTAGACGATGGTGGGTTGCTTCGAGCTCATGCGCTTGCTTCCGTAGATCCTGGGTTGTCGGGTTGGCTGGAACTTCCGGCGGAACGGGGATAGGGGTGTTTTCGCCGGAATCCCCGATTGTCGCCCGGCTGGGGCCAGGTTCGGCCGGATGGGGCCCGATGACCCCCTTCGGCGGGCGCTTTAAGGCTTCAGCATTTCCCGCGCCAGGTCGACAAAAGCGCGCAGCTTGGGTGCCTGCGCCGCGCGGCGCGGAAAGTACAAAAACAGCCCCGGCTCGTCGAAAGCCGTGCGCGGCAGCAGCTGCCGCAGGCGGCCGTCGCGCAGTTCGGCGCGCACCAGCGGCTCGAAGATGTAGGCAATGCCCACGTCGGCCAGTGCCAGATCGCGGGCATACAGCGCGTCGGTGACGCGCACCGTGCCCGGCACTTCGACCGACACGTGGGCGCCCTTGTCGCGCAGCTCCCAGGCGTACACGCCGCCTGATGTGACGAACCGAAAGCCGATGCAGTTGTGCTGCTGCAGTGCGTCGATGTTGCGCGGCTCGCCGGCCGTGGCCAGGTAGCGCGGCGTGGCCACCATGATGGCCTGGAAGGGCGGCGTGAGCCGCACGGCGACCATGTCTTGCGCCACGGTGTGCCCCAGCCGCACGCCCGCGTCATGGCCGCCGGCGACGATGTCGGCCAGGCCGTCGTCGCAGGTAATTTCGACCGTGAGTTCGGGGTGGCGGCGCGACATTTCGGCCACCAGCGGCGTCATGGCCAGTGGCAGCGCCACGTGCGGCGCGTTGATGCGCAGCACGCCGCTCACGCGCCCCAATGCTTCACCGAAGCGGTCGACCGCATCGGCAATCTCGCCCATGGCGGGGCCGAGCATGCCGATGAAGCTGGCGCCGGCCTCGGTGAGCCGCACGCTGCGGGTGGTGCGTGCGAACAGCGGCTGGCCCAGGTGGTCTTCGACGGCGCGCACCGCGTGGCTCACGGCCGAGGCGCTCATGCCCAGTTCGGCCGCGGCAGCCGCGAAGCCGCCGCGCCGGTGCACCGCCAGCACGATCGCGAGGTGTGGGAGCAGGGTGCGGTCCATTCATGCATCGTATCGCAAGGTGAATTCGATTTGAACCGTCTAGTCGATGAATGCGATTGCTGGAACAGTCACGCCATGCCTCTCCAACAACCCGCAAACACCGAAGGAGCCACCCTCATGTCCACCACCGCCAACACTCCCGAAACCCGCAAGACCTGGTTCATCACCGGCGCTGCTTCCGGCTTCGGCCACGCCTTTGCCGAACACGCGCTGGCGCAGGGCCACAACGTGGTCGCCACCGCCCGCGACGCCGGCCGCCTCGCCGATCTCGTGGCGCTGGCGCCCGACCGCGTGCTGGCCACGCCGCTCGACGTGGATGTGGCCGGCGCAGCCGAAGCCGCCGTTCAAGCCGCGGTCGCGCGCTTCGGCCGTATCGACGTGCTCATCAACAACGCCGGCTACGGCGTGGTCGGCGCGCTAGAAGAAACCCCCGACGCCGAGCTGCGCGCCCTGATGAACACCAACTTCTTCGGCGCCATGGCCGTCACCCGCGCCGCGCTGCCGGTGCTGCGCGCGCAGCAGGCGGGCGCTATCGTCAACATCTCCAGCCTGGGCGGGCAGTTGTCGTTCTCGGGCTTCAGCGCGTACTCGGCCTCCAAGTTCGCGCTGGAAGGCGCCTCGGAAGCGCTGGCGCAGGAAGTGGCACCCTTCGGCATCAAGGTGCTGATCGTCGAGCCGGGCCAGTTCCGCACGCAGCTCGCGGGCAGCGGCATGCGCCACATGCCGGTGATCGAGGCCTACCAGCCGGTGGTGGGCGCTACGCGCGAGTTCGCGCACACCATGCACAACACGCAGGCCGGCGATCCGCGCAAGGCGGCGGTGGCCATCGAGAAGGCGCTGGACGCCGAACACACGCCGCTGCGCTTGCAACTGGGCGACGATTCGGTCGATGCGGTGCGTGCGCATGCGCAGGCGCTGCTCAAGGACATGGAGGCCTGGGAGGCCGTGAGCCGCAGCACGAACTTCGACGCGGCCTGAAGAGACGCTTCAGCCGAGCGGCAGCTCGATGGTGGCCGCGAGCGGCACCGTGTCGATGCGCGCCGCGCTGGCCACGATGACCGCCTGCTCTGACTGCGCCGAAAAGCCGGTAAGAGTGGCCCACAGGCAGCGGGTCGACGGTGCATCGAGCCCGGCCGTCGGTTCGTCGAGCAGGATGAGCGGGCGGCCCGATGCAAGCCCGGCCGCCATCCACACCTTGCGCTTCGAGCCGGTCGAGAGCATGAACATCTTCTTGTCCAGATGCGGGGCGAGCGCAAAGCCGTCGGCAATGGCCTGCCACTTCGCGTCGCTGAAGCCCGCGTCGCCCTCGACGAGCGAGGCCGTGCATTCGCGTGCGGTGAGCTGGTCGAAGCGGTCGGTCACCGGATCGACGAAGAACACCTGGCGGCGATAGGCCTCGGGCGCGGCATCGAGGCTCACCCCCGCCACCGTCAGCCGCCCGGTGGCGGGCAGCGTGCCTGCAATCACCTGGAGCAGTGCCGATTTGCCGGTGCCGGTGTCGCCATAGAGCAGCGTGACGCCCGGGCCGATGGATGCGCTCCAGTTCGACACCAGCGCAGGCTGGTCGGGGTACGCGAAGCGCAGCGCATCGATCCGGAGGAGGGGAGAAGAAGAAAGATTCATGGTCGGAGCCGACTTTAGCAAGCGACCCTCGCGCAACGCCCAGGCCGTGGCTACCATTCGGCTCCATGAAAAAGCTGTTGCCGCTGCTGCTCTCCCTGCCGTTCGCCGCTCCCGTGCTCGCCGCGCCGTCCGCGCAGGTGTTCGATGCCGTGAAGAAGCCCGAGTCGCTCGATGCGCAATGGCGAGCGCACCTGTGCGCGTTGCTGCCGCAGCCCTGCGACGTGCAGGAGCTCGGCCTGTACCGCCCGCGCGGCGCTTCGCCCAATGACTACGTGGTGCTCTCTGGCGAGCCGTTGGTCATGGCGCGCATCAAGCGAGGCATCGATGCGAAGAGCTGGCAGCTCGATCGCCTCCATGACTTCTCGGACTACGCGCAGGGCCTGAAGAAGGACGCCGACCGGCCCGACACGCACCTGTCGCTTGCGCCCGCGCTCTACCCGCTGGCTGAAGGCAAGTGGGCCGTGGCCGTGCTGCAGACCGTGTTCGAGGGGTACTCCGGCGGCGGCGCCTCGTTCGACACGGCCGACTTCATCCCGCTCGAAGGCGGCAAGGCCGTGCAAGAAGGCATTCCGTTCTCGTGCTTCAAGATGATCCGCGCCTGCTTCAGCGAGAAGGAATACAAGACCTCGAAGCACTGCCACGACGAAAGCAACGGCAGCCTGCGCATCGCCTACGGCGAAGCCGCGAAGCCGGGTGCGCCGTATGAGTGGCAATACACCTGGCTGCAGAGCGAGTGGCCGCAGAACGAGCCGAAAAGCTCAGCGAGCAGCACGCGCATCCGCTTCACCGCGAAGACTACCGAGCGCGCGGATTTCTGCGGCGGGCCGCAGTAAGGCAGCAGACCTGCTCAGTGCCGGGGCACGGTCGTCGTGCCCACGTGCATCGTGCGGCCGGCGCCCAGCCCCGCGACGACGAGCGCGATGCCCAGCCCGATGAAGAGCCACGACGAGGCGCGAAAGCTCCCCGTCCAGCCGTGCAGCAGCCCGGCCACCAGCGGACCGAAGGCAGCCACCATGTAGCCCACGCCCTGCGCCATGCCCGAGAGGTGCGCGGCCACGTGCGAGTCGGGCGAGCGCAGCACGATCATCGTGAGCGCCAGCGCGAAGGTGCCGCCCTGTGCAATGCCCAGCAGCACGGCCCAGGCCCATACCCCACCGAGCGGCGCGAACAGCATCGCCAGCATGGCGCCCACCGTGAGCATCGCCAGCACCACGGCCAGCCCGCGCTGGTTGCGCAGCTTCACCGCCAGCGCCGGCACCACGAGGCAGGTGACCACCTGCGTCATGACCGACAGCGACACCACGTAGCCGGCTGTTTCGCTGCCGAGGCCGCGCTCGCGCAATATCGGCGCGAGCCAGCCCATCACGATGTAGGCAAGGGCTGATTGCAGCCCCATGAAAAAGGTGACCTGCCACGCCAGCCTGTCGCGCCACAGGCCGCGCACCGTGAAGCCCGATTCGCTCGCCACCGGCTTCAGCGGCAGGGCCTGCGGCGCCCAGATGAGGGTGACCAGCGCGGCCGGCAGCGCCCACATAGCGAGCGCCATGGTCCAGCCGCCGCCCAGCGCGTGCTCGATGGGCACCGTGAGGCCGGCGGCGCTGGCCGCGCCGCCGCACACGGCCATGGTGTACAGGCCCATCACCAGCGCCGCCTGCGCCGCGAAGTCGCGCTTCACGAGGCCTGACAGCAGCACGTTCGACACCGCGATGCCGCTGCCCGCGATGGCGGAGGCCAGGAACAGCAGCGGAATGTTGCCGGTGCCGCGCAGCACCGTGCCGACCAGGATCAGCACCATGCACGCGAGCAGCGTTCGCTCTGTGCCGAAGCGCCGGCCCAGGCCCGGCGCGAGCGGCGCGAACACGCCGAGGCAGACGATCGGCAACGTGGTCAGCAGGCTCGCGGCGGTGGACGAGAGCCCGGTGGCCTTGATGATTTCCGGCAGCACCACCGAGAGGCTGGCGAACACCGGGCGCAGGTTGAAGGCGATCAGCACCACGCTCGCGCCGAGCAGGATTCGGCGGGCGAGGGTGGGCGCGGGTGTGGGCCGCGGCATGGGCAGGCTGTCGGCTTCGGCGTCGATCAGCAGGTCGTTGCTTGCGTGGCGCGTAGTGGCGCCGTTGCCCGGCGCGAAAGTGGCCGAACTCATCACGAGCCCAGCGCCAGCGCGTTGATCATCGGCGCCATGAAGGTGCGCACCGCCGCGGCGGCCACGTCGGGGTCGCGGCTGGCAATGCCTTCCACGATGGCGCGGTGCGCGGCCTCGTCGGGCTCGGGCAGGTTGCTGCTGCCCAGCGAACTCGCGATGGTTTCCTTGATGTAGCCCGTGATGAAGCGGCAGGTTTCGGCCAGCGCGAGATTGCCCGACACGTCGACGATGGCGAGGTGAAAGGCGAGGTCGCGTTCGATGAAGCCCGCGCCGTTGTCGCTGGCGTCGAAGGTGCCGCGCTTGTCCAGCAGGGTGTGCAGGCGGCGCAGGTCGCGCGCCGTGTGGCGCACCGCCGCGAGCCGCGCGGCCTCCACTTCGAGCGCGCGGCGCACCTCGAACTGGTCGCGCAGGCTGGCCAGGCGCATCTTCTGCAGGCTGGACGACGGGTCGAAACCCGAGCGAACGTAAGTGCCCGAGCCCTGGCGCACTTCGAGCAGCCCGCGCGACACCAGCGTCTTGACCGCCTCGCGCACCGTGCCGCGGCTCACGCCCAGCAGTTGCGCGAGCTGCGGCTCGATGGGTATGCGGGAGCCGACGGCCCAGCGGCCGGCGGAGATTTCGGCGCGGATGCTGTCGGCGGCGGTGTCCGCCAGAGATGTGCGAGGGGCTTGGGCGAGCATCAGGTGGGCCTAGTCATTCAATGATTGGACGAATTTTGCCGTCCGAAGCCCGGACTGTACATCCGCTGATTGGCCCGGACGGCAACCGGGCCAATTACCGGCGCGCGCTTTTCGTCACCACGCCCGCGCCGCGCACTTCGAGCCGGCGCTGGTCGACCACCTTGCCGCTGGCGTCCACCAGTTCGATCACGTGGCGCCCCGGCCAGGGAAACCACTGCACGCTGTTGCCGCGCGCAAAGGGCTTGCCGTCGACGCGCCACTGCACGCCGCGGCCTTCCGAGTCGAAGCGCACGCGCTGGCGCTGGGGCGGAATGTCGGGGTCGAGCGCGATGATGGTGCCGTCGGTCAGCGCGGTGATGCGCGCCGAGACGGTGTCGGCCGCCATGCCGGTGTCGAGCGCGAACAGCGGCTGCTCGGTGCCCTGCAGGAACCATTCGCTGCGCGCCGCTTCGAGCGGGTTGCCGTCGGCGCCGGGGCCGAAGCTCACGCGCGTTTCGACGAGGCCCGGCGGCGGCGCGGGCGCGCGGCTCGGCTCGCGTGCGTGCAGGAAGCGCATCACTTCGGCCCATACCGGCGCTGCGCCGCTGGTGCCGCTCACGTCCCACATCGATTCGCCGCTGGCGTTGCCGACCCATACACCCACCGTGTAGCGCTGCGACCAGCCCACGGCCCAGTTGTCGCGCATGTCCTTGCTGGTGCCGGTCTTCACGGCCGTCCAGAAACGGGTGGAGAGGATGCTGTCGAGGCCGAAGGTGCGCGTGCGCGCGTTCGGGTCGGAGAGGATGTCGCCGACGATGAAGGCGGCGCGCGGGTCGAGCAGCGGCGGGGCGCCTGCCTTCGTCCTGTCCGCAGGCACAGGTGGCCGCGCGGTCAGCGTCGTCGTGCCGTAGCGCCCGCCGTTGGCCAGCATGCGGTAGGCGTTGGTGAGCGACAGCAGCGACACCTCGGCGCTGCCGAGCGCGAGGCTGTAGCCGTAGTAGTCGCCGCTCTCGCGCAGCGGCAGGCCGGCTGCACGCAGCTCGCGCGCGAAGGCCTCGGGCGACACCATCACCAGCGTGCGCACCGCCGGCACGTTGAGCGACGCAGCCAGCGCGGTGCGCGCCGACACAGGGCCCTTGAAGCGGCGGTCGTAGTTCTGCGGAATGTAGAGGCCGCTGGCGGTGCTGATCTGCGCCGAAGAATCCTCGATCAGCGAGGCCGCGGTGATGCGCCGCTCGGCAATCGCCTGGCCGTAGAGCAGCGGCTTGAGTGTGGAACCGGGCTGCCGCAAGGCGGTGACGCCATCGACCTCGGCCGCCTGGCTCAGCGGACCGGAGGAGCCGACCCAGGCGAGCACTTCGCCCGTCGCGTTGTCGAGCACGACGAGCGCGCCGTCTTCCACGTGGCGCTCGCGCAATTCGCGCAGGTGGCGCTGCAGGGAGTCGAGCGCAAAGCGCTGTAGCGGTGCGCGCAGCGTGGTGCGCACGCCGACTTCCCTGTCTTTATCCTTCGGCCGCTGGGAGAGGGTCGGGGTGGGGACTGCCCCCGCATTCGCGTCCCTCAGTTCCCGCAGCACACGCCGCGTCGCATGCGGCGCAATCCCTTCGTTCGCCTCGAAGGCCTTTCGCTGCACCGCCGCGCTGGTGAACATGTCGAGCGCCTCGCAGTCGGTCTTCTGCTGCGGCTCCATCGCGCGCAGCACCTCGCAGGCGCGCTGCGCCACCACGGCGGGCTTGGCATTCGGCGCGCGCACCAGCGCCGACGCAACGGCCGCCTCGCGCGCATCGAGCCCGCTCGGCGCCTTGCCGAACAGCGTGCGCGAGAGCGCGTCGATGCCCACGATCTCGCCGCGGAACGGCACGGTGTTGAGGTACGCCTCCAGGATCTGGTCCTTGCGCCAGTTGCGCTCCAGCTGCGCGGCCGCCACCGTCTGCCCGATCTTCTGCGTGAAGCTGCGCCCGCCCGAGTTGCGGCGCAGGTCTTCGTCGAGCAGGCCCGACAGCTGCATCGTGATGGTCGAGGCGCCGCGTGTGCGCGTGTTCCACAAGTTGCCCCAGGCGGCGGCAGAGACCGCGCGCCAGTCGATGCCACTGTGCTCGTAGAAGCGCTTGTCCTCGCTCAGCACCATGGCCGTGCGCAGCGCGGGCGACACATCGGCCAGCGCGGTCCACTGGCCGCGACGCACGGTGGGGTCGGTGCGCACGCGCTGCAGCAGCTCGCCGTTGCGGTCGAGCACCGCGGTGTCGGACGAGCGGAAATCGCGCTTCACTTCCTCGAAGCTGACGAGAGCCCAGGCAGAGTGCGCGCAAGCCACGGCCAGCAGGGCAGCGGCGAGGGTCTTGCGGGCGGGAATGAGGGGCGCGAGCTGCATCGAAAAGATTCGTGTCCGAAAGGCATGAGGCCACGACATTCTCGGCGATGCACCACGGGAACCTCGCCTACTCGGGGACGGGCGGCCCGCCGCCTTGCCGGAGCTGGAACTCCGGCTCAGAGTTCTCTTCAGGTTCCACATCCGGTAACGAACTTCACGCAAGGGCCTCAATCGAGAAACCCAACGCGTACCGGCGTGGCCTTCAATGCAGTACCGGCTCGCAGGAGGCGAACCCCGGTTTCACAAACACTCCAAGGAGAACTCACATGACGAAGACATTGGCGATCCTGCTGGCCGCATCGGCCATCCTGGCCGGCTGTGTGGTCGCACCCTACGACCGTCCGCCGCCGCCGCGCGGCCAGCACTACGGCGACCGTGACCGCGACGGCGTGCCGAACCGCTATGACAGGGACCGTGACAACGACGGCGTCCCCAACCGCTACGACCGCAATCCGAACAACCCGTACCGCAACTGAGCGGCCACTAAAGAAAAGGCCGCGAAGCATGGCGCTTCGCGGCCTTTTTTCATGGGGCTGAGCGGGGCGGCTACACCGGGCGGCGTGCCATCAGAGCCCAGATGCCCGCCGCGCTCAGCAGCGAGCCACCCGCGAAGTTGAAGCGCCGCTGCGCGCGCGGCGACGACAGCAGCTTGCGCGCCGAGCCAGCGAACACTGCATAGAGCGTCGCGTTGGTCGCCGCCAGCACCACGAAGGTGACGGCCAGCACCCAGAGCTGGCGCGTCACGTCGGCCGCCGGGCTGATGAACTGCGGCAGGAAGGCCACGAAGAACACGATGCCCTTCGGGTTCAGCGCCGTCACCAGGTAGGTGTTGGCGAACAGCCGCAGCCGCGAGGCGGGCGCGGCCGGCGCGGCGACCTCGGTGGACGAGATGCCCGCGCGCAGCAGCTTGATGCCGAGGTACAGCAGGTACAGCCCGCCCACGCACTTGACCACCGTGAACCAGAAGGCCGATGTGGCCAGCAACGCGCCCAGCCCCAGCAGCGACACCACCAGCGCCGTCGAGTCGCCGAGCGCCACGGCCGCCACCAGCGGCACGTTGGCGCGGCGGCCGTGCGACATGGAATAGCTGATCACCGTCAGGATGGTCGGCCCCGGAATGATCAGCATGACGGCGGAGGCCGCGACGAAGGCGAGCCAGAGTTCGATGGGCATGTGTATATCTCCAGATGGTGGTTTGTGCGGGAAGCGGTTCTCTTCGTCAGATTCCGATGGCTGTGCGCGCGATGTGCCAGGTGCCGCGGTGCCCGTCCACGTAGCTTATCGGCGAGTTGGCGAGGTCGTCGAGGTCCATGTCGTCCAGGCAGGTCACGTTCACGCCATAGGCGCTCGCGCCGGTCTCGGGCGAATGGCCCACGCCGAAGGAGCGCACGCTGCAATGCCTGCAGACGATGTAGTGGCTGTTGCGGGTGTCGAGCATCTGCTCGCTGAGTTCGGATTCGCCTTCGATCAGCCGGAAGGCATCGGTCGCGACGATGGCGGGCCAGAAGCGGGTCTTGGTGCAGATCGAGCAGTTGCAGCGCAGGGTGCCCAGGCTCAGGTCGATATCGGCTTCGAATCGAACGGCGCCGCAATGGCAGCCGCCCGTGTAGGTC
This sequence comes from Variovorax sp. GW821-FHT09D05, assembly GCF_059416325.1. Lineage (NCBI taxonomy): Bacteria > Pseudomonadati > Pseudomonadota > Betaproteobacteria > Burkholderiales > Comamonadaceae > Variovorax > Variovorax sp. GW821-FHT09D05. The sequence goes on along the minus strand of NZ_JBWKOZ010000004.1, from coordinate 152,540 downwards.
TTTTTCATACGCTCGGAATTCGCATGGTGGTGCTGGAGAGCACCATATCAAAGGCGATGCCGCGACGCTGGCGGCAGGTTATCCGGCGGGGGTGCTGCCGAAGCGCACGGCGGCGCGGGCCTTGGCGCGCTCGGCCTCGATGGCCCGATCGCGCGGCTCGGCCGTGGTGACCAGCGAGTCGATCAGCCGCGCCGCGGTGGCGGCCACTTCATCGACCGCTCGCTCGAAGGCTTCTTCATTCGCCCTGGACGGCACGCTGAAGCCGCTGAGCTTGCGCACGAACTGCAGCGCGGCGGCGCGGATCTCCTGCTCGGTGGCCGGCGGCTCGAAGTTGTAGAGGGTCTTGATGCTGCGGCACATGGGCACTCTCCGTTCGACGACGCTGTCCAGTCTAGCGAAGCAGGGCCATGGCGTGGGCGTCGTAGTACACGCCGTCGATCAGGTTGGCGCGGCGGTACGTGCCTTCGAGCTCGAACCCGAATCTTTCGTACAGCGCCTTGGCGTTGAGGTTGTCGGTGCGCACCGACAGCGCGATGCGTGTCAGTCCGCGCGCCCATGACTTGTCGATGGCGGCCTGCAGCAGCGCGGCGCCGAGCCCCTTGTGCCGCGCCTCGGGCAGCAGCGCGATGCCGAGCACGCCGATGTGCGCCCTCGAATGCCCGAAGACCGGCGCGACGTCACACCAGCCGACCACGGCCCGGCCATGCAAGGCCACGAAATGCGGGAAATCGTTGGCCAGCACGTCGCGATAGAAGGCGATCGATTGTTCGAGCGGCGGCGCCTCGATCAGCGCCAGGTACTTGTGTTCGCGCGCGACGATGTCGACTGCACGATGCAAGCCTTCGAAGTGCTCTTTTGCGGTTGATGCGGTCGATCTTCCAGAAGCGCGTGGAGCCGATGACCTTGCCGGTCTCGCGCAGCACGGTGGCGAAGGGCATCACGGTGCCGGCGTCCCGGCCGGCGAGGGCGTTGCCGATGTAGGCATCGACGGTTTCCGCCGAGGGCACGACGGTGAACGGCAGGCTCCAGAGTTCGCCGTCAGAGGCTGCCTCGACGAGCGCCGCCGCGTCGGAATCGAGCAGCGGGCGCAGCAGAAGGCGGGGGCCGGTGAGTGAGGGTTGCGCGAGCGACATGAACAGGACGATAGCCGATGACCCCGGGGCAGGGCAGCCACCAGTGGACGGCAGCGGGCCAATGCCCATAATGTGCCGGTCGTCCCAAGCCCCATGGCGTGGAGGAAAACCAAGATGTCTGCTGCCATGTTTGCCGCCCTGTTCTTCACGGTGGCACTTCTCGTCACGACGGCTTACTTCATCATGGGTTCCATCCCGCTCCTGGTGCTGAAGCACGACACGCCGCTCGACGCCCGCTTTGTGCGGGGCTTCTTCAACATCTACTACCGCGCCGCATTCGTTACCGCGGCTGCAACGGCCGTCAGCTTTGCATTTGCGGGTCGCCCGGGGCTCGCGGTGGGTGCTGCGGCGCTGGCGTTGATTGCCATCGCGCTGCGCAAGAAGGTCATTCCCAAGATGGACGCGCTCGGGGCGCAGATCCAGTCCAACTACATGGATGCGATCCCGGGATTCCGCAGGACTCACATCACCGCAATCCTGATCAACCTCGCCCAGCTCGTGGCGATCGTGTGGAGCCTTATCGCCTTGAGCCGGTAACGGGCGGCTCAGGGGGCGATGAAGTGCGCCGCACGCTCCGCCACCATCACCGTCGGTGCATTCGTGTTGCCCGAAACCATGCAAGGGAACACCGAGGCATCGGCCACATAGAGGCCTTCGATGCCATGAACCTTCAACGTCGGGTCCACGACTGCCAGGTCGTTGATGCCCATCTTGCAGGTGCTGGTCGGGTGATACAGGGTGGATGCGTGGCCGCGAACGAAATCGCGCAGCTGCGCATCGGTGACTGCGCCCGCACTGGCTGAAATCTCATCGCCGAGGTGTTCGGCGATGGGCGCCTGGCGCAAGATCTCCCGGTTCAGGCGGATGCCTTCCACCAGAAGCTGCAGGTCGCTACCCTGCGCGTCGCTGAAGTACCGAGGGTCGATGGCCGGCGCCTCGAGCGGATCGGCGGAACGCAGGCGCAGCTCGCCATGGCTCCGCGGTCGCTGCAGGACCGAGAAAAGCGTGATGCCCGGGCCTGCCGAGAGATGGCGGTTGTGGTCGCGGTTGGCGCTCGGGATGCAATAGAGCTGCAGGTCGGGGTCGCCAGTGCCGGGTTCGACGCGCGCGAAGCCCCCGCATGAAGACCAGTTCGAGGCGAGCGGTCCGCTGCGGTCTTGCTCCCATAGCTTCATGTGGAGCTCCGCCTCTTCATCCGCAGCCTGTGCAATGCCGAACCGCTCGTGCGTGGCACAGGTGATGGAGGCGTTGACGTGGTCCTGCAGGTTCTTGCCGACGCCGGGCAGGTCGATCAGCGGGCGTATGCCGACGCGGGAAAGCTCGTCGGCCGCACCGATGCCCGAGTTCAGCAGCAGGTGAGGCGAGCCCACGGCGCCTGCACAGAGCACCACCTCGGAAGAGGCGGTGACGCGTCCGGGAATCCCGTTGTGAAGAAACTCCACGCCGGTCGCCCGCGTACCGTCGAAGATCAGGCGCAGGAGCGTCACGCCGGTGTGCAGGGACAGGTTGGGACGCGCCAGCGCGGGCGCCAGGAACGCACTGCCGGTGCCGAAGCGCGCGCCGTCCTTCACCGTGGCCTGGAACAGCCCGACGCCTTCCTGGCGCGGGCCATTGAAATCTTCGTTCGCCGGCAAGCCGGCTGCCTGCGCGGCCTGCAGCCAGAGGCGCTCGACCGCGTCGACGTGCGCGATGTCGGAGACGACCAGCTCCCCTTCGCCGCCGTGCAGGGGCGAAGCGCCAAGCCGAAGGTTCTGCTCGGACCGCTTGAAGAACGGCAGTACCTCTTTCCAGCTCCACTCGGTGCATCCGGCCGCTGCCCAGCGGTCGTAGTCGGAGGGCACGCCGCGCATGTAGATCATCGCGTTCAGGGCGCCCGATCCACCGACCATCCTGCCTCTGGGCCAGTACAGGCGCCTTCCCTTGCAACCTGGCTGCGGCTCGGTATGAAAGCTCCAGTCCACCTCGGTGTTCAGCATCGACGACCACAGCGCCGGAATGCTGGAAGCGCGGGGCGGGGCCCTGCCCGCCTCGAGCACCAGCACCTTGCGGGCCGGATCAGCCGACAGCCGGTTCGCCAGCACGCAGCCTGCGGTGCCGGCGCCCACGATGATCGTGTCGTACGTCCTCAAAGCGCCGGATGCCGCTGGTGCCAGTCGGTCGCCTGCTGAAAGGCCCAGCCCGCGCGTACAAGCAGTTCTTCCTCGAAATGGCGGGCGACGAACTGGAAGGCGACCGGCGTGCCGGCCTCGGTGAAGCCGCCCGGCAGCGTGATCGTGGGGCTGCCGCTCATGTCGAAGGGGCATGTGTAGCGCAGCATGGCGGACATCAACGCGGCATCCTCGCCGAAGGTGGCCATGCGCGCGAGCGTGGGCGACGCCACGCCGTGGGCCGGCACCAGCAGCAGGTCGATGCCCTCGAACATCGCCCGCACCCGGCCGCTGAAGGCATGGCGGTTCAGCACGATCTTCTGGTAGTCCATGCCGCTCTGTGCGCGGCCGAGGTCGAGCAGGCCGGACAGGGCCGGGCCGTACATGTCCTTGCGTGCGGGGTAGGTCGACTCGTGCACCACGGCCGCCTCGATGCCGCAGAGCGGAAACCAGTCGGCGATGACCTGCGCTGGGTCGGGGAAGGCAACTTCGCGCACTTCGGCGCCCAGCTCGCGCACAGCCGCGAGCGCGCCTTCCATCACCTTCAAGGTCTGCGCATCGACGCCCTCGCCATTCCAGCGCGCATCGATGCCCACGCGCAAGCCGCGCAGGCCCCGCTGCATGCCCGCCAGGTAGTTGGGCACGGCCGCCAGGCTCGCGGTCGGGTCCTTGGGGTCGGCGCCCGCGATGGCGCCGAGCATCGCGCCCGCATCGGCGGCGCTGCGCGTCATCGGGCCGATGTGGTCGAGTGTCGCGGCCAGCTCGAAGGCACCGTAGCGGCTCACGCGGCCCCAGGTCGGCTTGAGGCCGGTGAGCCCGTTGGCGGCGCTGGGGAAGCGGATCGAGCCTCCCGTGTCGGTGCCCAGCGAGCCATAGCAAAGCCCCGCCGCGGTCGCGACGCCCGAGCCGCTCGACGACGCGCCCGACCAGTGCGCCGCATTCCACGGATTGACCGGCGGCGTGACTGTGGGGTGGTGGTCGGCATACGCGCTCTCGGTGAGCTGCAGCTTGCCGAGGATCACGGCGCCGGCCTCGCGCAGCTTGCGCACGGCCGTGCCGTCCTCGGTGGGCACGAAGTCCCGGTAGAGCGTCATGCCGGCGGCGGTGGCCACGCCCTCGGTCCAGCACAGATCCTTTACCGCGACCGGCACGCCATGCAGCGGCCCGCGAATCTGGCCCTTTGCGATCTCCGCCTCGGCGCGGCGCGCTTCGGCCAGCGCCTGATCGGCCGTCACGATCGCATAGCTTTTCAGCGCGCCGTCGACCTTGCCGATGCGGTCGAGCTGCGCTTGCGTGACCTCGACCGGCGAGAGCTCCTTGCGGTGGATGCGCTGGCCGATGTCCACCAGCTCGAGGTAATGCAGTTCGTTGCTCATCCATGGACTCCTGTGTATTGACTCATGATTTCGAAATCGCCGAGGTGCTCGCGCGGGATCTCCCCGCCGATCTGGCCGCGCTTGATGACGAGCACTCGCTGCGACACCGCGGCGATGAACTCGAGGTTCTGCTCCACCAGCACGATCGTGAGCTTCATGCGGTCGCGCAGCGCCGCCAGCGTTTCGGCGATCTCCTCGATGATCGAAGGCTGGATGCCTTCGGTGGGCTCGTCGAGCAGCAGCAGCGTGGGCTTTCCGGCCAGTGCGCGGGCCAGTGCCAGCAGTTGCTGCTCGCCGCCCGAGAGCGAACCGCCGGGCCGTTCGAGCAGCGGCTTGAGGCGCGGAAAGTCCTCCAGCAGCCCCTCGATGGTGTGCAGCGTGCGCTCGCCGGTCTTCACCAGGCCCATGCGCAGGTTGTCCATCGCGCTCAGCGTCGGAAAGATCTCGCGCCCCTGCGGCACGTAGGCCATGCCGAGGCGGGCTCGCGCATGCGGCGCAAGGCGCGTGACGTCGGCATCGCCGAAGCGCACGGTGCCCGATGTGGCACGCAGCGCGCCGATCAGCGTGCGCAGCATGGTGGTCTTGCCCATGCCGTTGTGGCCGAGGATGCCGACCGATTCGCCTTGTGCGATCTTCAGCGAGATGTCGTGCAGCACGGGGATGGCCCCGTAGCCTGCGTGAAGACCCGATACGTCCAGCATTTTGTGGTGCGCCTTCGGGTTCAGTGCGGCTTCTTGCCGAGGTAGATCTGCTGGATCAGCGGGTCGCTCATGATGCGGTCCGGCGTGTCCTCCTTGATCACGGCGCCCTGGTGCAGCACGGTGACCTTCCTGGCGATCATGCGGATGAAGTTCATGTCGTGTTCCACCACCACCAGCGCATGCTGGCGGTTGATTTCCAGAATGAGTTCGGCCGTGCGCGCCACCTCGGCGTCGCTCATGCCGGCGGCCGGTTCGTCGAGCAGGATCAGCGGCGGATCGGCCGCGATCACCACGCCGATCTCGACCCACTGCCGCATGCCGTGCGCCAGCAGCCCGGCCGTGACGTCGCGGTAGGCATGCATGCCCACGCGTTCGAGCGTCTCGCGCGTGATGCGGTCGGCCTGCGCGGTGCTGTTCAGGCGCCGCGCCGAGAGCCACACGTTCTCCCACACGCTCAGCCCGTTGAACAGGCTGGGCACCTGGGTCTTGATGCCGATGCCCAGGCGGCCCGGGTCGTGCGGCTGCATCTTCGAGATGTCCTGGCCGCGGAACAGGATCTGGCCCGAGGTCGGCTTGACCTGGCCGGTCAGCAGCTTGAAGAAGGTGCTCTTGCCGGCGCCGTTCGGGCCGATCACGCAGCGCAGCTCGGCTTCGGCCAGCGTGAAGTTCACGTCGCGCGTGGCGTGCACGCCGCCGAAGCGCACGTTGAGGTTGCGGGTCTCGATCAGGGGTGTCGTCATGGGGCCGTCTCCGTTGCGGCCAGCGTGTGCGGCGGCGCTTCGACCGGGGCCTTGGGGACTGCCGCGGGCGAGGCCACCTTCGGCGCATGGGCCGGCGTCTTGCGCAGGCGCCGCCAGGCCATGTCGATCAGGTCGCCGAGGGTCGGCACGATGCCGCGCGGCACCAGCAGCACGAAGACCACCAGGATGCCGCCGAGCACCAGGTTGGAATTGAAGGTCTGCTGCGTACCGATCTGCGAGGTGAGCCACTGGATGGCGATGCAGCCGACGATCGGCCCGACCAGTGTGCCCAGGCCGCCGACGATGACCCAGATGATGATCTGCGCCGACTGCCCGAGGCCGAAGATGGTGGGGCTCGTGAACGCGCCCCAGTTCGCGAACAGGCAGCCCGCCAGGCCCGCGATGGCGCCGCCCAGCGTGAAGCTGAAGAGCTTGTAGGCGCGCGCGTCGTAGCCCAGCAGCAGCACGCGCTGCTCGTTCTCCTTGGCCGCGACGATCACGCGGCCGATCTTCGAGCTGATCAGCACGCGCAGCCCCAGATAGACCAGCAGCAGGCAGCTGAAGGTGACGTAGAACAGGTCCTTCGGCGTGAGCACCTCGTCCTGCTGCCCGGGCCAATTGAGCGTCGGTATCGCCGGGATGCCGTTGAAGCCGCCCAGCGGCGCGCTGCCGATGCGCCACTCCGGCCCGGCGGTCGAGTTGATCAGGTTGAACAGGATCAGCGTGACGGTGAGGGTGATGACGCCCATGTACACGTCCGACAACCGGCCGTAGAAGATCACGTAGCCCAGCAGCGCGGCGAACAGCGCGGGGACCACGATCGCGAGCAGGAAGGGCACGGTGCTGTCGCCCATGTTCATCATCGCGATCGCGTAGGTGTACGAGCCGAGCCCGAAGAAGGCTGCCTGCCCGAAGCACAGGATGCCGCCGAAGCCCCAGATGAAGGCCAGGCTCACGCCGAGGATCGACATGACGGCGTAGATCGTGACTTCGATCAGCGTGTAGTCGTCCATCACGCCGGGCAGGCCGAAGAGCAGCGCGACGCCAACGGCCAGGCTGATCGCCGCGCTGGCCCAGGACTTGGCAAAACGATTCACAGGGACCCCTTGAAGAAACGCCCGGTGATGCCTTGCGGCAGCAGCCGCAGCATCACGATCGCGGCCACGAGCAGCGCTACCTCGCCCAGCACCGGCGTGGTCACGAAGGTCGCGAGCTGGTTGATGGCGCCGAACAGCGTCGATGCGCCGATCAGGCCTGCCAGGATGGCCGGCCCGCCGCCGATCACGGTGATGAAGGCCTTGGCCACGAAGGCGGCGCCCATGGTCGGCACCACGCCCGTCAGCGGCGCGAGCAGCCCGCCGGCCAGGCCGGAGAGCGCGGCGCCCACCGCGAAGGTGACCGAGTACACGCGGCTCGGGCTGATGCCGAGCGCGTTCGCCATGTCGGGCTTCTGCATGGTGCCGCGTGCGATCAGGCCCAGCTGCGTGCGCGTGAGCACGAAGCGGATCGCAAGTGACAGCGCCACGGCAACCGCGATGATCACCAGCGTGTAGCCGCTGACCGAATAGGCGCCGACGGAGAAACTGCCCAGCGGCGCCGAGACGCCGGCCGTGGTGTTGCCAGCCACCGAGGTGACGATGCCCACCAGCAGCAGCGACAGCCCCCAGGTGGCCAGCATGGTGTCGACCATGCGGCCGTAGAGGCGGCGGATGACCAGCCGCTCCAGCACCACGCCGACCAGGCCCACCGCGATCGGCGCGACGATGAACATCGCGACCCACAGGTTGATACCGATCTTGAGCGCCGCGATGACGGCATAGGCACCGAGCATCATGAACTCGCCGTGCGCGAGGTTGATGACCTTCATCATCCCGAAGATGACGGCCAGCCCGGCCGAGACGATGACCAGGCTCGCCACCGCGTAGAGCACCTGGATGAGAACGACGAGTGCGAGATCCATGCCGGTGCCTTGCCTTCAGACCTTGATCACGTACTGCTGGTTGTCCTTCGGGTTCTTCACGAGGTTGCAGACCGCGCTGGTGTCCACCGGGGGCTGCTGCTGGAAGGTCTCGACGATGTTGAGCTGCTTGTTGCGCACCTCCGCGATGCTCACGTTCAGCACGCAGTGGTGGGTTGCCGGGTCGAGCGAGACCTTGCCGCTCGGGCCGTCGATGCTGATGCCGGTCTCCAGGGCGGCGATCATCTTCTCGCGGTCCAGCGAACCGGCCTTCTTCACGCCCTCGGCCCAGAGCTTGAAGCCCTGGTAGGTACCCATCGCGAGTTCGGTGATGTTGGGATAGTCGGCGCCGAAGCGCTTGTAGAAGCGCTCCTTGAAGGCCTTGTTCTGCGGCGTGTCGAGGTTCTGGAAGTAGTTGTAGGAGATGAGAAAGCCGTCGGCCTCGGCCTGCGACAGCACGATGTGCTCATTGCCGCCCGCGAAAGTGGTGGACGCGAGCGGGATCTTCTTCGTCAGGCCCGCGGCTGCCCACTGGCGGTAGAAGGAGATGTGCGCGCCGCCGACCAGCGCCGAGACGATCATGTCGGGCTTGGCCGCCTCGATCTTCGAGATGGTCGGGCCGAAGTTGGTCACGTCGAGCGGGAAGAAGTCGATGGAGGCGACCGAGCCGCCGTTCTCCTGCACGAACTTCTTGACCCATTGCGACGTGATCTGGCCGTAGTTGTAGTCGGCCGCCACCACGTAGACCTTCTTGCCCCACTTCTTCATCGCGTAGGGAATGAGCTTGGCGACGGTCTGGCCGGGCGTGACGCCGGTGCAGAAGGTGTTGCGGTCGCACACGCCTCCTTCGTACTGCGTGTTGTAGAAGTACAGCGTCTTGTTGCGCGTGAGCACCGGCCGGATCACCTCGCGCGAGGCCGAGGTGATGCCGCCCATCACGACCGTCGACTTGTCCTTCAGCGCCGATTGCTGCGCGAACTGCGCATAGAGCTGCATGTTCGACTGCGGGTCGTAGGTGGCCAGCCTGATCTTCTTGCCCAGCAGGCCGCCGGCGGCGTTCTGCTCCTCGACCGCGAGCGTCATGCAGTCGGCCATCGGCTTGCCGTAGATGTCCAGCCCGCCCGACATGTCGACGATGCTGCCGACGACGATCTCGTCGGCGGCCATGGCTGCCATCGGAAACAGCGGCACCGCGGTGCCCGCCAGGGCAGCGGCCGAAGACTGGATGAAGGAACGACGATCCATGGAACTAACTCCTCGTTGCTCGGCGGGCGCAGCCGCCACTGTGTTGTCGGGAAGGGTGGGAACAGAAGAAAGCGGGCGAAAGCGTCAGATGGCTTTCCAGTCGCCGGCCTGCTCGAAGGCATAGGCGGCGCGGTAGATGGTGGCCTCGTCGTAGCAGCGGCCGGTGAGCATCATCCCGACCGGCAGGCCGTCGATCAGCCCGCAGGGCACGCTCATCGAGGGATGGCCGGTGACGTCGAAGGGGCAGGTGTTGGGCAGCACTTCGAAGGCGCGCGTGACCACCTCCTCGATGCTGGCGCCGGGCGCCGGCAGCGGCGTGGCCGTGATCGGCAGCGTGGGCATCAGCAGCAGATCGACATCGGACAGGGCGCTGTCGTAGGCCGCGGTCAGCTGGCGGGCGAGGTTCTGCGCCTTGGCGTAGTAGTGGCCGCGGTAGTGCTTGATGAAATACTCGCCCAGCACCATGGTGAGCTTGAGCGTTTCGGAGAGCTCGTCGGCGCGGTGCTTCCAGCCGGCGTGGAAGTCGACCATGCTGGTGACGTAGAGCCCCTTCCAGTTGAAGCCGTGGCCGTTGTCTTTCATCATCTGCTGGGTGGCACCCTCGGCGGCAATCGGCAGCCAGATCGCCGGGCCGACCGAGTGCATGGGGACCGACACCTCGCTGACGATCGCGCCCAGCCGGGTGAACTCCTCGGCCGCCTTGCGCACCTTGGCACCGACGGCGGGGTCCGACTGGGGCCAGCCGAAGCCTTCCTTGACGATGCCGATGCGCAGGCCGCGCACGCCGTCCTTCATGAGCTCGCTGTAGGGCTTGGCGGCCTGGCCCGCATGCTGGCGGGGGTCGAGTCCGTCGGGGCCGGCCAGCACTTCGAGCATCAGCGCGTTGTCGGTTACGTTGGCCGTCATCGGGCCGGTGTGGTCGATGGTGAGTTCGATCGGCATCACGCCGGTGTAGGGCACCAGGCCGTGGGTGGCCTTCATGCCGTAGATGCCGCAATAGGACGCCGGCATGCGGATGGAGCCACCCTGGTCGCCGCCGATCGCGAGGTCGACCTCGCCTGCGGCCACCAGCGCTGCGCTGCCCGACGAGGAGCCTCCGGCCGAGTAGCCCATGCGGTGCGGGTTGTGGACCGGCCCGGAGGCACTGGTGTGCGAGCCGCCCGAGAAGCAGAAGTATTCGCAGACCGACTTGCCCACCACCGTGGCGCCGGCATCGAGCAGCCGGGTGACGACGGTGGCGTCGACGTTCGGCACATAGCCTTCGAGCGTGGAGGCGCCGTTCATCATCGGCACGCCGGCGAGGCAGACGTTGTCCTTGAGCACCACGGTCTTGCCGGCGAGCTTGCCCTCGGCCTTGCCCTTGATCGTGGTCTTGACGTACCAGGCGCCGTACTTGTTTTCTTCGCCCAGGGGACGGTAGCCGGGCGTGCGCGCATAGCTCACGACAGGCAGGTAGTCGGGCATCGCGTCGACTGCGTCGTAGGCGTCGAAGTTGGCCTGCAGCAGCGCGTTGTAGCTGCTGGCCTGCGCTTCGGACAGATGGATGCCCAGGCCCAGGGCAACGTCCTGCAGCTGGTCGAGGGTGGGGCGCTTGATGGCCATGAGCGGACTCCGCGTTCTTCGTTGAGTGGGCGCCGGCAGCCCCGAAGAGGCGGCCGGATCGGCGTTGCGTCGGCCTTGCCGCACCGTGCGAAGCAGCGGGCGCCTACAGGCTCGTCACGGCTTTATTCTGTGTGTCGATATTTTCCAAGTCAAGGATTTTATTTTCCTTGGAAAATAAAACACAACCGTTCTCAGCTCACTCAAAGTCGCGTGATGACGCGAAACGCATTGCCTTCGGCCCGGGCCAGATAGATCGGCGTGCGGTTCACTCCACCGCCCTGGTAGTCGGCTTCCCGCGCGCTGCGGTAGTGGATCGGCGTGCCGCCCAGGTGTTCCAGGCAGGCCATGGGCTGCCTGCTTCCGGCGAACAGCGCGCCCAGGAAATGCATGCCCTCGTAGGTCGACTGGCCGAAGGTGTTGAGAGTCGGCGCGCGCTCGCCGAAATGCGCGTGGTAGCGCTCCTTGAAGGCCAGGTTGGCCTCCGTGTCGAGCGTGGCGAAGTAGCCGCAGGCCATGTAGAGGTCTTCCGCGTTGTCGGCGCCGATGCCCAGGAGTTCGTTCTCCCCGATGGCGCAGGACAGCCGCAGCATGGCGCGCGACAGGCTCGTGCGGCCGAAGGCCCGGTTGAACTCGATGGCATCCTGTCCGATGAGCGAGAGCAGGACGGCGTCGACGCTGCCCTTGTGTAGCGCGTCGAGCACCTGCGAGAAATCCGTGGTTCCGAAGGGAACGTACGTCTCGCCGACCAGCTCGCCGCCGGCTTGCGCGATGTAGCCGCGCGCCATCCGGTGCGAGACGTGCGGCCAGATGTAGTCGTTGCCGACCGCGAACCAGCGCCGCGGGTGCTTGTGGCGGCCCAACCAGCCGATCGCCGGCTGCAGCTGGCGTGCGGCGGTCTCGCCGATCGCGAAGACGCCTGGCGTGGATTCCCCGCCTTCGTACAGCGGCGTATAGACGATCGGGATCTGCCCCCCAACGGCGCGCAGGATGCGATGGCGCACGGCGCTGGTGTGCATGCCGATGATGGCGTCGATGTCGCCGGCTTGCACCAGTTCGGTCAGCGTGGCTTCGATGTCGGCCGAATCACCCGCGGCATTGACGGTCAGCAGCCGGCATGAGCGGCCCCCGATGCCCGCGTCGCGGTTGAGCTCGGCCTGCGCCAGCTTGGCGCAGGCGAGGGAAGAGGGAGCCCATATGCCGGCCGTGCCGCCCAGCGGCACGCACAGCGCGATGTTGAGTTCCTGGCGCGCAAGCAGGGGCCGCGGCCGTTGCGCGCGGGCCGCAATCCTGTTCGATGAGAGGGCGGGCATGGGACGGGTGACCGGTGCGGAGGATGGAAGGACGGCGACTGGGGCTGAGCATGCTGCAAAAATCGCGCCAATACTTTCCAAGGCAAACGATTCTGCGTAGACTCACCCGCATCCGATTCCGACGCAGACCGCCCCGCCGCCCATGCCCGAGCAAGACATTTCCCAGTACCTGGCCTACCTGCTGGCCTCCGCCAACCGGCGCATGCGCATCGGCCTGGCCCAATCCATCGCCGCGGAAGAGGTGACGGAAGAGCACTGGCGCATCCTGCAGGTGCTGGCCGACGAGCAGGGGCGTTCCATGGGCGACCTGGCGGAAACCGTGCTGCTGAACCACCCGGCGCTGACCAAGAACATCGACAAGCTGGTGAGCCGCGGGCTGGTGCAGCGCGCAGCCGACGCCACCGACAGCCGCAGGGTGCTGGTCTACATCAGCGACCTGGGCCTGGAAACGGTCTCGCGCCTGAAGAAAAGCGTGGACGCGCACCACGATGTCATCGAAGAAGCGCTGGGGCCGCGCAAGACCAGCCAGCTCAAGAAGCTGCTCGAGAACTTCATCGACGAGTGCGAAGCGCCCTGACGCGGCGCCCTACAGCGCCGCCGTCACGATGATCTCGACGCGCAGGTCGGGCGCTGCCAGCCTGGCCTCGCAGGTGGCCCGTGTGGGCATGGCATCGGCGGGAATCCACTCTGCCCAGGCGGCGTTCAGGCCGGCGAAATCTCGGTCGATGTCCTGCAGCCAGATCTGCACCGACAACAGGCGCGACTTGTTCGTGCCGACGCTCGCAAGGTAGCCGTCGATCTTGGCGAGGATGTCCGCGGCCTGCGCCTGGGCGTCGCCGCTGCGGTCGTTCGCGGTGACGCCTGCGACGTAGACCACCGAGTTGTGCACGACGATGCGGGAAAGGCGTGCGTTGGAGTCGTAGCGCTGGATGTCGCTCATGATGGTTGTCCTTGCTGGAGTGGTTGAAAAGTTGCGGCCGCTCGACGCGCGAAGCGGTCGACGGCAAAGGCTTCGATGGGCAGCGTGCTGCGGCCTTCGGTCACGAGCTCGGCAACGATCTGCCCGCCGATCGGCCCGAGCTCGAAGCCGTGCGCAGAAAAGCCGAAGGCATGCACGAGGTTCGGCGCCGCGAGGCTCGGGCCGATCACGGGAATACCGTCGGGCATGAAGGCCTCGACGCCGGCCCAGGCGCGGTTGACGCCCAGCGGCTTCAGGTGCGGGAACAAGTCGGTCACCGTGCGCGCGCTGCGGGCGAGCTTCTGCATGTCGACGATGCCATGCCGCGCGTCGAGGTCCGCGGTGCAGCGCAGCCCACCGCCGATCAGCACCGTGCCGTTCGCGAACTGCTTGAAGGACAGCGGCCGGCCGGTCGCGCCGAGCACCGGCGTGACGAAGGGCGGTGCACGGTGCGTGATCATGAGCATCAGCCCGCCCCCTTCGACCGGCACAGGGTCACCGGCCTGCGCGGCCAGCGTGCCGGCCCAGGCACCGGCGGCGTTGACCAGATGGGTGGCATCGAAGCTGCCACGCGTGGTTGCCACGTGCCAGCGGCCGGCGCGATGGTCGATGCGTTCGACGCGCGTCTCCTCGTGCACTTCTGCGCCGGCGCGCTGGGATGCCAGCCGGAATGCGGTGACGGCGCGGTACGGCAAGGCATGGCCGTCATCGCGCACCCAGATGCCGCCGACGACGTGCGGCGCAATGGCGGGCACGAGTTCGCGCACCTGTTTGGCGTCGACGAGTTCTTCATGGCCGAAGCCAAGCGAATGCAGACGCGCAACGGTGTCGCGCAGCGTCTGCAGTTCCTCATCGGTCTCGGCAACCTTCAATTGGCCGCTGGGCGCAAAACCCGCGTCATCGCCGACGAGTTCGGCCAGCCGGTGCCACATTGTTCGCGACGCCAGCGCGAGCGGAATCTCGGCGACGTGGCGCCCGAGGGTTCGCACGCCGCCCGCGTTCACGCCGGAAGCATGGCGGCCACAGAACTCGGCCTCGAGCACGATGACCGCCAGCCCGCGCTGCGCAAGATGCAGCGCGCTCGACAGGCCGTGCAGGCCGCCGCCAACGACGATCACATCCGCCGATCGCTTCATTCCGCGCCCGCGAGCTCGCCCAGCGAGATCGGCTTGATCGGCGGCCGGATGCGGTAGTAGCCCACTTCGGCCGGCGTCACGCCGCGCGCGTCCGCGATCAGCTCAGTCACGGTCAGGCCGCACTGACGCCCCTGGCACGGGCCCATGCCGCAACGCCCGAAGGCCTTCGCCTGGTTCGGTCCGTCGCAGCCGAGCGCCACGAAATGCCGGATGGCGCCGGCAGCGACTTCCTCGCAGCGGCACACGATCACGTCGTCTGCCGGAATGCGGTTGGCCTTCTTGGGCCGGTACAGCGCATCGAGGAAGGGGCGGATGCGCAGGTGCTCGCGCAGCGCCGCGCGAAGCGGCGCGGCGAGCTTGTCGCGCTCCGCGGTCATGATCCGGCCGAGCCCGTGCATCGCGCCGAGCGCCGCAAGCTCGCCCTGCTGCGCCGCCGCCAGCGCACCACCGATGCCGAGGCCGTCGCCGGCGACGTGGATGCCGGGCACGTCGAGCGCACCCCAGGCATCCGCCTCGGGCCGCCAGCACAGTTGCGCGTCGTCCCAGGTGTGCCCGGCCCGCAGCGACCAGGTGAATTGCGTGTTCGGCACCACGCCGTGGTGCAACAGAAGGGTCGAGGTTTCGATGCGATGCGCCTTGCCGCCGGCCGTGAAGCGCAGCGCCTCCACGCCGTCATCGCCTTCCGCTGCGAGGTTCTCGGCACCGGTGTGGAAGGGCACACCGGCGCGCTTCAGCACACGCATGAGCGACAGCCCTTTCTTCAGGTAGCGCCAGCCGGCCAGCGCGCCGCCGAGGTGCGAGAGCGCGCGGCGGTAGTCTTCCATCGACGTCGTGTCGACCAGCGCGCGAATTGGCACGCCCGCGCGCACGTACTGCCAGCCGAGCAGGTAGAGCAGTGGTCCGCAGCCCGCGAGCACGACGGGCTCGGCCGGCACCACGTCGGCGCTCTTCAGCAGGATTTGCGCAGCGCCAGCGGTGAGCACGCCCGGCAGCGTCCAGCCCGGGATCGGGAACGGACGCTCCATGGCGCCCGAGCAGAGCACGACGCGTCCGGCCTGCAGCGTTGAGGTCGCGCCGTCGCGCAGGTAATGCACAGCGCCTTCGGGCGTCACCTGCCAGACGGCGGCGTTGGTCAGGTGCCGGGCGCCGCTTGCAGCGAAGGCATCGGCGAGCGAGCGGCCGGCGGCGTAGTCCGGCCCGAGCAGGTCGACCCGGCGCGCCGGCGCGTCGGTGATGGCGCGATAGATCTGCCCGCCCGCACCGCGTTGCTCGTCGAGCACGACGACGCTGGCGCCGAGCCGCGCGGCAACGATGGCGGCCGACATGCCGGCCGGTCCGGCGCCAACGATGGCGATGTCGCAACGTTCATTCGACATGCGCGGCCTCTTCGGCTATCACGGCATCAGCGCCATCGAAGGAACGCAGGCCGGCCTGCGTCTTTACCTGCATGCCTTCGGCCACCGCGACGAGGCAGCTCTGCCGGTTGGGCTGGCCGTCGATATCGACCAGGCAATCGAAGCACGCGCCCATCATGCAGTAGGGCGCGCGCGGCGCCCCGCTCACGGGCGTGGTGCGGAAGGTAGAGACACCGTTGGCGAGCAGGGCCGCGGCCACGCTGCAACCGGCCGGAGCCTGCAGGCCACGGCCATCGAAAAACAGGTTGACCATCGGCTCGCCGCGCGGCGAAGCATCGGCCGGAACCAGGGAGCGAAAGCGGACGTTAGTGGGCATGTTGGAAGGTCTCGTTGCCGTTGAGGAAGCGGTCACCGCTGAAAGATTCGATGCCGGCCGGTGCGCCGTCCCCGGCACTGCCGGCGATCCACGGCGCGATGGAGAACGCATGGTTGGCGGCCAGCGTCACGCCGCTGTGACAGGTCACGACGAATGCGCCAGGGCACTGCGTCGATGCTTGGTAGATCGGAAAGCCGTCGGGCGTCATCACCCGCAGCGCGCCCCATGCGCGCACCAGCCGCAGGCTCTCCAGCACCGGAAAGCTGCGCACGCCGCGACGCGCGATGGTGCTCAGTACGTCGGCGGTCGTGCCGTCGTCGAGGCCGACGTCCTCGAGCGAATCGCCGAGCTGGATCGTGCCTTCGTCCGTCTGGCGCACGTAGGTGGTCGGATGGTCGAGAAAGCGGGCGACGCGTTCGCCGACCAGCACCTGGCCCCGGTTGGGTTGCACTGGCGCAAAGAGGCCGACCTGCGGCGCCAGCTCGCGGTTGCCGAGGCCGGCCGCGAGCACCACGCGCGGCGCGTGCCATGTGGCCGTGCCGGCCTCGATCTCGAAGCCGCCGGCCTGCGGCGTGATCCGCGTCGCCCGGCTGCCCTGCGCGAAGCGCACGCCGTGATGGCGGCAGGCCGCGTGCAGCGCCCGCAGCAGCTTCAGCGGATTGGCGTGGCCATCCATCCGCGTATAGCTCGCGCCGGCGACCGCGGGCCCGATGCCGGGCAGCCGTGCCTTGAGCGATGCGTGGTCCAGCATTTCGAAGGAGTAGTTGCCGTCGAGCGCGTCGCTGATGCTGCGCATGCGCGCTTCGCGTGCCTGCATCTCCTCGTCGGAAAAGCAGAAATGAAAGCCGCCGGGCTGGCGCAGCTGCACGTCGATGCCGGTGTCGGCATTCAGTGCCTCGGCGAGCTGCGGCCATTGCGCGGCCGACCTCATCGTCCAGCGCGCATACGGCGTCATGCCGAAGCCCTTGCCCTGGACCCATACGAGTCCGAAGTTGCCGCGCGACGCACGAAAGGCATCGTCGCCCTCGTCAAGGACGGTCACGCGAGTGCCGTTGCGCGCCGCGCCGTAGGCCAGCGCGGTGCCGACCAGGCCGCCGCCGACGACGATCAAATCACTTGTGTTCATGGAATGCAGAAAAAGAAATGCCCGGATGCGAGCAGATGGGCAGAGGCGGGCAGGGCGCGCTCAGCCCTTGCCGATCAGCACGCGGTCGAGGCCGACGAGGCGGTCGAGCAGCACCATCAGCACCACCGTGCCGGCGATGAGCACGGTCGATACCGACGCCACCAGCGGGTCGATGGTCTGCGCGATCTGGTTGTACATGGCGACCGGCAGAGTCGTGGTGCCCGGCGTGGCGACGAACACGGTCATGGTGAGCTCGTCGAAGCTCTGGATGAAGGCGAGCATCCAGCCGCCGACCACGCCCGGCAGGATCAGCGGCAGCACGATGCGGCGGAACGCGGTCATGCGGTTCGCGCCGAGCGAGAGCGCGGCCTTCTCTGCATCGCGATCGAGGCCCGTGGCCGAGGCCAGCACCAGCCGCAGTGCGTAGGGCATGACCACCACCACGTGCGTCAGCGCGAGCCACGCGAACGACCCCGACACGCCCACCGTGGTGAAGAAGCGCAGGAACGCCACGCCCAGCACCACATGCGGAATCATCAGCGGCGACATGAAGAAGGCCGCGAGCACGCCGCGCCCCGGAAAGCGGTAGCGCACCAGCGCCAGCGCGGCCGGCACTGCCAGCACCACGGCGACGGTCGCGCTCGCAAGGCCGAGCCAGAGCGAGATCCAGAACGCGTTGACCAGCTCGGTGGCGCCGCCGATGGCGCGGAACCAGCGCAGCGAGAAGCCGTCGGTCGGCAGCGAGATGTAGCCCTTGCCTGTGAACGACACCAGCACCACTACGACCAGCGGCGCCAGGATGAAGGCGATGAAGATCGCGTGGTAGACGAGGGAGAGCAGTCCGTTCTTGCGCATGTCGTGCCTCTTTTTCTCAGCCTTCGAAGACCTGTGCGTAGCGCCGCTCGAGCCAGCGGTTGAAGCCGGCGATGACGATGACGTTGGCCACCAGGAGCAGGATCGCGATCGACGCGCCCAGCGGCCAGTTCAGCGTGCTCAGGAACTCGTCGTACGCGGCCGTGGCCACCACCTTGAGCCGGCGCCCGCCAAGAATGGCCGGCGTGGCGAAGGCCGAGGCCGCCAGCGCGAACACGATGATCCCG
Organism: Variovorax sp. GW821-FHT09D05; assembly: GCF_059416325.1. Taxonomy (NCBI): domain Bacteria; kingdom Pseudomonadati; phylum Pseudomonadota; class Betaproteobacteria; order Burkholderiales; family Comamonadaceae; genus Variovorax; species Variovorax sp. GW821-FHT09D05. The sequence continues at coordinate 134,278 of NZ_JBWKOZ010000004.1, read as the reverse complement.
CCCGACAGGATGCCTGGCAGGATCTGCGGCAGGATGACCCGGCGAAACACCGTGAAAGGCGCCGCGCCGAAGGAGAGCCCCGCGTTCTCGACCTGCGGATCGAGCTTCTGCAGCGAGGCCCACACCGAGATCACCATGAACGGCATCAGCACGTGCGTGAGCGCGATGACCACCCCGGTCATCGTGAACAGCAGGCGTACCGGTTCGTCCGTGAGGCCGAGCGCCCGCAGGCCCGCATTGATGAGCCCGTTGTTGCCCATGAGGATGGCCCAGCCCAGCGTGCGGACCACGACCGAGACCAGCAGCGGGCCAAGAATGACGATCAGGAAGATGCCCCGCCACGGCGCCTTCATGCGCGACAGGATGATGGTTTCCGGCACGCCGAACAGCACCGACAGCAGCGTGACCGCGAGCGCCAGGCCGGCCGTGCGCAGGAAGATCTCGTAGTAGTACGGGTCCGAGAAAACCTCGAGGTAGTTGCGAGCAGTGAAGTCCGGCAGCACACCGCGCGTGCCGTCGAACGAATGGAATGACAACACCGCGGTGAGCGCGAGCGGAATCACCAGCAGCCCGAGAAACAGCAGCAGCGCGGGCGCGCTGAGGAACCAGGGCGCAGAACCCGCGCGCGGCCCGGAGGCTGCCTCAGCCATTCGCGGCCTCCGTGTCGAGCAGGCGCAGGTCGTCGTCCAGCCAGTGCAGCGCGACGGCTTCGCCTTCGGCCGGTGGCACCGCGCCGATGTTGGGATGGCTTACGCGCATCGGCCCGAGCGCGCTGTCGACCTCGACCAGCCAGTGGTTGCCCAGGAAGAGCCTCGTGCGGATGGTGGCCGGAATGCCGTTCGCGGCCGAGGCCGGCGCAAGCTTCACCTTCTCGGGCCGAACATAGACGTTGACCTCGCGCGCAAGCGGCTTTTCCTGGTGCGGCACGTGCAGCAGCGAATCGCCGACACGCACTTCGCAGCAGCGCATGTTGCGGGCTTCGACGACACCTTTCAGCACGTTCGTCTTGCCGAGGAAGGACGAGGCGAATGCGGATTCGGGTCGCTCGTACGCCTCGTAGGGCGTGGCGAGCTGCACGATGCGCCCGCCGTGCATGACCGCGATGCGGTCGCTCATGGTCATGGCCTCGACCTGGTCGTGCGTGACCAGGATCGTGGTGATGCCAAGGTGCCGCTGGATGCCGCGCAGCTCGACGTGCATGTCCTCGCGCAGCTTCGCGTCGAGGTTCGACATCGGCTCGTCGAGCAGCAGCACCTCGGGGCGCACCGCCAGCGCACGGGCGATGGCAACGCGTTGCCGCTGGCCGCCCGAGAGTTCCTTTGGATAGCGCTTGCCCAGGCCCGGCAGCCGCACGAGCTCGAGCGTCTCGTCGATGCGTTTCAACTTCTCGGCGCCCCGCATGCCGCGCATCTCGAGGCCGAAGCCGATGTTGTCGGCCACGGTCATGTGCGGAAACAGCGCATAGCTCTGAAACACTACACCCATGCCGCGCTTCTCCGGCCGCATGGCCGTGATGTCGGCGCCGTTCAGGCGGATGCGTCCGCGCGTCGGCTCGACGAAGCCCGCCACCATCTGCAGGGTGGTGGTCTTGCCGCAGCCCGAGGGGCCGAGCAGCGAGATGAACTCGCCGCGCTCGACGTCCAGGCTCAGGCTCTCCACGGCGCGGAAGTCGCCGAAGGTCTTGCCGAGTTGATCGAGTTGAAGGAAGGTCATGCTTGCTCAGCGTTCGACGGTGCGGTTCCAGCGGTTGGTCCATTCGGCGCGCTTCTCGTTGACCAGCGTCCAGTCGGTGGGCAGCAGCTTGTCCATCTGTTCCTTGCCGTACGGCACCTTGGCCGCCACTGCCGGTGCCAGCCTGGTGGTCGAGTTGGCCGGGCCCCAGCCCTGCGTGTCGGCGAGGATGGCCTGCACTTCAGGCGTCAGCAGGTAGTTGATGAAGGCCTGCGAGAGCGCCGGGGCGGTGTTCTGCGCCACCGGGCAGGCAGCTATCAGCAGGGCCGGCGCGCCTTCCTTCGGAATCACGAATTGCACCGGGAAGCCCGTGTCCTTCAGCGCCTGCACGCGGCCGCTGCCCCACACGGCCAGCATGATGTCGTTGTTCTGGAACAGCTCGGTCATCTTGCCCGGCGACGGTTCCCACGCCAGCACGTTGGGCCCGACTTCGCGCGCCATTGCCGTGAAGCCCGGGTCGATGTTCTTGTCGCCGCCCTTGCGCAGCTTGGCGAAGGTCAGCAGCGTCTGCAGGCCGTAGGTGTTGCTGATCGGCGGGATCGCGACCTTCTGCTTGAAGCGCTTGTCGGTGAGCACCTCCCACGAATCCGGCGGAGGCAGGTTCGCCTTCTTGAAGGCTTCGGTGTTGTAGGCGATGCCGGCGGCGACGATGCCCACGCCGACTGCGCTGTCGGTCATGCGTGCGACGGGGTACAGGTCTTTCAGCACCGGCTGGTTGCCCAGCTTGTCGCAGAAGCCGAACTGCACGGCCTGGTACATCGGGCCGTCGTCGAGCAGCACGACGTTGAGTTCCTGCTTGCCCTTTTGCGCCTGCAGCTTGGCCAGCGTGTCGGTTGAGTTGCCCGACACGTAGACGATCCTGGCGTTGTGCTTGGCCTCGAACGCGGGGATCAGCTTCTCCTTGAAGGCCTTCTCGGTCGAGCCGCCGTAGGAGCCGACGTAGAGCGTGGTCGGCTGCTGGGCTGACGCGATGGTTGCTGCGGCAAGGGCGCAGAAGGCCAGCACGGTGGACAGCGCCGCATTCACGGCCGCGGAAACGGGACGAAGCATCATGGGATTTCCTTTGTTGCGCACCAAAAAGTCCGGGTTTTCCCTATCGTGATGCGTTTCTCTTATGGCGCACCAGAATGGGTTCTGCAGTTCGTTTCACTCGAAGAACGCAGATTAACGATGCGTTCGTTCGCTGAACAATCGTTTTTTTTCGGAAGGCCATAACATTCATGTATGGAGTGCCAGACATGAAGATTCGTCAATTGGAGGCCTTTCGCGCCGTGATGCTGTGGCAAACGGTGACACGCGCGGCCGAGTCGCTGCACGTGTCGCAGCCCGCCGTCACGCGGTTGATTGCCGACCTGGAGGAAAGCGTGGGCTTCCCGCTCTTTTTGCGTGTGCGGGGGCGCCTGCAACCCACCGCGGAGGCCGAGGCGCTGAACGAGGAGGTCGAGCGCTCGCTGCTCGGCATGGAGCGCATTGCGCGAACCGCCGAGGAGATCCGGTCGCTGCAGCGCGGCGCGCTGCGCATTGCCGCCGCGCCGGCATTGGCGCTGTCTTTCCTGCCGCGCGCAATTGCGGGCTTCCTGGCCGAGCACAACGACATCCGGGTGTCGCTCGCCAACCATTCCTCGCGCACGGTGGTGGACCTGGTGGTGGGCGAGCGCTGCGACGTCGGATTCGTCATCCTGCCGGTAAGCCATTCGAGCACGCACGGTGAGCGGCTGATCGCGACCCGGATGGTTTGCGTAATGCGCAGCGATCACCGGCTCGCGAAGAAAAAGGTGATCCGTCCTCCAGACCTGGCTGGCGAGCACTTTGTCTCGCATCCGCATGTGATCGAGTCGCGGCTGCACGTCGACGCGCTCTTTGCGTCCTACGGCATCGAGCGCAAGCTGCAGGTCGAGACACAGGTGTCGGCCGGCGTTTGCGCCATGGTGGCTGCCGGCCTCGGCGTGTCGCTGGTGGACCCGATCACCGCGCTGGAGCACGCCGGCCAGGGCCTGAGCTTCCTGCCCTTCGAGCCGGAAATGGTGACGGATTTTTCCGTGCTCACGCCGGTGCGGCGGAGCTCGTCATTGCTGGTGAGCGCCTTCGTCGATCACGTGCGCAAGTTCGCCGTGGCGCAACTCGACCCGAGATTCGTCAGCCCCTGATTTACGTTCCGGGCTTCTACAGCGCAGCCTCCACAGCCAGCGCCACGGCCGCAAGCCGCGCATCGTCGCCGCGCATCGAGGCCAGCATCAGCCCCACCGGCAGTTCGCCCGGCGCATGGCAGGGCAGGCTGAAGGCGCAGCCGTCGAGCAGGTTGATCGCGAAGGTGTTGCGCAGCAGCAGGCCGTTGGCCTTGAAGAAGGCGGCGTCTTCCGCCAGCGCCGCAATGGGCGGCGCGACGATCGGCACGGTCGGGCACACGAGGGCGTCGAAGCCTTCGATGGCCCGTTCGACGCGGCCGATCCAGTCGCGCCGGCGGTCTTGCATGGCGATGTAGTCGGCGGCGCGCACTTCGGTGCCGAGCGCGATACGTGCGGCTACGCGCGAATCGAAGCCGCTGCGCTTTGCGGCGAAGCGCTCGCGGTGCACCGCAGAGGCCTCGACCGGCGAGAAGCCGCCGGGCGCGTTGACGGTCGCGATCTCGGCGAGTTCGGCTAGCGTGATGTCCACGATCTGCGCGCCAGCGGCCGAGAGGGCCTGCAGCGCGCGGTCGAAGGCGTGCGCCACTGCGGGCTCGATATCGTCGAACATCATCGTGCGCGGCACGGCAAGGCGCATGCCCTGCAGCGGGCGGCGGCGCACCGCGAGCGGTGCATCGGCAATGGCCGCATCGGCGATCAGGCAGTCTTCCACGCTGCGGGCCATGGCGCAGACCGTGTCGAGCGAGCGCGCCAGTTCGAAGGCACCCGTGCGCGGCACGCGCGACTGCGTGCTCTTGAAGCCCACGAGCCCGCACAGCGCGGCAGGAATGCGGATGGAGCCGCCCGTGTCCGAGCCCAGCCCCGCGACAGCGAGGCCGAGCGCCACCGACACCGCAGCGCCCGACGACGAACCGCCCGGAATGCGCGCCGTGGCCGCGTCGGCCGGATTGCGCGGCGTGCCGTAGTGCGGGTTGATGCCCACGCCCGAGAACGCGAACTCGGTCATGTTGGTCTTGCCGACGATGGCAGCGCCTTGCGTGCGCAGCCGCGTCACGGCGACTGCGTCGCGCGTGGCCGGCGGCTCGCCTGCGCAGACGGCGGAGCCGGCCATGGTGGTCTCGCCGGCCACGTCGTAGAGGTCCTTGACCGACACGGGCAGGCCGGCGAGCGGGCCGAGTTCGATGCCGGCCTTGCGCGCCGCATCGGCGTGTCGGGCTGTAGCGAGCGCGGCATCGGCGTAGAGCCGCGTGAAGACGTGCTCGGCAGCGGGTTGCGTGGCCGCTTCGAGCACCTGTTCGATCAGCGCCTCGTGCGACAGCTCGCCGCGCGCGATGCGTTCGCGCAGGGCTGCAATGGTGAAGACGTCTTTCATCACGCCACCACCGGTAGTGCTTCCACCGCATAGCGATGCACGATGCGGCGCTGCAGCTTCGGGTCGTGCAGTTCGATTTCCATCTGCCCGGCAGGCCGGATGCCTTCGCCCTTCGCGTTGGGCAGTGCGCCCAGCGTGCCGCAGGTCATGAACAGCCCCTCGGGTGCGCTGCCGGCGCCGGGCATGCCGTCGCGCAGCGCGCCCAGCGGCCGGATCGACGCGAGCGTGCCGCGCTGGTAGTCGGTCCAGCGGCCATCCTCGAAGATGCGCGAGCGCAGTTCGAGTGAGTCCTGGTGCGCCTGCACGTCGCGCCAGCGCCATGCGGTCTCGGCCACGGGCTTGGCGCACATCTGCTTCGACACGGCCACCGAATAGCTCTCGACATGCCGGTCGGTGTGATCAGAGGCCACGCTCAGCCACCACTCGCCCTGCGAGAAGAAGAACACGGGCTCGGCTTCGCCGGAGCTCTGGTCGCCCAGCGCCTCGATGGCCGGCGATTGCGTCAGCAACTGGGCCGCGACGCGGTAGTACAGCGGCACGCTCGAAGGGCGCGGCACGCCGAGCTCCGCCAGCTCCTCGATGTGGTGCTCGATGGCAGCGATGTCGCGGCCGGTCCAGCCTGCCACCACCAGCGCGCGGGGCGCGATGCTGTGCAGGGCGGTGGAGCGCGTGCCGTCTTCGGCAATGCTCTCGCAGGCGAAGCGCAGGGAATGATGCATGTTCGTCGTCATCAGTTCTCCAGTGGGCGCTTGGCGGTTTCGCGGGCCACCACGAGGGCGATCAGCGTCAGGCCCAGTGCGGCCACCACGTACAGCGACACGGCCACGGTGGTGCCCCACGACTTGAACAGGCTCGCGATGATCAGCGGCGCGAAGCCGCCGCCCACGATGCCGGCCAGCGTGTAGGCCAGCGAGGCGCCCGCATAGCGAACGCGGCCGGGGAACTGCTCGGTCACGAAGGCGGCCTGCGGGCCGTACATCATTGCGTGGATCAACAGGCCCACCACCACCGCCGCGCAGATGGCGACCGGTTGCGCGCTGTCCATCAGCACGAAGAACACGAAGGCCCACACCATGCCCAGCAGCGCGCCGGCAATGTAGACCGGCCGGCGGCCGATGCGGTCAGACAGGCTGCCGAACCACGGCACTGCAATCGCGTTGCAGGCCGCGCCGATCATCGTGGCGGTGAGCGCCAGCGGCCGCGACAGGTGCAGCACCGTCGTCACGTAGGTCAGCGTGAACACCACCACCAGCGCGTACAGCACGTCGGAGCCGATGCGCGAGCCGCCGGCCACCAGCAGGCTGCGCCAGTGCTGGGTGAACACTTCCTTGATGGGGGTCTTGGCGGTGGCCTTCTTCTCTTCCATCTCGCGGAACACGGGAGTCTCGTCAACACCGCGGCGCAGCCACAGGCCGAACAGCACCAGCGCGACGCTGGAGATCAGCGGCAGGCGCCAGCCCCAGGCCTGGAACTCTTCCGGGCTCAGCCAGGCCGACACGATGGCGATGAAGCCGGTGCCGATCAGCGTGCCGCACGACGGGCCGACCTGCGTGAACGAGGCGTTGCGGCCGCGCTCGTCGGGCTTGCCGTGTTCCATCGACAGCAGCACCGCGCCGGCCCATTCGCCGCCGAGCGCCACGCCCTGCACGAAGCGCAGCGCAACCAGTGCCACCGGCGCCCAGATGCCCCAGGTCGCATAGGTGGGCAGCAGGCCCATCAGGCCAGTGGACACACCCATGATGACCAGCGTGGCCACCAGCACGAAGCGCCGGCCCAGCCGGTCGCCGAGGTGGCCGAACACCATGCCGCCCAGCGGACGCGAGATGTAGCCGACCGCATAGGTCGAGAACGCGAGGATGGTGCCGGTGAGCGGGTCGAACGACGGGAAGAACACCGCGTTGAAGACCAGCGCGGCCATGATGTTGTAGACGGTGAAGTCGTACCACTCGAGCGTGGTGCCGATGGAGCTGGCCATAGCCAGGCGGCCCATCTTGGCGGACCCGGAACTGGAACCGGGTGTGGGCGGCGTGGCTGCGGTGGCCGCAGCGGGAAGAACATGTTCGGTCATTGGAATACCTTTGTTCAGGGAAGAGATGGAGGTCGGGTCAGCCCAGCTCGGCCGTGCTCAGCTTCCAGCCGAGAGCGAGCAGCCAGCCTGTGGCGGGGTCGGTATCGAAGGCGCCGGCGGCCGTGGCACGTGCGGTGCGCGCGGCGTCGGCGCTGCTGGTCTCAATCACCAGCATCGGCTGCAGCACGCGGCCTTCGATGGATTCGCGCGGCAGCGGCGTGCTGAGCGCGGTGTCGGGCACGAGCAGGTACGACTGCACGAAGCCTGCCTGCTCTTTCTTCAGCTGAAGGCCGGTGCGCTCTGCGCTTTGCACCAGCGCTTCAGCGTCGGCGGCCACCGGCAGGGGCAGCACGACCACGTGGCTGCCGCTGCCGAAACCCGTGACGGCGCGCACGGCGCAGACGCGGCGTACTGGCTGGCGCATGCGGTCGAGGTTGGCGATGGACCACGGCGTCTGCTTCTCGAAAGCGGCGCGGTAGCCCGGCGAGCCGAACACCGCCAGCGATTCAGTGCGGTACAGCCCGAGGTACTTGCGGCCGCCTTCGAGCGAGAAGTAGCGCGCGCCCGAGAGAAAGCCGGGGATGCGCACGCGCTCTTCCACGTGCTCCTGGTCGTACCAGCGGTTGAAGTCGGCATCGTCGGCCGGCTCGACATCGGAAGCGACGAACAGCAGGCCGTTCGCGTTCGCTGCGGGGAAAGAAAGGTCAGGTGTGTTCATGGCGGCGGAAGAGCAGGCGGGCCTTCGAAAAATGAAGGCGCGATCTTCCGTCGCAGGGGCGAACTGTCACAAACGAGTTTTTCTGGGCTACAGCCACAAGAATTACTGGCCCCTTTTCGGGGCCGAAATGCGCTGTTTTGAGGGTTAACCCTCTGCCGATGCGCTCCAGGTTGGTGCGATTGCCGACGTGGTGAACTGGTCGGAAGCGCGGCACGCCAGCTCGGCCACCAGCCGGATGGCGTCGGAGTCTGCGGCTTCGAGGTGGCTCACCACGATGCGCTGCGGCGAGATGAGCGCGTCGCACTCGATGATTCGCACGTCGCCGATGGCCACGTATTCATAGCAGGGCGGCAGCGGCACCAGCGCGTTGCCGAAGCCCGCCTTCACCAGCCGAGCCAGCGCCGAGATCGAGCTCACGCAGTGCACCTTGCCCAGCGGAATACCCGCCGCGCGGAACAGGTTCTTCAGCGCCTCGTGTGGCTGCGAGCCGGGGCTCATCGTGAGCACGGGCTGGCGCAGCAACTGCTCGACCGTCTGCATGGGCTCGGCGCCGGGCGGCCCGACCCAGCCCATGGGCATCGGCAGGCAGGGCGTGCTCACGATGCCCGCGCCGGCGATGTGGTCGGTCTGCAGCGCGATGTCGAGCGCGCCTTCGCGCAGGCCTCGGTGCAGGGCCAGCGTGGTCTCGGAGGTCAGCTGCACCTCGATGCCCGGGTAGGTGGAGCGCAGGTTGGTGAGAAAGCCCAGCAGCCAGGTATGGACGACGGTCTCGATGGCGCCGATGCGAACCAGGCCGAGGATGTCTTCGCGCGGACGGCCGAGCGAGACGATCTCGCGGCGCAACTCGAGCAGGCGCTCGCCGTAGTCCATCAGCCGCACGCCCACCGGTGTGAGCCGCAGCTCGCGCGCATCGCGTTCGAACAGGCGCGCGCCGATGTCTTCTTCGAGGGAGGCGACGCGGTTGGACACCGCCGCCTGCGTGATGTGGAGCCGGTCGCTCGCCGCGCGGAAGCTGCCGAGCCGTGCGGCCCAGAGAAAGGCTTCTACAAATCGTGTGTTCATGGGGGCACCTGCAGGCATTTTGCCGGTGTTCGTGCCCCCGGGGCGCCTCAGCCGCCCATCGAATAGAAGAACTCTTCGCGCACGATGGCCCCGTCCTTGACGGTGTAGAGGCCTGCTTCTTCCATCTGGAAGCGCTGGCCCGTGGGCTTCATGGTCACGTCGAAATCGAAGCCGACGATGAAGCGGTCGTCATGCGGCCAGGGGCCGGTGATCTTGAACGAATGCACTTCGTGGTTGTCGCTCCACCACTTGCCCTTGGCCTCGATGGCTGCCAGACCGACGGCTTCGCGCTGCTGGCCGGGCGGGGCGCCCGCCTCGACGCTCACCGCGTCATCGGCGTAGAGCGATTTCGCGTCCTCGAACTTTCCTTCTCTGCACAGCGCGACGAGCTTGTTCGCGATTTCGAGCGTGGTCATGGTTGTCTCCTGGGGAAGGGGCGGGTGGGAAAGCAGTTTAGGCCGATGGGCGCGTCAGAGGGCGTTCAACACTGCCTGTGTCGCGGTCAGCCGGGGTTCAGTGACGGCGTCAGCAGAAAACAATCGCCGTCTTGTGCGCAATGCTCAGCCGAGCAGATTCGTACAGCAGCAGCCAAGACACGTATTCCCGGTACAGGCCGCCGTCTTCCTCGATCAGCGCGTCGATGCGTTCCGCTTCCTCGTCCGAGAGCTTGCCGTTGTCGAGGTGGATGCCCAGGGCCGGGGCCACGAACACGAGTTCTTCGAGCAGGCGGTAGGACGAGCCGAGCATGCCGCCAGGGAGGCCGGCTTCCTCTTCCTCCTCGTCTTCGTCGTCCTCGTCATCCTCTTCGCAGCTGTCATCCCCGTCGAACAGCACATCCTTGAAATCGATGGGAACGTAGAAGCCTTCCGCATCCGAGTGGCACAGCAGGTGGCTTGGCGAGCCGTCGAGCAGCGCCTGAATCTTCGGGTCGGCCGTGGGGTCGACGTCGTCCGGCAGCGGCGTCGCTACCCAGTCGGGCGAGAGCAGTCGGTGGGCGTAGGCGCGGCGCAGGTAGTGGATGAAGGAATACGGGAAGCCGTCGATCGAAGCGCGCGAGTCGAGCTCCATCGGCTCGCGTGGCTCCGTGTGCTGGGGAAGCCCCGCGGCAGCCAGCACGCGGTTGGCTTCGGCCAGTTCTTCCTCGAAGCCCTCGGCGCTTTCGGGATCGTCTTCAAGCAATTCGGCGAGCATGCCGACACAGACAGCCAGACCCATGATCTTTCCTCCAGGTTGTTGGTTCGCCGCGATGGTGACGACCGCCGGTGAAGAAGCGATGACCGCTAAATTGTTACTTCGTCGCCTCCACCTTCACCCGCGCATTCGGCGCCTCGCCGAACATCTCCGGCGCATACATCGCCTCGACGCGGCTTGGCGGCAACGCGAAGTCGCCGACGTTGTTCAGGCGCACGGTGTATTCCATCTTCACCACGCCCTTGGGCAGGTACTCGTAGTAGCTGCGGAAGGCCTCGAAGCTGCGTTCCTCGAAGGCGGCCCAGCCGGCGCCCGACTTCTTCTCGCCCTGGGTGGCGATCTGCGAGTCGCGGCCGAGGCCGCCGCCGAGGATGGTGGCACCGCCAGGAATCGGGTCGCTGATGACGACCCAGGTCATGTCGGCGCTGGCGTTCACCTCCAGCGTCACGCGCAGCACGTCGCCGCGCGTGTACTTGCCGGCGGTGGCCTGCTCGACCGGCGTGATGGTCTTCTTGATGGCGTAGCCGGCCGCGAACGGCGCCTTCAGCTGCACGGCGGCAATCGACTGCAGCGTGAGCCACGGCTTGCCGGTTCCCTGCTGCGTTACCAGCAGGGTGTCGCGCACGGGTGCGCCCGACGGCGATGCAGCCCACGGCAGGAACATCGTGTTGTTCTTCAGGTTGCCCGGCGATGCGGGCGCGCCGAAGAAGGTGGTCTGGTTCGGTGCACCGGCCGGGTCGCTGGTCTTCACGCGTTCGACCTGGCTCCAGTTGACCTGGGCCTTCACTGCACCGAGCGTGGCGGCAGTGACGCCGGCCACCGGCGTGCTTTCGAACACCTTGCTGAACTTCTCCAGCGCCAGCCCGCCCCACAGGTTGGCGGTGGTGGTGTGCCATGCGCCGTTCTGCTGACGGCCGATGAAGCCGTTGGCGAGCTTGCCGATGTCGTCCTTCCAGCTCGGGTCGTCCATCACGCTGAGCAGCAGGCGGGCGGTGTTGACGTCGCCATTCGTCATCAGCCACCACCAGTAGTCGTCCTGCTCGGTGCTGAAGATCAGCTTGGTGCCCTGGTATGAGAGGCGCGCCTTCAGCACGTTGTTGGCTTCGTCCAGGCGCTGCTGGCGCTGCGGCACGTCGTTCACGCGCTTGAGGATGTTGAGCCAGTCGATCACCGCGCTGGTGGGCCACTGGTTCGGCGCGATGGTGATGCTGCCGAGCATGCTGCCCTTTGCCTTGCCGTAGCGCGAGAGCGCTTCGAGCGCGGCGAGCTTGCGCACGTCGAGGTCCTTGCGCGGGCTCCAGAACTCGCGCGTGATGCGGCCTTCGACGAAGGCGATCAGGCCCGACTCCATCGGTGCGCGCACGTCGTCAGCCAGCGCGAAGGCCGGGTTGAGCTGCGCGGCCTCGTTCGTCGCCGCGAGCAGGTACGAAGTGAGGATGTCGCTGCCGCGGTTGGCCTCGCCGTCGCGCGGCGGGAAGTAATTGGCCAGGCCGTCGCTGTCGAGGTACGTCGGCAGCTGGGCCAGCACGCCCTGCCACATCTTCGCGTCGCGCAGGCCGACCGATTTGCTGGTCTTCTGTTCGAGGCAGATGAAGGGGTAGTTCGCGAACCAGTCGCGCACGCCCGGCAGGCCTTCGGCCAGCTTGGGCTGCAGAGACAGCTTGAGGCCGCCGCGGCCGGGGAGGGCGTCGGCGGGCGGTGCCACGTCGAGCGTGAACGGCCCATCGACCTGCACCAGCGTGGCCTGCTGCACCGTGAGCGGCACCGAAGGCACGATGCGCTGGCGCACCTTGAGCGCATCTCTCGCACCTTGCGCGCCGCCGATGATGTCTTTCGCCTCGATCTCCCACAGGATGGCTTCGGCGCGCGTCTGCGCGAGCTGCGCGGGCGCGGTCACGGTCCATGCCACTTCACGCGCCTCGCCGGCCGGGATGTCGACCGTCTGCGGCTCCAGCGTGAGCAGGGTGGCGCGCGGCGTGGCCTCGACCTTCATCGGCTTCTGCGTGGTGTTGCGCAGCGTGATCTGCGCGCGGAACTGGTCGTCCTCGCGCACCAGCGGCGGCAGGCCGCTGATGATCTGCAGATCCTGCGTGGCCTGGATGCTGGCCTGGCCGGTGCCGAACAGGCTGGTGCCCGAATCGGCCACCGCCACGATCTTGAAGGTGGTGAGCGCGTCGTTCAGCGGCACCGTCACCACGGCCTGGCCGTTGGCATCGAGCACCACCTTCGGGTTCCACACCAGCAGGGTGTCGAGCAGTTCGCGCGTCTGGCCCTTGCCGCCGCCGCCGCCCGCGGGCACGGCCTTGCGCCCGTAGTGGCGCCGGCCGACGATTTCCATCTGCGCGGTGGAGGTGCTCACGCCCCAGCTGCGTCGCTGCAGCATGGCGTTGAGCAGGTTCCAGCTGTCGTTGGGCATCAGCTCCAGCAGGGCCTGGTCGACCGCGGCCAGCGCCACTTCGGCACCTGCCGCCGGCTTGCCGTCGGGCAGCTTGGCGCTGATGGTGACCTGCGCCTTGCTGCGTATCGGGTAGCTGGGCTTGTCGCTGGTGACGGTCACGTCGAGCTGGTGGGCGCGCGTGCCGACGCGAATCTCGGCCATGCCGAGGCGGTAGGCCGGCTTGCTCAGGTCGACCATGGCGGTCGGTGCCACGTATTCCTTGCCTTCGTACCAGAAGGCCGTCCACCACTCGCGCGGCGACTTGAAGCCCCAGGTGAAGAAGCTGTACCACGGCACTTCGCGCAGGCGGCCGCGCAGGGCGAGCACGCTCACGTAGGCGTTGGGGCCCCACTCGGGCTTGACCTGCAGGGTGACGGTCGGGTCCTTGCCGTCGAGCTGCACCACGTGCGTCTCGATGATGCCTTCGCGTTCCACCGCGACCAGCGCGGTCGCGAAGCGGAAGGGGCTGCGCACCTGGAACTTGGCGACCTCGCCGGGCTGGTAGCTCTTCTTCTCGGGCAGCACGTCGATGCGGTCGTTGTCCTCGCCGCCGAACCAGAGCTCGCCCTGCTTCGTCACGTAGACGGAGCTCACGGCCTTGGCGTCGCGGCCGTCGCTGTCGGTGGCGCTGGCGATGAGCTCGACTTCGCCGGCTTCCTTCAGCTCCGACTCGCACAGCAGCAGGCCGCGTGCGTCGCTCTTGCCACTGCAGACGGTGCCGATGTCCTTGGTCTCGGTCTTGTTGTCGTAGGTGTAGAAGCCGCCCACCATGCGCTTGCGGCTGGTGGTGGTGATGCGCGCAACGGCGCGCACGTTGAGCGTCACGTTGGCCTGGGGCTTGCCCGTGAGGTCGAGCGCGAGCGCCTGGAACTTCAGCTTCTGGGCGGTGGAAACCCAGCCCTCGGTCTTGATGCCGGCGATGACGGACGCGGGCCACAGCGTCTGCGTGCTGCGGATGGTCTGCACCTCGCCGTTCGGGTCGGCGTACGTGGCTTCGAGCAGAAGCTCGCGCGCGGCCTTGACCTTCGGCACCTTGTCGATCGTGACCTTGCCGCCGCCGTCCTTGTTCAGCGTGAGCGGCAGCTTGTCGGCGATCACGCGGGTGTCGTTCACGCTGTTGAGGTCTTCCTCGCCGGCGCTCGTGTCCGCGGCCGGTGTGGCGGCCTCGGTGCCGTCGCCCTGCGTGGCGCGCGGCGGGTTGAAGCTGAAGGCGTCGTAGTCGGAGAAGCTCAGGGCCTTGCCGCGCACCATGGCCGACACGCGCACCGGCAGGTTGGCGGCGCCGCCGCCGGCCACGTAGTTGATCTGCACGTCGGTGGGCACGCTGGTGGCTACCACCAGCGGCTTCTTCTCGGTGGGCGAGATGCGGCCTTCGAGCACGGGCAGGCGGAATTCCTCGACGCGGAACATGCCGGTGCTGAAGCTGCGGGCGTAGTCCTCGTCGCCGTCGGACTCGCCTTCTCCATTGGCATCCTTGCCTTTACCGGTGCGCAGCATCACCTCGTACACGCCGAGCTTGGCTGCCGGCGGAATGGGGAATGTGTTCTCCGCGCTCAGGCCGCCGGTGGCGGTCTTGCGCCAGTTCAGCGGCTGCGTGAAGCGCTGGCCGCTGCCCGTGTGGGTAATGACGAGGGTGTCGGGCCGGTTCTCCGGCAGGCCGAAGCCCTTGCTGGTCTGCGTGCGGATCAGGCTCTTCATCGACACCGTTTCGCCGGCGCGCAGCAGCGTGCGGTCGAAGATGGTGTGGGCGACGCGGTCGGGCTCGGCCTGCAGGTTGGTCGGCACATTGAAGCGCCAGGGCTCGATGCCGCGCTGCCAGTCGCTCCAGGTGAAGGCGAGGTCTTCGACGCCCTTGTCGTCCTTGGCGCGGGCGCTGACGAACCAGGCGCCCGTTTCGTATTCGTTCGGGCCGTTGCACGACGGCGGCTGCGGCGACACGCCGTTCAGCATGACGATGCCGTTCGCATCGGTGGTGCCGCTGGCCACGGCCTTGCCGTCGCAGCCGGACACGCGCACTTCGGCGCCGGCCACGACCTTGCCCTTGTCGAGCGTGGTCACCCAGGCCATCGAGTTCTCGCGGCCCAGCTTGAAGTGCACGGCCAGGTTGGTGGCCAGCGCGGTGGTGCGCACGTACATCGTGCGGCCGGCGTTGTAGCGCTCGTCGAGCAGCGCCTCGCCGAGTTTCTGCGAGGCGATTTCCAGCACGTGGAAGCCGGGAGTCAGCGGAATGCCGATGACTTCGAAGGGGCGCGGATCGCCGGCGTCGGACTTGGGCATGTCGAGCGCCTTCACGCCCGACTGGCCCGCCAGCAGCGACAGCATGCGCGTTTGCAGCGTGGTGCGGTCGTCCTTGTCGATGACCGGCGGCAGCGGGCCCTTCACGTCCTTGCGGGCTTGTTCGCGCGAGATGGTGAAGCTGTCGTAGCGGCGCACCTTGCGGAACCACGCGATGATTTCCGCGTCGGTCTTCGGGTTCATGTCGCTCACCTTGCCGGGCGTGAGGGCGTTCACCATCAGCTTCGGCTCCACGCGGCGCACGGTGACCGGCATCATGGCCGGGGTGTCGGGCTCGGCCAGTCGCTCGACCACGCCGAAGGGCGAGGCGGCGAACTTGGCCAGCGGCGGCATCATGCCGGTCGCCACCTTCAGCGGGAAGGTGCCGGGCGAAGCCAGCGGGCGGCCCGAGGCGTCCTCGAACTTGGAGGGCAGCTCGATGCTGTATTGAGTGCTCTCGGCCAGCGGCGGCTCGAAGCTCACGCCGTTGACCACGTCATCGTCGCTCTGCGTGCCGCCCTCGTTCTCGAGCTTGGCCTTGATGGTCTTGTCGCCCTTGAGCTGGATCTGCGCGGCCAGCTTGCGCGTGACCGGTGCATTGAACGTCAGCTGCATCGGGCGCAGCGGCAGGCAGGCGGCCTGCGCGTTCTCGCGCTCGCAGGTGAACGAGACGGCGAAGGGCTCGCGCACCTGGAAGTCGAGGCGGCGTTCCACGTTGTTGGGCACACCGGAAGGCGTGGCCACGCCCTTGCCGTAGACGATCTGCACCTTGGCGCCGGGCGTCAGCGTGCGGTTGCACTGCATGGTGACGAAGCGCAGCGGGTCTTTCTCGGCGGCCTTGTCGCGGCCGAAGGCCTTGAGCAGGCCTGCGCGCTGCTCGCCGTCGAGCAGCTTGACGGGAATGCGCTCGCCCACGCCGTCGGCGGCGCACCAGATGTTCTGGCGCACGCTGTCGAGCGTGGCCGCGCCGTTGAGCTCGAGCATGAACATCTGCTGTTCGTCGATGCGGGCGTAGCTGCCCGGCATGTAGTTGCGCACGAAGGGGCCGCCGGTGTTGAACTGGTAGCGCTCGGGGCCGGTCAGCTCGCCGCTGGCGGGCTTGAAGGTGGGAATGCGGGTGACCGTGCAGCGCACGCCGGGCGGCAGGTCGTTCTCGAAGTCGTAGACCCAGGCCTTGGCGTCGGTCCAGCGGCCGGTGCCCTTGGCGGCCTGCGCGTCGGTGCAGCTCACCGTGAGCGGGGCGGGGGCCTTGGGGTCGCCGAAGTTGACGGCGGCCTGGTCGAACTTGGCGACGACCTGGCGTACGCGCGCGACCTCGCCCTGAGGCGTGAGGCTGGTGATCTGGAGGGCAAAGCCCGGGCCGGCCATGAGGACGCCGCCGGCCAGGAGCAATGTTGGAAGGAAACGGTTCACTTTTTTGTATCTCCACCTTGAGGCAGCGCGCAGCGTAGCCGATTTGCGCGACGCTTCGGCAGTGCCAACAGTCATAGGCCGTCGGCGCTGTCCGGAGGTGCGCTCACTACGACGGTGTCGTTCGCACGCACCCCGAAACGTCTTTACACCGGCCTTCTTACAATCAGCCACTGTCGTGCGTGCGCCGCGCGGACCGCCACCAAGACCTCGCCGCCGACCGATGAAACGCTACTGGGAAATAGACGCCTTGCGCGGGCTGATGCTCGTGCTGATGACCGTCACCCACCTTCCCACCCGGCTGACCGATCCGCTGGGCCAGCCTTTCGGGTTCGTTTCGGCGGCAGAGGGCTTCGTGCTGTTGTCGGCCTTCGTGGCCGGGCTGGTGTACAGCCGCATCGGCTATCTGCGCGGGGTCGATTCGATGCGCCAGGCCTTCTGGCGGCGCGTGCTGAAGGTCTACCTGTGCCAGGCGGCGATCCTGCTGTTCCTGTTCACGGTGATCGCGGCGGTGGGGCTGCACATCGACCAGCCGGCCGTGAAGAACCTGGTGTCGTACTACCTGGCGGAGCCGCGCGAGGGCTTCCTGTTCGGGCTGCTGCTCATCTACGAGCCGGCGCTGCTCGACATCCTGCCGATGTACATCTTTTTCATGCTTTTGAGCCCCTGGGTGCTGGCCTTCGCGATGCGCCATGGCTGGACCTGGGTGATGGTGGCGAGCGCGACCGTGTGGGCGGCGGCGCAGTTCGGGCTCAGCGAATGGGTCTACGGGCTGGCAGAGCGCTACCTGGGTGTGCCGGTGCCGTTCCACGAGATGGGCGCGTTCAACACCTATGCCTGGCAGTTTTTGTGGTTCGCGGGGCTGTGCATCGGCGCCACCCGCAACGGGCCGGAAGCCCGGCCGCTGCGCTTTCCGGCGTGGCTGCTGGTGCTGGCGGCGGGCATCGCGCTGTACGGCGTCTACTGGCGCCACACCGGCATCAACGGGCAGGCGCCGTTCGGCGGCGACGTGGAGCTGAACCTGCTGTTCGACAAATGGCAGCTCGGGCCGCTGCGGCTGGTGAACTTGGTGGCGCTGGGCATCCTGGCGGTGCGCTTCGGGCCCTGGCTGATGCGGCGCATTCCGCGGCTACGCTGGCTGGAGGCAATGGGCTCGGCCTCGCTGCCGGTGTTCTGCGCGCACCTGGTGGCGGTGCTGCTGGTGCTGGCCTTCTACGGCGACAGCCAGACGGCGCGGCCATGGTGGGGCGACGGCCTGCTGCTGCTGGCGGTGTTCTCGGGGATGTACTTCGTGGCGCGTTTCACGCGTGGGGCGGACGTGCCGCCGCCGGCGGACGACGTGCCGTCGGAGCCCGCGCCGGCCTGAGCGCCCAGGTTCAGGGCAGGCTGGCCGTCGGCGGCGCGGGCGGAACAGGCAGGTGCGGCGCGATCACCGAGTGCCAGAGCCGGTAGCCCTCGTCCGTCATGTGCAGCCTGTCGCCGCGGAAAAGCTCCATGCGCGGGCGGCCATCCGCGCCGAGCATCGGCGTGTAGATATCGATGAACTCACTGTTGGGCAGCAGGTTCAGGTAGGCCGAGATCACGTGATTGGTCTCGCGGATCTGCGGCATCAGCTGCTCGCGCGAGGGGCTGGGCTTGACCGAGATGAAGCTGATGCGCGCATCCGGCAGCTCGGCGCGCACCGCGTTGGCAAAGCGCGCGAAGCTGTCGAGCACCTGCAGCGGCGTGCGGCCCTCGGCCAGGTCGTTGTCGCCCGCATAGACCATCACCTGCCGGGGCTTGTAGCGCACCACGAGGTCTCGCGCGAAGAGGCTGCAGTCTTGCAGCGTCGAGCCGCCGAAGCCGCGGTTGATCACGCCGCCGGGCACGCGCGCGAAATCTTGCTGCAGGCGGGTCCACATGCGCACCGTGGAACTGCCGACGAACACCACGCCGCCGGGCGCGGGAAAGCGTTCCTGGTCGGCGCGCGCAAAAGCCGCGAGCTCGTTGTGCCAGCGGTCCTTGGCGGCCAGGTAGTCGCGCGCGGCCGCGGCCTCGGCAGCGGCCGTCTCGGATTCCTGGGGGAAGAAGCTGGACTGGGCGTGCGCTGTGAGCGCTGCGGTGAGCAGGGCGATCGCGGCCAGCGCGGTTTTCATCGAATGCATCGGAAGAACGGAAGAAGGGCGGGGAGCGAGCGGTAGGCGGATTTTCCATCACGACGCCCCAGGGGCTGTGATCGTTGACAGCCGGGTCTCGCCTAGATGGTTTTCTCGATGAGCGCGCCCTTGAACAGGACCGGTCCTTTCGGCCCGCTGCCCGGCGGGACGCCGCCCTTGGCTTCGAGCGTGATGGCCAGCGCAGGCACGGCATGCACGTCGGACTCCGATGCCGCGAGGCGCAGGCCCGGGGCGTTGTCGAGCACACCCAGCGATCGCGGCGCGCCGCCCGGCGGCAGGGCCCAGAGCTGCAGCGACTTGTCGTTGCCTTCATTGAAGCCGCCCACGCGCTGAAGCACCAGCTGCTTTTTCTTGGGGTCGAAGGTCACGAGCATCGAGGCTGCGTCCTTGTCGTCGCTCAGCACGGCCACGTACTGCACCGCCGGGGCGTTGTGCAGCTGGTCGCGCAGGTTCAGGCCGACCGCCACGGCCAGCACCGTGGCCAGCGCGCCGGCGGCGGTGGCGCCGCGCCACAGCGTGAGGCTGCGCAGCCAGCCG
Organism: Variovorax sp. GW821-FHT09D05; assembly: GCF_059416325.1. Lineage (NCBI taxonomy): Bacteria > Pseudomonadati > Pseudomonadota > Betaproteobacteria > Burkholderiales > Comamonadaceae > Variovorax > Variovorax sp. GW821-FHT09D05. Next base: position 115,196 of record NZ_JBWKOZ010000004.1, on the reverse strand, counting down.
CCTTGGCGCGGCTCACTGTCGGCCCCGGCATTGGCGGCATCGCGTTGCCGTTCGATGGCGAGTGCCGACTGCTCGGCGTCGATCATGTTGCGGATGCGGGTCCACACGGCTGGGTCGGGCGCGACCGAGGTTTGCAGTTCGGTCATGCCCGCGAGCCGGCCTTGCCAGACCAGCGCGGCGGCGCGCACCGGTGCCTGTTCGCGGGCCAGGGCTTCGAAGCGGCGTCGGGCGCCGCCGCGCAGCGTGCCGAGCGCATGGCTCGCGGCCAGCAGTTCGAGCAGTTCGGGGTGGGCGATGAGGTTCATTGGGAGGCTGCCTTGTTCATCGTCGCTCTCACGCAAAGCGCCCCATGCAGACGCGCAGCTTTTCCAGCCCGCGCCGGATCCACGTCTTGACCGTGCCGAGCGGCAGCTTCAGTTGCTCGGCCAGCTCGCCGTGGCTCATGTCGCGCAGGTAGGCCAGGCTGACCACCTCGCGCTGGCGGCCCTCTAGCTGGCTCAGGCACTGGTGCAGCGCCCAGGCCTGCTCGCTCGCATCGGCGGTGTCGGCCGGGTTGGGCGCGTCCGATTCGAGCTGGTCGGCCATGAGCTCGTCGAATTCCTGGGTCAGCTGGGCGCGGTCGGCGGTGCGGCGGCGCAGCAGGTCGAGCGCCCGGCTGCGCACGATCAGCCCGAGCCACGCCAGCGGCGGGCTGAGCGAGGCGCGATAGTCGCCCGCGACTCGCCAGACAGTCAGGAAGGCCTCCTGGAGCACGTCCTCGGCCCATTCGCGCTGCCGCACGACGCGCATCGCCAGACCCATCAGCCTGGGCGAGGTGCGGTCGTAGAGCTGGCGCAGGGCGGCTTCGTCGCGATGGCCGATGCGGTCGATCAGCGCCATCAGTTCGGCGTCGGGGCTGGGAGCTGGCATCCGCGGATTGTGGGGCATCGATGCACATGCCAGATATACGGGGCGCCCGGGTGGCCGGATTCATGCCGCAGGCCCGATTTCAGGTCGAATGCAGTCTTTAGGAAACATTCGGCAACGTATACTGCCCGCAAAATTTAGAGGGACGCGCACACGCGCGAGCGGGGAAATGAAGCAAATTGCGATTGCGATCGTGCTCTGCGTGGGCGCGTGGTATTTCTTTATCGGCGGTCGCAAGCTCGACGAGCCGATGGTGCGCGACTACTACCAGAAGGAAGCGCGCGCCATTGCCGCCCGCGACGCCGACAAGCTGTGCAAGCAGCTCAGCCGCAAGGCCGTCATCGACAGCAAGACGACCATGATGGGCCGCACGGAAGAGACCTCGCACAACCGCGACGAGGCCTGCGAGGCGCAGCACAAGACCTTCGAGATCCTGCGCCGCGTCGGCGACCAGATGGGCGGCATCCTCACCCTCGACTACGACTACCACATCGATTCCGTCGAAGTGGCGCCCAACCGCAAGAGCGCCATCGTCAAGGGCACCAGCGTGCTGCAGATGGGCGAGTCGGTCATTCAGCTCAAGACCAGCTTCACGCAGCGTCTGGAGAGCGAGCTGGGCCAGATGCGCCTGGTGCATGCCGAGGAGGCCACCGTGGTGCGCCTGGGCGGCCGGGGCGCCATGAGCCAGAGCGATTTCTTCCGCAAGTAAGCGAATCCATAAAAAACAGGGGGTCGTTGCCATGATCGTCGTCAAGGATGCGGCACCGCCGCCACCGCCGTTCTGGCACCGCCTGAACAGCTTCTTCGCCTTTCCGTTCCAGATGCGGCCGCTGGCCTACGGGCTGCTGCTGTCGTTCTGCAGCCTGTTCTTCGACGCGATCTTCTTCCTGCCCGACGCGCTGGCGCTCTTCGTCATCGAGGTCGGCATCATGCTGGCGGCCAGCCGCTACGGCTTCAAGATCATTGCGCTGGGCGCGCGCGGCATCCGCGATTCGGCGGACTTCGGCCGCGAGTCCAGCGACGACTGGACCTACCTGCCGTGGAAGCTGTTCGCGATCACGATGGTGCAGGCCTTCCTCATCGGCTGGCTTGCCTGGTACGCGCCGATCCTCGGCACGGTGGGGCTGTTCGTCATGTCGTTCACGTTCCCGGCGGCGGTGATCGTGCTGGTGCAGTCGGCCAGCTTCTTCCAGGCAATGAACCCCGGCAACGTGATGGACGCGATGCGCATCATCGGCTGGCCGTATGCGCTGCTGTGCTTCTTCCTGTTCCTGCTGAGCACGGGCGCGCAGGTGGCGCTGTCGATGCTGCTGCCGATGTTCGACGGGCGCATCGCGCTGCCGGTGATCAACTTCGCCTTCATCTACTTCGGCTGGGTCATGGCGAGCCTGCTGGGCTACGTGATGTTCCAGCACCACGACGCCTTCGGCTTCGACGCCGTGCCGGGCAGCGAGCTGGGCGACGGCGCCACGGTCGACCGCCGCACGCCCGAGCAGATCGCCGCGCAGCGCATGGACGCAGAAGTGGCGCAGCTGATCACCGAGGGCGACCTCGCGGCCGCATTGGGCTCGGCCTACGAGGCCCAGCGCACGGCCGCGTCCGACGACCTCGCGGCGCAGCGCCGCTACCACCGCGTGCTGGCGCTGATGCCCGACAAGAAGGACACGATGCTCGATCAGGCGCGGCGCTTCATCCCGCTGCTGATGCGGCGCGACCTGGCCTCGGAGGCGCTCAAGGTCTTCAAGGCCTGCAAGGAAAAGGACAAGGCTTTCGCGCTCGACGATGCCGCCATGGTGATCGCGATGGCGCGCGCCGAATGGCGCAACGGCGATGCGCACGCCACGCTGGCACTGCTGTCGGGCTTCGACAAGCGCTTTCGCGGCAACGAGGCGATTCCGCAGGCCTACGAGCTGGCCGCCCGCGCGCTGGTGCAGGGGCTGGGCCGGGCCGACATGGCGCAGCCCATCCTGACGACGATGGAGTCGCGCTACCCCGACAGCGAGCAGACGCAGGAAGTGCGCTGGTTGCTGCGGCCGACCCCGGCGGCCTAGCGCGCGGTACTACGAGGCGCGGCGCGGCGCCACGGCGGCGCCCTCGATGCCGTGCCGTTTCAGCGCCTCGGCAACGAAGCCTGATGCCTTCATCTCCTCGATGAAATCGCTGAGCCACGCCTGCGCAGCGAGCCGGCCCTTCGGCACGCCCATGGCCTGCTCGATCACCATGAAGCGGCCCGGCAGCAGGCGCACGCCGCCCACTCGCGCGGCATCCGCTTCCAACTGCTGCTTCACGCCGGCGGCCACGTCGAGGTTCTGGGCCAGGAACTGGTTCGTGACCTCGGGCGAGGTCGATGCGCGCACCAGCGTGGCGGCCTTCAGCTCGCGCGTGAGGAACAGGTCGTAGGCGCTGCCGCGGCCCACCGCGACGCGCGTTCCCGCGCGGTCGACATCGGTGTTGCGCTGCAGCGGCGAGCCGTTGCGAACCAGATAGGCGCCTTCGATGATCACGTAGGGCGCGGTGTATTCCATGTCCGCCGCGCGCACCGGGTCGATGGCGACAAAGGCCATGTCGACCTGCCGCGCCTTGACCGCTTCGACCACGTTGCCAGCCGAGTTGAACTGCACCAGCTCGACGGCCAGGCCGAGGCGGCGCGCCGCCTCGCGCGCAAGGTCCACAGAGACGCCGCTCGGCACGCCACCCGCGCCGCGGCTGGCGAGGATCGGGTTGCCGAAGTTGATGGCGGCGCGCAGCTTGCCGGTACCGCCGAGCTCCGCCGCGGCGGCTGCTTGCGAACTGGCCCTGGTGCCGGCGCAGCCCGCCAGCAGGAGTCCGCCCGCGGCGCAGAAGGCGCGGCGGGCGATGGCGCGGGAAAGGTCGGACGGTTTCATGCGGGTCTCCGTTCTCCGTATCAGGGCCGGGCCAGCGCCACAAGGCTGCGCACATCGGCGGCAGTGCCCAGCGTCCAGCAGGCTGCAAGAAGCTCGCTCGTGCGCTCCGCGCCCAGGATGCCGTTCGACAGCCCGTGAAACTTGCGCTCCAGGTCCGCGTCGCTCATGGGGCGTTGCAGCGAACCGATGGCGTGCTCGATGAACACGTGCTCGCGGCGGCCATCGGTCAGCACCGCGGTCACGTCGGCGCTGGCCTCGTCGATGCTGTCGTCCACCGTGGCCACGACCTTGCGGCGCAGGGCGACCACGTCGGGCCGCGTCACGATGTCGTCGGCGAATTCTTCTTCGGCCGCACGGCCGAACAGCAGGCCGGCCGCGCACCCGTGGTACACGCTGAACTTGCCTTGCAGCCCGTCGGCCGGCTCCTTCTTGCCCGTGAGTTCGAGCACCAGCGAGTGCACCTTGAGCTCGATGCGTTCGATCTGCTCCGGTGCAATGCCGCGCTCGCGCAGTTGCACGCAGGCGTCGATGCTCGGGTGGATCACGATGCCGCAGGCAAAGGGCTTGTAGCTGTTGAATGAAATCTCGAAACGCTCGCCGAGCTCGTCGGTGACTTCGTTCCATGCGTACCTGGTCGACACCACCTGCGCCCAGCCGCGCGGCGCCTCGATCGCCTTCGGGCTCGCGGTGTAGCCGTGCCGGGCCATCAGCGCGGCCATCAGGCCGGCGCGCGCCGCGCCGCCCGGATGGAATGGCTTGGTCATTGTGCCGAACTGCTCGCGCAGGCCGACCGGCTGCGATGCGGCAATGCCGAGCGCCATCGCCGTGCGGTCCGCATCCAGCCCGAGCAGGCGCGCGCAACCCGCCGCCGCGCCGAACATGCCCGTGGTGCCGGTGATGTGCCAGCCGCGGTCGTAGTGCTCGGGGTAGACGGTGTTGCCCAGGCGGCAGGCAACGTCGATGCCCAGCACCAGCGCATCGAGCACCGCGCGGCCGCTCGCGCCCGTGTGCTCGGCCAGCGCCAGCACGGCGGAGGCCACCGGGCCGGCGGGGTGGATGATGGTCTTCAGGTGCGTGTCGTCGAAATCGAAGGTGTGCGAGCTGATGCCGTTGAGCAGCGCCGCGTTCGCGATGTCGACTTTCTCCGTGCGGCCGAGCACGGTGGCCTGTGGCGCGGGCTGCAGCACCTGCACGGCGGCCAATGCGGCCTCGACGGCTTCGTGCCGCGCGGCGCCCACGGCGCAGCCCAGCCAGTTGAGGAAGGTGCGGTGCGCCTCGTGGTCCACCGCGTCGCTCCAGCCGCGCGAGGCATGGCCCGCGACGTACTCGGCAAGGATGCGGGTGATGGGAGGTGCGTTGTGGTCTGCGGCGACCTGGGTATTGCGGGCCATGTGTGTGAAAGCCTTTGGTGGATAGCTGGGAAGGGAAAAAAGGAAAACTGTGGCGGGCTTCAGGTCGTGAGCTCGATCTTGCGGTCGCGCGCGAGCTGGGTCCATCGCGCGACGTCGGCGCGGATGTAGTCGCCGAACTGCTGCGCGCTCATGGGCATGGGCTCGACGGCCTCGATCGCCAGCTTCTCGCTGAGATCGGGCGCCTTGAGCACGGTGTTGAGCGTGTCGTTGAGCAGCTTCACGACCGCGGGCGGTATGTTGGCCGGGCCGACCACGCCGTACCACTGCATCGCGTCGAAGCCTTTCAAGCCCAGTTCCTCGAGCGTGGGCACGTCCTTGATCTGCGGATGCCGCGCCTTGCCGGTCACTGCCAGCGGACGCACTCGGCCCGACTTGATGTGCGGCATTGCCGCGGCCAGGCCGGGGAACATGGCCTGCGTCTGGCCACCCATCAGGTCGTTGAAGGCTGGCGCCACGCCGCGATACGGCACGTGCGTCATCTGCAGGTCGGTCTGCTGCTTGAAGAGTTCCATCGTCAGGTGCGTCAGCGAGCCCGCACCGGCCGAGCCATAGCTGAGCTTGCCCGCGTTGGCCTTCGCGTATTCGACGAACTGCCTGAAGTCCTTGGCCGGCAGGTCGGCGTTGACCACCAGCACGTTGGGCGTGCCGCCGATCATGCCGATCGGCGTGAAGTCCTTGACCGGGTCGTAGGGCACCTGGCGCGTCGCGGGGCTGGTGCCGTGCGTGGCGACGTAGCCCTGCATCAGCGTGTAGCCGTCGGCCGGGGCGCGGGCCGTGTTCTGCGAGGCGATCACGCCGCCTCCGCCACCCTGGTTGTCGACGATGAAGGTCTGGTTGAGCAGCTTGCCCCAGCGTTCGGTGACGGTGCGGCCCACCATGTCGCTGCCGCCGCCGGCCGCGACCGGCACGATGTAGCGGATGGGCTTGTTCGGAAAGTCCTGCGCGCGCGCAAGACCGTGCATCCCGAGGAATGCGGAAGTAGGAATGGCCAGTGTGAAGGCGCGGCGTTGCATGAATGTCTCCTGGTAGTTGTTCGGGCAAGAGCGGCTGCGCCGCGCGTTCAGTGGCGACGGCTCTGCAGGCGGTCGTAGGCGTCGCTCACGTGGCGCGCCATGAGGTCTTCGCAGCGGGCGATGTCGCCCTTGCGCAGCGCGCGGGCAATGCGCGTGTGCTCGGCGATCGACGCGCGCATGCCCATGTCCTGCGAGAGGTTCTTCAGGCGCGACAGGTGCAGCTTCTGCACGATCGTCCGGTAGGTCTGGGCCAGCGCGTGGTTGCCCGCCGCCTCGACGATGGCCCAGTGGAAGGCGAGGTTCTCGCGGTAGTAGCGCTGCACGTCGTGGGCGGCAAAGGCCGCGTTCATGGCGGCGATGGAGGCGTCGAGCACATCGGCCAGCGCGATGCGTTCCGGCTCGGCCAGCCGCGCCGCGCGGCGCCCGGCAAAGCCGTCGAGCAGGCCGCGCATCTCGTAGAGGTCGTGCACTTCGTCGCTGGTCGGCTCGCGCACGAAGACGCCGGCGTGCTTGCGCGCGACCACGAGTCCGGTGCTTTCTAGTTCGCGCAGGGCCTCGCGCACCGGCACCCGCGAAACGCCGAGCCGGGCGGCAACGTCGGGCTCGTTGATGCGCTGGCCGGTCTTCAATTCGCCCCGCAGGATCATCACCAGCATGTCGTCTCGCACCAGCTTTGCGAGCGGGGTGTCGCGCACGGTCGAGAGGTGATCGGAGGCCTGTTCGGCGAGCCAGGGCAGCATGAGGAGATCCTTTGTTTGCCGGAATATCGTATACGGTTGGCGCCTTTAATGTCCACTGTTTCTATAAAAGTGTTGACACTTTTGGTTGTCGATGAAAACAATCTGGCCCGTTCAAGGTCCTTCTTCATCGAGCCCGCATGCCCCATCTGCCTGCCTCTTCCGCCCTGCAACGCTTTCGCGTCATCGACCTGACCCAGGTGCGCGCCGGGCCCACGGCCTGCAGGCAGCTCGCCGACTGGGGCGCCGACGTGATCCAGGTGCAGATGCCCGAGCACATGCGCGGCGACGACACGCTTGGCGGGCAGGACGGCTCCGACTACCAGTACACCCACCGCAACAAGCGCTCGATCACGCTCAACCTGAAGGAAGAAGAGGGCGTCGCTACGCTGAAGCGCCTGATCGCCAGTGCCGACGTGGTGGTCGAAAACTTCAGGCCCGACGTGAAGTTCCGCCTGGGCATCGACTACGAAACGCTCTCGGCCGACAACCCGGGCCTGGTCTACGCCAGCATCTCGGGCTTCGGCCAGAGCGGTCCGCTTGCCAAGCGACCGGGCTTCGACCAGATCGCGCAGGGCATGGGCGGCCTGATGTCGGTGACCGGCCTGCCGGGCGACGGCCCGGTGCGCGTCGGCATCCCGATTGCCGACCTTTGCGCCGGCATCTTCGCGGCGCAGGGCATCCTCGTGGCCCTGCTGGAGCGCGAAGCATCGGGCCGCGGCCAGTGGCTGCACACCTCGCTGCTGGAGGCGATGGTCTACATGATGGATTTCCAGACCTCGCGCTACCTGATCGACGGCGAAGTCGGCACGCAGGCGGGCAACTTCCACCCGACCAGCATCCCGACCGGCGTCTACAAGGCACGCGACGGCTACCTCAACATCGCCGTCTTCGGCTCGAAGATCTGGGAGCGCTTCTGCCAGATCCTCGGCGCGCCGGAATGGATCGAAGACCCGCGCTATCACGACAAGGCTTCGCGCTCCGTCAACCGCGACACGCTCAACGCCGAGATCGACCGCCGGCTGGCCGCGCAGGACCGCAGCCACTGGATCGAGCAGTTCAACGCCGGCGGCGTGGCCTGCGGCCTCATCAGCGACATGCGCGAAGTGTTCGAGGAGCCGCAGATCCGGCACCTCGGCATGGTCAAGGACGTGGTCTCGGCGCGCCTCGGCCCGCAGCGGCTGGTCGGCCAGCCGATGCAGCTCGAACGCACGCCCAGCACCATCGCCCGCGCAGCGCCGCGGCGCGGTGAACACACGGAAGAAGTCCTCGGCGAACTGGGCCTCGGCCCGGACGAGCTTGCCCGAATGAAAGCGACCGGAGTCTATTGAAGAGAAGAGCATGACCAACCCCACCTACGCATCCAGCACCGAACGCGTGCAGACCTGGCTCGACGCCAGCACGCTGCACATCCGCTTCAACAACCCCGCGCGGCACAACGCGCTGTCGGTCGACATGTGGGAGGCCGTGCCGCAGCTGCTGCGCGAGGCGCAGGACGACGACCGTGTGCGCCTGGTCGTCTTCTCGGGCGCGGGCGAGAAGGCCTTCGTCTCGGGCGCCGACATCTCGCAGTTCGAGGACATGCGCGCGGCGCGCGCGGCCGTGGCCCGCTACGAGGCCATGGCCGAAGACGCGCTGATGAGCATCCACGACTTTCCCAAGCCCACGCTCGCCTGTATCCGCGGCTACTGCATCGGCGGCGGCGTGAACGTGGCGATCAGCTGCGACATCCGCATCGCGGCGCAGGACGCTGTGTTCTCCATTCCGGCGGCGCGGCTCGGCCTGGGCTACCGCTACTCGGCGATGAAGAACCTGGTCGACCTGATCGGCCCCGGCGCGGCGAAAGACCTGTTCTTCACGGCCCGCCGCATCGATGCAGCCGAAGCCAAGGCACTGGGCCTGGTAACGCGCGTGAGCGAGCCGGACGGGCTGGAACAACTGCTCGCCGAATACACCGGCGCGATGGCGGAGAACGCGCCGCTCACCATTGCGGCGGGCAAGGCGATCACGCGCGAGATCCTCAAGCCCTCGCCGGAACTTGACCTGGCGCTGTGCAACTCGCTGATCCGCGACTGCTTCGAAAGCGCCGACTACACCGAAGGCCGCACTGCCTTCATGCAGAAGCGCAAGCCGGTCTTCACCGGACGCTGAGAAGAAGCAAGGAGACAAACACCATGCAGTCGTACTGGATGCAGATGAGCGACGAGGCCACGGTCCTCGAAATACGCGACACGGCCGTGCCGCAGCCGGGAGCGAACCAGCTGCTGGTGCGCATGCGGGCCGCGTCGCTCAACCGCGGCGAGTTCGTGTCGGGCCATGGCCTGCACGGCCAGGCCGGGAGCTGGAAGGCGATCGGCGGGGAGGGGGCCGGCGAGGTCGTTGCCGTCGGCGCGGAGGTCACGCGCTTTCGCGCGGGCGACCGGGTGATGGGCCGCTGCGCAGGGGCTTTTGCCGAATACGCGCTGATGGAAGACATCGAGGCGATGGCCATGCCGGCCAGCCTGTCGTGGGAAGAGGCCGCCAGCGTCGCGCTGACCTTCCTGGTGTCGTACGACATGCTCGTGCTGCAAGGCCGACTGCGCGCGGGCGACTGGGTGCTGATCAACGGCGTGTCTTCCGGCGTGGGCGTGGCTTCGCTTCAACTTGCCAAGGCGCTCGGCGCCAAGGTGATCGGCACCTCGGGCTCGGCCGACAAGCTGGCGCTGCTGCAAAGCCTGGGGCTCGATGTCGCGATCTGCACGCGCACACCTGACTTCGCGGCCGCCGTGCTGGAGGTGACGCAGGACCACGGCGCCGACATCGTCATCAACACCGTCGGCGGCACGGTGTTCGCCGAAAACATCCGCGCGATGGCCTTCGAAGGCCGGCTCGCCACCGTGGGCTATGTCGACGGCGTGGTGAAGGCCGAGCTCGACCTGGCGGCCCTGCATGCGAAGCGGCTGGCCGTGTTCGGCGTGTCCAACAAGCTGCGCAGCAAGGCGCAGCGCGCAGCGGCGCTGCCCGCCTTCGTGGCCGACGTGCTGCCGCACATTGCCGCGGGGCGGATCAAGCCGCACGTCGACCGCGTCTTCGACTTCGCCAGGCTGCAGGAAGCGAAGGACCGGATGGAAGCCGGAGGCCATGTCGGAAAGATCGTGCTGCGAATGCCGCCCGCGGGCTGATCGATCCGTCCCGAAGCGCGCGACGAAAAACACAATGAAGGAGACAAGCGCATGAACACCAGAAACCTCGTCATGACCCTCGGGCTGTGCGCCTTCGCGAGTACCGGCTGGGCGCAACCGGCGGACTACCCGAGCAAGCCGGTGCGCCTCGTGATCGGCTTCGCCCCGGGCGGCGCGGCCGACTACGTGGCCCGCGCGATGGGCGATGCCTTCGCCAGGGCGCTCGGTCAGCCGGTGGTGATCGACAACAAGCCCGGCAACGGCTCGAGCATTGCCGCGGAAATCGTGGCCAAGGCGCCGCCCGACGGCTACACGCTGCTGATCGCAAGCCCGAGCAGCATCTCGGTGAACCCGGCGCTCAACCCCAGGCTGGCCTATTCGGCGCGCGACCTCGCGCCCGTTACCAAGATCACCACCTCGCCGCTGGTGCTGGCCGTCAACCCCGCGACTGGCATCCGCTCGGTGGCCGACCTTGTCGCGGCGGCGAAGAAGGACCCGGGCAAGCTCAACTACTCGACTTCTGGCAACGGCTCGGCGCCGCACCTGGGCGCGGCGCTGTTCGGCCAGATCACCGGTGCCGAGATGACGCACATTCCCTATCGGGGCGGCAGCCTGGCGATCCAGTCGGTGATGGCGGGCGACACGCAGCTGACCTTCGGCACCTCGCCCTCGGTGCTGCCCATGGCCAGCGGCGGCAAGCTGCTCGCGCTGGCCGTCAGCACGCGCGAGCGCTCGCCGCTGGTGCCCGGGCTGCCGGGCATGAAGGAGGCGGGCCTGCCCGACTACCACCTCGAGTTCTGGTACGGCATGTTCGTGCCCGCCGGCACGCCGCCGGCCGTGGTGAAGAAGATCTACGACGCGACCGTCACCGCGATGCAGCAGCCTTCGGTCAAGGCCTCGCTGGCGCGCGACGGCACCGAGGTGTCGGTCTCCGCGTCGCCCGAGGCGTTCGGCAGCTTCCTGGCGGAGGACGGCAAGTTCTGGGTGAAGCTGGTGAAGAGCGCGAACGTCAAGGTCGACTAGCCGCCGGCCAGGACCAGGCTGGGCGGAGCGCAGTTGGTCTGAAGTTAGGATTGCCGCATGCCTCCGCCATCTTCCAGCACCCGTGGTTCCGCACTGTCGGATGCCATCGTCAATGAACTCAAGCAGCTGATCTACACCGGGGAGTTCAAGCCGGGGGAGCGGCTCAACGAGGCGGCCCTGGCACTGCGCATGGGCACCAGCCGCGGACCGATCCGCGAGGCCATCAAGGTGCTGGCGGGGCTGGGCATCGTCAATGCGGTAACCAACCGCGGCGTGTACGTGCGGCAGCTTTCGCTGCGCGAGATGCTGGAGATCTACGAGATGCGCGCACTGGTGTTCGGCTATGCCGCCGACCGCGCCTGCGAGCACCTCACCGAAGAGCACAAGAAGCAGTTCGAGTCGTTGCTGTCTGCGATGGACGCCGCCTGCGACGCGGAAGACGGCACGCTCTACTACGAGCTGAACCTGCAGTTCCACGCGCTGATCCTCACGCTGTCGAACAACCGTCGCGCCCACCAGGCCTACGACGACTACGTGAAGGAACTGCACCTGGTGCGGCGGAAGTACTTCAACGCGCCGGGCAACATGCGCCGCTCGAACATCGAGCACCGCGCGATCTTCGAGGCGATCGTGGCGTCGAACCGCGCGCGTGCGCGCTCTGCCGCCGAACGCCATGTGCTGGCTGGCCGGGCGCGGCTGCTGTCGAATTTCGAAGAGCCGATGCCGGGCGGCTGACGCCCGCTCAGGCGCTTGTCAGGCGCGCTGCAGGGCGCGCGTCACCATGTCGTTCGGCGCCAGCCGCAGCAGGTGCGGCAACAGGCCCAAGGCCTTTTCACGTTCACCGGCATGCAGCAACCCGTTCGCACACACGGAGAGCGTGTCGGCCAGCTGCGGATGGTCGGGCGCGGTCTTCAGCAGGATGCGGCACAGCATGTCGGCATCGCCGAACTCGCGGATGCGGGCGAAGCGGCGCGCGAGCCGGGCCATGTCGTCGGGCTTCAGGCGCAGGCCAGGCTTGGCCTGGTCGAGGTAGGTCTTGTAGCTGGCGTGTTGCAGCGCAATCGTTTCGGGGTCGGTGCCGGGCAGGCGGAAGATGCGGCGCGCGGCCTGGTGGAAGTCGTCGCTCGCGGGCTGCAGCCGCGCGGTGTTGAACCAGGCGCGCAGGGTGTCGGCGTCGTTGGGGCGCAGGGCGGCGGCGGCGCGCCACTCGGCGCAGGCGGGCTCGAACTTCATTGCGGCGGCCAGCCGGCGTGCGGCTGCCACGTGCGCATCGAAGTGGTCGTCGTCGTTCGTCATTTCCGACTTGACGGTTTCGGGCGTTTTCACGCGGCCCAGCAGCATGGCGCCGGTCATCAGCGCGGCGCCGGTCAGCAGGCCACCCAGGTGGGCCATGTAGGCGATGCCCTGGCCACCCAGCCAGTGCTGCATCAGCTCGTTGACGATCCAGGCCGGCAGCAGCAGCAAGGCCGGTGCGGTGACGTAGTTGAAATAGAAGAACAGCTGGTAGAAGAAGCGGATACGCCGCAGCCGGTACATCACCGCGTACATGCCCATCAGCGCCGAGATGGCGCCCGAGGCGCCGAGCCCGTAGCCCTCCTTGCCCGCATAGGCCCAGCCGGCCAGCAGGGAGGAGCCGACGGCGCCCAGCAGATAGAACGTCAGGTAGGTGCCGCGCCCCAGCGCCAGCTCGACCGAGAAGCCGAACAGGAAGAGGAACAGCATGTTGCCCAGCAGGTGGCCGGTGCTGCCGTGCAGGAAGGCGGCGGTGATCCAGGTCCAGGGCTTGAACTCGGCGTCCTTGTTGTAGTCCTGCGACCAGCGCTCGGTGAAGGGCGCCGGCAGCATCGCCTCGTACTGCTGGCGGTCGCGCTTCCATTCGCCGTACTGCGGGTTCGTGGGCTTGATGACCTCGTCGGCCCGCAGCTTCGCCAGGAACTTCTTGTCGTTCTGCAGGCCTTCCAGCAGCTGTGGATAAGCCTCTTCGTGCGGCAGCATGCGCCGGGCCAGCTTGCCGCGCTTGGGGTCGGTTTTTTCCAGCCATTCGACGAAGGGCGGCAGCTCCAGTTCGGGCAGCACGCTCTTCGTGTAGTAGTTGGCGGCACGCTCGCGCGTGTTCTCTTCACTGCGCTGCGGCCCCCAGAACACGAGCATGTTCAGGAGGATCAGCAGCACCGTCATCCACGGTGGGTTGCGCCAGCTCGGTTTGTTCTCGAGCGGGATGGCGTAGAACACGGTGCGGCCGCCGGTGCGATCAGCCGAGGCGGGCGCGGTGGCGCGCCACTTGCGCCTTCACCTGCGCCGGGGCGGTGCCGCCCAGGATGTTGCGTGCGTTCAGCGAGCCGCGCAGGCTCAGCACGTCGTACACGTCCTTCTCGATGCCCGGGTTGAACTGCTGCAGCACGGCCAGCGGCAGCTCGGCCAGGTCGACCTTGTGCGAAGTGGCGGCCTTGACGGCATGCGCCACCGTTTCGTGCGCGTCGCGGAAGGGCAGGCCCTTCTTCACCAGGTAGTCGGCCAGGTCGGTGGCGGTGGCGTAGCCGCGCAGCGCAGCCATTTCCATGGCCTCGGGCTTCACGGTGATGCCGCCGATCATCTCGGCAAAGATGCGCAGGGTGTCCTTGAGCGTGTCGACGGTGTCGAACAGCGGCTCCTTGTCTTCCTGGTTGTCCTTGTTGTAGGCCAGCGGCTGGCCCTTCATGAGCGTGATGAGCGCCATCAGGTGGCCGACCACGCGGCCGGTCTTGCCGCGCGCCAGCTCGGGCACGTCGGGGTTCTTCTTCTGCGGCATGATCGACGAGCCCGTGGTGAAGCGGTCGGCGATCTGGATGAAGCTGAAGTTCTGGCTCATCCACAGGATGAGTTCTTCGCTCATGCGGCTGATGTGCACCATGCACAGGCTGGCCGCAGCGGTGAATTCGATGGCGAAGTCGCGGTCGCTCACGGCGTCCAGGCTGTTCTGGCACACGCCGTCCATGCCCAGCGTCTTGGCGACCAGCTCGCGGTCCAGCGGGTAGCTGGTGCCGGCCAGCGCGGCGGCGCCCAGCGGCAGGCGGTTGACGCGCCTGCGCACCTCGCCCATGCGTTCCGCATCGCGGCTGAACATCTCGACATACGCCAGCATGTGGTGGCCGAAGCTCACCGGCTGCGCCACCTGCAGGTGGGTGAAGCCCGGCAGGATCACGTCGACGTTCTTCTCGGCGATGTCCACCAGTGCCTTCTGCAGCTCGACCAGCAGGTCGCCGATGAGGTCGATTTCGCCGCGCAGCCACAGGCGTACGTCGGTGGCGACCTGGTCGTTGCGGCTGCGGCCGGTGTGCAGGCGCTTGCCGGCGTCGCCGACCAGTTGGGTCAGGCGGGCCTCGATGTTCAGGTGCACGTCTTCGAGGTCGAGCTTCCACTCGAAGGCGCCGGATTCGATTTCGGCGCGAATCTGCGCCATCCCGCGTTCAATGGCGGCGTGGTCCTGCACGCCGATGATCCCCTGTGCGGCCAGCATGCCGGCATGGGCCAGCGAGCCCTGGATGTCGGCCTGCCACAGGCGCTTGTCGAAGAAGACGCTGGAGGTGTAGCGCTTCACCAGGTCGCTCATCGGTTCGGAGAAAAGGGCCGACCAGGCTTCGGATTTCTTGTCGAATTGGTTTTGGGTCATGGGAGCCGTCCAGGAGGCAATAATGGGTTGGTCACCCGATGGATCTGATGTCTGCGATGCGCAACCCGGCGATTTTATCGGCCAGCTCTACCCCCACGCCCCCGTCATCGTCGGAAAGGGTGCGCACGCCCCTGCGCGGCGACCCATCGATCTTCGACGCCTGCCAGATCGGGGTGGTGCTGCGCACCGTGGTGTTCGTCGAGGCGGTGGTGGCCATCGCCACCCTGTTCGTGGCCTCCACGCCCGGCGAATGGCTGGTGCAGACGGCCACCGTCACTGGCGGGGCCCTGCCAGCCACCCTGATGTGGCTGGTGAGCGCCTGCGGGCTGAAGAAGCCGCTGCGGCGCCTGCCGAAGCAGGGGCAGTACGCGGCCGGTGCGGTGCTCGGTGCGGTGTCGGCGCTGTATGGATGTGGCCTGCTGCGGCTGACGGGTGTTCTTGCCAGTGCGCCGTGGCTGGCCAGTGCGTTGACCGGAGCCCTGTTCGCGGGGCTGGTGATGGCCGCGATGGTGCTGCGCGCCCGGGGCCAGACGCCGGCGGCGACCACCGCGCGGCTGGAAGAACTGCAGTCGCGTATCCGCCCCCACTTTCTGTTCAACACGCTCAACAGCGCCATCGCGCTGGTGCGCGAGGAGCCGGCCAAGGCCGAGACCATGCTCGAAGACCTGGCCGAGCTGTTCCGCCAGGCGCTGGCCGACCCGGGCGAATCGTGCACGCTGGCCGACGAGATCGCGCTGGCCGAGCGCTACCTGGCCATCGAGCAGGTGCGCTTCGGCGACCGCCTGCGCATCCGGTGGGACCTGGACGCCGCCGCCAGCAACGCGCGCCTGCCGCCCCTGCTGCTGCAGCCGCTGGTCGAGAACGCCATCAAGCACGGCGTGGAGCCCAGCCCCGAGGGCGCCAGGCTGCGCATCCGCACCGAGCGGCGCGGTTCCATGGTGGTGATCGAGGTGGTCAACAGCCTGCCGCCGCTGCGCTGGGCCGACGAGCCGCTGCCGCGCGGCCACGGCATCGCGCTGGCCAACGTGCGCGACCGCCTGCGGCTGCTGCACGACATGCAGATGCAGTTCAGCGCCGGCATGGACCAGAAAAGCTACCGGGTGCGCATAGCGATCCCCGCCGAATCATGACCCTCAAGACACTCATCGTTGACGACGAAGCCCTGGCGCGCTCGCGCCTTCGCACGCTGCTGCGCGACTGCACATCGCCCGCCGCCGAGGTGGTGGCCGAGGCCTCGCAGGGCGCCGAGGCGCTGCAGCACCTGACCGCGATGGCGCTCGACCTGGTGCTGCTCGACGTGCACATGCCCGGCGTCGACGGCATCGAGGTGGCGCGCGCGCTGCGCAGCCGCTCCGATGCGCCGGCCGTGGTGTTCGTGACCGCGCACGCGACCCACGCGGTGACGGCCTTCGACCTCGATGCGGTCGACTACCTCACCAAGCCCGTGCGCGCCGAGCGTCTGCAGCAGGCGCTGCAGAAGGCAGAACGCTTCCTGAAGGAGCGCCGCGCGCTGCAGGCCGAGGCCGTACCCGAGACGGTGCTGATCCAGGACCGTGGCCGAGCCGAGCGCGTGCCGCTGTCGGAAGTGCTCTACCTCAAGTCCGAATACAAGTACCTCACCGTGCGCACCGCCACGCGCAGCCACATCCTCGACGGCTCGCTCAACGAGTTCGAGGAGCGCTATCCGAACCGCTTCCTGCGCGTGCACCGCAATGCGCTGGTGGCGCGCTCGGCGATTCGCGCGCTGGAGAAATACGACGACGGCGAAGACGCCGAGGGCTGGGCCCTGCGGCTCGACGCCATTCCCGAACCCGTGGCCGTGTCGCGTCGCCAGCTTGCCGCGGTGCGCGAAGTGCTCAAGGAAGCGCGATGAGCGACGACAAGCCCGCGGCTGCCGAGGCGCCACCGCCGCCTGAGCCAAAGCCGGAACCGGCTGCCGAGCCACCGCAGGCCGCAGCGGTCGAGCCCGCACCTGCGCCCAAGGCGCAAGAGCCCGAACCGGTCACCGAGCCCGAACCGGAGCCGCCCGCACCCGCGCGCGACCGCCTGCTGCTGCACATGCCCGTCGACGTGCGCAGCGCCTCGCTGGTGGTGCTCGCGGTGCTGGCCAGCGTGTTCGCGCTGCAGTGGGGCCAGGCCGTGTTCATTCCGCTGATGCTGAGCCTGCTGCTGACCTACGCGCTTTCGCCGCTGGTGGACCTGCTCCATCGCTGGAAGCTGCCGCGCTGGATTGGCGCAGCGCTGATCCTCGTGGGGCTGTTCGGCGGGCTGGGCTGGACCGGCTATTCGCTCTCGGGCAGCGCCTCGCAGCTGCTCGATTCGCTGCCGGTGGCCGCGCAGAAGCTCGGCCAGGCCATGCGCCGCGACAAGGGCGCCAGCGCCACGCCGCTCGAAAGCGTGCAGCAGGCCGCCGCGCAGCTCGAGAAAGCCGCCGAAGAAAACTCCGCCCGCGTTGCAGCGCGCAAGGGCGTGGCGCGCGTGGTCATCGAACGGCCGGGCTTCAACGTGCGCGACTACTTGCTGAGCGGCACCGTCGGGCTGCTGAGCGCGATGGGGCAGCTCACGCTGGTGGCTTTCCTCACTTACTTCGCGCTTTGCTCGGGCGACACCTTCCGGCGCAAGCTCATCAAGATCACCGGGTCGAGCCTGCAGAAGAAGAAGGTCACGGTGCACGTGCTGGACGACATCACCCGCAACATCGAGCGCTACCTGCTGGTGCAGATACTGGTGAGCGGGGTGGTGGGCGTGGCGACCGGGCTGGCGTTCTGGGCCCTCGGCGTGGAGAACGCGGCGGTGTGGGGAATCATCGCGGCCGTGACCAACCTCATTCCCTACATCGGCTCGGTGATCGTGCTGGCGGCCGCGGGGCTGGTGGCCTTCCTCCAGTTCAACAGCCTGCAGATGGGCATCGTGGTGGGCGGCGTGTCGCTGGCGATCCACACGATCATCGGCAACCTGCTGATGCCCTGGCTCACCAGCCGCACCAGCCGCATGAACCCGGTGGCAGTGTTCGTGGGCGTGATTTTCTGGGGCTGGCTCTGGGGCATCTGGGGCCTGCTGCTGGGCATTCCGATCACGATGGTGATCAAGTCGATCTGCGACCGGGTGGAAGACCTGCAGCCGATCGGGGAGCTGCTGGGGGAGTAGGCCTAGCCCAGCAGGGCCTTCAACTCGCCAGCCGCAGCCGTGAGGATCTCCCGCGAAAGAGCCTCGTCGTTGACCGCACGCGACAGCGACACTGCACCCACCAGCGAAGACAGCGCCGAGAATCGGGCGATCGGCTGCAGTGGGTGGGGAGCGTGAACGGCGCCGAGACCGTCTACGAGAGCGACCCCGGCGTCGACTTCGGCACGCGGCTGCAGCTGTGGCTGCTTTTCCCGTTCATCAGCGAGAGCCTGCTTTAGTCGCTGTTGTTGCCGGCAGCTTCTTCACGAAGGTGAGGTCCGGGTCCAGCGGCTTTCCGTCGCGCGTGCGCAGGTCGATCTTCGGCACCGGCTTGCCGCTGTCGCGCTCGAGCAGCACCGAATGCCGCTCGCCCTTGGCGTACAGGTGCGCTTCGCCCCAGTGCCGCAGGCCCACCACCACGGGAAACAGGCCCTTGCCCTTGGCCGTCAGCACGTACTCCTGGTAGAGCGAGCCGTCGGAGGCGGGCACGAGGTCGAGCACGCCTTCCTGCACCAGATTTTTCAGCCGGTCCGACAGGATGTTCTTCGCGACGCCCAGGCTCTGCTGGAACTCGCCGAAGCGCTTCATGCCGTCGAATGCGTCGCGGATGACGAGCAGCGACCATTGGTCGCCGACGATCTCGAGCGCGCGTGCCATCGGGCATGCGTCGGTTTTGAGGCTTCTTCTTCGGGCCATGGCTTTTCTTCCTGCGTTGGGCGCGAGTTTAGACCGCAATGGCCGTTCGGTTGCAGAGTAAAACCGCAATGGCTAGGATCAGCCTGGAGGAATCCCACATGCCCTATCTCCAACTCGATGTGAACGGCCGCCACCCCGTGGCCGACAAGAAACGCCTCGCCAAGAAACTCAGCGAAACCTACGCGCAGATGATGAGCGTCGACATCCGCCGCATCAGCATCGCAATCCGCGAAGTGGGCGAGGGCGGCGTGTGGCGCATGGTGGACGGCGAGCCCGCCGAGGTGTCGGTGCTCATGTGCGACATCCGGCGCGGCCGTTCGGCCGAACTGCGGCTCGAAGTGGCCAAGGCGCTGTGCCGCGACTGCATCGAGATCCTGGGCCTGCGCGAAGATCGGCTCAATGTCGAGTTCACCCAGCATTCGGGCGACGAGATGTACCACCCGACGCTCGGCGGCTACAGCCCCGAGTGGTCCGAGGGCGAAGAAGCTCAGTGAGCAGCAGCCGCGTGCGCACGATGCAGCCGTGAGAAGCGCGCGATCATCAGCGGCCCCAGCAGCGCGCCCAGCCCGACCGAACTCCACGCCGCCACCCAGCCGTGCGTGCTGCCCAGGCCGAAGCGCGTCTGCCCCCAGTCCAGCGCGAGGCCGAACACCCACGGACTGAGCGCACCCGCGCCGAAGCCCATCACCGAACGCACCGAGTACGCCACGCCCAGCCGGTGCGGCGCCACCACGTCGGCCAGCGCGGTCGAGTAGACCGACGAATCCGCAATGGCGAGCAGGTTGTAAATGGCGGCGGCCGCAGCCAGCAGCCACAGCGGCCAGCTCCACATCCAGCCGAAGGCGAAGGACATGCACAGGCTTGCGACGGTGGCGATCATCATCACCCGCGCGCGGCCGAGCCGGTCGGAAGCCGCACCGCCCGCGATGCTGCCGAACACGCTGACGAGGTGCGCCAGCGCGGCAAGCGCGATGCCCGCGCCTTGCCACGATGTCGCCGTGCCCGACGACGCCACCAGATAGGCCGGCAGCCACGCCCACAGCGCCATGAGCTCCCAGCAATGGAAGGCGTAGGCCCAGTTGCCCGCCATCGCGGGCTTGTCGCGCACCGTGGCGGCCAGCGCGTGCCAGGTGCCTTCGCGGAACGCGCCAGGCACGGGCGCCGAAGGCGGCCGCATGCGGCGCAGCGCCTGCAGCGTCAGCAATGCGCCCGCCACGGTGCAGCCCGCCGCGACCAGCAGGCCCAGCCGCCAGTGCTGCAGATGGCTGAATGCCGCCACTACCGCGAGCGAGAGCGCATAGCCCATCGACGACGAACCGATGAAAAGGCCCATCGCGCGTCCACGTACGGCGGGCTCGGTGTTGCGCGCCAGCAGCTGCAGGCCCGGCGTGTACGAGGCCCCCGCGCACAGCCCGGCCAGGCCGTAGAGCAGCATCGCCGAGAGATGGCCGCGCGCGAAGATGGCGAAGGCCAGTGCCGCCATCGCGCTGATGGCGCTGCCGGCGAAGAAGATGCGGTGCGGCCCGTAGCGGTCGGCCAGCAGGCCCACGGCGAACAGCGAGCTCATGTAGCCCACGTGCCAGGCGCTCTGGATCGAGCCGGCCTGCGCGGCCGTCATGTGCCAGTCGGCCATCATGAACGGCAGCACGCCGGAATAGGCGGTGACGATCATCGCCTGCAGCAGCCGGCTCGTGCACAGCAGCGCCAGCCAGCCGCGCTGCGGGGCAGGCTCAGCGCAATGCACGTTGCAGGAGCACGGTGTCGACCCACTGCCCGAACTTGAAGCCGATGTCGCGCAGCACGCCGACCTGCTCGAAGCCCAGGCTCTCGTGCAGCCGCAGCGAGCCTGCGTTGGCGCTGTTGCCCACGCACGCCACCATCTGCGTGAAGCCGCCGTCGGTGCAGCGCCGGATCACTTCGCGCAGCAGCGCCTTGCCGATGCCATGGCCGTGCATGCCTTGCGCGACGTAGATCGAGTCTTCCACCGTGTGCCGGTATGCGGAGCGGGCGCGGTAGGCGGTGGCGTAGGCATAGCCGGCGACCTCGCCGTCCTTCAGCGCGACGAGGTAGGGAAGGCCGCGCTGGAGCACATCGGCGCGGCGCGCCTGCATCTGGTCGACGGTGGGTACTTCTTCCTCGAAAGAGCACAGGTCGTGCAGCACGTAGTGGCTGTAGATGGCCTGCACGGCGGCCATGTGATGCGGCTCGGCGTCGAGGATTTCAACGGTGGCGGAAGTGAGGCATGGAGATGACATGGCCCGATCTTGACGATCCACACTTGATAAGTGAAGCTTCGCTGAGCTATGCAAGGCATAAGAAATACTTTGGATAAATCACTGAACCTAGACCAGCTCAGGTCCTTCGGGCTGGTGATCGAAACCGGCAGCTTCTCGGCAGCGGCCGACCGGCTAGGCATCTCGCAGCCGGCCGTGAGCCTGCAGATTCGCCAGCTGGAGCGCCACTTGGCGGTGCGCCTCGTCGAGCGGGTCGGCAAGCGCGCGAAGGCCACGCCAGCGGGCATGGAGCTGCTGCGCCACGCGCAACACATCGAGACCGCGGTCGAGAACGCCGTCGATGCATTGGCCGACCATGCCAGCGGCATCGCGGGCCGCGTGCGGCTGGGCACTGGCGCGACGGCCTGCCTGCATTTCCTGCCGGCCGTGCTGCGTGGCCTGCGCGAGCAGTTTCCGGAGCTGGGCGTGGTGGTCAGCACCGGCAACACCGAAGACCAGGCGCGCAAGGTGGAAGAGAACAGCCTCGACCTAGCGCTGGTCACGTTGCCGGCGGCCGGGCGTTCGTTGACGGTGATGCCGGTGCTCGACGACGAGTTCGTCGCCATCGGCCGGGCAGACCTCGCGCCGCTGAAGGCGAGGGTGGCGCCGAGCGATCTGGGCGCGCTGCCGCTGGTGCTGTTCGAGCCCGCTGCCAACACGCGCAAGCTGGTCGACCGCTGGTTCGCCGCCGGTGGCCTGCAGCCGCAGCCCGTGATGGAGCTGGGCAGCGTCGAGGCGATGAAGGAGATGGTGGCCGCGGGCTTGGGCTATGCCATCGTGCCCGGCATGTCGATGGTGGGCCGCGGCGCTCACCCCGAGCTGAAGACCAGCCGCCTGAATCCACGCGTGCACCGAACGCTGGCCGTGGTGATCCGGCGGGACAAGCCCGTCAACAAGGCCTTGCGCGTGGTGCTCGACGCGATCGTGGCGGCCGGAAAGAAGCCCGGCCGCCGCTGAAGGGTCAGTGCTGCGTTATTCCGGAACCGTAGCCAGCGAAGCACCGCCGCGTGCCCGGCCCAGCGTGCCGACGATGAGCGCAGCGATCAGCACCAGCACGCCGCTGAGCACCATCGCGCTGGAGATGCCGAAGCTGTCGACCGTCACGCCGCCGATCAGCGCGCCGGAGGCAATCGCCACCTGGAAGCCGCTCACCAGCAGGGCCTGGCCGGCTTCGGGTGCGTCGGGCACCGCTTCCATCATCCAGCCCGTGAGCGCCACGGGGATCAGGCCGAAGGCCACGCCCCAGATCACGACCACCACCGCGCCTGGCACGAAGCCGGAGCCGATCACCGTCGTCAGCAGCAGGGCAGTGGCGAGCATCAACGCCGCCAGCAGGGTGGTGCCGCGCACGCTGCGCGCCACCAGGCTGCCGCCGACGAAGGTGCCGACGAAGCCCACCGCGCCGTAGACCAGCAGCAGCGTCGAGACCGAGTTGGGCGCCAGGCCGAACACCTGTTGCAGCAGCGGCTTCAGGTAGGTGTAGGCCGCGAAGTGGCCGGCAATGAAGAACAGCACCGCGAGCAGGCCGACCTGCGCCATGCGGCGCGTGAGCGGCGTCAGCAGGTCGCGTGCGCCGATGGCGCGCACCGGCGGAATCGCGGGCAGCAGCCACAGCTGCACCAGCAGCACGATGGCCGCCAGTGCACCGGTCACCGCGAACGAGGCGCGCCAGCCGAACAGCGTGCCGAGGAACGAACCTGCCGGCACCCCGAGCACCGTGGCGGCCGACACACCGGCCAGCACCAGCGACATGGCGCGTGCCTGCGAGGCATGCGGCACCAGTTGCGTGGCGGCGGCGGGCGCAAAAGTCCAGAAGCCGCCCACGCACAGGCCGAGCAGCAGGCGCGCCACCAGCATCGTGCCGAAGTTGGGCGCGAAGGCGGCGAGCAGGTTCGAGGCGATCAGCAGCGTGGTGAGCGCGATCAGCACGGTGCGGCGGTCGAGCTTGCCCGACGCCACGATCAAAGCCGGGCCGGCGAATGCAGCCAGCACGCCGGGCATGGTGACCATCAGGCCGGCCGTGCCGTCGGACACGTTGAGCCCGCGCGCAATGTCGGTCAGCAGGCCGATGGGCATGAACTCGGTCGAGACCATCGCGAAGGTGCCGACGGCGATGGAGCTGACGGCGAGCCATGCGGAGCGGGACGCAGGCACTGGTGCGGAGACCGGCGCCGGTGCAGCGAGGTCGTCGATGCACGGGTTGCTGCTTGGGGAATTCATCATGGGAAGCGGTCCTTGGAAGCATCGGCGATGCGTGGGCCAATGCTGGTGAAGAGGCATTGGAGTGTGCGAGCCGTCGCCTCCGCGACAAAGACGCCGGGGAGCAGTAGTCAGTTTCCCTGGGGCGAACAATCGACCCTTTTGATGGCTGTAGCCATCCGCGTATCCGTATTTGCTGGCTTTGCTGGCGCGGTCCGCAGCTACAGCACCCGACCGTCGGCGATGAACGAGTCGCCGATCAGTACACGAAAGACCGCACCCTGCGCAAACTTCGGTTGCGCCACGGCCGGCGAGAGAAATTCGACCTCCAGCACCGCAGGCTTGCCGCGCTCCAGCGCATCGCCCGGTGGCACGACCCAGCGCGCCGAGAAGCCTTCCTTGTCGATCACCAGTGCGCAGCGGTATTCACCCGGCGCAATCGGCACGTCCTGCGAGGGTAGCGCGGGCTTGCGGAAGGTGAGCTCGACGCGCGCATGCGGCGTGAAGGCGCCTGCCGTGTCGAAGCTCGGCGGCATGACGGCCGGCGCACTCGGCGCACGGCGCGGGCGCTTGCTGATGAGCCATGCAATCACGTTGCCGATGATCGGTACCCACAGCACCATCAGCAGCGTGGCGATGTCGCGCGTGGTGGTGCCGGGTGTCGCGTAGTGACGGACGACGGCGCCACCGACGGCCACGCACAGCAGGACGATGACGATGACCTTGCGGCGGAACTGGATCTTGGTGGTGCTCATGTTCTGGGTGGCGCCGCTTCGGGAAGCGATGGAATGTCGGATGCGTGATCGAGTCACGACTTCTGATGCGAGGTCTGGTTGCGAGTCTAGGGCCACCGCGAGTGCCGGCTCATCCCACCCGCAGCACCGCATCGGCCGGCAGCGCCTGCCAGTCGATCCATTCGCCCACCGCCAGCTGATGCGTGGAGGCGGCGGCAGCGCCTTGCACATCGCCCCATTGCAGCGTGAGCTTGCGCGCGCCGAGTCGCAGTGCGATCTCGAAGCCCGGCCAGTGCGCAGGCACGCGCGGCGTCAGCGAGAGCTGGCGACCCTTCACGCTCAGGCCCAGCAGCGTTTCGACCGCCGCACGGTGCAGCCACGCGGCCGAGCCGGTGTACCAGCTCCAGCCGCCACGGCCCACGTAGGGCGCGGCACCGTAGATGTCGCCCGCCATCACGTAGGGCTCCAGCTCGTAGGCCGGGCCGCGCTCGGGGTGTTGTGCGCGATGGGCAGGGCTCAGCCCCTCGAAGCTCCGCCATGCGGCCTCGTGGTCGCCCTGCAGCGCCTGCGCCATCAGCGCCCACACCGCGCCGTGCGAGTACTGCCCGCCGTTCTCGCGCACACCGGGCGGGTAGGCCTGGATGTAGCCCGGGTTGTTGCCCGAACGCGCGAACGGCGGCGTCAGCAGGCGCAGCAGGCCGGCCGGTTCGTCGTGCAGCAGTTTCTTGACGGACTCCATCGCCGGCCCCGTGTGCGCCGCGTCCGAGGCGCCCGACAGCACCGACCACGCCTGCGCAATCAGGTCGATGCGGCATTCGTCGTTGGACGACGAGCCCAGCGGCGCGCCGTTGTCGAAGAAGGCGCGGCGGAACCACGCGCCGTCCCAGCCGGCGTCGTGCAGCGCGGCGATCCAGCCGGTGCGTGCCGCGGTCCAGCGCGCGGCGCGTTCGTGCTCGCCGCGTGCCCGGGCCAGCGGCGCAAACTGCGCGACCACGCTGCACAGGAACCACGCGAGCCACACCGATTCGCCGCGGCCTTCGTTGCCCACGCGGTTCATGCCGTCGTTCCAGTCGCCGGTGCCCATCAGCGGCAGGCCGTGCACGCCGGTCTTCAGGCTGCGGTCGATGGCGCGCGCGCCGTGCTCGAACAGGCTGGCCATCTGGCCGCTGCGCTGCGGCGCGTAGTAGGCGTCTTCGGCACCGTCGGGAATGGCGGGGCCTTCGATGAAGCCGGCCATCTCGTCGAGCAGAGATGTATCGCCCGTCACCTCGACATAGTGCGCCGACGCGTACGGCAGCCACAGCAGGTCGTCAGAGAAATGCGTGCGCACGCCGGCACCGCCGGGCATGTGCCACCAGTGCTGCACGTCGCCTTCGGGGAACTGCCGCGCCGCGTTGACCAGGATCTGCTCGCGCAGCCGCGCCGGGTCGGTGAGCGCGAAGGCCATCGCGTCCTGCAGCTGGTCGCGAAAGCCGAAGGCACCGCCTGCCTGGTAGAAGCCCGCTTTCGACCAGAGGCGGCAGGCCAGCGTCTGATAAATCAGCCAGCGGTTGACCAGTGCGTCGAACAGCGGATCGGGCGTGCGCACCTGCAGGCGGCCGAGCAACTCGTCCCAGAAGCCGCGCACCTGCGCCAATGCTTCGGGCACGTCGCGCTGGCGCCAGCGGCGCGCGAGTTCGAGTGCGGCGTCTGCGCTGCCCGCGTGGCCCAGCACGAAGGTGAAGCTGGCGGTGTCGCCGGCCGCCACCACGAACTCGCCGCCGATGGCCGCGCAGGCGTCGAGCCCGCTGCCGGCGCGCCGTGCGAGCGTGTCGGGTACTTCGACCATGCCGCGATCACCGAAGAATTCATTGCGGTCGCAGGTCCATTGCGTGGCACCTTGCAGCCCCGCCAGCAGCAGGAAGGCCGTGCTGCCGCCGAAGCCCGCGCCTGATTCGCGCTGCTGGCCGAACACTGCCGGCTGGTCTTCCGGCTTCCAGCAATGCACGGTGCGCCGCGTGCCCCGCGCGTCGCCGAGCTGCCACTCGGCCATGGCCAGTGCGCGCAGGCGGCGCGTGCCGGTGCCGCCGTTTCGCACGCGCACATGCACGAGCTTGACGGCCTCGTCGCGGTCCGCGAAGAAGGTGGTTTCCAGCGCGAGATCATTCGCCTTGTGCTCGAACACCGTGTAGCCCTGTCCGTGTCGCACACGGTGGCGTGCGCTGCCCGCGCTGCCGCCGGCAGGTGTCAGCGGCAGCATCTCGCGCGAAGCAAGGTCCTGCAGCAGGTAGTGCTCGAAGGCCGGGTCCTGCACCGGATCGTTCGACCACGGCGTCACCTGGTGCATGCGGCTGTTGCCGGCCCAGGTGAAGCCCGTGCCCCACTCGGACACCTGGAAGCCGAAGCCCGCGTTGGCGATGACGTTGATCCACGGCCGTGGCGTGCGCCGGCCCGCGCCGACCTCGAAGCGGAACTCGCCGGTGCCGGCGTCGAAGTCGCCGGTCGGGGCGGTAGCCGATGGCGTCGGGGCAGGGCGCGGCAGCAGGGGCACGCCCGGCGGTGCGGCGACGTCATTGACCATCGATGCCGTGTCGCTGCGGGCCTCGTGCAGCGCAGCCACCTGCACTTCGAGCGGGCGCCCGTCGGCCGTGAAGACCGCGCGCGCCAGGCTGGAGAACGCGGCCTTTTCCGAGGGCACCACGTCCTGGTCGCGCAGCAGGTAGAAGCCGGCCGTGTCGTTGCGCGGAAAGCTGTTCTGCGTCTGCTGCGCGACGCGCGCGCGCAGGCTTTCTATTTCGCGCTGCAGCGGCATCAGGTACGAGTTGGGCTCGCTGTTGAGCACCACCAGGTCGCAGGCCACGCCGCCGAAGCCCCACCAGGGCTGGGCGCGCAGCAGCGTGTTGATCAACCCCATGCCGATCATCGAGTGGATGTGCACCAGCACGATGGGCTTGTCGCCCGAGATGCCGAAGCGCCAGATCTGCCGCAGGTCGATCAGCCCGCGGTCGCGCATGACGCGCGGCGTGGTGTAGGTGAGGATGGTCGTCAGGTCCTGCAGCGCCAGGTTCTGCGCGGGCGCGATGCTCAGGTCGCGCAGCCGCACCTGCGCCAACGTGGCGGCCATGCGCGTGGCGCG
Organism: Variovorax sp. GW821-FHT09D05; assembly: GCF_059416325.1. NCBI lineage: Bacteria > Pseudomonadati > Pseudomonadota > Betaproteobacteria > Burkholderiales > Comamonadaceae > Variovorax > Variovorax sp. GW821-FHT09D05. Next base: position 88,228 of record NZ_JBWKOZ010000004.1, on the reverse strand, counting down.
CTCCACGTGCATGGGCTGCATGTAGCGGTCGATGCCGGGCATCAGCGCATCGATGTTCTTGTCGGCCGCGGTGGCAAAGCTCAGGCGCGCGGTGGCACCGGGCGCAATCGACAGCCGCACGCGCAGGCAGGCGATGGGGTCGAGCCCGTTGACCTGCTTGCCGTTGGGCGTGAGCGGCTGCGCGTCGAGCGCGGGGTTGGCCAGCGTGCGGTTGCGCCCGATGAAGGCGCGCCGGTCGGTCATGCAGTCGACCGAGAGCACGTGCGCGTCCGCCGAGGCCAGGAAGTGCGCGGCGGCCATCACCGCGTCGCCATGCAGGCGCGGCTTGCGCGACATCAGCAGCGCGCGCCATGCGGGCTCCCAGCGCGACTCGACGAACAGGTTGGCGAAGGCCGGATGCGCCTCGTCGGCCTTGGGGTTCGACAGCACAGGCTCGAAGTACGAGACCAGTTCGAGCGTGCGCGTTTCCTCGCCCGAGTTGTGCAGCGTGATGTTGCGCAGCTCGGTGTCGTCCTCGGGGCTGATGAGCACAGTGGTACGCACCTGCAGGCCGGGGCCGGTCGCGTCGAACTGCACGTGGTCGGCAAGGAAGCGGGTGCGGTAGCGCCAGCCGTCGCCCGGCGCGGGCAGTGCGGTGAGCGAGGTGAGTTCCTGGGTGCCCTCGTCGCGCACGAAGAAGAAGGTGCCATAGCTGTCGCGCAGCGGGTCGTCGCGCCAGCGCGTCACGTTGAACGAATGCCAGCGGCTCACACCGGCGCCGTTGGCGCGCAGGGCAACGGTGTAGCGGCCGTTCGACAGCAGGTGCGTGGGCTGGAAGCCGGGCGCCATCGGGTCGACAAGGCGGGGCTGGAACAGCGGCGCCAGCTCGGCCTGGCTGGGCTCGGGCGGCGTGCGCGGATCGGCGCTGCCGATGATCTGCCGCGGCGTGCGCTCGTGCAGCAGCGACTCGTGCGCCTGCACCAGCGCGGCGCTGCCGAACCAGCGGCGCGGCGCATCGGCGCACAGCACATTGCACAGCGCCACCAGCGACATGCCCTGGTGGTGCGCCATGAAGTTGCGCACCACGGTGAAGTCCTGCCCCTCGGGCTGGCGCGAGACGGTGAAGTCGACCGCGTCGTGAAACCCGAACTCGCCGCGCGCGCCGAGCGATTCGAGCTGTTCCAGGTTGATCACCGCCGCCCCGGGCGCGAATGGCGCGGCCATGGCGCTCGCATAGGGCGCCACCACGCGGTCGGTGGGCGGCGTGCGCCGCAGCGCGAGGCGCGGCACGCCGAAGGGCGAGTACTGGTAGGCCAGCGAGTGGTCTTGTGCGAAGTAGGCCGATTCGGAAACGCCCCACGGCAGGTTCTGCGCCCGCCCGAAGGTCTGCTGCTCGGCGATGGCGGCGGCGTTGGCCACTTGCAGCAGGCCGTCGGCAGGCTCGGTCATCACCAGCGCGGGCATCACGTACTCGAACATCGAGCCCGACCACGACTTCAGGCTGGGCCGGAAGCCCACCAGAAGGAACGGTCGGCCCAGCGCCATCCAGTGGCGGCGCGGCACGTCGCCCTTGGCAATCGCCAGGAAGCTCAGCAGCCGCGATTCGGAAGCCAGCAGGTCGTAGTAGCTTGCGTCGAGCACGTTCTCCTCGACCCGCAGGCCGATATGGAACAGGTGACGCTTGGGGTCGTAGAGGCCACTGAAGTCCATGCCGGCGTGCAGCGCGTCGCAGCGCTCGGCAAGTGCTTCGAGCGCGGGCGCTTCATGGGGCTGGCAGCCTTCGGCGGCGAAGGCGCGGCAGGCCTGCGCCACGGCCACGAGGTGGCCCGCGAAGTTGCCGCTGTCCACGCTCGACACGTAATCTGGCGGCAGCGGCTTCAGCGTTTGCGTGTCGTACCAGTTGAACAGGTGGCCGTTGTGCTTCTGCATGCGGTCCACGCTGTCGAGCGTGGCGGCGATGCGGGCGAGCAGGGCGGCGGTGTCGATCCACCCGAACTCGCGCGCGCAGCAGGTAGCCAGCAGGTACATGCCGATGTTGGTCGGCGAGGTGCGATGCGCGACGGTGGGCTGCGGTTCGAGCTGCAGGTTGTCGGGCGGCAGGTGGTTGTCGTCCGGGCCCACCACATGCTCGAAGAAGCGCCATGTGTCGTGCGCAAGCTTCTCGAGGTAGGTGCGCTGGCCGGTGCTGAGCGGGTCAGGTGCCTTTGCTTCAGAGCGGCTGCCCCACCAGGCCGCGACCGGCGCCAGCGCCCACAGCACGAACAGCAGCGTGCCGATCACGGGGTATGCGCTCCAGTGCGCCGCCACGGCGAGCGCGAGGCACGCCACGCTGCTCGCGGCGGCATTGCGCACAAAGGATGCGAGGCGACCGCTCGATTGCGCCTGCGCCTGCGCGGCCGTGGTCCATTCGAGCAGATGCCGGCGGCTGACCACGAGGCGCCATGTCGCGCGGAACCATGCGTCGAGCAGCAGCCGCGTCTGCGCCGCGAGTTGAACGAACTGCCAGGCCGCGCCGGCCATGGCACGCAGCAGCTCGACCGCGCCCACGTCGAAGAAGTGGCGCAGCTCGATGGCGCGGCGCGTGGGCACCAGCCCGGCCAGCGCGCCGAGCAAGGGCCCGAGCGTGAGCGCCGACGCCACGGCCGCCAGCGCCCAGCCCAGCGGCATGGCCTGCGTGAAGATCACCAGCACCAGCAGCGCGAAAGAAGCTGGCACCACCAGTGAGCGGCGCAGGTTGTCGCTCATCTTCCAGAGGCCCAGCGCATCGATGCCGAAGCGGCGCGCGCGCCACATCAGCGGCAGCAGCTGCCAGTCGCCGCGCACCCAGCGGTGCACGCGCGACGCCGCAACGCCGGCATGGTGCGGATGGTCCTCGACAAGTACGACGTCGCTCACCATCGCGCAGCGCGCGACCGTGCCTTCGAGCAGGTCGTGGCTGAGCACCGCGCCGTCGGGCAGGCGGCGATCGAGCGTGGCGTGCAGCGCACGCACGTTCAGCAGGCCCTTGCCGGTGAAGGAGCCGCTGCCGAACACGTCCTGGTAGATGTCGGAGGCGCCGCTGCCGTAGGGGTCTAGCCCGCACTGGCCGGCGAACACCCAATGGAAGAAGGAGCGCTCGTGGCGCTGCGGAAACGGCGTGACGATGCGCGGCTGCAGGATGCCGAAGCCGGCGACCACGCGCTGGCGTTGCACGTCGATTTCGGGCGCGTTGAGCGGATGCGCGGCAATCGACACCAGGTCGCGCAGGGCGCCCGGCGGCAGGCCGGTGTCGCTGTCGAGCGTCAGCACATACGGCGTGCGGCCGGCGGCGAGCCGCAGGCCCGGTGCGAGCGGCAGGAAGCCGCTGGCGTCACCGGCTGCGAGCAGGCGCACCAGCATTTCGAGCTTGCCGCGCTTGCGCTCCCAGCCCATCCAGCGCTGCTCGGTGTCGCTCCAGCTGCGCGGGCGGTGCAGCAGCAGGAAGCGTGGCGCTTCGCCTGGCGCCACGGGGTATTTGGTGTTGAGCGCAGCGATGCGCTGCAGGGCGTCGTCGAGCAGGGGGCCGTCTTCGGGCAGCGAGGCCAGCGGTGCATCGGCCCAGTCGGTGAGCAGCGCGAACTGCGCATTTGTTTCGCGGTTGGCGAGCCAGTGCAGTTCGAGCCGGTGCGCGAGCTGCGCGTTGTTCGCGGTCGAACCCAGCAGCGTGGGCATGACGACGAGCGCGCGGTGCCGCTCAGGAATGCCGTTCGCAAAGTCCAGGCGCGGCAGGCCCTGCACTCGCACCGACTCGGCCATGATGCGTTGCGCAAGCGCGAGCAGCGCTTCAGAGAGCGGCCACGCCAGAAGGACGAGCGCCAGCACGGTGGTCCAGTCTTCGCGGTGCGGCAGGCTGTGCACCACGGCGAACAGCAGCAGCGCGGTGCCCAGCGCAACGGAGCCGACGTAGACGGGCAATCGCCAGCCGCGATGGCTGCGTGCCTGCCGCGTGTCAGGCGCCCGCCCGGCACGGCCCGCATGGCCGTTCGATTGCAGCGCCGCGATGAGCGCGGGCCGGCCCTGGCCGAAGAGGTAGTAGCCGGCGGTGCCGTCGGCGCGGTCGGTCTCCGCGCCCGCGTCGTCGGCCGGCGCGCTGGCGGCCAGTTGCACCACGGCTTGCGCGATGGCGCGCTCGGGCTGTTCGCTGCTGCGCGCCACTTGCTCCATCGCATGCGTGATCTGCTGGCGCGTGAGTTCGCTCTCGTTGGCGAAGCTCGGCAGTTCGCGCAGCACACGCAGCGAACGGCTCACGGGCTCGATCAGGTCGCTCCACTCGACCTGGCCGATCATGCGCAGCGTGGTGATGATGTTGCCGACCGTGAGATTGGCGGCGGCCTGTGCGTTCTGCGCTTCGCCGATCAGTGCCGGCCCGTTGGGGCAGTGCTGCTCGGTCCAGCGCACCAGCGCGGGCATGTCTTCGCCGTGCTCGACGGGCAGGCGCTGCCACAGCTGCGTGAGGTAGTTGTCCTGCAGGCCGTGGCTTTGCAGCGCGCGGTAGAGCACGTCGAGGTCTTGCACCGAAAGGTGCGGCGCGGCGTCCCATGCGGCATGCGCGATCTCGCGCGCCACCTTGTTCTCGGCAATGCTCTCGGCCACGCGGCGCAGGTTTTCGAGCAGCACCACGCGCAGGGTGGTGGGCAGCGCCCATAGCTCGCCGAGCGTGAGCTCGTCGATGTCCTGGTAGGCATTGAGGAAAGCGGTGAACAGCGTCTTGTTGAGCACGCTGTCGGTGTGGGCCACGTAGGCCCAGGCAATGCCGTACACGCGCGGCAGCCCCGCCAGCGGCGGCGCGGCGAGCTTGGGCAGGCGCGCGTAGTAGCTGCGCGGCACGCCGTCGTGAATCTGCTGGAGCTGCGCCTCGACCAGGTGGAAGTTGTCGAGCAGCCACTCGGCCGCGGGCGACACGTAGCGCCCGCTGAGCGAGATCAGCGCGATGTAGTCGAAGGCGTTGCGCAGCGACGCGAGGTTTTCGTCCACGCGCGGAAAGAAGGGCGCGCCCTCGCGCGCGAGGCGGCGGTCTTCTTCCACCACCTGGGCGCGGGCGAGGCTGTGGCCGTGCTGCTCGAAACGCTGGATGCCGAAGAGTTCGGCGCGGATCGGTGCGGCTACCGGATCATGCGGGCCGAGCAGCAGCGCCCGGGCGTACGGACTGAGTCCCTGGAGACGGTCGACGACGGCTGCGGCGCTCAAGCGATGGCGAAGAGACCGATACCCAGCACCACGGCCACGCAGGCGATCGTGACGATGCGGCCCGCAGCGAGCGCGCGCACCCGTTGCATGTGGCTTCGCAGCGAGAACCAGCGCCCGTGAGCGCGCGCGCAGTGGCGCATGTGGGAGGCCAGCGCCTCGGCGTCGTTGCCGACGAAGTCGATGGGGGAATGGGTGAGGGACTGCGGGACTGGCATGGCAACGGGCTCCTTGTAACGACTTCGAGCTGCCGCGCGATTGCGAGAACTGTGAACGTGTCCGACCGTACCCTTTTAAATGACCTTACAGGTGCCTGATTGCCGATGCCAGACGTAGGAAAGGGCGCCGAAGCGCCCTTTGCCGTGGTCGGAATGGGTGTGCTCAGCCCGTATTGCGCAGCCCCGCCGCCACCCCGTTGATCGAGATGTGGATGCCGCGCTGCAGCCGCTCGCCGCCGTCGCCCGCGCGGTAGCGCCGCATCAGCTCGACCTGCAGGTGGTGCAGCGCGTCGATGTACGGAAAGCGGTGGCGCACCGAGCGCTGCATCTCGGCATTGCCTTCGAGCCGCTGCTTCGCGCCGGTGATGAGTGTGAGTGCGTCGGAGGTGCGGTGCCATTCGGCATCGATCATCGAGAACACCTTCTGGCGCAGCTTGCGATCGGTGACCAGCTCGGCGTAGCGCGAAGCCAGCGCGAGGTCGCTCTTGGCCAGCACCATGTCCATGTTCGACAGCAGCGTGCGGAAGAAGGGCCACTGCTCGTACATGCGCTGCAGCAATGCCTGGCGCTCCTTCTTCCCCGCAGCCGTGCCCGCTGCGGCGAGGAACTGTTCGACGCCCGAGCCGAAGCCGAACCAGCCAGGAATGGTGAGGCGGCACTGGCCCCAGCTGAAGCTCCACGGCACCGCGCGCAGGTCGTCGATCTTGTGGCTGGGGTTGCGCGAGGCGGGGCGCGAGCCGATGTTGAGCTCGGCAATTTCGCGGATCGGCGTGGAGCCGAAGAAATAGTCGCCGAAGCCCGGGGTTTCGTAGACCAGCTTGCGGTACGCGGCCATGCTGGCGGTCGACAGTTCGCCCGCAGCCGAGAGAAAGGTGGCGGGCGCCGACTTGCCCTGCGGCAGCAGCGTGGCTTCGAGCGTGGCAGCCACCAGCGTTTCGAGGTTGCGCCGGCCGATCTCGCGGTTGGCGTACTTCGAGCCGATGACTTCGCCCTGCTCGGTCAGGCGGATCTGGCCGCGCACCGTGCCGGGCGGCTGCGCGAGGATGGCCTGGTAGCTCGGGCCGCCGCCGCGTCCCACGGTGCCGCCGCGGCCATGGAACATGCGCAGGCGAATGGGGTTGGCCTTCTTCTTGTTGAGCTCGTCGAACAGCGACACCAGCGCGATGCCCGCGCGGTACAGCTCCCAGTTGCTGGTGAAGATGCCGCCGTCCTTGTTGCTGTCGCTGTAGCCGAGCATCACGTCCTGCTCGGCGCCCGAGCGTTCGACGAGCGCCTGGATGTTCGGCAGCGCATAGAAGGCGCGCACGATGGGCGCGGCGTTGCGCAGGTCTTCGATGGTTTCGAACAGCGGCACCACGATCAGGTCGCAGGTCGCGTTGCTGTCCATCGCGCCGCGCAGCAGGCCCACTTCTTTTTGCAGCAGCAGTGCTTCGAGCAGGTCGCTCACCGTTTCGGTGTGGCTGATGATGTAGTGGCGGATGGCCGCGGCGCCATAGCGCGCACGCGAAACGCGGGCGGCGGCGAAGATGGCCAGCTCGCTCTTCGCAAGCGGCGAGTAGTCGGCGTCGGGCACGCGCAGCGGGCGGGCGTCGTCGAGCAACCTGAGCAGCAGCGTCTGCTTGGCCTCTTCGGCGAGCGATGCATACGAGGGCTCGATGCGCGCGGTGGCCAGCAGCTCGGCGATCACCGCCTCGTGCTTGTCGGAGCTCTGGCGCAGGTCGACCGTGGCCAGGTGAAAGCCGAACACTTCTACCGCGCGAATCAGCGGCAGCAGGCGCGGCGCGGCAAGCACGGTGCCGTGCTTTTCTTCGAGCGATTCGGCCACGGTGCGCAGGTCGGCCAGGAACTCTTCGGCCGTGGCGTACGGGTTCTGCGGCGCGACGGCGTGGCGCGCGGCCTCGCCGCCGGTGAGCTCGCGCAGCGTGGCCGCAAGGCGCGCATACACACCGGTGAGGGCGCGGCGGTAGGGCTCGTCCTTGCGGTGCTCGTTGGTGTCGGGCGAGCGTTCGGCCAGCGCCTGCATCTCGACCGTCACATCGACCAGCGTGGCCGACAGCGACAGCTCGCCGCCCAGGTAGTGCACTTCGGTGAGGTAGTGGCGCAGCGCCAGCTCGCACTGGCGGCCCAGGGCGTATTCGAGCGTCTGGGCGGTGACGTTGGGGTTGCCGTCGCGGTCGCCGCCGATCCACTGGCCCATGCGCAGGAAGGGCGCGACCGATGGCGTGTGGCCACCCTGGGCGAGGGCTTTTTCGAGGTCGGCGTAGACGCGCGGAATCTCGCGCAGGAAGGTGGCTTCGTAGTAGCTCAGCGAGTTCTCGATTTCGTCGGCCACGGTGAGCTTGGAAAAGCGCAGGATGCGCGTCTGCCAGATCTGCGTGACGCGGGTGCGCATCTGCGTTTCGTTCTCGGCAAATTCGAGCGGCGAGAGCGCGTCCTTGCCGCCCGCATAGGCGCTCTGGCGCAGCCTGATCTCGTCGCGCACGGTGAGCAGTTGCGCGATGGCGCGCTCGGCATCGAGGATGCTCTTGCGCTGCACTTCGGTCGGGTGCGCGGTGAGCACCGGCGAAACGTAGCTGTGGGCCAGCGAGGCGACGATGTCGTCGGGCTTCACGCCGGCCTTGCGGATGCGCGCGAGTGCGGTCTGCAGGTCGCCTTCGACGCTTTCGCCGGCGCGTTCCGTTTCCGTGCGGCGGCGGATCTGGTGGCGGTCTTCCGCGAGGTTGGCCAGGTGGCTGAAGTAGGTGAAGGCGCGAATCACGCGCACCGTTTCGGCCGCGCTCAGGCCCTTGAGCAGGTTCTTCAGCGCGCGGTCGGCGGCGTGGTCGGCATCGCGGCGGAAAGCCACGGACAAGGTGCGGATCTTTTCGACCAGCGCGTAGGTTTCGTCTCCTTCCTGCTCCCGGATCACGTCGCCGAGGATCCGGCCCAGCAGCCGGATGTCGTCGATCAGTGGCTGGTCTTCGGTCTGGCGGCGCTTGGGGGGAGCAGGGGTCTTGCTGGCTTTCATTCGATGTTTGTCCTGGACTTTTTGACTTCTTGAATGGATGCGCCGCCTGCGTTGTTGCGGCGCAACATGCTAGCATTCCGGCGGTTTAGAACATGTACTTTTGGAACCGGTCTTGAGCAATATCGTGATCGCCACGCGCGAAAGCCGCCTGGCACTGTGGCAAGCCGAACACGTCCGGGCGCTTTTGCAAGAAAAGGGCCATACGGTCAGCCTGCTCGGCCTGACGACCACCGGCGACCAGATCCTCGACCGCACGCTCAGCAAGGTGGGCGGCAAGGGGCTCTTCGTGAAAGAGCTCGAACTCGCGCTCGAAGAAGGGCGCGCCGACATCGCCGTCCATTCGCTGAAAGACGTGCCGATGGACCTGCCCGAAGGCTTCGCGCTGGCCTGCGTGCTGGAGCGCGAAGACCCGCGCGACGCGCTCGTCTCCCCCCGCTATGAATCGCTCGACGCGCTGCCGCAGGGTGCGGTGGTCGGCACTTCGAGCCTGCGCCGCGTGGTGCTGCTGCGCGCGCTGCGGCCCGACCTGCGCATCGAACCGCTGCGCGGCAACCTCGATACCCGCCTGCGCAAGCTCGACGAAGGGCAGTACGACGCCATCGTGCTGGCGGCGGCCGGGCTCAAGCGGCTGGGGCTGGAAAGCCGCATCCGCGTGGCCTTCGATCCCGACACCATGCTGCCGGCCGCCGGGCAGGGCGCATTGGGCATCGAGGTGCGCGCGGACCGTGCCGAACTCATCGAACTGCTGCGCTCGCTGGCCCACCAGGGCGACTGGCTTTCCACCGCCGCCGAGCGCGCTGTGAGTCGCGCGATGGGCGGCAGCTGCTCCATGCCGCTGGCGGCTCATGCACGCTGGCAGGCCGACGGCGCGCTGCGCATCGACGCCGCTTGGGGCGATCCGGAGGGCAACGCGCCGCTGGTGAAGGTGCATGCGCTGGCGCAGGCCGGCGATTTCGCGCAGGCCGATGCGCTCGGCGAGCGCGCCGCGGCGCTGCTGCGCGACGCCGGGGCCCACTGAGATCGGTGGTCATCGTATGACCGCCCGCCCCGTCATCGTCACGCGGCCGGCGCGCGAGGCGGCGCAATGGGTGAGTGACCTGCGCGCCGCGGGGCTCGATGCGGTGGCGCTGCCGCTCATCGTGATCGCGCCAGTGGCCGATGCCGAACCGCTGCGCACGGCGTGGCGGCAGTTGGTGAATTACGCGGCGCTGATGTTCGTGAGCGCCACGGCCGTCGAGCATTTCTTCCAGCACAAGAACGCCGCCGATACGCTGGCAGGGCGCCGCTTCTGGGCCACGGGCCCAGGCACCACGCGCGCCTTGCTTCGCGCCGGCGTGCCGCTGGAACTCATCGACGCACCGCCTCCCGAGGCCACGCGTTTCGACTCCGAAGCGCTGTGGGAGCGGGTGCAGGCCCAGGTGTCTGCCGGCGTGCGCGTGCTGATCGTGCGCGGCGGCGACGAAGCCGGGCACCCCACAGGGCGCGACTGGCTCGCCAATGAAATCGATGTCGCGGGCGGCCATCGCGACACCGTGGTGGCCTACCGCCGGTTGCCGCCGTCGCTGGACGTCGTACAACGTCGGCTGGCCATCGACGGCGCCGAAGGCCGCGCGATCTGGCTCTTCAGCAGCTCAGAGGCCATCGGCAATCTGCAGCGCGCGATGCCCGGTGTGCAATGGCACGCCGCGAGTGCGGTCGCCACGCATGCACGAATCGGCGAAGCCGCGCGGGCCGCGGGTTTCGGGGCGTTGCGTGTATGCACACCACTGCGGGATGCGCTGATCGCGTCTATAGAATCCTTGGCATGAGCGCCGCGTCCCCGTCAGACGATTTTTCCTCTCCTTCCCCAACCGCTGCCACGGCGCCGGTGCCCGCCACGCTGGCACCGCACCAGACGCCGGCCGCACAGGCAGCAGGGGCGCTGATCCTCTCTCGCATCGCATTCGGCCTCGTGGCCCTCGTGGCGCTGGCCGCCTTGCTGATGACGATCGCGCTGTGGCAAAAGGTCGGCGGCATGAAGGAGCAGCTGGCACGCCAGAGTGCCGATGCCATCGCGCAATCGATGGAGGCGCGCACGCTGGCCCGCCAGGCAAGCGACACCGTGCGCGAGGCCTCGGCCCGCGTGGCTCTGGTCGAAACCCGCGTGGCTGAAGTCGCGCTGCAGCGCTCGCAGCTCGAAGAACTCATTCAAAGCCTCTCGCGTTCGCGCGACGAGAACCTCGTGGTCGACATCGAGTCGGCCGTGCGCCTTGCCCTGCAGCAGGCACAGGTCACCGGCAGCGTCGAGCCGCTGCTGGCTGCGCTGAAGGCCGGCGACGTGCGCATCGCGCGAGCCGCGCAGCCGCGGCTGACGCCACTGCAGCGTGCCATGCAGCGCGATGCCGACCGCCTGCGCAGCACCGCAAGCACCGACAGCGCCGAAGCGCTGCAGAAGCTCGACGAACTGATGCGCGGCGTGGACGACCTGCCCACGCTCAACGCCGTTGCCGTGCGCGGCACCGGCACCAACGCCTGGCAGCCCGAGCCGATTCCCGCCGACGCGCCGTGGTGGCGCCGCGTGCTGCTCACCGTGCGCGGCGAGGCACGCTCGCTGGTGCGCGTCGGCCGCATCCAGAGCCCGGAGGCGATCCTGTTGGCGCCCGAGCAGTCTTACTTCCTGCGCGAGAACCTGAAGCTCAAGCTGCTCAATGCGCGCCTGTCGCTGCTGTCGCGGCAGATGGAGGCCACGCGCGGCGAGCTGTCGCAGGTAACTACCTCGCTCAACCGCTATTTCGATCCCGCATCGCGCCGCACCCAGGCCGCCGCCACGCAGCTGCAGCAGCTGCAGGCGCTGGTGAAGACGTCCGAGCCGGTCCGCATCGACGACACGCTCGCGGCACTGGCCACCGCCGCAGCAGGACGCTGATCGGACATGCGCGCCGCAATCTGGCTCCTCGCGCTGTTCGCTGTTGCAGCAGCAGTCGCTCTTTTCGCAGGCAACAACCAGGGCACGATCACCGTGTTCTGGCCGCCCTGGCGTGTCGACCTGTCGCTGAACCTCGTGCTCGTGATCCTGCTGGTGGCCTTCGTGCTGATGCACGTGGCTTTGCGGGCACTGGCAGCACTGTTCTCGCTGCCGACGCAGGCGCGCCAGTGGCGGCTGCAGCAGAAGGAGCGCACGCTGCATGCAGCCCTGCTCGATGCGATGGTGCAGCTGATCTCGGGTCGCTTCTCGCGTGCACGCAAGGCCGCGCAGGCCGCGCTCACGCAGGAGAAAACGCTGTCGGCGCTCGGCGCCAGCCTGCCGCAGGCGCAGCAGGTGCGCGTGCTGTCGCACCTGCTGGCGGCCGAGAGCGCACAGGCCCTGCAAGACAAGCCAGCACGCGACGCCCATCTGCAGCAGGCCCTCAACGAAAGCGCCGACCGCGCCGTGCTCGCCAGCCCGGAGACGCGCGAAGGCGTGCAACTGCGCGCGGCGCGTTGGGCGCTCGAAGACCGCGACGCGGCCGCAGCGCTCGCGCGGCTCGAAGAACTGCCGCAAGGCGCACAGCGCCGCACGCTCGCACTGCGCCTGCGGCTCAAGGCGGCACGGCAGGATCGCCGCACGCTCGAAGCGCTCGAAACCGCGCGCCTGCTGGCCAAGCACCGCGCCTTCTCTGACGCCGCGGCACAGAGCATCGTGCGTGGGCTGGCGACCGAGCTGCTGACGGGCGCACACGATCCGGCACAGCTGCTTCGCGCGTGGACTGAGCTCGATGCCAACGAGCGCGACATGCCCGAAGTGGCGATTCACGCGGCCCAACGCATGGTCGCGCTGCGTGGCGACCTTGCTCTGGCCCGCGGCTGGCTGCTGCCGGCCTGGGAGCGCATGGTGGCCAACCCACGCGCGCTCGGCGATGCGCTGCGCGTCAAGCTGGCGCGTGCGCTCGAAGCGGGGCTCGACTCGGTCGATGCCGACTGGCTGGCGCGCATCGAAAGCGCGCAGCGCAACAACCCGCGCGACCCGAACCTTCAGTACCTCGCGGGCATGGCCTGCATGAAGCGCCAGCTGTGGGGCAAGGCCCAGCAGCTGTTGACGCAGGCCGGCCTTGGGCTGCAGGACACCGATCTGTACCGTCGCGCCTGGCTCGCGCTGGCCCAATTGGCCGAAGACCGCGACGATGCCGAGCAAGCCGCCGAGGCGTGGAAGCGCGCGGCGCAGATCGAGAACAGCTGAGCGTTTTCAGGGGCAGGACCTCTCAGCGTTCAGGCCCGATGACCGCTTCGCCATCGGCTTGCCGCCGCCGAAGATCAGCAGACTGACGCCGGCCAGCACCCAGACGCCGACTCCCCCGTAGAGCATCACCAGCCCGAAGCTGCTCACCAGCGCCGCATGCACGACGGCGCCGGACGGGTCCGCCTGCGACAGCGCCGGAAAGCCTTCGGCAAGCGATGCGAAGTTGCCGGCCGCGATCTTTTCCGCCAGCGCGCGCAATTGCATTGCGTCCAGCGATGCCGACAACGCGCCGCGCAGATGCGCATGAATGCCTTCGAGCAGGATGAACCCCATTAGAGCGATGTTGATGGCCAGCGTGATCAGCCGCGCGCTCATGTCCATGCCTGAGGCCATACCCGCGCGCGAACTCGGCACCGAACCGGTGGTGGTGTTGGTGACGGGCGTGTTGGTCAGGCCCAGCCCGATGCCGGCCAGCAGGCAGCCGGGCAGCATCGTCATCCAGCCCGCGTGAACCATGCCGCTGCCATAGCGCATTGCAATGAAGCCGAGCCCGATGACGAACAGCCCTGCGGGAATGACCACGCCGGGCCGGTAGCGCAGCGACAGCCGCTCGGCCAGCGGCGGTAGCACGAGCGTGGGCAGCGTGTAGGCCAGCAGTGCCGAGCCGGCCATGACCGCGTCGTAGCCCAGCGCGCCCTGGAAGTAGATGGGCAGGTAGATCATGAACGGCCAGAAGCTGAAGTTCATGCCGATGGAGCCGATGATCGAACCCGAGAAATTGCGAATCTTGAAGACCGAGAAGTCGAACATCGGATGCGGGTTGATCTTTTCCACCCACAGGAAGAGCGCGAAGCTCGCGGCCGACGCCGCGATCACGCCGATGGCCAGCGGGCTCGCAAAGCCGAGGCCCGGCCCCTGCGTGATGAAGTACGTCAGGCCCAGCACCGCAAGCGACAGCGTGACGATGCCAGGCAGGTCGAGCTTTTGCGCATCGGGGTCGCTCGACTCTTCCACGCTGCCGAACACCAGGGCAACGGCCACCGCCGCCAGCGGCACATGGACCAGGAACACCCACTGCCAGTTCGACAGCGCCACGATGGCACCGCCGATGATCGGCCCGAACCCCAGGCCCATGCCGAAGACCACGCCCCAGATGGCGAAGGCCTTGCTGCGTTCCTTGCCTTCCTGGAACTGGTGCGAGAGCACGGCGAGCTGGCAGATCAGCATCGCGCCGCCGCTCAGGCCCTGGAGGAAGCGCGCGACGATCAGCACCGGCGCGCTTTGCGCCAGCCCGCAGGCCAGCGAGGTGAGGCCGAAGAGCACCACGCCGGCGACGAGGAGGCGCTTGCGGCCGTAGCGGTCGGCCAGCGTGCCCGCGGCCATCAATACCGTGGTGCAGGCGATGGTGTAGGCGTTCATGATCCACTGCATGTCGCTGAAGTCGGCGTGCAATGCCTGTTCGAGCGTGGGAAGAATGACCGGCACGCTGGAGATTTCCAGGCCGAACATCAGGGCAATGAGGCAGATCGCGGCCAGCGCGACCCGGTTCTTGCCGGTATGGGAGAGAGGCATCGGAAGTCTTTCGGGAGTCTTTGGCATAGAGGTCCGGGCGATTCTGGGGAAGGCCTCTTCATGATGGAAATGATTTAATTTCCTAGAATCCATGACGATTCATCATTGATTGGTTGATTGCCATGGATTTCGACCCTGCGCTGCTGCGAGCCTTCGTGGCCGTCAAGGAAACCGGCGGCTTCACGCGCGCCGCCCAGCGGCTGCACCTGACGCAGTCGGCCATCAGCCACCAGATCCGGCGGCTCGAAGAGCAGGTGGGCCGGCCGCTGTTGCATCGCACGACACGCCGCCTCACGGTGACGGAAGACGGCGAAGACTTCCTTCGCTATGCGCAGCAGATCCTCGACACGCTCGACACGATGACGCGGCGCTTTCAGCCCTCGCTGATCTCGGGCGTGGTGCGCTTCGGCGCGCCGGACACCTTCATGGGCGACCGGCTGCCGCCGCTGCTCTCGCAGTTTGCGCGCTCGTTCCCCGCCACGCGCATGGAAGTCAGCGTGAGCATGCACCTCGACTTTCGCGCAATGATCAAGGCGGGCGAGCTCGACCTCGCGGTGGTGATGTCGCCGGCCGATTGCGAGGAGGGCACGCGCTTGCGGCGCACGCAACTGGTGTGGGTGGCGGCTGAGACTTTCGAGCCGCCCGCCGGCGCGTCGCTGCCGCTGGCGTACTTTCCGAAGCCCTGCGTCAACCGTGAACTGGCCGGCGCAGCGCTGGATGCGACGCCGGTCGACTGGCACGTCGTGTTCACCTCCGCGAGCCAGCATGGCATTCGCGCGGCCGTGCTGGCGGGGCTGGCCGTGACGGTGCTCACGCGCGAGGACGTGGAGCCGGGCATGAAGATCGTCGACGGCCGCTATGGCCTGCCGCCTTTGCCGAACGTGGATTTTTCGCTGATCTGGAGCGAGGGCGGCAAGACGGAATGCGCCTGCCGGTTCGGCCAGCTGATCCTGGAGATGCCGGAACTGCCGGCGCACGACAAGGCATAAAAAAACGGCGCCACTGGCGCCGTTTTTACTTGGGAGCGTGTGTCGCTCAGAGGCTGCGTTGCTGCTCTTGCTCGAACGGCAGCGACATCGAACCGAGGTCGCGGCGGGTTTCGACCAGCACCAGCGGGCCCTCGTCGAGCACAACCACCGGCGGGCGTTCGCGCGGCACGTGCACCGGCTTCGGCTCGGCTTCGATGGCGGCGCGTGCTTGCGCGATGCGTTCGGCATCCGAATTGACCCACTGCAGGCCCGAGCTCTCGGCGATCTGCGCGAGCTCGTTCAGCGGCAGTTCGAAAGGCTGGACCTTGGGCAGTGCGCGGCCGTTGGCGGCGACAGGCGCCTTGGCGCTTTCGACGACGATCGGCGCAGCTGCTGCTACGACAGCCGGTGCCGGCGCGGGGCGCTCAGCGCGGACCTGCTGCGGTGCTGCCACGGGTTCTCGGATTTCCGGTGCCGCAGCGGCTTCGACTGCTTCGAAGCGTTCCGACGCCAGCGGCAGTTGCTGCTGCGGGGCTTGCTGCTGTGCATCGCCCGTGGCTTCCGTTGCGGCGCCTTCGGCGGTGGCTTCGGCTTCGTCGCGCGGGCCGCGTTCGCGGCGGTCACGGCCGTAGCGGTCACGCGAACGGCCGCGGCGCTCGTCGCCTTCGCGGCGCGGTGCCTGCTCGTTACTGCCGTTGATGCTGGCTTCGCTGCCTTGATCGACATCGGCTGCTGCGGCTTCGGCGCCGCGTGCATCCGCTTCGGCTTGAGGCGCGTCGTTGCGTCGTTCGCGGCGGCCGTCGTTGCGGTCGCTGCGTTCGCCACGCGGTGCGCGCTGCTCGTCGCGGCCGTTGCGGGGCTGGCGTTGCTCGCCTTGCGCGGCGCCTTCGCCGGCTTCGGCATTGTTGCGTTCGCGGGCGCCGTTGTTGTCGGCGCCATTGCGTTCGCCACCACGTTCACCGCGCTCTCCACGTTCACGGCGTTCGCCGCGGGCGCGGGGTGCGCGTTCCGCTGCGTTGCCTTCGTCGCCTGCAACGGCACCGGGCGCCAGTTGCTGGGCTTCGAGGTTGACGTTGCCGTCGAGTGCTTCGGCCGGTGCGTTGTTGCGACCTTCGCGGCCTTCGCCTTCGCGGCGCTCGCCACGACCGTTGCGGCGTTGTTCGCCGTCGCGCGGTGCGCGCGCTTCACGCGGCTCGCGGGGTTCACGCTGCTCGCGCGGTTCGCGTTGTTCACGCGGCTGGTTGGCGGCGTCGTTGCGCAGTTCGCTGCTGCGGCCTTCACGGCCTTCGCGACCTTCACGGCGCTCACCACCACGGCCGCCACGGCGTTCGCCGTCGCGACCGCCGGAGCGTCCGCCGTTCTCGCCGCGGCCTTCGCCGCCGCGGCCGCCACGGCGCTGTTCGCCGTCACGTGCGCCGCCGCGTGCTTCGCCGTCGCGGCCAGGACGGCCGTCGCGACGGGGCTTCGGTGCCTCGACCGGGATCGCGGACGGCGCAGGCGCCGCAGCGGGGGCCGGCGTGCCGCCGAACAGGTTCTTGATCCAGGCGAAGAAGCCGGTCTGCGCCGGAACCGGTGCGCTCACCACGGGCGGTGCGACCGGTGCGGGTGCTGCTGCGACAGGCGCACGCACTGCTTCGGGCTTGGGCGGCACCACGGGCGCGGGCGCATCGGGCAGCACGCCCTTGATGACCGGCGTCTGCTTGTTGGTGGGCTCTTGCGAACGGCGCGTGACCGAGGTCGGGTCTTCGATCTCGTCGGCCATCTTGTAGCTGGCTTCGATGTGGTCGAGGCGCGGATCGTCGTGCTTCAGGCGCTCGAGCTTGTAGTTCGGCGTTTCGAGCGTCTTGTTGGGCACCATCAGCACGGTGACGCGCTGCTTGAGCTCGATCTTCGCGATTTCGGGGCGCTTTTCGTTCAGCAGGAACGAGGCGACTTCCACGGGCACCTGCACATGCACGGCGGCCGTGTTGTCCTTCATGGACTCTTCCTGAATGATGCGCAGGATCTGCAGCGCGCTCGATTCGGTGTCGCGGATGTGGCCCGAGCCGCCGCAGCGGGGGCAGGGGATCGACGAGCCTTCGGAGAGCGCGGGCTTCAGGCGCTGGCGGCTCATTTCCATCAGGCCGAACTTGCTGATCGAGCCGAACTGCACGCGGGCGCGGTCCTGGCGTAGCGCGTCGCGCAGGCGGCTTTCGACTTCGCGGCGGTTCTTCGACTCGTCCATGTCGATGAAGTCGATGACGATCAGGCCGCCCAGGTCGCGCAGGCGCATCTGGCGGGCCACTTCGTCGGCGGCTTCGAGGTTGGTGCGGGTGGCGGTCTCTTCGATGTCGCCGCCCTTGATGGCGCGGGCCGAGTTCACGTCGACCGAGACCAGTGCTTCGGTGTGGTCGATCACGATGGCGCCGCCCGAAGGCAGCTGCACGGTGCGGGCGTAGGCCGATTCGATCTGGTGTTCGATCTGGAAGCGGCTGAACAGGGCGGCGTCGTCGCGGTAGCGCTTCACGCGGGCGGCATGCTCGGGCATGACGTGCGCCATGAACTGCTGCGCCTGGTCGTAGATGTCGTCGGTGTCGATCAGGATGTCGCCGATGTCGTGATTGAAGTAATCACGGATGGCGCGGATGACGAGCGACGATTCCTGGTAGATCAGGAAGGCACCCTTGCCGCCCTTGGCCGCGCCGTCGATGGCGGTCCAGAGCTTGAGCAGGTAGTTCAGGTCCCACTGGAGTTCGGACGCGATGCGGCCGATGCCGGCGGTGCGCGCGATGATGCTCATGCCCTTCGGGTACTCGAGCTGGTCCATCGCCTCCTTGAGTTCGGCGCGGTCGTCACCCTCGATGCGGCGCGAAACGCCACCGCCACGGGGGTTGTTCGGCATCAGCACGACGTAGCGGCCGGCCAGCGAGATGAAGGTGGTGAGGGCCGCGCCCTTGTTGCCGCGTTCTTCTTTTTCGACCTGGACGGTGAGTTCCTGGCCTTCGCGGATCGCGTCCTGGATGCGGGCCTGGCTTGCAGACACGCCCTCGGCGAAATATTGCTTGGAGATTTCCTTGAACGGCAGGAAGCCGTGGCGGTCTTCGCCGTAGTCGACGAAACAGGCTTCGAGCGAGGGCTCGACGCGCGTCACGACGGCTTTGTAGATGTTGCCCTTGCGCTGTTCGCGCCCTTCGATTTCGATTTCGTAGTCGAGCAGTTTCTGCCCGTCGACGATGGCCAGGCGGCGTTCTTCGGCCTGCGTGGCATTGATCAGCATCCGCTTCATGATGCGTTGTCCTTATATGTATCGTTCTACCGGCCCTTGATGGGCCAACGATGCACGGACGACGCCCGCGAAACCAGGGAATTGCCGCTTGGGCCCCGGATGCTGTTCACTGCCGCGCCAGGCGCGAGCAGGCCTCTCGAGCGTTAGCTCAAGAAGACAGCCGGGGTGGGGGCGCGTGGATGGGCGCGAGCCAGATTCGGTGTTGGCCAGCTATCTTTTTGATAGCTGGTTGCGCAAGAGTGGCGCACGCTGCCAACGATTCAATGCCTGAGGCCACTGGTCGAAACCAGGTTGGCCAGCGCAGGCACATTTGAATCAGCAGCATCAACACAACAAGGGACTCGCTTCGATCCGCCGGCAGCTTGGAAGCTGCAGGCTGGGTATTCCGTATCGGTGTTTCGTGGGTGTCGGCTTGACTTGGGTGCCTGGTCTGCCACTTTGCGCAATTGCGCGGGGTTTGCAGCTCGGCGCCAAAGCGGCATCGACCTCACAGCGCCGTCCTGGGTATTTGATGGCAGTGGACTAAACTTCTGTCTAATCAAGCACTTACATGACCGCGCTGGTGAAAAACATTATAGGTGCGAAGCAAGGCCCCGCGGCTGCTCCAAATCCCGCAGGCCAAAAAGCCCCAGGCGAAGCCGGGGCGCCGCATTCGGCCATCACATTCCTCACGGTCGACGCTGAATCTGCCGGGCAGCGGCTCGACAACTTCCTTTTCCGCCATCTGAAAGGCGTTCCGAAGACGCACGTCTACCGGATCATCCGGTCGGGCGAGGTGCGCATCAACAAGGGCCGGGTGCAGGCCGAAACCCGTATCGAGGCGGGCGACGTGCTGCGGCTGCCACCGATCCGCATCTCGCCGCGCGCTGAAGAGGGCGGCACCCCGCCGGCACCGGCGCGCGAATTTCCGGTGCTGCTCGAAGACGAAGCCGTGCTGGCCATCGACAAGCCGGCCGGCGTGGCCGTCCATGGCGGCAGCGGCGTGAGCTTTGGCGTGATCGAGCAACTGCGCACGGCCCGGCCCGCCGCCAAATTCCTGGAACTGGTGCACCGGCTGGACCGCGAGACCTCCGGCATCCTGCTCGTCGCCAAGAAGCGCAGCGCGCTGGTCGCGCTGCAGGACCAGTTCCGCGAACGCGAAACCGGCAAGACCTATCTGGCGCTGGTCGAGGGCACCTGGCCGGCCAACAAGAAGGTGCTCGACGCGCCGCTGGCCAAGTATTTGCTGCCCGACGGTTCCGGCGCTGGCGCCGGCGAGCGCCGCGTGCGCGTGGTCGCCAAGGACCATCCGGACGCCATGCGCGCCGTCACGCTGGTGCGGGTGCTGGCGCGGCTCTCGCTGCCGGGCGATGCCGCGCCGCTGTCGTTGCTGGCAGTGACGATCAAGACCGGGCGCACGCATCAGATTCGCGTGCACCTCGCCTCGGCCGGGCATCCGATTGCCGGCGACGACAAGTACGGCGAGTCCGAACGCCAGCGCGCATTTCAGAAACTCGGCCTCAAGCGCATGTTCCTGCACGCCTGGCGGCTGCAATTCAACCATCCGGCCAGCGGCGACCGCGTGGCGCTGCAGGCCGACCTGCCGCCCGAACTGCACGCGCTGATGCCGCCCGCTGCCCTCGAGGCACTGGCCCAACACCCCACTCCCACGGCCCATGACTGATTCTTCCAGACCTCTTCGCTTCGACCTGATTGCCTTCGACTGGGACGGCACGCTCTATGACTCCACGCGTCTGATCGTGCGCTGCATCCAGGCCGCGGTGATCGACGTCGGCGGTGCCAAGCCAAGCGAGAACGACGCCGCCTGGGTGATCGGCCTCGGCCTGGCCGAGGCGCTCGCGCGTGCGGCGCCCGACGTGCCGAAAGAAAAGTACCCGGAGCTCGGCGCCCGTTACCGCCACCACTATCTTCAGCACCAGGACGACCTCGTGCTGTTCGATGGCGTGCTGCAGATGCTCGATGCCCTGCGCGCGCGCGGCCACAAACTGGCCGTGGCCACCGGCAAGTCGCGCCGCGGCCTCAATGAGGCGCTCAAGTCGGTCGCGCTGCGCGACCGCTTCGATGCCTCTCGCACTGCCGACGAAACCTTCGGCAAGCCGCATCCGCGCATGCTGCTGGAGCTGATGGAAGAACTCGACGTGCCGCCGGAACGCACCCTGATGATCGGCGACACCACGCATGACCTGCAGCTTGCGCAGAACGCCGGCTGCGCCAACGTGGGTGTGAGCTACGGCGCGCATGAACCCGCCAGCTTCGACGAATTCAAGCCGCTGCACATTGCGCATTCGGTGGCCGATCTCGAAGCGTGGCTCCTCGGAAACGCCTAAAAAAGTCCTGCCATGAGCGACGAAGAACACATCCCGTTGTGCAATGCCGCGGACCTGGTCGAAGGCAGCCTGGCCGTGCCCTTCGACGTGGTCTATGGCGGAGAAACCTGCCGCGCCTTCGCGATACGTTTCGAGGGGCAGCCGCATGCGTTTCTCAACCGGTGCAGCCACGTCGCGATGGAACTCGACTTCCAGCCCGACCGCTTCTTCGACGACACCGGCCAGTGGCTGCTGTGCGCGACGCACGGCGCGGTCTACAAGCCCGACACCGGCGAATGCGCGGGCGGGCCGTGCCGCGGCGGCCTCGTGAAGATCGCCTTGAGCGAGCATGACGGCGTAGTGCACTGGCATACTGGCTGGAACCTTCACCCCCTGACCTTCTGACATGACCGACCCGAACCGAACGGAACCCGCCGGGTTCGAACCATTTGAGCCGGCCCCTCCCACGAATATGGCCAAAGATCCCACGCAGCGCCCCGGTTGGGAGCGCGCCACCCTCGAAAAGCTCGCCTTCGCTTCGTTGAACGAACAGAAGGCCACGCGCCGCTGGAAGACCTTCGTGCGTCTGTCCTGGCTTGCCTTCTTCGTCTTCCTGGCGTGGTTCGCGCTCTCGCGCAGCGCGCCGAGCACGGCCAAGACCACGGCGCACACCGCCGTCGTCGAGATCAAGGGCGAAATCGCCAATGGCGGGGATGCGAGCGCGGAGTTCGTGGTCGCCGCGATGAAGACGGCCTTCGAGGACGAAGGCGCCAAGGGCGTGGTCCTGCTGATCAACTCGCCCGGCGGCAGCCCGGTGCAGGCCGGCATCATCAACGACGAGATCAAGCGCCTGAAGGCCAAGTACAAGAAGCCGGTCTATGCCGTGGTCGAGGAGACCTGCGCCTCGGCCGCCTATTACATTGCCGCCGCCGCAGACAAGATATATGTCGACAAGGCCAGCATCGTCGGCAGCATCGGCGTGCTGATGGACGGCTTCGGCTTCACCGGCGTGATGGAGAAGGTCGGCGTCGAGCGCCGCTTGCTGACCGCCGGCGAGAACAAGGGCTTCCTCGATCCGTTCAGCCCGATGAGCGATGCGCAGCGCGCGCACGCGCAGACGATGCTCAACCAGATCCACACGCAGTTCATCAATGTGGTGAAGGCTGGCCGTGGCGACCGCCTGAAGCTCGACACCCCCGGCTTGTTCAGCGGCCTGTTCTGGAGCGGCGAGCAAGCCGTCGAATACGGCCTGGCCGACCAGCTGGGCAATGTCGACTACGTGGCGCGCGAAGTGATCAAGGCCGAAGAGGTGATCGACTACACGCGGCGCGACAACGTGGCCGAGAAGCTGGCCAAGAAGTTCGGCGCGGCGATGGCTGAAACCACGGTGCGGCTGATGCACACCGCGCCGGCCCTGCGCTGATCTCTTATTTGTTTTCGCCGCTGGCGGTGTATCGCGCAGATGCCGCCAGCGCCGCGGCGAAGACCACGACGACATAGAGCGCGGCGGTCAGCGAGGTCGCCCGCGCCAGCAGCCCGATCACTGCCGGGCCTGCCATGAACCCCAGATAGGCCAGGGCCGAGACCGACGCGATGCCGCGTGCGGGCTCGATGCCCGGAACTTTCGCCGAGGCCGAGAACAGGATCGGCACCACGTTCGCAAAGCCGACCCCTACGCCCGCGAAGCCGACCAGCGCCAGCCAGGGCAGGTCGGTGATGAGCACCAGCGCCATCGACGCCGCGGCCAGCAGGCCGCTGCCGAGCAGCAGCGTGCCCGGCGAGAAGCGGGCGCGCAGCGCGTCGCCGCCGAAGCGCGCCGCGGCCATCGCGGCCGAGAAGCTCGCATATGCCAGAGCGGCCTGTTGCTGCGGGCTGCCGATCTCCTGCTGCATATAGAGAACGCTCCAGTCGTAGATCGCGCCTTCGGCGATCAGACCCAGTGCGGCGAGCACGCCCAGCACCGCGAGCGTGCCGCGGGGCAGCAGGAAGCCGTGATCGGCCTCGGTGGCGCCGCTGGTGGCGGGGCGGGGCAGCATGCGTGTCGAGGCTACGGCAACGAGCAGCACCATCGCGGCCGAGACCAGCAGCAGGTGCGCCTGCGCGCCGAGCCCGGCCGCCAGCGCGGCGCTGCCGCTCGCGGCGCCGGCCATGCCGCCCAGGCTGAACATGCCGTGCATGCCGCTCATCAGGGGCGTGTCGCCGTGCAGTTCGAGTTGGGCGGCTTCGGTGTTGATCGAGACGTCGAACACGCTGGTCACGAGGCCGAAAGCCGCCAGCAGAACCAGCAGCGCGGCATAGCCGGGCATCGCGATCAGGCCGGCCAGCAGCAGTGCATAAATGCAGCCGCAGATGCTGGCCACACGGCGCGGGCCGTGGCGGCCGATCCAGCGGCCTGCACTGGTCAGGCCGAACATCGCACCGGCACCGGCCGCGAGCATCGCCAGCCCGAGCTGGGCTTCGTCGATGCCATAGTGCGCCTTGACCGTGGGCACATGCACGCCCCAGGTCGCGAAGATGAAGCCGGCGGCAAAGAACTGCGCGCGCGATGCCCAGCGCGTGGCTGCGGTAACACCCACCATCGTCAGCGGCCGATCGCGAACACGGCGGGCAGGCGTTCGTCTGTGGTGGCTTGTGGCTTGGCGCGCCAGGATTTGACCGTTTCGCTGCGTACGTGGGCGGAGGCGAGCGTCAGGCCGCGCGCCACGGCGAGCCGGGTGTTGTGCTGCAAGGTCTGCACGAGGGCCTGCAGCAGCGCGGCGTTGCGATAGGGCGTCTCGATGAACAGCTGCGTCTGGCCCGACTTGAGCGCGAGCGCTTCGAGCTCGCGGATGCGGGTCTGGCGCTCGCTGGCGTCCTGAGGCAGGTAGCCGACGAAGGCAAAGTTCTGGCCGTTGAGTCCGCTCGCGGCCAGTGCGAGCAGCAACGAGACCGGGCCGGTCAGCGGCACCACGGTAAGGCCCAGGTCGTGCGCGGCGCGCGCCACCGAGGAGCCCGGGTCGGCCACCGCTGGCATGCCTGCCTCGCTCAACAGGCCGATGTCATGGCCTTCGAGCGCAGCGGCCAGCAGGGGGCGGGCGTCGAACTGGCCTGCGTGATCGCCTTTCTTGTGCACTTCGCGTGGTAGTTCCTGGATGTTCTGCGCCTGCAGCGCAGCGGCCAGTGGCGTCACTTCGTCGATGCGCTTCAGGTAGGCACGCGCGGATTTCGCGTTCTCGCAGATCCAGTGGGTGATGCCGGCGGCTGTTTGCAGCGTGCCCAGCGGGAGGGCGTCTTGCAGCGGGGCTTGCACGTCGCAGCCGAAGTCGAGCGGCGCGGGAACGAGGTAGAGCTTGCCTTTTTGTTGTGTCACAGCAGATCGACCCCCGCGGCGCGCAGCATCTGGCAGGTGCGGATCAGCGGCAGGCCGACCAGTGCGGTCGGGTCGTCGCTGTCGATGGCACTCAGCAGCGCGATGCCGAGGCCTTCGCTCTTGGCGCTGCCGGCGCAGTCATAGGGCTGCTCGGCCTGCAGATAGTGTTCGATGGCGGCGTCGCTGAGGTCGCGGAACACCACGCGCACGGGCGCGATGTCGCGCTGGACGAAGCCGGTGGCCTTGCAGACGACGGCCACGGCCGTCTGGAAGATCAGCGTCTGGCCGCGCATGCGGCGCAATTGGGCGGTGGCGCGGGCATGGTCGCCGGGCTTGCCCAGCGCCTCGCCGGCCAGGTCGGCTACCTGGTCCGAACCGATGACCACGGCTTCTGGGAAGCGGGTGGCCACGGCGTTGGCCTTTTCCAGCGCGAGGCGCACGGCCAGGTCATGCGGCGTTTCGCCGGTCTGGGGCGTTTCGTCGACTTCCGGCGAGTGCACATCGAAGGGCAGGCGCAGGCGGGTGAGCAGTTCGCGGCGGTAGCGCGAGGTCGAGGCGAGGATCACGGTGCGTTGCATGGTGACGATTGTGCGTGAGCCGCCCAGAACTCTCAGGTATGCCCCAAGCCGGTGAAATGGCCGGCACGCTAGACTGGCGCGGATGAAGAGAGAATTTGCCCCCGAACGGCTCAATGTGCCCGGCTTTACCGCCGCTGCCGCCACCCTGGAAGCCGCCGATCCGGTTCCGAACTATGTACGCCTGGTCGCCGAACTGGCCGTCCCGGCGCCCGACGCGGTGGTCCGATGGGAGGCCCACGGGGAAGAGCGCCCCGGTGCGGATGGCAAGGCCGCGCCCTGGCTGCACCTGGAGGCTGAAGCCACCGTGCCGCTGGTTTGCCAGCGTTGCCTGTCGCCGGTCGACACGCTGCTTTCCGTGGATCGCTGGTTCCGTTTCGTGGCCGACGAGGCCACTGCTGAGGCGCAAGACGAGGAATCCGAGGAAGACCTGCTCGTCGTGAGCCGGGATTTCGATCTGCGTGCCCTGATCGAGGACGAGCTGCTGATGGAAATCCCCGTCATGCCCGTTCACGATGTCTGCCCCACGCCGGTGCAACTTTCGTCCAGCGACGAGGACTTCAAGGCGGCCGAAGAGGCCAAGCCGAACCCCTTCGCAGTGCTCGGCGCGTTGCGTTCGCGCAAGCCCGAAGAGGGAAAGTAGCCCTTTCCCGCAGGCTGGGCTATAATCATGGGCTTCGCGCGCGCCGCCGTGAGCAGCAGTACAGATAAAGGCATTCCATACATGCCGTTAAATTTTTTGTATTGCCACCGCTTGAGCCCGCATCCAATCACTCACCTAACAGTCCAGGAGCCATCATGGCCGTCCAGCAAAACAAGAAGTCGCCTTCCAAGCGCGGCATGCACCGTTCCCACAATGCGCTGGTCGTGCCCGGCATCGCCGTGGAACCGACCACCGGCGAAACGCACCTGCGCCACCACATCAGCCCCAACGGTTTCTACCGTGGCCGTCAGGTGCTCAAGAACAAGTCCGAAGCCTGATCTCGCATTCCAAGGCCAAGGCCCGAAGCTACTTCTGCTGTAGCGTCGGGCCTTTGTTTTGATGGCTACGCCTTCTTCCCCCGAAATCACTGCTGCGCCTTCTGCAATCACGCTCGCCGTGGATTGCATGGGAGGCGATCATGGGCCGCGCGTCACGCTCGCGGCCTGCCGCGCGTTTCTCGAGCGGCACAGCGAAGCCTCGTTGTTGCTGGTCGGCGCGCCGGCCGCACTGGCGGGGTTTGCCGCGCACCCGCGTGCCCGCATCGTCGCTGCAAGCGAAGTGGTGGGCATGGATGACCCGGTTGAAATCGCCCTGCGCAAGAAGAAAGACTCTTCGATGCGCGTCGCGATCCAGCAGGTCAAGGACGGCGCCGCCCAAGCCGCCATTTCCGCCGGCAACACCGGCGCCCTCATGGCGATTGCGCGCTACCTGCTCAAGACGCTCGAAGGCATTGATCGCCCCGCGATCGCACCGCAGCTTCCCAATGCCAAGGGCGGGGCAACGACCGTGCTCGATTTGGGTGCGAACGTCGATTGCGACGCCGAAG
The DNA here is from genome assembly GCF_059416325.1 of Variovorax sp. GW821-FHT09D05. Lineage (NCBI taxonomy): Bacteria > Pseudomonadati > Pseudomonadota > Betaproteobacteria > Burkholderiales > Comamonadaceae > Variovorax > Variovorax sp. GW821-FHT09D05. The sequence goes on along the minus strand of NZ_JBWKOZ010000004.1, from coordinate 62,063 downwards.
ACCTGCTCCAGTTCGCCGTGCTCGGCTCGGCCCTGGTGTCGGCGCTGACTGGCAACGAGGCGCCCTCGGTCGGCCTGCTCAATATTGGCGAGGAAGCCATCAAGGGCAGCGAAACGATCAAAAAAGCGAGCCAACTGCTGCGTACAGCTGCCAACTCCAAGGATCTGAACTTCTACGGGAACGTGGAAGGCAACGACATCTTCAAGGGCACGACCGACATCGTCGTCTGTGACGGCTTCGTTGGAAATGTGGCTCTGAAGGCCAGCGAGGGCGTGGCTTCAATGATCGGTGAATTCATTCGCGTCGAATTCTCCCGGAGCATTTTTACCAAGATGGCGGCAATTGTTGCCTATCCGGTTCTAAAAGCGTTCAAAAGTCGCCTGGATCATCGTCGCTACAACGGTGCAGCCTTGCTGGGGCTGCGTGGCCTGGTTTTCAAGAGCCATGGCTCGGCTGACGAAGTGGCTTTCGGCCATGCGCTGGATCGCGCTTATGATGCCGCTCGCAACAACCTGCTCGATCGCGTGCGGGCCCGCATCGCCCACGCCGCGCCTTTGCTAGCGCGACAGGAACCGGCGGCGCCGGTCGACGCGACGGCCCTTCACGTTTGATGACCCCTTCTTATTCACGCATTACCGGCACCGGCAGCTATCTGCCCCCACGCCGCGTGACCAATGACGATCTCGCCAAGGATCTGGCGACGCGAGGCATCGAAACCTCCGACCAGTGGATCGTCGAGCGCACCGGCATTCACGCGCGGCATTTCGCCGCGCCGGATGTCACGAGCAGCGACCTTGGTCTTGAAGCGGCCCGACACGCCCTGGAGGCTGCCGGCCGTAAAGCCAGCGACATCGACCTGATCATCGTCGCGACCTCGACGCCCGACATGGTGTTTCCGTCTTCGGCCGCCATTCTCCAGAACAAGCTCGGCATTGCTGGCTGCCCGGCGTTCGACGTCCAGGCGGTTTGCAGTGGTTTCGTCTACGCACTGACCGTCGCCGACGCGATGATCCGCACGGGCACAGCGCGTTGCGCGCTGGTGGTGGGGGCCGAAGTGTTCTCCCGCATCCTCGATTTCAACGACCGCACCACCTGCGTGCTGTTCGGCGATGGCGCGGGCGCGGTGGTGCTTGAAGCCAGCGAAGAGCCCGGCATTCTGGCCAGCGACCTGCATGCGGACGGCAAGCACGTCGGCATTCTTTGTGTGCCGGGCCATGTGTCGGGCGGCAATGTGCTGGGCACGCCGCTGCTGCACATGGACGGCCAGGCCGTCTTCAAGCTCGCGGTCCGCGTGCTCGAAGAAGCGGCGCGCGCCACGCTGGCCAAGGCCGGCAAAGTCGACACCGACATTGACTGGCTCATTCCACATCAGGCCAACATCCGCATCATGGAAGGCACGGCGAAGAAGCTGAAGCTTCCGCGCGAGAAGCTGATCGTCACGGTGAACGAGCACGGCAATACTTCCGCCGCCTCGATTCCGCTGGCGCTCGACGAGGCCGTGCGCTCCGGCAAGGTGAAGAAAGGCGAAACGCTCATGCTCGAAGGCGTGGGCGGCGGCTTCACCTGGGGCGCGGTGCTATTGAATCTGTAGTGCGTTGCGGCGCCCTGGAAGAGGGCGGCCGCGATGCGAGATGGCGCATACAACAATGAAATCCTTTGCTTTTGTCTTTCCGGGTCAGGGCTCGCAGGCGGTCGGCATGCTCGACGCGTGGGGCGATCACCCGGCCGTGGCCGAAACGCTGCGCGAAGCTTCCGAAGCGCTCGGCGAAGACGTCGGCGCGCTGATCAAGAACGGCCCCAAGGAAGAGCTGGCGCTCACCACCAACACTCAGCCCGTGATGCTGGTGGCTGGTGTTGCTGCATGGCGCGCCTGGTTGGCCGAGGGTGGTGCCGCGCCTTCTGTGGTGGCTGGTCATTCGCTCGGCGAGTATTCGGCGCTGGTGGCTTCGGGTGTTCTGACGCTCGCGCAGGCTGCGCCGCTCGTGCGTTTCCGCGCGCAAGCGATGCAACAGGCGGTGCCCGTCGGTGTCGGCGCGATGGCTGCGGTGCTCGGCATGGAGTCGGGCAAGGTGGTGGCAGGCTGCGCGGAAGCCACTGCCAGCTTTGGCTCTGGCAGCGCGGAAATCGTCGAAGCGGTGAATTTCAACGACCCCATGCAGACCGTGATCGCCGGCAGCAAGGCCGCGGTCGACAAGGCCTGCGAACTGCTCAAGGCCAACGGTGCCAAGCGGGCGCTGCTGCTGCCGGTTTCGGCGCCCTTCCATTCGAGCCTCATGAAACCTGCCGCGGAAGCGCTGCGCGAGAAGCTGGCCTCCATCACGCTGGCCACGCCGCAAATTCCGGTGCTGAACAATATCGACGTCGCCATCGAGACCGATGCCGACCGCATCCGCGACGCCCTGGTGCGCCAGGCCGCCGGCCCGGTGCGCTGGGTCGAGAGCGTACAGGCCTTGAAACTGCGCGGTGTAGCCGCCATCATCGAGTGCGGTCCCGGCAAGGTGCTGGCCGGCATGGTGAAGCGCATCTCCCCCGATCTGGAAGCCGCGTCGGTGTACGACCCGGCCACGCTCGCGGACACCCGACAATCGCTCGCCGGCTGACCGGCGCAAGGCTCCGACACTTTTTCTTATGAGCATTCCCAAATTTGAAGGGCAAGTCGCCCTGGTCACCGGCGCAACGCGCGGCATCGGCGCGGCGATCGCGTTGGAGCTGGCGCAGCGTGGCCTCAAGGTCGTGGGCACCGGCACCACCGACGACGGCGCGGCCAAGATCACTTCGGCCCTGAGCGCCTACGGCGGCCGCGGCCGTGCGCTCGACGTGAACGACGGCGCCGCCGTCGAGGCCCTGATCGACGAGATCGTGCAGGCCTACGGCGCCATCCACGTGCTGGTGAACAATGCCGGCATCACGCGCGACACGCTCGCCATGCGCATGAAAGACAGTGATTGGGACGCGGTGCTCGACACCAATCTCAAGGCCGTCTTCTCCCTCTCGCGCGCCGTGATCCGCCCGATGATGAAGCAGCGCTACGGCCGCATCATCAGCATCACCAGCGTGGTCGGCGCTTCCGGTAATGCCGGCCAGGCCAACTACGCCGCTGCCAAGGCAGGCGTCGCGGGCATGACCCGTGCGCTGGCCCGCGAACTGGGCAGCCGCAACATCACCGTCAACTGCGTCGCACCCGGTTTCATCGAAACCGACATGACGGCCAGCCTCCCCGAAGCCCAGCAACAGGCGCTGCTCCAGCAGATCCCGCTGGGCCACTTGGGCAAGCCGGCCGACATCGCGCACGCGGTGGCTTACCTCGCATCGCCCCAGGCGTCCTACGTCACGGGGCAAGAGCTGCACGTCAACGGCGGCATGCACATGTAGCCGCAAGGCGCAAGTTTTTCCCGTACCGGACGCGCGGCAAATGCCACAATGCGCCCGGCTAAAATCCACCGATTACCTACAACCCTCAGAGGGAACCAAATGAGCGATATCGAAGCACGTGTCAAGAAAATCATCGCCGAGCAGCTCGGCGTGGAAGAGTCCCAAGTGACGAACGAAAAGGCTTTCGTAGCCGACCTCGGCGCTGACTCGCTCGACACGGTCGAACTCGTGATGGCACTCGAAGACGAATTCGGCATCGAAATTCCCGACGAAGATGCCGAGAAGATCACCACGGTGCAAAACGCCGTCGACTACGCCACCAAGAATCAAAAGGCCTGATAGGCCAGCTGACAACACTGCAACTGCGGCCGGCGGCTTTTCCTTTAAAAACCGCACGCGCCGACAGGCAACTGTTCAGCGCTTCCAGAAAGGTTTGCCGGCATGACCAAACGCCGCGTCGTCGTGACCGGACTCGGTTGCATCGCTCCTGTCGGAAACACCGCAACCGAATCCTGGGCCAACCTGTTGGCCGGGAAGTCGGGTATTGCGAACATCACCGCGTTCGATGCAAGCGCCTTCGCCTGCAAGTTCGCCGGTGAGGTCAAGGGTTTCGACATCACCCAATACATCTCGGAGAAAGAAGCGCGCCACATGGACCGCTTCATTCATCTGGGTCTCGCCGCCGCCATCCAGGCGGTGCAGGACAGCGGACTGCCGACCGGCGAAGCGCTGTCCTATGAAAAAGCCGTGCGCATCGGATGCAACATCGGCTCCGGCATCGGCGGCCTGCCGATGATCGAAGAGACGCACGGCGAACTGATGAGCCGCGGCCCGCGCCGCGTGTCGCCGTTCTTCGTGCCGGCATCGATCATCAACATGATCTCGGGCCACGTCTCGATCAAGTACGGCTTCAAGGGCCCGAACATCGCGGTCGTGACCGCCTGCACCACCGGCCTGCATGCCATCGGCACGTCGGCACGCATGATCGAGTACGGCGATGCCGACGTGATGATCGCGGGTGGCGCGGAGTCGACCATTTCTCCGCTCGGCATCGGCGGCTTCACCGCGCCTCGCGCGCTGAGCACCCGCAACGACGATCCCGCCACGGCCTCGCGTCCGTGGGACAAGGACCGCGACGGTTTCGTGCTGGGCGAGGGGGCCGGCGTGCTGGTGCTCGAAGAGTACGAACACGCCAAGGCACGTGGCGCCAAGATCTACGCGGAAGTCGCGGGCTTTGGGCTGACGGGCGACGCGTATCACATGACCGCGCCCGACGTCGACGGCCCGCGCCGCTCGATGGCCATGGCGCTGGCCAATGCCGGTGTCAATGCTGATCAGGTGCAGTACCTCAATGCGCACGGCACTTCGACGCAGATCGGCGACGTCAACGAGACCAATGCGGTCAAGCTGGCATTCGGCGATCACGCGAAGAAGCTCGTCGTCAATTCGACCAAGTCCATGACCGGCCATTTGCTGGGCGGCGCGGGCGGCATCGAATCGGTGTTCACGGTGCTGGCGCTGCACGAGCAGAAGAGCCCGCCGACCATCAACATCTTCAATCAGGATCCGGAATGCGATCTCGACTACTGCGCCAACGAGGCGCGCGATCTGAAGATCGACGTCGCGGTCAAGAACAACTTCGGCTTCGGCGGCACCAACGGCACGCTGGTGTTCAAGCGCGCTTGAGCACTGCTCTTTCATGCACAGCGCACCGTCGGTGACCTATCCGGTGGGGCGCTCGCGTGGCGCAACCCGAATTCTCGTTGTCCTCTGGGCCCTGGGCGCTTGCTGTGCGGGTGCATCTTGCTATCTCTTCGATAGCGCCGGATGGCGCCAGCTGCTGCTGGTTCTCAGTGTCGTGTTTGCAGGTGTCGCCGCGGGCTTCGGCTTGCGACGCGATGGCGCGGGCGTTCTGCATTTCGACGGCCTCTACTGGTCGTTGACGGGAGGCCATGCCTCCCGGGCCGTGCATGCTGCCAGGGCGTTCGTGGCGCTCGATTTCCAGTCGCTGATGCTGGTGCGGCTCAGCGAGCCGGGCCGCGCCCGCCGCTGGGTCTGGATCGAGCAGCGGGCCATGCCTGAGCGCTGGCGCGACGTGCGCCGTGCGGTATATTCGCGCCCCCCGTCCGCAGCACCTGCGGGCGACCCCTGGCGCGCGACGGCTCCCGCCGACGCGCCCTGATCCTCCGTCGATGACCACTTCTCCGCCTGTGCCGCCGGATTCCGGCCTGAACGATGCGCCCGCCGTGGTGCGTCCGGGCGAGGTCGATTTCCAGCTGGTCCAGCGCACCGTCGCGGGCGACCAGAAGGCATTCGAGTTGCTGGTCATCAAGTACCAGCGCCGCATCGAGCGCCTGATCGGGCGGATGGTGCGCGATGTCGACCTGGTCGAGGACATTGCGCAGGAAACCTTCATTCGCGCGTATCGCGCGCTGCACCAGTTCCGCGGTGAGGCGCAGTTCTACACCTGGCTCTACCGGATCGCCGTCAACACCGCCAAGAAGGCGCTGGTGGACATGAAGCGCGATCCGACTGTCTCCGAGGCCGCTCTCAGGCCTTCTTCTGAGGACGACGATGAAACTTACCGTCCCGGAAACGAACCAACCACCGACGAAACCCCCGAATCGGTCATGGCGGCGAATGAAATCGCCAGTGCCGTCGAGGCGGCCATGGAAGCACTCCCTGCCGAGCTGCGCCAGGCGGTCACGCTGCGCGAAATCGAGGGCATGAGTTACGAAGAGATTGCCGAGGTCATGGATTGCCCTATCGGCACGGTGCGTTCGCGTATTTTCCGGGCGCGCGAGGCCATTTCGGCCAGGGTCAAGCCGCTGCTGGACAACCAGTCCGGCAAGCGTTGGTAAGTAAGCAGGTGAATGAAATGAATCAGACGATGACGGTTCGGGAACAGGTGTCCGCACTTGCGGATGGTCATTTGCAGGGCGAGGCGTTCGCGCAGGCGATCGAAGCTGTCTGCGCCGAAGGCGAATCGCGCGCGGCATGGCAGGCCTACCACGTGGTGGGCGATGTGCTGCGTTCGGGCTCTCATTCGCCGTGCAGCGATACCTCGGCATTCCTGGCGCGCTTCCAGCAGCGATTGGCGGCGGAGCCTGTGATGGTCGCCCCCATGCCGGTGCCGGTCGCCGCACCGGTGGCACTGCCCGCGCAGCGCAGGGCGGAAGCGGCCAACGAGCCTGTGTTCCGCTGGAAGCTTGTGGCTGGTGCCGCGTCGCTGATGGCCGTGGCTGCCATCAGCTGGACCCTGGTCGGCAACGGCACGGCGGTGCCGCAGGGCGGCTCGCAGCTGGCTTCGGTCCAGCAGCAACAGCAGCCGGCGGTCAATTCGGTGTTGGCGGCGGCTGCGGTCAACAGCCCGCAACCCGCGAGCAACACGCTGACCCCGACTCGCGTGATCGTGGGCAACGGCAATCCGCAGGTCATGCTGCGTGACCCGCGGCTCGATCAACTGCTCGAAGCGCATCAGCAAGCTGGCGGTGCTTCGCAAATGCCTTCCGGTTTCCTGCGCAATGCCACTTTCGAGGGCCCGACGCGCTGAGTGCGCGCACCCCTAGCTGCCCGTAATGACCGTTCCGATGCCGATCTCCGCGCGCGCTTTCGTGCTTGTGTTTGCTGCTTTTTGCCTTGCGCAGACTGCCACCGCGCAGACCCGCTCGGGCGCTGCGAATACGAAGAGCGCGGCAACTGCGCAGACGGACGAGCCACCGGCCATGAGCGTGACCGAGTGGCTGCAGCGCATGCACGCGGGCGCCCGGCAGCGCAATTACGTGGGCACCTTCGTGGTGTCGGCGCCGGGCGGCGACCTGTCGAGCGCACGCATCTGGCATGTGCGCGACGGCGAGCATCAGATCGAACGCATCGAAGCTCTCTCGGGGCCGCCGCGCTCGACCTTCCGGCGCAACCGCAATGTCATGACCTTCCTGCCGGAGGCGAAGGTGGTGAAGGTCGAGAAGCGCGAGAACCTCGATCTCTTCCCGAACCTGCCGGACAAGCCCGATTCGTCGATTGGCGATTTCTACGACGTGCGCGCGATCGGCAAGGACCGCGTGGCCGGCTTCGATGCCGACGTGGTGCAACTGGTGCCGCACGACGCGCTGCGCTTCGGCTATCGCATCTGGAGCGAGCGCCGCTCGGGCCTGGTGGTGAAGCTGCAGACCATTGACGGCGATTCCCGCGTGGTGGAGCAGTCGGCGTTTTCCGAGCTGCAACTCGACGCGCCGGTGAAGGCGCAGGCGCTCTCGCAGATGATGTCCAACACCTCCGGCTACCGCATCGAGAAGCTGGAGCTCGAGCGCAGCAACGCGCAGGACGAAGGCTGGACGCTGCGCACGCCCGTGGCCGGATTTAAGCCTCGAAGCTTCTTTCGCCGCCCGATAGCGGGCGATGACAGCAGCAAGTCGAAGCAGCAGGATGCAGCCACGGTCCAGTGGACCTTCTCCGATGGCCTCGCCTCGGTGTCGCTTTTCATCGAGCGCTACGACGCAGCGCGCGCGCCCCGCGACGGCGTGCTGACCATCGGAGCGACCAACGCCATTCGCCGGCGTCTGCCCGAGCCGGCCAGCGACTGGTGGCTGACCGCAGTCGGCGAGGTGCCGCAGCAGACGCTCAATGCATTCGCCCAAAGCCTCGCGCGCACGCGCTGACAGGCCAAATAAGCGCCAATTGCGCTGAACCAAGCACACAGCGCAAACTCATAGCACTTGTTTTCAGCCGCTCTGTTCTTTTGAAAGAAAACCGATGATCTTCAAAGTCGAGGGACACAAGTTTCGTTCCGGTCTGCTGGCTTGCGCGCTCGCACTGACTGCAAGCGCCACATTCCTTCCGGTCGAGCCGGTCCATGCGCAAACACGCACGCTGCCCGATTTCACCGATCTGGTCGACCAGGTCGGCCCTTCCGTCGTCAACATCCGCACCGTCGAGAAGGTCGCCCAGCGCGGCGGCAATGGCGAGATGGACGAGGAGATGCAGGAGTTCTTCCGCCGTTTCTTCGGCCAGCCTCTGCCTGGCCAACCGCGTCAGGGCCCGACCCCGAAGCGCCCGCAGCAGCCGCAGGAAGAAGAGCGTCCGCGTGGCGTCGGATCCGGCTTCATCCTGACAGCCGACGGCTACGTGATGACCAATGCGCACGTGGTCGAAGACGCTTCCGAAGTGCTGGTCACGTTGCCCGACAAGCGCGAGTTCAAGGCCAAGATCGTTGGCGCCGACAAGCGCACCGACGTCGCGGTCGTCAAGATCGAGGCCACCGGCCTGCCAGCGGTGAAGGTTGGCGACATCTCCAAGCTGCGTGTCGGCGAATGGGTGATGGCCATCGGTTCGCCCTTCGGCCTCGAGAACACCGTCACGGCCGGCATCGTGAGCGCCAAGCAGCGCGACACCGGCGAGTACCTGCCGTTCATCCAGACCGACGTGGCCATCAATCCCGGCAACTCGGGCGGCCCGCTGATCAACATGCGCGGCGAAGTGGTCGGCATCAACAGCCAGATCTACTCGCGCTCGGGCGGCTTCATGGGCATCTCGTTCTCGATCCCGATCGACGAGGCGATTCGCGTGAGCGATCAGCTGCGCACCTCGGGCCGCGTCTCGCGCGGCCGCATCGGCGTGCAGATCGACCAGGTCACCAAGGACGTGGCCGAGGCCATCGGCCTGGGCAAGGCACAGGGTGCGCTGGTGCGCGGCGTCGAAGCCGGCTCGCCGGGCGAAAAGGCCGGTGTCGAGCCGGGCGACGTCATCACCAAGTTCGACGGCAAGCCCATCGAGAAGCCGAGTGACCTGCCGCGCCTGGTGGGCAACACCAAGCCGGGCACCAAGAGCACGCTCACCGTGTTCCGCCGCGGCGCTTCGCGCGACCTCAGCGTGACCATTGCCGAGATCGAGCCCGACAAGCCGGGCAAGCGTGCGGGCGACCGCGACGAGCCGGCGCCGAAGCCGCCCGCATCTGCAGCCGCCAAGTCGCTCGGTCTGGCTGTGAGCGATCTCACCGACGCGCAGAAGAAAGAGCTCAAGCTGAAGGGCGGCGTGAAGGTCGATGCCGCCAGTGACGCCGCAGCCCGTGCAGGCTTGCGCGAAGGCGACATCATCCTGTCGGTGGGCAATGTCGAGGTGTCGAATGCGCGCGAATTCGAGTCCGCCATCGGCAAGGCCGACAAGAGCAAGGCGCTCAGCGTGCTGTTCCGCCGTGGCGATTGGGCGCAGTACGCGCTGATTCGCCCTGCACGCTGATCTGGCGCTGGCGTCAAGTGGCCCCACCCGGCAGTCGGGTTTGGGGCCGTTTTTTTGAGGTGTTTACGACGTTCAGTCGCCGGCCCCTAAAAAAATCTGAGGGCTCGGAAATGCCGTTTTTTGTTTGTGCTCACTAACTTTTAAAGAGGCTAAGGACGGATTTCGGTAGAATAGGGCGCTCTCGGCGGTCGGTCGGCGCATAAGGAGTGCCCTGACCTTCACCATGCGAGATGTCAGACAGCAGTCCACCGGTGCTCCACAGATCGCCCACAAGTTGTTCAGTGACTGCTCCACCGATCCTGTTGATAACCTGTTCATATCTTTCATGTTGTGGACCTGCAACGACCCCTTTGGACCCCGTTCCCGGATGTACGCGCTTCCCTTTTTGCCTACAATGAAGTTCCAACTACTGCAGTTGCCATTGCTTGTTGGTTCAGGGCGCGTCTCCAGAAGACGCGCCCTTTTTTCTTGCCTGTCGCACTCTGCGCACGAGCCAATTCAAGTACTTAAGCGTTCCCGTTGATGAATCACATCAGAAATTTTTCGATCATTGCGCACATCGACCATGGCAAGTCGACGCTCGCAGACCGTTTGATCCAGCGTTGCGGCGGCCTCGCAGACCGCGAGATGGAAGCGCAGGTGCTCGACTCGATGGACATCGAAAAAGAGCGTGGGATAACCATCAAGGCGCAGACCGCTGCGCTGCACTACAAGGCACTCGATGGGCAGGTCTACAACCTCAATCTGATCGACACGCCGGGCCACGTCGACTTCTCGTATGAAGTGAGCCGCTCGCTGTCGGCGTGCGAAGGTGCACTGCTCGTCGTCGATGCATCGCAAGGTGTCGAAGCGCAGACAGTGGCCAACTGCTACACCGCGCTCGACCTCGGAGTCGAAGTGGTGCCTGTGCTCAACAAGATCGATCTGCCCAACGCGGACCTCGACAACGCGCGCACCGAAATCGAAGACGTGATCGGCATCGACGCGACCAATGCGATCCCGTGCTCGGCAAAGACCGGCGTGGGCATCGACGACATTCTCGAAGCCATCGTTGCCAGGATGCCCGCGCCGCGCGGCAACCCCGACGGCCCGCTGCGCGCGATGATCGTCGACAGCTGGTTCGACCCGTACGTCGGCGTCGTCATGCTGGTGCGCGTGGTCGACGGCCGGCTCGCGAAGGGTGATCGCATCAAGATGATGGCGTCGGGTGCGATGTACAACGCCGACAGCGTCGGCGTCTTCACGCCCGCCAACGAACCCCGCAATTCGCTCGAAGCGGGCGAGGTGGGCTACATCATCGCGGGCATCAAGGAGCTGCAGGCGGCCAAGGTCGGCGATACGGTCACGCTGATCAAGGCCGGCACCGGTGGCGCTGCGGCAACGGCGACCGAGGCGCTGCCCGGCTTCAAGGAAATCCAGCCGCAGGTGTTCGCGGGCTTGTACCCGACCGAAGCGAGCGAGTACGACTCGCTGCGCGACGCACTCGAAAAGCTCAAGCTCAACGATTCGTCGCTGCGCTACGAGCCCGAGGTGAGCCAGGCGCTCGGCTTCGGCTTCCGCTGCGGCTTCCTCGGCTTGCTGCACATGGAAATCGTGCAGGAGCGCCTGGAGCGCGAGTTCGACCAGGACCTGATCACGACCGCGCCGAGCGTGGTCTACCAGGTGGTCAAGAACGACGGCGAAGTGATCATGGTCGAGAACCCGTCCAAGATGCCCGACGTCGGCAGGATGGCGGAGATCCGCGAGCCGATCGTCACCGTTCATCTCTACATGCCGCAGGAATACGTCGGCTCCGTCATGACGCTGGCGAACCAGAAGCGTGGCGTGCAGATGAACATGGCCTACCACGGCCGTCAGGTCATGCTGACCTACGAGATGCCGCTCGGCGAGATCGTGCTCGACTTCTTCGACAAGCTGAAATCGGTGAGCCGGGGCTACGCCTCGATGGACTACGAGTTCAAGGAGTACCGCGCGTCCGACGTGGTGAAGGTCGACATCCTGCTCAACGGCGACAAGGTCGATGCGCTGTCGATCATCGTGCACCGCAGCCAGTCGCAGTACCGCGGCCGGGCCGTGGTGTCGAAGATGCGCGAGATCATTTCGCGCCAGATGTACGACGTTGCGATCCAGGCGGCCATCGGCGTCACCATCATTGCGCGTGAGACAATCAAGGCGCTTCGCAAGAACGTGCTGGCCAAGTGCTATGGCGGCGACATCACCCGCAAGAAGAAGCTGCTCGAGAAGCAGAAGGCGGGCAAGAAAAGAATGAAGCAGATCGGCTCCGTCGAGGTCCCGCAAGAGGCCTTCCTCGCGATTCTGCAAGTCGAAGACTGATCAAAAAAATGGCATTCATCACCACCCTGGTCCTCGCGGCCTTCGCCGCCTATGTCGGCGCCTGGTATTTCAACGCGATCGAAGGCAACTTTGCCTTGCTGCTGTTCCTGGCGACGGTGGTCACCGGCCTCTACTGGCTGGCCGAGCGCTTCTATTTCCTGCCCCGGCGCGAACAGGCCGCCGCCAAGCTGGAAGCTTCGCTGACCGAGCGCAATGCGCGCTTGTCCGAGCAGGGTATCAAGCAGGTCGACACGGCCGACGCGAAGGCGAGCGAACGGCTGCTGATGCAGCCCTGGTGGCTCGACTGGACCGCCGGCCTGTTCCCGGTGATCCTGGTGGTGTTCCTGCTGCGCTCGTTCCTCTACGAGCCTTTCAAGATCCCGTCGGGCTCGATGATGCCCACGCTGCTGACCGGCGACCTGATCCTGGTCAACAAGTTCACCTACGGCCTTCGCCTGCCCGTGATCAACACCAAGATCACCGACGGTACGCCGCTGGCGCGCGGCGACGTGGTGGTGTTCCGCTACCCGCCCAAGCCGAGCATGGACTACATCAAGCGCGTGGTCGGCGTCCCGGGCGACGAGGTGGCCTACCTGAACAAGAAGCTCACGATCAACGGCCAGCCGGTGTCCAAGGAGTCGGATGCCGACTACCTCGACGGCGAATCGATGCGCCTGCTCAAGCAGTACACCGAGAACCTCGGCGGCAAGCAGCACAAGATCCTCAACGACGAAACCACGCCATCCTACGTTCCCGGTGCCAGTGGCTTCAATTTCCCGGGCATCGAAAACTGCCGCTACTCGGTCGAGGGCGTGGTCTGCAAGGTGCCGGCCGGCAACTATTTCATGATGGGCGACAACCGCGATAATTCGGCGGACTCGCGTTTCTGGGGCTTCGTGCCGGACAAGAACATCGTGGGCAGGGCGTTCTTCGTCTGGATGAACTTCGGCGATCTGGGTCGCATCGGTCCGTTTCAATAAGCATTCATCTGAATAGTTCAGTTCGAGGGGTATGAGGGCATGAGAACACATCGGTTCGTTCGCAGCAGGGCTGCGCAACAACGCGGCATTTCGTTCATCGGCTTGGTGTTCGTCGCGGTCGTGCTCGGGTGTCTGGGCGTGGTCGTCGCGCAGGTCATCCCGACGCTGATCGAATGGCAAGCCATCGACAAGGCGGTCAACAAGGCCAAGGAAGGCACGACCGTGCCTGAAGTGCGCGCCATCTTCGATCGTGCCCAGGCCATCGACGACTTCAAGTCGGTCAGCGGCAAGGATCTCGACATCAAGAAGGTCGGCGACAAGGTGGTCGTGTCGTACTCGTACGAGCGTGAGATCCCCCTGTTCGGCCCGGCCTACCTGACGCTCAAGTACAAGGGCGAATCCCGCTGAACACGGCGCCCAAAAAGGTGGAGGGCAGCCTCGCCGCGCTGCAGGCGCGCCTCCAGCACACCTTCTCCGATCCGCGGCTGCTCCAGCTCGCGCTCACGCATCGCAGCTTCTCGGCCGACCACAACGAGCGCCTTGAATTTCTCGGCGACTCGGTGCTGAACCTGGCGGTCTCGCACCTGCTCTACATGCGCCTGTCGGCTCTGCCCGAAGGCGACCTGTCGCGCGTGCGGGCCAACCTGGTCAAGCAGGACACCCTGCACCGCCTGGCGGTAGGGCTGGCGCTGTCGCCGCTGCTGCGGCTCGGTGAAGGCGAGGCGCGCTCGGGCGGGCCCAACCGGCCGTCGATCCTGGCCGACGCGCTCGAGGCGCTGATCGGCGCCGTCTATCTCGACGCCGGCTTTGCGGCCGCACAGTCGCTGGTGCACCGGCTCTACGAGGCGGTCGAAATCAATCCGCGCATGGAAGCCGCAGCCAAGGATCCCAAGACCGAATTGCAGGAATGGCTGCAGGGTCACAAAATGAAGCTGCCGGTGTATCGCGTGGCCGCCACACTGGGCGCAGCGCACAAGCAGACTTTTGATGTCGAGTGCGAGGTGCCCGAGTTGGGGCTTCGCGAACGCGGCATCGGCGGCTCGCGCCGCGCCGGCGAGCAGGCGGCTGCGGCCGCCATGTTGATCCGGCTCAAGGCACGCGGCACCGCGTGAAACCAGAATGAACGATGCTATCAATCCCGTAGCGGGACCCGAAGACACTGCAGGCGATGTGCCTGCCACCGGACCCCAACACTGCGGCCTCATCGCCATCGTCGGCAAGCCCAATGTAGGCAAGTCGACGCTGCTCAATGCGCTGGTCGGCCAGAAGATCAGCATCACCTCGCGCAAGGCGCAGACCACGCGTCACCGCATCACCGGCATGCGCACGCTGGGCGCCACGCAGTTCGTGTTCGTCGACACGCCGGGCTTCCAGACCCTGCACGCCAACGCGCTGAACAAGTCGCTCAACAAGACGGTGCAGGGCGCGGTCGGCGATGTGGACCTGATTCTTTTCGTGGTCGAGGCCGGCAGCTTCACGCCGGCCGACGAGCGCGTGCTCAAGCTGCTCGGCAAGGGCATTCCGACCGTGTTGCTGGCCAACAAGCTCGACAACGTGCACCGCCGCGGCGACATCGCGCCCTGGCTGAAGACCATGCAGGAAAAGCACAGCTTCGCCGAGTTCGTGCCCATGTCGGCGAAGAACGCCAAGGACGTCGAGCGCCTGTTCGGCATCTGCGAGAAGTACCTGCCCGAACAGCCCTGGTTCTACGACGAGGACGAGCTGACCGATCGCAGCGAGAAATTCCTTGCCGGCGAGCTCGTGCGCGAGAAGCTGTTCCGCCTCACCGGCGACGAGCTGCCCTACACCTCGACCGTCATCATCGACAAGTTCGAGGAAGAGCCGCCCCAGAAGAAGGGCCAGAAGCGTCTGCTGCGCATTGCCGCCACCATCGTGGTCGAACGCGACGGCCACAAGGCCATGGTGATCGGCGACAAGGGCGAGCGCATCAAGCGCATCGGCATGGAAACCCGCGTCGAGCTCGAGAAGCTGGCCGACGCCAAGGTGTTTCTCGAACTGTGGGTGAAGGTGCGTTCGGGCTGGGCCGACGACGAAGCCCGTGTCCGTTCGTTCGGCTACGAATGAAGTGGCCGCTGCCCACCGCGTTTCGCACGAACCGGCGTACGTTCTCCATCGCTACGATTGGAGCGAGTCGAGCCTGATTCTCGAAGTCTTCACCCGCCACCACGGGCGTATCGCGCTTGTGGCAAAGGGGGCGAAGCGGCCGAGTTCCAACTTCCGGCCGGTGTTGCTGCCGTTGCAGCCCCTGCAGCTCAACTACGGCGGCGACGCCGAAATCCGCACGCTCAAGGGCGCCGAATGGATGGGCGGCCATGTGATGCCGACCGGCGAGGCGCTGCTGTCGGGCTATTACGTCAACGAGCTGCTGCTGCGCCTGCTGGCGCGTGACGATGCCCATGAAGCGCTGTTCGATGCCTACGCCGGGGTCGTTCAGGTGCTGGCAGGCGATCACGTCGGCGCGCAGGCCGCGACCCAGGCTGCCGCGCTGCGTGCTTTCGAGTTGCTGCTGCTGCGCGAGGTCGGCCTGCTGCCGTCGCTCGATGTGCAGACCCTCACGCTGGAGCCGCTTGCCGCCGAGCAGCGCTACAGCCTCGTGCCGGAAGCCGGCCTGCGCCAAGCCGACGACGAGGCCGCGCTGAATGGCGCCGACTGGCAGGCTCTGCAGGCAGTTCTCGACGACCGCGCCCCTTTTACCGCCACGTTGCGTGAAATTGCCACCATGAACGCCGGCAGCAACAGTGCCCTGCGAAACCAGTTGCGCACCTTGCTCAACTACCATTGCGGCGTGTCCACGCTGCGTACGCGGCAAATGATGAGAGATCTGCAAGCACTATGAGCACTTCAGGCACCACCGGCACCACCACCTCGCTGTCCGTCAACCTCAACAAGGTGGCCCTGGTCCGCAACACGCGCCACCTGGGCATCCCGAGTGTGGTGAAAGCCGCCCAGGCCTGCCTGGCTGCCGGTGCGCACGGCATCACCGTGCACCCGCGGCCCGATGCCCGCCACATTCGCGCACACGACGTGAGCGACCTGTCGGCGCTGCTCGCCAAAGACTGGCCCGCGATCGAATTCAATATCGAAGGCAACCCCTTCCAGAACCTGATGGATTTCGTGCGCACGCTGAGGCCGCACCAGGCCACCTTCGTGCCCGACAGCGAAACCCAGTCGACCAGCGACCACGGCTGGACCTTCCCCGACGACGCCGAGCGCCTGCGCCCCCTGATCGCCGAAGCCAAGGCGCTGGGCGTGCGCGTCAGCCTGTTCATGGACCCGATTCCCGAAATGATGGCGGCGGTCAAGGCCGTGGGCGCCGACCGCGTCGAGCTCTACACCGAAGGCTATGCCGCATCGCGCGGAACGCCCGACGAGAAGGCCGTGCTCCAGCGTTATGCCGACACGGCGCGCGCGGCCCATGCCGCAGGCCTGGGCATCAACGCCGGCCACGACCTGAGCCGCGACAACCTGACGGCTTTCCTGCGTGCCGTGCCTGGCGTGCAGGAGGTCTCGATCGGCCATGCCTTCGTGGCCGACGCGCTCGAGCTTGGCTATACGGCCGCCACGCGCGACTACCTGCGCTGCATCAACGAGGCGCAATGAGCGCCGGCGCCGCATGATCTACGGCATTGGCACCGACATCTGCGACCTGCGTCGCATTGCCGCGACCTTCGAGCGCCAGGGCGAACGCTTTGCCCGCAAGGTGCTGAGCGACGCTGAATTCGCAGTCTGGAAGGCCCGCAGCGAACGCTGGCCCAAGCGCGGCCTGAGCTATCTGGCGACCCGCTTCTCCGCCAAGGAGGCCTTCAGCAAGGCCATCGGCCTGGGCATGCGCATGCCCATGAGCTGGCGCCTGTGCGAGATCGCCAACCTGCGCAGTGGCAAGCCCGTCATCGTGCTGCATGGCGGCCTGAAGGACTGGTTCGAGGCGCAGGGCCTCACCGCCCACGTGACCGTGACTGACGAAACCGAATACGCCGCGAGCTTCGTGGTGGTGGAGAAGCTATGACTGCCGGGCCCGCCGCTCGCCCCCATGCGCCGCTGATCATCGATGTGGCGGCTACCGAGCTCAACGACGCCGACCGCCGTCGCCTCGCCAATCCGCTGGTCGGCGGAGTGATCCATTTCGCCCGCAACTGGCAGGACCGCGCGCAGATGACTGCGCTCAATGCCGAGATCAAGGCGATCCGCCCCGACCTGCTGATCTGCGTCGACCACGAGGGCGGCCGCGTGCAGCGCTTTCGCACCGACGGCTTCACGCACCTGCCGTCGATGCGCGCACTCGGCGAGCTGTGGATGCGCGACGCCATGCGCGCCACCCAGACCGCGACCGCGGTCGGACAGGTGCTGGCGGGCGAGTTGCGCGCCTGCGGCGTCGACTTCAGCTTTGCGCCGGTGCTCGACCTGGACTACGGCGGCAGCAGCGTCATCGGCAGCCGCAGCTTTCATCGCGATCCGCGCGTGGTGGCGCTGCTGGCCAAGAGCGTGATGCACGGCATGCTGCAGATGGGCATGCGCAACTGCGGCAAGCATTTTCCGGGGCATGGCTTCGTGCAGGCCGATTCGCATGTCGAGATCCCGGTGGACAAGCGCGGCCTCAAGGCCATCCTTGACGACGACGCACGGCCGTACGACTGGCTGTCGGGCACGCTCGGCGCGGTGATGCCGGCGCACGTGATCTATCCGAAGGTCGACAAGCGGCCGGCGGGGTTTTCGTCGAAATGGCTCAAGGCGATCCTGCGGCAGCGCTTTGCCTTCGACGGCGCCGTGTTCAGCGACGACCTGAGCATGGAGGCGGGCCGCTACATCGATGGCCGGCTGCTCAGCTATACCGATGCGGCGCTGACCGCGCTGGAAGCCGGATGCGACATGGCGCTGCTGTGCAACCAGAGCATCGGCGAGGGGCGCCTGCTCGACGACTTCCTCGAGGGCTTCGAGGCTGCCGCGCGCGCGGGCCGATGGCTGCCGGACGCGAGCAGCGAAGCGCGCCGCCAGGCGCTGCTGCCGCAGGGCGCCGCACCCGATTGGTCGACGCTCGTCGCTTCGCGCGGGTACCGCGATGCGAGGCGGATGACGGACGTTTGAAGGCTGTCCAGCCGATCCGGAATTGGCGCATTTGTGAACAAGCTGGCAAATACGCCAGATAAGTCAGCCGCGCCGTCCTATAGAGTCAAATGTTCTGAACCAGGCAGTTTCGGGGGATATTTCTCATGGCGCACATCGGCGAATCCTGGCTGACTTTCGACAGCTTGACGCAGCACGTCGTCAAGACGATCAATCCCAAGCGCATCCTGGACATCGGTGCCGGGGGCGGCAAATATGGAGCCTTGCTCAAGAACGTCGTGCCCGAATGCGAGCTGACCGCGCTGGAGTGTGACGAAGTGGCATTTCCTCAACTGCGCGAGGTCGGCTACCACCAGATTCTTCCGATCACGGCCGACAAGCTCTATGAACGCAGCGGCGATCTCTACGACGTGGTGATCCTGGGCGATGTCATCGAGCACATGCTCCATTCGCAAGGCCGCGACCTGCTGGAATTTCTCAACTACCGCTCCCGCTATCTCATCATTTCCACGCCGGAATGCATGCCGATGAGCCGTCCCATCTTCTTCGAAGGCCACAACTCGCTGTGGCGTCCCGATTCGTTCGGCTGGCACGACTACTGGGCGCACCAGCAGTGCGGCGTGATGCACTTCTATCTGCTCAGGGGGCACGACAACTGGGCTGGGCCGGGTCTGGCAGAGGTAGTGAGTGCGGTCAATGGAGCGGGAATTTTCAACGACCATTCCAGCGACAAGAAGCAGGCCGTCAACCTGACGATTCATGACACGCGCTACAAGGAGCCGGCCGACGAACACAACGTCGTGCTGTACCGCCCCTTCTGACGGACGTTGTTTCATGACGGCAACCGACAAGATCTCCCTTCGCGATATAGACATCATCGTTTCGTACAGGGAGGCGACCGAAGAGCGCCGCGAGAACCTCTATGCCGTGCTGGCGCATCTGGCCTACACCTATACCGACTACCGGCTGTGGTTGATGGAGGCGGCGACGGCGCCGCGCTTCGACTGGCAGCGGCTGCGCGATCCGAAGATCCGGCATGTCTTCTTCCATCACGATGGGCCGTTTCCCAAGTCGATGCTCTACAACACGGGCGTCCGGCTGGCCCGCAGCCCCGTGATCTGCTTCCACGACGCCGATTCCATTGCCCAGCCTTCAACGCTGCGTGGCTGTGTCGATGTGCTGCTGGACCGGGACAGCAGCGAGGTGCTGTGCCCCTACTGGAGCGTCATCAACGTGACGGGTGAACTCAAGCGCGATTTCATGCAGTTGCCCGACTACGCCCGATTCGCATCGATCAACGTGGAGCAACTGCCTCCGGATGCCGGCGTGCTGTACTCGAATGCCAATGGGGGCATCGTGCTGTTCAAGCGCAGCGAGTACATCCGAGTCGGCGGGTACAACGCACGCCTGGAAGGATGGGGCGGCGAGGACGACGAACTGCTGCGCAGGGCAGGGCGGCTGGGTCTGCGTTGGCACTCGATGCACGTGCCGCTTTTCCACTTGCACCACGATTCGGGTTCGCGCAATGAATTGATCGAGAGCCTTCATGGCACCGAGAACCTGCGTGCGTCGCATGCCATCGAGACCATGTCCCAGGAAGAGGTCGAGGTGCTGGCGCGCGAGCTGTCCGCGTTCTTCGCGTCCGACTGATCAGGGCCGGGAGCTGGCGTCCCAGAGCCGACGGCCGTTCATGTCCAGGTGCGTCAGATACAGCCGCAAGTCGAATTCAAGCTGCTGGTAGTCCGGCTCCATGTGCGTGCACAACGCATAGAAGGCCTTGTCGTGCTCCCGCTCCTTCATGTGCGCCAGTTCATGCACGACGATCATCCGTAACCAGGCCAGCGGCACGCCCTTGAACAGGCTCGCCACCCGGATCTCCCGCTTGGCCTTGAGCTTGCCGCCCTGCACGCGCGACACCGTGGTGTGCGTGCCCAGCGCGTTGCGGATCACGTGCAGCTTGTTGTCGAACATCACCTTCGACAGCGGTTCGGCCTTGCGCATGAACTCGCTCTTGAGCTCGTTCACGTACTCGTAGAGCGCGCGGTCGGTCTGCACGTTGTGCACTCCGTCCGGATAGCGCTTGCCGAGCAGCACGGCGAGCTTGTCCTCGGCGATCAGCTGGCGGACCTGGTCCAGCAGGGGCGCCGGATAGCCCGCCAGGTATTTCATGCGCGACGGCGCTCCGTGCGCGCCGCGCAGGCCAGCCCCGTGGCCACGCCGCCGAACAGGTCGCCCTCGACCAGGTTCACGCCCGCGAAGCTCTTGCGCAGTGCGTGCTGGAACGGTCGCAGCGCCGAAGAGCCGCCGGTGAGGTAGATCGCGTCGAGGTCGCCGCTGCGCAGGCCCGCGCGCTTGACGCAGGCGTGTGCGCACGCGATCACGTTCTCGAGCGGTCCGGCCAGCTGCTGTGCCATATCGTCCGGCGTGAGCGAGGCCACCAGCCCGTGTTCGGCGCAGGAGAGGTCGATGGCCGTCGCCGCATCGGTCACCGAGGCATCGATCTTGGCCGCTTCCACCGCACTCGCGATGCGGTGCCCGTGCCGCTCTTCGAGCACGGTCATCAGCCGGTCGTGCAGCCGCGTGTCGCTGTAGCTCGTGCGCAAATCCTTTGCCTGCCGCACCGCCTTGGCAGCGTAGAGCCAGTTGATCAGGTGCCAGGACGAAAGCTCGAAGAACACCTTGCTTGGCACTTCGCGTCCCTGCGGGCCGTGGTGGCGAAAGCCGAATTGCGGCATCACGCGCTCGAGGTTCAGGCGCTGGTCGAAGTCGGTGCCGCCGATGTGCACGCCGCTGGTGGCCAGTACGTCGTCGCTGCGGTCCTCGCGCGCGGCACGCTCGGGGCCGACGCGCACGACGGTGAAGTCAGAGGTGCCGCCGCCGATGTCGACGATGAGCACGATCGACTCTTTGACGATGCGCTGCTCGTAGTCGAAGGCGGCTGCGATCGGCTCGAGCTGGAAGGCGATCTCGCGGAACCCCGCCGCGCGCGCTGCGTGGCGCAGGCTCTCTTCGGCACGCTCGTCGCGCTTGGCATCGTCGTCCACGAAATGCACGGGCCGTCCGATCACCACGCGCTCGGGTATCCGGCCGAGCTCGCGGCTGGCGCGCACGGCCAGTTCGCGCAGGAAGCGCGCGATGATGTCCTCGAAGCTCACGAGGCCGTCGTAGATCGCGGTCTTCTCCTGCATCAGCGCGCTGCCGAGCAGGCTCTTCAGCGAGCGCATCAGGCGGCCTTCGGTGCCCGAGAGGTACTGGCCGATGGCGTCGCGGCCGAAGTGGGTCGTGCGGTCTTCGGCGTTGAAGAAGATCGCGGTGGGCAGGGTGGTGGCCGCGCCTTCGATGGGCAACAGGCGGGCCTCGCCATCGACCCGGCAGGCCACGGCGGAGTTGGAGGTGCCGAAGTCGATGCCGATCGTCGGCAGCGACGACGGTGACAACACGCTCAAGATTCCCTGCGCAGCGCCGGGAACAGGATCACGTCGCGAATGCTCGGCGAATCCGTCAGCAGCATCATCAGCCGGTCGATGCCGATGCCGCAGCCGCCGGTGGGCGGCATGCCGTATTCGAGCGCACGCACGAAGTCGTGGTCGTAGTACATGGCTTCGTCGTCGCCGCTGTCCTTGGCGGCGACCTGCGCGTTGAAGCGCGCGGCCTGGTCCTCGGCGTCGTTCAGCTCGCTGAAGCCGTTGCCGAACTCGCGGCCGGTGATGTACAGCTCGAAGCGTTCGGTGACCTCGGGGCGCTCGTCGTTGGCCCGCGCCAGCGGCGAGATCTCGGTCGGGTGCTCCATGATGAAGGTCGGCTGCCAGAGCTTCTCTTCCACAGTCTCCTCGAAGTACATCACCTGCAGGCTGGCCAAACTGCGCTGCGAGAGCTTGTCCTTCTCTTCGCTCAGGCCGATCTTGCGCAGGGCGTTGATGAGCCAGGCGGCGTCGTCGACGCCATCACCGGCGTCGGTGTACTTCAGGATCGCCTCGCGGATCGTCAGGCGCTCGAAGGGCTGGGTCAGGTCGACCGGCTTGCCTTGGTAGGTGAGCTGCTGCGTACCCACGGCCTTGTCGGCGATGGTGCGGATCAGCGTCTCGGTGAAGTCCATCAGGTCGCGGTAGTTCCAGTAGGCCGCGTAGAACTCCATCATCGTGAACTCGGGGTTGTGCCGCACCGAGATGCCCTCGTTGCGGTAGCTCCGGTTGATTTCGAACACGCGCTCGAAGCCGCCCACGATCAGGCGCTTGAGGTACAGCTCGGGCGCGATGCGAAGGAACATCTCCTGGTCGAGCGCGTTGTGGTGCGTCTTGAAGGGCTTGGCGTTCGCGCCGCCCGGAATCGGGTGCAGCATGGGCGTCTCGACTTCGAGGAAGTCGTTAGCCACCATGAACTCGCGCAGGGCGCTCACGGCCTTGCTGCGCGCAGTGAAGCGCACGCGTGCCGATTCGTCGGTGATCAGGTCGACATAGCGCTGGCGGTACTTCTGCTCCTGGTCGGCCATGCCGTGGAACTTGTCGGGCAGCGGGCGCAGGCTCTTGGTGAGCAGGCGCAGCTTGGTCACCTTGACCGACAGCTCGCCGGTCTTGGTCTTCATCAGCGTGCCTTCGGCGCCAACGATGTCACCCAGGTCCCAGCGCTTGAAGTCGGCGTAGATGTCTTCGCCGACCGCGTCGCGCGTCACGTAGAGCTGGATGCGGCTGGTGGCATCTTGCAGGGTGGCGAAGCTGGCCTTGCCCATCACGCGCTTGAGCATCATCCGGCCGGCTACGCTCACTGCAACGGCTTGCGCCTCGAGGGCTTCGGCCTCGGCGGCGCCATGCGCTTCGGCGAGTGCCGCTGCACGGTGGCCAGGCTTGAAGTCGTTCGGGAACGCAACGCCTTTGCCCTCGGCCTGCGCCGTGCGCAGCAGCTTGAGCTTTTCGCGGCGTTCTGCGATGAGCTGGTTTTCGTCGACGGGGGGCGGAGGAGGCGAGGGGGTCTTTTGATCGGACATGGGAGGCGGGTGGCGCGCATCCGGGAGCGTGCGCGGGGCTGGCATTTTAGCCCATCGGGTTTGAATAAAACCTGCGCCCAGCGCCCGTCAATCCTGCGCAATGTGCTACAAAAAAAGTAGCGGCCTATTCAGTGATGCCCGTGCGTGCGAGCAGATCGCTGACCAGTTCGAGCCGCATCAACGGACTGTCGAGCTCCATCAGGCGCTGGCGCAGTTCGAGTTGCATCGGCACCAGTTCGCACCAGCGGTTGGCCACCCAGCCGCAATCGTTGAGCTGGTAGGGCGCGCCGATCGGCAGCCGCACCGCTTCGCCTTGCGCGCGCCGGCGTTCTTCCAGCGTGTCGATCAGGCGCTGCAGCGCGGTGGCGGTGTGCCGCAGGTCGTCGGGGATTTCGAGCGCGATGTCGTCGCTCACGGCCTCGACTTCGGCTACCCACAGGCCGTGCTTCTGCAGCTCATTGCTGCGAACCCGAAAGCGTTGCGTGCCCACGCATTCGATCTGCAGCAGGCCGCTCTGCGGCGATTCGAACTCGCGGATCATGGCCAGCGTGCCGATGGCGGCGAAGCTTTCCGCATCGGCGCCGGCTTTGCGCACTTCGCTGCCGCTGGTGAGGCTCACCACACCGAAGGGCGCGTCGGCCTTGCGGCACTTGCCGATCATGTCGAGATAGCGAACCTCGAAGATGCGCAGTGGAAGAAGGCCGCCCGGAAACAGGACCGTACCGAGCGGGAACAATGGCAGTGAATGCAAAAAGGGTTGTGTCGTCATCGAAGAGCCTTGCGTGGCTATCATCGCATTCCGCTCACGGCCACGCCCCATGCTCTATCAGATTCCCTCGTTCCTTCTCGACGTGATCGTCGGCCTCCTCGGCGGCGCATGTCTGCTGCGGCTCTACATGCAGTACCACCGGGTGCCGTTCGGCAATCCGCTCGGGCGCTTCGTGTTCGCCATCACCGACTGGATCGTGCTGCCGCTGCGGCGCATCGTGCCCGCGGTGAAGCGCTGGGACATGGCAAGCCTGATCGCGGCCTGGTTGCTGGTGATGCTGAAGTTTCTGCTGCTGTGGCTGCTGGTGGGCAACCTGGGGCGCATCGCGACCTTGCCGCTGGTGTCGCTGGTCGGGCTGATGCAACTGGCGGTTTCCGGCCTGACCGCGCTGCTGGTGGTCTACGCGGTGCTGTCGTGGATTCCAAACGCCTCGCCGATGCTGCTCGACCTGATCTCGCGCCTGGCCGAGCCGCTGGTGCGGCCGTTTCGCCGCTTCATTCCGCTGATCGGCGGGGTCGACCTGTCGCCGCTGGCAGCCATCGTCGTGTTGCAGGTGATCGCGATCGTGCTGGGCAACCTGCTGGTGTTTGCCTATCAACTGACTTTCTGAAGCGGCAATAAAAAAGGGCCCGGATGCATCGCACCCGGGCCCTTTTGCTTTTGCCCTGTTTCGCTCAGCTGACCGCGTCGGCCGGCTGGCGCAGCAGCATGGCCAGCGTGCTGGCGATGGTCTTGCGCAGTTCGCGGCGGTCGCTGATGAAGTCGATGGCGCCCTTGGTCTGCAGGAACTCGGCGCGCTGGAAGCCTTCGGGCAGCGTCACGCGCACGGTCGATTCGATCACGCGCGGGCCGGCAAAGCCGATCAGCGCCTTGGGCTCGGCGATCACCACGTCGCCCACGAAGGCGAAGCCTGCCGACACGCCGCCCATGGTCGGGTCGGTCAGCACGCTGATGTAGGGCAGGCCCTTCTTCGCCAGGCGCGTGAGCGCGGCATTCGTCTTGGCCATCTGCATCAGCGAGAGCAGGCCTTCCTGCATGCGCGCACCGCCGGTGGCGGTGAAGCAGATGAACGGCACCTTCTGCTCGATGGCGGTTTCGACACCACGCACGAAGCGCTCGCCGACCACGCTGCCCATGGAGCCGCCCATGAACTCGAATTCGAAGCAGGCCACGACCACACTGATGCTGTGCACCGAGCCGCCCATGACGACCAGCGCATCGGTTTCGCCGGTGTTTTCCAGGGCTTCCTTCAGGCGCTCGGGGTACTTGCGGCTGTCCTTGAACTTCAGGGCGTCGACGGGCAGTACTTCCTGACCAACTTCATAGCGGCCCTCGGCATCGAGGAACGCGTCGAGCCGCGCGCGGGCGCCGATGCGGTGGTGGTGGCTGCAGCTGGGGCAGACGTTCTGGTTGTGCTCGAGGTCGGTCTTGTACAGAACGGTCTCGCAGGCGGGGCATTTGATCCACAGGCCCTCGGGCACCTGGCGGCGCTCGGACGGGTCGGTTTGTGCGATCTTGGCGGGTAGCAGTTTTTCAAGCCAGCTCATAGGGGCTCCTTGTGTTGGCGGTGATTATCGACCAGCCGCGTTCTTGGCCGTGGCGGCGGGCAGCGCGTCGAGCGCCTCGCGGATTCCCGCAAGGAATTCGCGCACCGCCGGCACCACCCGATCGCGGGGCTGGTCTTCGATGAGTTGAATGATCTTGGTGCCGATGATGACCGCATCCGCGGCCGATCCGACCGCCTGCGCCGTGCGCGCATCGCGGATGCCGAAGCCCACGCCGACCGGGATGCTCAAGTGCTGGCGGATGCGCGGGACCATCTGGCCGACCGCCTCGGTGTCGAGGTGGCCAGCGCCGGTCACGCCCTTGAGCGACACGTAGTAGACGTAGCCGCTGGCGATGCGCGCGACCTGCGCCATGCGCTCGTCGGTGCTGGTCGGGGCCAGCAGGAAGATCAGGTCGATGCCGGCGGCCTTCAGCTCGGCGGCGAAGTCTTCGCATTCCTCCGGCGGGTAGTCGACCACCAGCAGGCCGTCGACGCCGGCGGCGACCGCATCGCGGATGAAGGCCTTCTTGCCGTGCACGAGGTCGTAGCGCTCGACCGGGTTGGCATAGCCCATCAGCACCACGGGCGTCGTCGAGTCCTTCTGGCGGAAGGCGGCCACGATGGCGAGCACCTGCTTCATGCCGATGCCCAATGCCAGCGCGGCTTCGCCGGCTTTCTGGATCACGGGCCCGTCGGCCATGGGGTCGGAGAAGGGCACGCCCAGCTCGATCACGTCGGCGCCGGCCTCAACCATGCCGTGCATCAGCTCGGGTGTGATGTCGGCGAAGGGGAAGCCGGCGGTCACGTAGGGAATCAGGGCGCGACGGCCGTCTTTTTTCAGCGCGTCGAAGGTGGCGGCAATGCGGCTCATCACTTGCCTCCCTTCACGCTCAGGCCGCGCATCGAGGGCCGGTCGTAGAAATCGACGCCCGACAGATCGGCGACGGTGCCGATGTCCTTGTCGCCGCGGCCCGAGAGGTTCACCAGGATCGACTGGTCGGGGCGCATGGTCTTGGCGAGCTTCATTGCATGGGCCAGGGCATGGCTGGATTCGAGCGCGGGGATGATGCCCTCCGTTCGGCACAGGTAGTGGAAGGCTTCGAGCGCTTCGGTGTCGGTGATGCCGACGTATTCGGCGCGGCCGATGTCGGCCAGGTACGCGTGCTCGGGGCCCACGCCTGGGTAGTCGAGGCCCGCGCTGATGCTGTGGGTCTCGGTGATCTGCCCGTCCTCGTTCTGCAGCAGGTAGGTGCGGTTGCCGTGCAGCACGCCGGGGCTGCCGCGCAGGATCGACGCTGAATGCTTGCCGCTGTCGAGCCCTTCGCCAGCCGCTTCGACGCCAATCAGGCGCGTGCCCGCGAACGGGATGTAGGGGTGGAAGATGCCCATGGCGTTGCTACCGCCGCCCACGCAGGCGACGACCACGTCGGGCTGCCTGCCCTCGGCCTCGCCGGTGATGCCGTCGGCCGCGAGCATGGCCGGCATCTGCTCGATGCACTCGGTGCCGATCACGCTCTGGAAGTCGCGCACCATCGTCGGATAGGGGTGCGGGCCGGCGACGGTGCCGATGATGTAGAAGGTGTTTTCCACATTGGTGACCCAGTCGCGCATCGCTTCGTTGAGCGCGTCCTTCAGCGTCTTGCTGCCGGATTCGACGGGTACCACGGTCGCGCCGAGCAGGTTCATGCGGTAGACGTTGGGGCTCTGGCGCTTCACGTCCTGGCTGCCCATGTAGACCACGCATTCGAGGCCGTAGCGCGCGCAGATGGTGGCGGTGGCCACGCCGTGCTGGCCGGCGCCGGTTTCGGCAATGACGCGGGGCTTGCCCATGCGGCGCGCGAGCATCGCCTGGCCGATCACATTGTTGATCTTGTGCGCGCCGGTGTGGTTCAGGTCTTCGCGCTTCAGGTAGATCTGCGCGCCGCCCATTTCACGGCTGGTGCGTGCGGCGTGGTAGATCGGCGAGGGGCGGCCGACGAAGTGCTTCAGCTCATAGTGGAATTCGGCGAGAAACGCCGGATCGTCCTTGAACCTGGCGTACGCGTCGCGCAGTTCGTTGATCGCGTGGGTGAGCGTTTCGCTCGCGAAGGTGCCGCCGTAGTTGCCGAAATGGCCGGTGGCATCGGGTTGCTGGTAGTCCTGGAATTGGCTTTGCATGGTTCTCGATCGGTGAGCCGCAGCCCGACAACGATCGGCTGCGGCGGCTAACTGGAGAAGGACGCGTCGGCAGCCCTGACGGCTGCGACGAATTGCCGGATCTTTCCGGCGTCCTTGAGGCCCTTGTTCCCGGGACCGTCGATTTCGACGCCCGAGCTCACATCAACGGACAGCGTCTTGCAGCGCGTCCGCAGGATGCGAATGCCATCGCTCACGTTTGCAGGTGTGAGCCCACCACTCAAGACGAGGTGAGCGTCGACGGCGGGTGGAAGAAGTGACCAATCGAATGCCTTGCCGCCACCGCCATAACCTTCGACATGCGCGTCGAGCAGGATGGCCTGGGCGTGGGAGTAATCGGACGCGTATTTTACGAGGTCGAAGCCGGCCCCGGCAGCCCCCAGCGGAATGCGGGCGGCGCGCATGTAGCGAAAGCGCCCCGGGCCGCTGGCTTCTTCGCACTGTTGGGGCGTCTCCTCGCCGTGGAATTGCGCGATGGCGCCCTTCACGCGGCTGAGTGCTGCTATGACTTTGGGAGCATCCTCGTTCACGAACAGCAGCACGGGCGTGATGAACGGGGGCAGGCGCGAGGCCAGTTCGGCGGCGCGCTCGGGTGTCACGGCGCGGGGGCTCTTCGCATAGAGCACGAAGCCGATGGCGTCGGCGCCGGCTTCGACTGCCGCATCCACGTCGGCCTCACGCGTCAGGCCACAG
This sequence comes from Variovorax sp. GW821-FHT09D05, assembly GCF_059416325.1. Classification (NCBI taxonomy): domain Bacteria; kingdom Pseudomonadati; phylum Pseudomonadota; class Betaproteobacteria; order Burkholderiales; family Comamonadaceae; genus Variovorax; species Variovorax sp. GW821-FHT09D05. The sequence goes on along the minus strand of NZ_JBWKOZ010000004.1, from coordinate 33,897 downwards.
ATCTTGATGCGGGTGCGGGGAACGGGAGGCGCGGTCATGGCGGGCCATCATACGGAGCCCCGCCGGCCTGCAGCGTGGCTTCCGCCGGCAGACCCCACTTGGCGTCGTACAACGGGCCCAGGAAATACAGGCCGTCCGCGGAGAAGGTGGGCGCCGCCACCTTGCGGCTGCGCGCCTCGAGCACTTCAGAAATCCACTCGGACGGTTCGTCGCCACGGCCGATGCGCACCAGGCAACCCATCAGGTTGCGGATCATGTGGTGCAGGAAGGCGTCGGCTTCGAATTCGAAATGCCAGCGGCAGCGTTCGCCGTCGCCCACGCGCGTGATCTCGATGCGCCGCAGGTCCTTGACTGGCGAGCGCGCCTGGCAGGCCGAGGCGCGGAACGAACTGAAGTCGTGCCGCCCAACGAGCAGCGCGGCCGCGGCGCGCATCGCATCGCCGTCGAGCGCATGCATCGACCAGCCGACCCGGCCCGTATCGAGGCTGGGCCGCACCGGCGATTGAGAAAGCACGTAGAGGTAGCGGCGCGCCAGGGCGCTGGCACGGCAGTGGAATTCGTCGGGCACCGGCTGCGCCCACTGCACCGCGATGTCGTCGGGCAGAAAGCGGTTGGTGCCGCGCATCCAGGAGAAGGGTTCGCGCTCGACGGTGGTGTCGAAGTGCACCACCTGCATCAGCGCGTGCACGCCGGCATCGGTGCGGCCGGCGCACAGCGTGCCGATGGGCTGCGCGGCGAACTTCGTGAGAGCCGCTTCGAGCTTGTCCTGCACCGTGCGGCCCGAGCGCTGGCTTTGCCAGCCCTCGTACGCTTGGCCGTTGTACCGGATGCCGAGCGCCAGCCTCACGAATTCAGGAAGAACGACAGGAGCGGCAATCGCTCAGCGCAGTTCTGCGAGCAGTTGACGGGCTTGCGACTTGAGGTCGCCGGCGCTTTCGGCTTCGACTTCCTCGACCAGCGAACGGGCGCCTTCGACGTCGCCAATGGCTTGCAGTTCGCGAGCGAGCGACAACTTGACCGCGTGCGGGCTCTCATCGCCTTCGTCGTCGGGCGCAGTAGCCGCAGGCCTTGCTGTTTCGGCCGAGCGGGCAGCCGGCAGGCCTGCCAGTGCGCTCATGTCGAACTCGATGAAACCCGAGTCGGCCGGCAGCGCATTGCGCAGCGCGGCGGGGCGGGTGTTGTGTTCCGCATCGCTCAGCGAGCTGGGGAGCGTGTCTGCCGACAGCGCGCCGGGGGCGGTGTCGAAGTCGTTCTCGAGATCGACAGGCGTTGCGGCGTGGCCGTTCGACAGGGACGGCGCGGGGCGTGCTGTCGTCGGAGCGGGCGCGTAGACCGACTTCGGCAGGCTGGCGCCGACCGGTGCGTGCTGGACCGGCGCAGGGGCGGGTGCCGGCGGCGTGGTCAGGTCGAGGTCGAAGTCCAGCGGTGCCACCGAGGGCACGAAGGCGGGCGGTGCAACGGCCACTGGCGGTGCTGCGGGAGGCGGAACTGCTGCCGGCTTGGCGGCCGAAGCGAGGGCGCCTGCGAAGGCGGCCGTCTCGGCAGCGCTGGCACCGCCACCGCTGCGGGGAGCGCCCGATTCGTACAGCGGGTTGCCCGGATCGAGATCCTTGCCCATGTCGACCACGCGGGTCCAGTCGGAGCCGAGGCCGCCGGTCAGCTTGTGCACTTCGGTAGCCAGGCCTTCGTAGGCGCGCACATCGCGGCGCTTGGCGTGGATTTCGAGCAGCTTCAGGTGGATGGCGGTGCGGTCCGGGTTCAGGCGCAGCGCTTCACGCAGGATTTCCTCGGCCTGCAGGTCGCGGCCGTAGGCCAGGTACACGTCGGCTTCGGCCACGGGGTCTACGTCGCCCGCGTCGAGCTGGCTCGGCGAGTACGACAGCGACGAGACGGTGGAGTCGCCGCGATGCTTGGTGTCGACCGATTCACCGCCGCTGGCGCCGAAGAACGAGTCCTTCGGGATGCGGCTTTCGAGGAACACGCTTTCGCTCATTTCCTCGCGCCGGCGGCCCAGCACGCGGTACAGCAGGAAGCCGATCAGCAGCGCGATCAGCGCCGCGCCGGCCAGCATCAGCGGGTTGTCCAGCAGCTCTTCGAGGAAGGTGGGCTCCGGCGGGGGCGGCGGAGCGGGCTTCTTCACGACTGGCTTCGGTGCAGCGGCGGCCACCGCAGCGCTCGCTGCCGCCGTCGCGGGAGCTGCACCGGCGTCGGTTGCAGCTGGCGCGGCAGCGGCTGCCTCGGCCGTCGGGGCCGGTGCAGCAGCAGGGGCCGCAGCCGTTGCCTCGGGCGTGGGCGCGGGGCTCGGTGCTGCTGCGGCGGGAGCGGCCGGTGCGGCTGCCGCAACGGGGGCGGGAGCCGGAACTGGTGCAGCAACAGGTGACGGTGCAGGGCTTGCGACCGGGGGAGCGGTCGTGGCACTGGTGGTCGGTGCCGGAACCGGGATGCCCGGCGTCGACGGTGCTGCCGGCGCAGCGGCTGCGGCAGGTGCCGACGAACCGGTGCCCGTTGCAGCCTTGAGCTTGTTCAGCTCGTTGATGTTCTTCGACAGTTCCGCGACGCGGTTGTTGTTGTCTTGTGCCTGACGGGTCTGCGCGACCTTTTCGTCGGCGGCGCGGGTGGCCGCGTTGCCTTGCGAGATCGTGAGCTTGTCGGGGGCACTGGCCGCTGCATTGCGGTCTTCGACGTTGGCTTGCAGCTTGCCCGATGCCTTGCGGCTGGCGGCGGCCACGTTCGAAGTCGGCGCGTTGTCGGCCAGGCGCTGGCGGTAGGCGCCGAAGTCGCGGCTCTGTGCCGTGACCGTGCGGCGGGCTTCGTCCGGCAGAATGGCGGCCGCCTCGGCACCGCTCGGCAGATCGAGCACCGCGCCGGCGCGCATGCGGTTGACGTTGCCGCCGACGAATGCATCGGGATTGGAGAGCAGCAGCGCCACCAGCATCTGGTCCAGCGACACGTCGGCTGGCTTGTGGGCGCCGGCGATCTTGCTGGCGGTGTCGCCGCGCTGAACGGTGACCTGTTCGCCGCCGCCGCTGCGAACTGCCGGAGCGGCTGCGGTGACAGGGGCGGGTGCTGCCGCAGCGGGCGCAGGCGCCGGTGAAGCTGCCGCAGGCGCAGAGGGGGCTGCCGAAGGCGCAGCCGGCACCACCGGAGGGCGCTCGCGGCGAGCACGGGCTGCCGGGGCAACGCGTTCGGTCGGCGTGGCGATCTGGGGCGAAATGGGCGTGGCCGGTGCCGCCGCCTGGCGCGTGGCCGGCGGATCGAGCAGCACGGTGTAGTCGCGCACGATGCGGCCCGACGAACCGTTGGCCTCGAGCAACAGGTCGATGAACGGGTCGTTCAACGGGCGGTTACCGCTCAAGCGCACCACGTATTGGCCGCCGGCGCGGCGCTGAAGCGTCGCCTTGACGTCGCTCAGTGCCGAGTTGTACGGAACGCCCGCGCTCTTGAAAGCTTCGGCCGTGGCGATGTTGATCTTCAGACCGTCCGCCTCGTTGGCGGCGATTTCGGTCACGTCGATCTCGGCGCGCAAGGGTTCGCCCAGCGCCGATTGCACCTTCAGCTGACCCAGCGCGAATGCGCTGGCGTCGGTGCTGACGATGCCCAGGGCCACGGCTGCCGCCGCGCCAAGGATGGAAAGGCGCCAGCCATTCGATGGCAGAGGCGGGCGAGCGGCCGATGGGCTGGCCGCAGGCAACAGATGTCTTGTCATGCTGATAGGGGGCGGCTCAGGCCCAGAATTTGTAAGAGGACGTTAGCACCATCACCGGGCACTGACAAGGCAATGCGCTTGTTCTACCCAGTGCGCGCATACTTACGCACACATTCGATGTTGCCGTAAGGCAACAATTCATGTTTCAAAAGGCCCTGAGCAGCCCGCATCAGGCTTCGAGCAGGATACGCAGCATGCGGCGCAGCGGTTCCGCGGCGCCCCACAGCAGCTGGTCACCGATGGTGAAGGCACCAACGTATTCCGGGCCCATCGCCAGCTTGCGGATGCGGCCAACAGGAATGTCCATGGTGCCCGTCACGGCCACCGGCGTCAGGTCCTTCAGGGTGGCTTCGCGCGTGTTCGGCACGACCTTCGCCCAGGGGTTGTCGGCGGCGATCATCGCTTCGATGTCGGCGACCGGCACGTCCTTCTTGAGCTTGAAGGTCAGGGCCTGGCTGTGGCAGCGCATCGCGCCGATGCGAACGCAGAAACCGTCGACCGGCGTGGCAGCGGTGCTGAAGCCCGGGCCCTGGCCGAGGATCTTGTTGGTCTCGGCGCCGCCCTTCCACTCTTCCTTGGACATGCCGTCGCCCAGGTCCTTGTCGATCCAGGGGATCAGCGAGCCGCCCAGCGGCGCGCCGAAGTTGGCCGTTTCAGCGGCGCTGAGGGTCTGCTGCTTGTGCAGCACCTTGCGGTCGATTTCGAGGATGGCCGACTTCGGGTCGTCCAGCAGGGCGCGCACTTCGGCGTTGAGGGTGCCGAACTGGGTCAGCAGCTCGCGCATGTGCTGCGCGCCGCCGCCCGAGGCTGCCTGGTAGGTCATGCTGGTCATCCACTCGACCAAGCCTGCCTTGTAGAGGGCGCCCACGCCCATGAGCATGCAGCTCACGGTGCAGTTGCCGCCGATCCAGTTCTTGCCGCCCTTGGCGAGCGCGTTCTCGATGACCGGCAGGTTGACCGGGTCGAGCACGATGATCGCGTCGTCCTGCATGCGCAGGGTGGAGGCGGCGTCGATCCAGTGGCCGTTCCAGCCGGCGGCGCGCAGCTTGGGGAACACCTCGCTGGTGTAGTCGCCGCCCTGGCAGGTGATGACGATGTCGCACTTCTTCAGTGCCTCGATGTCGTTCGCATCCTTCAGCGCGGTTTCGTTCTTGGCCATCGCCGGGGCCTTGCCGCCGGCGTTGGAGGTCGAGAAGAAGACCGGTTCGATGAGACCGAAGTCGCCTTCGGCGTGCATGCGGTCCATCAGGACCGAGCCGACCATGCCGCGCCAGCCCACGAGGCCGACCAGAGGTTGAGATGCGTTCGCCATTTCAGTTTGCCCTTATGAAAAAAGAAAAATTTGTCTTTTCTTGCCCCCGACTCGTCGAGCCGGGGAGGGGCGTGACGAAGCGGGCTGCGGTTAGCCGGTAATCGTCTTTTTGGTGATTGCTGCAACGACCGCGTCGCCCATTTCGCGGGTGCCGACGCGCTTCGTACCTTCTGACCAGATGTCGCCCGTGCGCAGCCCGGAGGCAAGCACGTCCTTGACCGCCGACTCGATACGGTCGGCAGCTTCGGCTTGGTTGAGTGAGAAGCGGAGCATCATGGCAGCGGACAGGATTGTAGCCAAAGGATTGGCAACCCCTTTGCCGGCAATGTCGGGGGCGCTCCCGTGGCTGGGCTCGTACAGGCCCTGGTTGCTCGAATTGAGCGATGCCGAGGGCAGCATGCCGATGGAGCCGGTGAGCATCGCGGCCTCGTCCGAGAGGATGTCGCCGAACATGTTGCCGGTGACCACCACGTCGAATTTCTTGGGGGCCTTCACGAGCTGCATGGCCGCGTTGTCGACCAGCATGTGGTCGAGTTCGACGTCCGGATATTCCTTCGCGATGTCGAGCATCACGTCTTTCCACAGCTGCGAGGTTTCCAGCACGTTGTTCTTGTCGACGCTCGTCACGCGTTTGCTGCGCTTGCGGGCGGCCTCGAAGGCCACGCGGGCGATGCGTTCGATCTCGGGGCGCGAATAGCGCATCGTGTCGAACGCCTCTTCGGCGCCCGGGAAGTGCCCGTCCGTCGCGATGCGGCGGCCGCGCGGCTGGCCGAAGTAGATGTCTCCGGTCAGTTCGCGAATGATCAGGATGTCCAGGCCCGCGATCAGCTCGGGCTTCAAGCTCGATGCATCCACCAACTGCTCGTAGCAGATGGCGGGACGGAAGTTCGCGAACAGGCCGAGGTTCTTGCGCAGCCCCAGGATCGCCTGCTCCGGCCGCAGCGGCCGGTCGAGCTTGTCGTACTTCCAGTCGCCGACGGCGCCGAACAGCACTGCGTCGGCTTCTTTCGCCAGCTTGAGCGTCGATTCAGGCAGCGGATGGCCGTGCGCCTCGTAGGCCGCGCCGCCGACCAGCGCCGACTCCATCTCGAACTTCAGGTCGAGCACGTCGAGCACCTTGACGGCTTCCGCCACGATTTCGGTGCCGATGCCGTCACCCGGGAGAACTGCGATTTTCATAAATTGGTCTGAGGTTTTTTGAGAACGGAAATGCGCGCGATCAGGAGATCATCGTGTGCGCGAGCCACGGCTTCTGCGCCAGGCGCTCGGCCTCGAAGGCCTTGATCTTGTCCTTGTGGCGCAGCGTGAGGCCGATGTCGTCCAGCCCGTTGATCAGGCAGTACTTGCGGAAGGCCTGCACATCGAACGCGAACTCCTGCCCATCGGGCTTCACGACCACCTGGCGCTCCAGGTCGATGGTCAGCTGGTAGCCCGGGAACGCGAAGGTCTCGTCGAACAACTGGGCCACCTGCGCTTCGGGCAGCACGATCGGCAGCAGGCCGTTCTTGAAGCTGTTGTTGAAGAAGATGTCGGCGTAGCTCGGCGCGATGATCGCGCGAAAGCCGTACTGGTCGAGCGCCCACGGCGCATGCTCGCGCGACGAGCCGCAGCCGAAGTTCCTGCGCGCCAGCAGTACCGAGGCGCCGGCGTAGCGCGGCTGGTTCAGCACGAAGTCGGGGTTCGGCTTGCGGCTGGCCGGGTCCTGGCCCGGAAAGCCGGCGTCGAGGTAGCGCCATTCGTCGAACAGGTTCACGCCAAAGCCGGTCTTCTTGATCGACTTCAGGAACTGCTTCGGAATGATCGCGTCGGTGTCGACGTTCTCGCGGTCCATCGGGGCCACGAGGCCCTTGTGCACGGTGAATTTCTGCATGTGTTGTCTCCAGATCAGGCGAAGGTGCGCACGTCGACGAAGTGGCCGTGCACGGCAGCAGCGGCAGCCATGGCCGGGCTCACGAGGTGGGTGCGGCCGCCGGCGCCCTGGCGGCCTTCGAAGTTGCGGTTGCTGGTGGATGCGCAGCGCTCGCCGGGCTCGAGCCGATCGGCGTTCATTGCGAGGCACATCGAGCAGCCGGGCTCGCGCCATTCGAAGCCAGCGGCCTTGAAGATCAGGTCGAGCCCTTCGCGCTCGGCCTGTTCCTTCACCACGCCCGAGCCGGGCACGACCATCGCGAGCTTCACGTTCTTCGCGACCTTCTGGCCGAGCTTCTTCACCACGGCGGCGGCTTCGCGCATGTCTTCGATGCGGCTGTTGGTGCAAGAGCCGATGAACACCTTGTCGATGAAGATGTCGTTCATGGCCTTGTTCGGCTCCAGGCCCATGTAGACCAGCGCGCGCTCGATGGCGCCGCGCTTGTTCGCATCTTTTTCCTTGTCGGGATCAGGCACGCGGCCGTTGATATCGACCACCATCTCGGGCGAGGTGCCCCAGGTCACCTGCGGCTGGATTTGCGCGGCGTCGAGCTCGACCACGGCGTCGAAGGTCGCGCCAGGGTCGGACTGCAGCGTGCGCCAGTAGGTCACGGCCTGGTCCCACTCCACGCCGGTGGGCGCGAGCGGACGGCCCTTCACGTAGCTGATGGTCTTCTCGTCGACCGCCACCAGCCCGGCGCGCGCGCCGGCCTCGATGGCCATGTTGCAGACCGTCATGCGGCCTTCCATGCTCAGGTCGCGAATGGCCGAGCCCGCGAACTCGATGGTGTAGCCCGTGCCGCCGGCCGTGCCGATCTTGCCGATGATGGCCAGCACGATGTCCTTGGCGGTGCAGCCGAGCGGCAGCTTGCCCTCGACCTTCACGAGCATGTTCTTCGCCTTCTTGCCAAGCAGCGTCTGCGTGGCCATCACGTGCTCGACCTCGCTGGTGCCGATGCCGTGCGCCAGCGCGCCGAACGCGCCGTGCGTGGAGGTGTGCGAGTCGCCGCAGACGACAGTCATGCCCGGCAGCGTTGCGCCCGACTCGGGGCCGATCACGTGCACGATGCCCTGGCGCTTGCTCAGGAACGGGAAGAACGCGGCCGCGCCGAATTCGGCGATGTTGTGGTCGAGCGTGGTGACCTGTTCCTTGCTGGTCGGATCGGCAATGCCTTCGTAGCCGCGCTCCCAGCCCGTGGTGGGCGTGTTGTGGTCGGCGGTGGCCACGACCGAGCTGATGCGCCACAGCTTGCGACCGGCTTCGCGCAGGCCTTCGAAGGCCTGAGGGCTGGTCACTTCATGCACCAGGTGGCGGTCGATGTAGAGGATCGCGGTGCCGTCTTCCTCGGTGTGGACGACGTGTTCGTCCCAGATCTTGTCGTAGAGCGTGCGTGCCATGTCGGTCTCTTGTCTTTCGTGGGGAAATGGATTGTCTGTCGTTGCGGCCGTGAATTCGAGGTTCAGGCCGCGATCTGTTCTGCAGCGTCCGCAGCCGCGTGCAGGTGATTCACCAGCGAGCGCGCCGCCACCGGCAGGGTGGAGAAGTCGCGCGCCACCAGCCGGATCTCGCGTGCCGCCCAGGCGTCGTTGAGCGCCACGCTCACGAGGCCGCGGCCGATACCGTTCTGCATGAGCTCGAAGGCACGCTGCGGCATCACGCCGATGCCCAGGCCGTTCTCGATCATCCGGCACATGGCGTCGAGGCCCGTCACGTGGATACGCAGCTTGATGCTGCGGCCGGCGTCGAGCGCGGCCTCGTGCATCGCGACGTAGATCGAGCTGTTGGTGTGCAGGCCGACGTGGTCGAAGTCGAGCGAATCCACGAAATCGATGGCGCCCTGCGCCGCCTGCGCATGCCCCGTGGGCACGATCAGCGCGAGGCGGTCGTGCCGGTACGAGAGGCTTTGCAACTCGCCCGCGCCGCCGGCCACGTGGCACACGCCGAGGTCGGCCGCGCCTTCCTGCACCGCGCGGATCACTTCGCTGCTCAGGTGTTCTTCAAGGTCGATCTTTATGGCCTCGTGGGCGCGCGTGAACACGCCCAGGTCTTCGGGCAGGAACTGCACGATCGCCGAGATGTTGGCGTGCACCCGCACGTGGCCGCGCACGCCGTCGGCGTATTCGCTGAGCTCGCCCTGCATCTTCTCCAGGCTGTAGAGCACCGAGCGGGCGTGATGCAGCAGGCTTTCGCCAGCGGGCGTGAGGTCGACGCCACGCGCGTGGCGGTAGAGCAGGGTGGTGCCGAGCGTGGCCTCGAGGTCGGACAGCCGCTTGCTGATGGCCGAGGCCGCGATGAACTCGCGCTCGGCAGCGCGGCCGATGCTGCCCAGTTCGCACACGGCAACGAACAGCTGCAGCGACGTGAGGTCGATGCGGCGGGCGAAGTTGCGTTCGGATGTGCTCATGGGCTGTGGGGAGTCATCGCGCTTTGCGATGAGATTGCCATTTTCCCCTTGTTTTCGCCCTGCATCCATCGCGATGCACGATGGCATCGTTGCCGGGTGGCGACGGGATGCCCTGCGGCTGCACGGCTTCGCCGTGCGCGTCACCCAGGCCTGGTTTGCGTTTTCCACGTTCCCATCGGCAGCTTCCACAGCGGCGGCATCTGCGAGAACGGCGGCACCGTGTGGACAAGCTTGGCCAGGGCGAGCCGGCTGTCGGTGCCGATCTTGCTGAAGATCGCCTTCAAATGCGCCTTGACGGTATCCAGAGTGACGTTCATGGCACTGGCGATGGCCTCGTTCGAGTTGCCTTGGGCAATCCACACGGCAACCTCGACCTGACGCTGCGTCAACTCCGGAAAGGCGTAGCGAAGACGGTCGGCTGGGGGGAGGTTGTCGACGGTGCGCTGCTGCGCCTGGCGGTATACACGCAGCACGTGCCCTCGGTAGATCTGGAGCCGGTCGCGCTGCGCATCGCTGTATGCCGGTCGCCCGATGACCCGATGCGCGCTCAGATCCAACGCGTATTCGCCATGCTGAATCAGGACGCCCATGATGCGGTGAGCGCCCGATGGCAGGAATACATCGCGAGCCATGGGGAGCGCCATGAATTCCTCGTCGGTGAAGACATCCGATTCGCGCACCGCGCGCTCGCCGTAGAAGGCGGGATCCTTCTGCCAGAAAGGGTGGCTGCCCGCGTGACGTGCGTAGGCCTGGAACGCTGCCTGGCGCCGATCCGGGTCGTCTTCGACCGACAGCAGCGCGCGCAGCTCGCCGCTGCGATGGTGGACCTCCGTCCAGCCGACCACGTCGGAGTCCGTCAGGCGGACCACACCCTCGAAGAGCAGCTGCGGCAGCGTCAGCAGGTCAGGTTCGGCCTCGTAGAGGCGCACGATTTCCTGCAACAGGAGCGGGTCGGTGTTCATGACTACTCTTTCGGGTAATTGAATCGTCCTGTTGCAAATCTTACATTGGCTCCTTTAAGTCTCCCGGATGCCCGGCATCGCTCCGTCGCGAGCAAGTGCCTCGAGTGGCGTTCCGTGAAACGCGGCTGCGACCACGTAGCCGGATCCGACAAAACAGAACGGGATCAACAGGATGAATCGCACTTTCAGGGTCGTCTGGAACGGGAGTCTGGGCGTCTGGCAGGCTGTGTCTGAACTGGCCGTGTCGGCCGTCAAAGGAGCGGGCGCGGGTGGGAAGCGCCGCGCACGGCGTCGCGCTGCGGCGAGCGCGATGTTCGCGGTGTCGCTGGGCCTGGCCGCGCCGCTAGCGCACGCGGCCGACGTGCTCCTCATAGGCACCGGCGGCACGGGCGGCGGTGACGGTGGTAACGGCAGCATCAGCGGCGGCGGTGGCGGGGCAGACTTCTACCTTCCAGGCGCTGGTGGTGCGGGTGGTGTTCCCGCTCCGACGCAGACTCTCCCCAGCCCGGCCAGCGGCAGCAGCCTCCTGCCGATCTACGACTACGTCGGCATCGGGGGCGGCGCCGGCGGCGGGGACGGTGCCAACCTGGGCGGCATGAATGGAGGCGACGGAGGTGCGGGGGTGCTCAATCTCAACGGCACGGCCCTGAACGTCACCAACACGCTGTTGATCGGCGGTGCCGGTGGCGGTGGCGGTTCGGGCGGAGCCCCTTTCACACGGGGCGGCAATGGCGGCACGGGCGGCAGTGGGACGCTCACTGCCACCGGCGGGGCGACCATCACGGTCGGCACCCAGCTGTACATCGGCGGCCTGGGTGGCACGGGCGGCAACTGCGGCTGCTCCGGCAACGGCGGGGCGGGCGGCGCGGGTGTCTTCAACCTGGGTGATGGCAGCACGCTGAACCTGGCCGGCGCCGCTTTCACCATCAATGGAAACGGCACGCTCAACATCGGCAATGCCACGGCCAACGGCACGACCGCCGGCACCGTCACCGGGCTGGTCGGCAGCATCACCAATGCGGGCACGATCAACTTCAACCAGTCCGATGCCGCCTACACATTTGCCACGGCCATCGCCGGCACCGGCGCGGTCGTGCAGAACGCCAGCGGCATCACCTTCCTGACCGGGGCGAACACCTATTCGGGTGCCACGATCGTCAACGCCGGCCTGATCAACTTCAGCAACGGCGGCAACCTCGGCACCGGCCGCATCACCCTGAACGGCGGCGGCCTGCAATGGGCCGCGGCAAACACGACGGACATTTCCGGCCGATTGAACGCGCTGGGTGCAAGCGGTGGCACCTTCGACACCAACGGCAACGACGTGACGCTGGCAAGCGGCATCAGCGGTATCGGCGGCCTGACGAAGACGGGCGCCGGCACCCTGACGCTGACGAACGCGAACAGCTACACGGGCGAGACGACCATCAGCAACGGCACGCTGAAGCTGGCCGGCGCGGGCACCCTGGCCGGGGCAACCGGGGTATCGCTGACGGGGGCCAGCGCGGTGTTCGACCTGTCGACCGGCAACAGCCAGTCGGTGGCGCACCTGTCAGGCGTGGCGGGCAGCCTGGTGGCACTGGGTGCCAACACCTTGACCCTGACCGACAACACATCGCAAACCTTCGGTGGCAGCCTGACCGGCACCGGCGGCGGCCTCGTCAAGCAAGGCACCGGCACGCTGACGCTCTCGGGCGCCAGCACCTACACCGGCGGCACCGCGCTGCGCCAGGGGCGCCTGAACCTCGGCAACAACCTGGCGCTGGGCACTGGCACGCTGTCGATGGACGACGACACCACGCTGGGCTTCAGCGCCGACGGGCTGACGATCGCCAACGCGATCCAGCTCACGGGCAACAACGATCCGGTCATCGACACCGGCGCATTCAACGCGACCTTGAGCGGCGCGATCAGCGGCGGCGGCTTCATCACGAAGGAAGGCACGGGTACGCTGACGCTGTCGGGCGCCAACAACTACACCGGCGCGACCAACGTCGCGCAGGGCACGCTCAAGGCGGGCGCCGCCAACACCTTCAGCGCGGCTTCGGCGCACAGCGTGGCTTCGGGCGCGACGCTGGACCTCGCCGGGTTCAACCAGACGGTTGCTTCGCTAGCCAACAGCGGCACCGTCTCGCTGGTGGGTGCGACCGCAGGCACCACGCTGACGGTGACGGGCGCGTACGTCGGCAACAACGGCGTGCTCAGGCTCGGCACCGCGCTCAACGGCACGGGGCCGTCGGATCGTCTGGTGCTCAACGGCGCAACTGCGGTGGCCAGCGGCAAGACCACGGTGCAGATCACCAACCTTGGCGGCCTGGGTGCGCTCACCAGCGGCAACGGCATCGAGGTGATCACCGCGCAGAACGGCGCGACGACCACTGCGCAGACGACCAAGGATGCGTTCTCGCTGGCCAATGGCCACGTGGATGCCGGCGCCTACGAGTACCGCTTGTACGCCGCCGATGCCAACGGCGCAGGCGAGAACTGGTTCCTGCGTTCGAGCACCACCGCATCGCCAGGTGCGCCCACGTCCTCTGCGCCCGTGGTCACCTACCGCGCGGAAGCCTCGCTCTACGCCGCGCTGGCGGGCCAGCTGCGACAGGGCAACCTCGCGATGCTGGGCGACCTGCGCAAGCGCGTGGGAGATGACGACGTCAAGGGCACCGCGACCACCCCGACCGGTTCTGATCGCCGCGCCTGGGCCCGCGTGCTCTCCACCGACATCGACATCCGGCAGGGCGGTGCCGTCTCGCCATCCAGCAAAGGGCGCCTCACCGGCTTCCAGGCCGGCACCGACCTGCTGGTCATGCCGAACTGGCGAGCAGGCCTCTACGTCGGCCAGCTCGACGGCGACGCCCGCGTGAACGGCTTCGCGAGCGGCATCCAGAACCTGGCCGTGGGCCGCAACGACCTGCGCAGCCAGTACCTGGGCGTGTACGGCACCTACACCAGCGACAGCGGCTTCTACGCCGATGCGGTGGTGCAGTCGGGCCGTCACCGCTACACGGTCGAGCCATTCCTGAGCCCGGGTGTCGGCGGCAAGGGCAACAGCCTGCTGGGCTCGATCGAGGTGGGCCAGGCCTTTGCGTTGGGCGGCAGTGGCTGGAGCGTCGAGCCGCAGCTGCAGCTGATCCACCAGCACATGGATCTGAACAACTCCGCCATCGCTGGCGCCATCGCGCAGCCGCAGGCCGACAGCGGCTGGATCGCCCGTGCGGGCGTGCGGGTGAAGGGCCAGATCGACACCGGCATGGGCGTGCTGCAGCCGTACGGCCGCTTCAACGTCTACAGGACATCGAGCGGCGCGGACATCGCGCGCTTCGTGAACGGGGCGACGACGACCGATATCTCGGCGCCCACGGGCGGCACAAGCACCGAGCTGGCAGGTGGCTTCACGCTGGCGCTGGGCCAGACGACAAGCCTCTACGGCGAAATCGGCAAGCTCTGGGCCAGCGGTGGCGACGCCAAGGTTAAGAGCTCGATCAACGGGTCGATCGGCGTGCGGGTGAAGTGGTGAAAGGCTGAGCCCGGAGCGGATCAGTCCGCGGGAACCCCCGCGCTCCAGGCAGGCCAGTTGCCCACGATCGCGTCCACCAGAGGGCGTCCCGCGATCAGGAGATTGCCGGTGGCGATCGGGAAGCCGCCCGACTCGGCATTCAACGAGGCGTAGGCTGTCTGCCCCTGGTAGGGCCGATCGAAATTGGAGGCCGTGCGAAGAACCGCCACGCGCTGCAGGTCGAGCAGCCCCGCGCTGGCGCCTCGCTTCAATGCCTCGTAGGTGGCGTTGTCTTCCTGCTGGGTGGTGCAGTACCTGCCCTGCCCGTCGGTCACGAGTGAAATCCAGCGCGTGGCGGTTTCGCCCAGGAACCTGCCGTGCCAGTAGGTGTCGCCGGCCGCGGTGTCGCATTGCAGGACCGACGGGCGGGCCTTGGCGGTTGCCTGCGAATACCTGGCGCGGTAGGCGCGTGCCTTGTCGTTGTCGGCCAGCGGTGCATTGGCCGAGAGCTTCAGGGCCTTCTGCAGCAGCTTCTCGTTGAGGCGGAAGACCTCGGTCCGGTACTCGAACTTGGGCTTCGAGTCCGGATCCTTGGCGCCGATGCCGAAGTAGCCAGAGCGCCAGGTCGACGGCATTTCACGCGCATCGATCTCATGCGCGATGCCGAAGTCGACCAGGAACCGGGCCCAGGTGGCAGAACCGATGGTCGAGACATTCGGGTCGACGCCCGCGATGCCGGCCACCAGGAAGTAAGTCTTCGAGAGGTCGAACTTCCCGCTGAACACCAGTGCCGTGATGGAAGCCGCCGCATTGGTGTGGCCCATGCCGGTGGTGACCTGGCACACCGAATCGGCGTTGCACCTGACCTGCGGATCCTCGGCGGACAGGCCGGGCACCTTGATCTCCCGGGTCAGCTTCAGCGGCTCGAACCACACCTGTGCCTCGGGCTTGAACATGCTGATGATGAGAACCTTCACTGCAATCTGCTGTGGCGGCTTCGCGCCGGGAGCGTCGGTAGCGCAGCCGAACAGCAGCGTTGTCGCGAAGGCGGTGAACGCCGCCCTCGCGCCAAACCAGGTCACGCGTTGAAAAACTGACATTCGCCTTCTCCTTCTTGAGCCCAAAGAGATCGCAATTTACAGGCCAAAAAAAAGCTGCCCGAAGGCAGCTTTTCTGATCATCGAGATTCGACGGAAGCTCAGCGAGCCGTGATCGGCTTCACGTCGCGCTTCGGCGAACCTTCGAACAGCTGGCGCGGGCGGCCGATCTTGTACTCGGGGTCGCCGATCATTTCGTTCAGCTGGGCGATCCAGCCGACCGTGCGGGCCAGCGCGAAGATCGCGGTGAACAGCGGCACCGGGATGCCGATGGCGCGCTGCACGATGCCCGAGTAGAAGTCGACGTTCGGGTACAGCTTGCGCGACACGAAGTACTCGTCTTCCAGGGCGATCTTTTCCAGTTCCTTGGCGAGCTTGAACAGCGGGTCTTGTTCCAGGCCCAGCTCGGTCAGCACTTCGTTGCAGGTTTCCTGCATCAGCTTGGCGCGCGGGTCGTAGTTCTTGTACACGCGGTGGCCGAAGCCCATCAGCTTGACGTTCGAGTTCTTGTCCTTGACCTTCTTGATGAACTCGCCGATCTTCTCCACGCCACCTTCCTTCTGGATGTCGTAGAGCATGTTCAGCGCCGCTTCGTTGGCGCCGCCGTGGGCGGGGCCCCAGAGGCAGGCCACGCCGGCCGCGATGGCCGCGAAGGGGTTCGTGCCCGACGAGCCGCACAGGCGCACCGTCGAGGTCGAGGCGTTCTGCTCGTGGTCTGCGTGCAGGATGAAGATGCGGTCGAGCGCGCGCTCGAGCACCGGGTTCACCTTGTACTCTTCGCACGGCGTGGCGAACATCATGTGCAGGAAGTTGCCGGCGTAGCTCAGGTCGTTCTTCGGGTACATGTACGGCTGGCCGATCGTGTACTTGTAGGCCATTGCCACGAGCGTGGGCATCTTCGCGATCAGGCGGATCGCGGCGATCTCGCGGTGCTCGGGATTGTTGATGTCCGTGCTGTCGTGATAGAAGGCCGACAGGGCGCCCACCAGGCCGGTCATGATGGCCATCGGATGCGCGTCGCGGCGGAAGCCGCGCAGGAAGAACTGCATCTGCTCGTTCACCATCGTGTGGTTGGTCACGAGCTTGGTGAAGTTGGCCTTCTTGGCCGTGTCCGGCAGTTCACCGTACAGCAGCAGGTGGCAGGTCTCCATGAAGTCGCAGTTGGTCGCGAGCTGCTCGATGGGGTAGCCGCGATACAGCAGCTCGCCCTTGTCGCCATCGATGTACGTGATGGCCGACTGGCAGGCGGCGGTCGACATGAAGCCCGGGTCGTAGGTGAACATGCCGGTCTGTGCGTACAGCTTGCGGATGTCGATCACGTCGGGGCCCACGGTGCCCTTGTAGATCGGCAGTTCGACGCTGTCGCCGCCGTTGCTGAACGACAGCGTGGCCTTGGTATCGGATGCTTTCATTTCGGTTTACTTTCAGAGGTGGATTCAGGACGAAGGAGAGATTGCGGGACGCTGCGCGCCGTCGGTACGCATCAGCTGCAGCAATGCGACCACCTCGGCCCCGGCCCATGCGGGCTCGGGCTCCTTCCTGCGCAGAAGGAGGTCAAGGAGGTCGTTGTCCGACAGGTCCATCAGTGTCTCCATCGCTCCCGCTTGACCCACGGTCATGCGGAATTCGTGCCGCTCGAAGAAGCGGGCGATGAACAGGTCGTTCTCGAGCAGTCCGCGCCGGCAGCGCCACTTGAGCTTGCTCAGCGCACGTTCACTGAGCAGGTCGGCGGAGTCGGCGGCGGGTTGCATGGTGGCTTCTCGAACAAATGGATCAGGTCAGATGGCGCGGCGCACCATCAATTCCTTGATCTTGCCGATGGCCTTGGTCGGGTTCAGGCTCTTCGGGCACACGTCCACGCAGTTCATGATCGTGTGGCAGCGGAACAGGCGGTACGGGTCTTCCAGGTTGTCCAGGCGCTCGGCGGTGGCTTCGTCGCGGCTGTCGGCGATGAAGCGGTAGGCCTGCAGCAGGCCGGCCGGGCCCACGAACTTGTCGGGGTTCCACCAGAAGCTCGGGCAGCTCGTGGAGCAGCTCGCGCACAGGATGCACTCGTACAGGCCGTTGAGCTCTTCGCGCTCTTCGGGCGACTGCAGGCGTTCCTTCTCGGGCGGCACGCTGTCGTTCTGCAGGTACGGCTTGATCGAGTTGTACTGCTTGAAGAACTGCGTCATGTCCACGATCAGGTCGCGGATGACGGGCAGGCCCGGCAGCGGCTTGAGCACCACGGTGCCCTTGAGCGTGTTCATGTTGGTCAGGCAGGCCAGACCGTTCTTGCCGTTGATGTTCATCGCGTCGGAGCCGCAGACGCCTTCGCGGCACGAGCGGCGGAACGACAGCGTAGGGTCTTGCGCCTTGAGCTTCATGAGGGCGTCGAGCAGCATGCGCTCGTGGCCGTCGAGTTCGATCTCGACCGTCTGCATGTAGGGCTTGGCGTCCTTGTCCGGGTCGTAGCGGTAAATCTGGAATGTGCGCTTCATCGTAGTGACCTTGTGAATGCTTTGTATGAGCTGACTGTGAGCCGTTCTCTTAGAACGTGCGGACCTTGGGTGGAACCGAGGCCACGGTGAGCGGCTGCAGCTTGACCGGCTTGTACGAGAGGCGGTTGTCCTGGCTGTACCAGAGCGTGTGCTTCATCCAGTTGACGTCGTCGCGGCCGAGCGGTGCGACAGGGTCGTCCGCCGGGCGTTCGTAGTCTTCGACCGTGTGGGCGCCGCGGCATTCCTTGCGGGCGGCGGCCGAGACCATGGTGGCCTGCGCCACTTCGATCAGGTTGTCGACTTCCAGCGCTTCGATGCGGGCGGTGTTGAACACCTTCGACTTGTCTTTCAGGCCGATGGCCTTGACGCGCTCGCGCACGGCGGCGATCTTGGTCACGCCTTCGTCCATCGAAGCCTGCTTGCGGAACACTGCCGCATGTTGCTGCATGACGGCGCGGATCTCGCCGGCCACGTCCTGGGCGTATTCGCCGGTGGTGGTCGATTCGAGGCGGTTCAGGCGCTCCAGCGTGCGGTCGGCCGCATCGTTGGGCAGGGGCTTGTGTTCCTTGAGCTTGTCGTTGAACTCGACGATGTGGTTGCCGGCCGCGCGGCCGAACACCAGCAGGTCGAGCAGCGAGTTCGTGCCCAGGCGGTTGGCGCCGTGCACGCTCACGCAGGAGCATTCGCCCACGGCGTAGAGGCCGTTCACCACTGCGCTGTTCTCTTCACCCTTCTGGATGACGACCTGGCCATGGATGTTGGTCGGGATGCCGCCCATCTGGTAGTGGATGGTGGGCACGACCGGAATCGGTTCCTTCGTGATGTCGACGTTGGCGAAGTTGACGCCGATTTCGTACACCGAGGGCAGGCGCTTGTGGATGGTTTCGGCGCCCAGGTGGTCGAGCTTGAGCAGCACGTAGTCCTTGTTGGGACCGCAGCCTCGGCCTTCCTTGATTTCCTGGTCCATCGAGCGCGACACGAAGTCGCGCGGCGCCAGGTCTTTCAGGGTGGGCGCATAGCGCTCCATGAAGCGTTCGCCGTTGCTGTTCAGCAGGATCGCGCCTTCGCCGCGGCAGCCTTCGGTCAGCAGCACGCCTGCGCCGGCCACGCCGGTCGGGTGGAACTGCCAGAACTCCATGTCCTGCAGCGGAATGCCCGAGCGGGCCGCCATGCCGAGACCGTCGCCGGTATTGATGAAGGCGTTGGTCGAGGCCTGGAAGATGCGGCCTGCGCCGCCGGTGGCCAGCAGCACGGTTTTGGCCTGCAGGATGTGCAGGTCGCCGGTTTCCATTTCGAGCGCGGTCACGCCGACCACGTCGCCTTCGTCATCACGGATGAGGTCGAGCGCCATCCATTCGACGAAGAACTGGGTGCGGGCTTCGACGTTCTTCTGATAGAGCGTGTGCAGCATCGCGTGGCCGGTACGGTCGGCCGCGGCGCAGGCGCGCTGCACGGGCTTCTCGCCGTAGTTGGCCGTGTGGCCGCCGAACGGACGCTGGTAGATGGTGCCGTCGGGGTTGCGGTCGAAGGGCATGCCGAAGTGTTCGAGCTCGTACACGACCTTCGGGGCTTCACGGCACATGAACTCGATCGCATCCTGGTCGCCGAGCCAGTCGGAGCCCTTGATCGTGTCGTAGAAGTGGTAGTGCCAGTTGTCTTCGCTCATGTTGCCGAGCGATGCGCCCACGCCGCCTTGAGCGGCGACGGTGTGCGAACGGGTCGGGAACACCTTGGAGAGCACGGCCACGTTGAGGCCGGCACGGGCGAGTTGCAGCGAGGCGCGCATGCCGGAGCCGCCGGCACCGACGATCACGACGTCGAACTTGCGCTTGGTGATTTTTTCTTTTGTGTAGGTCATGGTGGGGTCAGATCTTCCAAAGCACTTGAATGGCCCAACCCGCACAACCGACAAGCCAGACGATGGTGAAAATTTGCAGCACGAGACGGATGCCGACGGGCTGGACGTAGTCCATCCAGACGTCGCGCATGCCGACCCACACGTGGTAGAGCAGGGCGACGATCACGGAGAACGTCAGCACCTTCATCCACTGCGCAGCGAAGATGCCGGCCCAGAGGTCGTAGCCGATGGGGCCGCGGGTGAAGATCAGTTGCGCGAGCAGCACGATCGTGAAGAGCGCCATCAGGCCGCCCGTGATGCGCTGGCTGAGCCAGTCGCGCAGACCGTAGTGCGCGCCGACGACGATGCGCTTGGAGCCGTAGTTCACAGACATGGTTGGCTCCTTCTCAGTACAGGCCGAACAGCTTGGCGCCGAGCACCACGGTGAGCAGGATGCTCAGTGCCAGCGTGACGACGGCCGAGGTGTGGCCGAATTCCTTGGTCACGGCAGCGTGGCTCACGTCCATCCAGAGATGGCGCAGGCCGGCGATGAAGTGGTGCAGGTAGGCCCAGATGAGCGCGAGCGCGACCAGCTTGAAGAACCACCCCGGAACGAAACCAAGGCCGCTATTGAAGGCGGCCTTGAACTTGGCGAACGAATAGTCGGAAGACAGCGAGGTGTCGAACATCCAGATGATGAACGGCAGCAGCAGGAACATCAGCACGCCGCTGACGCGATGCAGGATCGACACGATGCCGGCCGGCGGCAGCCGGTAGGTCGTGAGGTCGGTGAAGGCATTGATGTTGCGGAATTCGCGACGCGGAGGCCGGGGGGGAGTTGCAAGCTCTGTCATTGGGGGAAGTGCTTTCGTGGCTTTTGTGACTTGTTGGCTTGTTCTGAGAGCGAACGCTTTTGTTTCTTCTGCGGAAATGCAAACAACGCAAAATTCTATTGCAATGCACCATCGCGCAGCGGACATGCACGAGTCGGCGCACCGTTGCAGTCGGATGCTATTGACTTCGTAGCGCAATGCGCAGCTTGTATGCGCACATCGGCGCGGCGGTATTCGGCCTTCGTCTGCATCGGGATCAGCCCAGCTGGTTCCTGTAGTGGTGCGTGTCGGTGCGATAGAGCCCGCGACGCAGCTCCATCGGCATGTCATGGTAGGTGTGCGCCACGCGTTCCACGCTCAACAGGGGCATCTGCAGCGTCACGTCGAGCAGCGCGGCCTGTTCGGCATCGGGCAGCACGGCGCGGATTTTTTCTTCTGCGCGCACCATGCGCACGCCGAACTCGGTTTCGAACAACGCGTACATCGGGCCGGGCCACGCGCGCAGCCGCTCGGCGGTGAGTCCCTTGAAGGGCGCACCGGGCAGCCAGAGGTCTTCGAGGATGGTGGGCACGCCGCCGTAGGCGAGCACGCGCCGCACCTGCAGCACAGCGTCGCCCGTACGCAGGCCGAGCGCGCGCGCCACGTCGGCCGATGCGCGCTGGCGCTTGCAGTCGACGATGGTGCGCACCGCCGGGCCCTCGGTGTTCGGGTCGCCCGCATCGGGCACGAGCTTGAGGAAGCGGTACTGCACATGCTGCTCGGCATGCGTGGCGACGAAGGTGCCCTTGCCCTGGCGGCGCACCACGAGGTTTTCGGCAGAAAGTTCGTCGATGGCCTTGCGCACCGTGCCCTGGCTCACCCGATAGCGCACGGCCAGGTCCATCTCGCTCGGGATGGGCTCGCCAGGCTTCCACTCGCCGGCCTGCAGGCTCTGCAGGATCAATGTCTTGATCTGCTGGTAGAGCGGACTGAAGGACGGCGTCGCGGGCTCGTCGAATGTGGTGGGCGTGTTCATGGCAGCGGTGGGGTGCGCCTTGGCGGACCCCCGGAGGATATCTTATATAAGACATAAGACGAGGCTCATTGAATCGGCTTAAAATGCGGCCGGTCTCGCGCTGCGGGAAGTATTCCCAGCCCGCAGAACCCCTGGCGCCCCACGAGAGCGCCGACACCGTTTCATTACCTTCTGGAGTCTTCCCATGAGCAAAAAGCCCGTCCGCGTTGCCGTCACCGGTGCCGCCGGTCAAATCGGTTACGCCCTGTTGTTCCGTATCGCCTCCGGTGAAATGCTCGGCAAAGACCAGCCGGTCATCCTGCAGCTGCTCGAAATCCCCGACGAGAAGGCCCAGAAGGCGCTCAAGGGCGTGATGATGGAACTCGACGACTGCGCCTTCCCGCTGCTGGCCGGCATGGAAGCCCACGGCGACCCGATGACCGCCTTCAAGGACGCCGACTACGCACTGCTCGTCGGTTCGCGTCCCCGCGGCCCCGGCATGGAACGTGCCGAACTGCTAGCCGTCAACGGCGCCATCTTCACCGCGCAAGGCAAGGCCCTCAACGCCGTCGCCAGCCGCAACGTCAAGGTGCTGGTGGTCGGCAACCCGGCCAACACCAACGCCTACATCGCCATGAAGAGCGCTCCCGACCTGCCGCGCAAGAACTTCACCGCCATGCTGCGCCTGGACCACAACCGTGCCGCCAGCCAGATCGCCGCCAAGACCGGCAAGGCCGTGGCCGACATCGAGAAGCTCACCGTCTGGGGCAATCACTCGCCCACGATGTACGCCGACTATCGCTTCGCCACCATCAACGGCGAAAGCGTCGCCAAGATGATCAACGACCAGGAATGGAACGCCAACACCTTCCTGCCGACCGTCGGCAAGCGCGGCGCTGCCATCATCGAAGCGCGCGGCCTGTCGTCGGCTGCCTCGGCTGCCAACGCCGCCATCGACCACATGCGCGACTGGGCCCTGGGCACCAACGGCAAGTGGGTCACCATGGGCATTCCGTCGGACGGCCAGTACGGCATTCCGAAGGACGTGATGTTCGGCTTCCCGGTCACCTGCGAAAACGGTGAATACAAGCTGGTCGAAGGCCTCGAGATCGATGCATTCAGCCAGGAACGCATCAACAAGACCCTGGAAGAACTGGAAGGCGAACGCGCCGGCGTCGCTCACCTGCTCTAAAGCACGACCAGCCAGCATGCTCGACTGGAACCCCGCGCTCTACCGTCGCTACGAGGACGAGCGCACCCGACCCGCACAGGAGCTCCTGGCGCGGGTGCCACTGACCGAGGCCGCTCGCGTGGTCGACCTCGGGTGCGGACCGGGCAACTCCACCGAGCTGCTGGTCAACCGGTTCCCGAAGGCGCAAGTCCTCGGAACCGACAACTCCGAAGCCATGCTTGTCAGCGCGCGCGAGCGCCTGCCGCAGGCGCGCTTCGAGTTGAGCGACATTGCGACCTGGGCGCCGCAATCCCAGGAAGAAGCTCCTGACCTCATTTATGCCAACGCGTCCCTGCAGTGGGTGCCCGATCACGAAAAGCTGATCCCGCGCCTGTTCGACGCGCTGGCCCCGGGTGGCGTGCTTGCCATCCAGATGCCCGACAACCGCCAGGAGCCCACGCATCGCCTGATGCGTGCGGTGGCCGCTGAAGCACCGTGGGCCGAACGCATCGGCGACGCCGACAAGCTGCGCACCCTGCTGCTCGACCTCGGTGGCTACTACGACCTGCTGGCGCCGCGTGCGGTGCACGTCGATGTCTGGCACACGATCTACCAGCACCGCATGGCCGATGCCGCATCCATCGTCGAATGGGTGCGCGGCACGGGGCTGAAGCCTTTCGTCGACCGCCTGCCGCCGGACCTGCAGGCGAGCTACCTTGCCGAGTACGAGCGTCGAGTGAACGAAGCCTATCCGGCGCGCACCGACGGCAAGCGGCTGCTCGCCTTTCCGCGCATGTTCATCGTGGCGCAGAAAAAGGCATGACGAAGACCGCGCATCCCGCTGAAGTACTGCTCGGCGCACAAGCCGGCGCCGTGACGTTGCCTGTGTGCGACCACTACAGCGGCGTCGAAGCGCGCATGAAGAAGAGCCTCGCGCTCCAGGCGGAGATGGCCGAGGAGTTCGGCGCCTGCGTGTTCGACGTCACCCTCGATTGCGAAGACGGCGCCCCGGTAGGCGGCGAGGCCGAGCATGCCGCGCTCGTCACCGAACTGGCGCTGGCCGCCAGGCCCGGCATGCGCGTCGGCGTGCGCGTGCACCCCGTCGACCATCCCGCCTTTGCCGGCGACGTGATCACCATTGCCGGCCGTGCCGCCCAGCGCCTGAGTCATTTGATGGTGCCGAAGGTCGAATCGGTGGCCGATGTGTTGCAGGCTGTCGCGGCGCTCGAGGCGGCCGATGCCGATACGTTGCCGCTGCACGTGCTGATCGAGTCGCCGCTCGCCGTGCACAACGCCTTCGAGATTGCCGCCCATCCGCGCGTGCAGTCGCTGAGCTTCGGTCTGATGGATTTCGTCTCGGCCCACGCCGGTGCGATCCCTGCCGATGGCATGGGTGCGGCAGGGCAGTTCAGCCATCCGCTCGTGGTGCGCGCCAAGCTGGCCATCGCATCGGCCGCGCATGCCTACGGCAAGGTGCCTTCGCACTGCGTGGTCACCGAGTTCAGCAACACCGATGCTATGCGCACGGCCGCCCGCAAGGCGGCCACCGAATTCGGCTACACGCGCATGTGGAGCATCCACCCGAACCAGATCCGCCCCATCCTCGAGGCCTTTGCGCCCGACGAGGCGCAGATTCAAGTTGCCACACAAATCATTGCAAAAGCGGCGCTTGCTGATTGGGCTCCGACACAAATTGATGGCACATTGCACGACCGCGCGAGCTACCGCCACTTTTGGCAGGTCTTGACGCGCGCCCACGCAACAGGGCGCGCGTTGCCCCCCGAGGCGAAAGCCTGGTTTGCGCTCGCGGCCTCCTGAAACTCTCTGAATCCAGCCTCAAGGAAACCCACACATGAAGAAAATTGCCCTGATCGCCGCCGTCGCCCTGGCCCTGCCGCTTGCAGCAGTCGCGCAGGACGCGAAGCCCGCGGCCAAGCCTGCGGCAAAGGCCGAAGCCAAGAAGACGCCTCCCAAGCGCCAGGTCACCCGCAAGGCGGCCAAGGCTGTCGAGGAAGTCACGCCGATCGCCGACGACACGAACGTCGTGCTCACCGATGCCGACCTGGCTGTCGCCCAGCGCGTGTCGATCGGCCGCGCCCAGTGCGAACTCGGCGCCGACGTGACCGTCACGCCCGACGAGAAGAAGCCCGGCTTCTTCACCGTGACCACCAAGGGTCTGAAGTACCGCATGCACCCGGTCGAAAGCCGCACCGGCGCCATCCGCCTCGAAGACCCGCGTGCCGGCGCCATGTGGCTGCAGCTCGGCAACAAGTCGATGCTGATGAACCAGAAGGCCGGCCTGCGCATTGCCGATGAATGCCAGACCGACGCCCAGGTCGCATTTGCCGCAGAAATGAAGAAGAACCCGCCGAAGGCCCTGTTCGAAGGCGCCGACGGCGAAAAGAAGTAAGTAACGAAACGGCGTGCGGCGCGGCTCTTGCTTGCCGTACTGCACGCCCGCCAGCTCAGTTTCCGGAGAAAAGAAGATGTTGCAAGCCTACGTTGACCATGTTGCCGAACGCGCCGCGCTCGGTATCCCGCCGCTGCCCTTGAGCGCGAAGCAGACCTCTGAAGCGATCGAGCTCCTCAAGAGCGCGAACGCCAAGGACGGCGCCTTCCTGCTCGACCTGCTCACCTATCGCGTGCCCGCCGGCGTCGACGACGCCGCCAAGGTCAAGGCGAGCTACCTCGCGGCCGTGGCCCACGGCACCGAGAAGAGCGAGTTCATTTCGCGCGCCCGCGCGACCGAACTGCTCGGCACCATGCTCGGCGGCTACAACATCAGCCCCATGATCGACCTGCTCGACGACGCTGAAGTCGGCGCTGTGGCAGCAGAAGGCCTGAAGAAAACCCTGTTGATGTTCGACCAGTTCCACGACGTCAAGGAAAAGGCCGACAAGGGCAACACCAACGCCAAGGGCGTGCTGCAAAGCTGGGCCGATGCCGAGTGGTTCACCAGCCGCCCCGAAGTGCCCGAGAGCATCACCGTCAGCATCTTCAAGGTGGCCGGCGAAATCAACACCGACGACCTGTCGCCCGCACCCGACGCGACGACCCGTCCCGACATTCCGATGCACGCGCTCGCGATGCACAAGAACGCACGCCCGGGCATCGTTCCCGAAGAAGACGGCAAGCGCGGCCCCGTGAAGTTCATCGAAGACCTGCGCGCCCGCGGCCACCTCGTGGCCTATGCCGGCGACGTGGTCGGCACGGGTTCTTCGCGCAAGAGCGCGACCAACTCGGTGCTCTGGTTCACCGGCGAAGACATTCCCTTCGTGCCGAACAAGCGCTTCGGCGGCGTCTGCCTCGGCGGCAAGATCGCTCCCATCTTCTACAACACCATGGAAGACTCCGGCGCGCTGCCCATCGAGCTCGACGTGGCGCAAATGAACATGGGCGACGTGGTCGAGCTGCGTCCCTACGAAGGCAAGGCGCTGAAGGACGGCAAGGTCATCGCCGAGTTCCAGGTCAAGAGCGACGTGCTGTTCGACGAAGTGCGCGCCGGCGGCCGCATTCCGCTGATCATCGGCCGCGGCCTGACGGCCAAGGCGCGCGAGGCGCTGGGCCTGCCCGTGTCGACGCTGTTCCGCCTGCCGCAAAGCCCCGTCGACACCAAGAAGGGCTTCTCGCTGGCACAGAAGATGGTCGGCCGCGCCTGCGGCCTGCCCGAAGGCCAGGGCGTTCGCCCGGGCACGTACTGCGAACCCAAGATGACCTCGGTCGGCTCGCAAGACACCACCGGCCCGATGACGCGCGACGAGCTGAAGGACCTGGCTTGCCTGGGCTTCTCGGCCGACCTCGTGATGCAGTCGTTCTGCCACACGGCGGCGTACCCCAAGAAGGTCGACGTCAAGATGCACCACGAACTGCCCGAGTTCATGGCCAACCGCGGCGGCGTGTCGCTGCGCCCCGGCGACGGCGTGATCCACTCGTGGCTCAACCGCCTGCTGACGCCCGACACCGTGGGCACGGGCGGCGACAGCCACACCCGCTTCCCCATCGGCATCAGCTTCCCGGCAGGCTCGGGCCTCGTGGCCTTCGCGGCCGCCACCGGCGTGATGCCGCTGGACATGCCCGAATCGGTGCTCGTGCGCTTCAAGGGCAAGATGCAACCCGGCGTGACGCTGCGTGACCTGGTCAACGCAATTCCGCTGTATGCCATCAAGTCCGGCCTGCTGACGGTCGAGAAGAAGGGCAAGAAGAACATCTTCTCGGGCCGCATCCTCGAAATCGAAGGCCTGCCCGACCTGAAGGTGGAGCAAGCCTTCGAGCTGAGCGACGCCTCGGCCGAACGCTCGGCCGCCGGCTGCACGGTGCACCTGAACAAGGAACCGATCATCGAGTACATCAACAGCAACATCACGCTGATGAAGTGGATGATTGCCGAAGGCTACGCCGATGCCCGCACGCTGCAACGCCGCATCGCCGCGCAGGAAGCCTGGCTTGCGGACCCGCAACTGCTCAAGGGCGATGCCGACGCTGATTACGCCGCCGTGATCGAGATCGACCTGGCCGAGATCCACGAACCCATCGTGGCCTGCCCGAACGACCCCGATGACGTGAAGACGCTCAGCGACGTGGCCGGCGCCGTGATCGACGAGGTGTTCATCGGCTCGTGCATGACCAACATCGGCCACTTCCGCGCCGCGTCGAAGCTGCTCGAAGGCAAGCGCGACATCCCGGTCAAGCTGTGGATCGCTCCGCCCACCAAGATGGACGCGCAGCAGCTCACCGAGGAAGGCCACTACGGCGTGTTCGGCAATGCCGGTGCCCGCACTGAAATGCCGGGCTGCTCGCTGTGCATGGGCAACCAGGCACAGGTGCGCGAAGGCGCGACGGTGATGTCGACCAGCACGCGCAACTTCCCCAACCGCCTGGGCAAGAACACCAACGTGTACCTCGGCTCGGCCGAACTGGCCGCCATCTGCTCGCGCCTGGGTCGCATCCCGACCCGCGAGGAGTACATGGCCGCCACGGGCGTGCTCGATGCGTCCAGCGCGCAGATCTACCAGTACCTGAACTTCGACAAGATCGAAGACTACAAGGGCGTGGCGGACACGGTCGCGGCCTGATCTTCTTCGGCTCGCTCCAATCAGAAAGCCCCGCTTCGGCGGGGCTTTTTTTGTGGGCGATGCGCCTTCGTTCAGCTCAGAGCGAGGGCGCGTTGGGCTGCAGGTACTCCTGGCCCGTGAGCACCATCTTCGCGCCGACCGGGCCGCCCACCGCATGGGGCAGGGAGGTCAGCAGCGAGTTGGCGAAGTCGCCGCGGTACAGCTTGGCGCCCTGGTGTGTCAGGTTGGAATTGGCGTCGATGTAGATCGACTCGCCCAGCCCCGACCACAGGCGGCAGAAGCCGTAGTCCTCCGAGAGATAGCGGCGCGTCTGCGGGTCGACCATCACGTCGAAGAAGCGGTAGTGCAGGCCCAGGTCGGCCTCGCCGATGCTGTCGGGCACGTAGGCGAGGTCGGGGTAGCTCGCCATGAGCCGCTCGAACACGGCGCGCTTGATCACCATGAATCCGGTCGGTGCCTCGGTCATCTCCATGAAGCCGTCGGGCTGGATCTTGAGTTCGACCTGCGAAGTGGTCTCCGAGGCCTTGGCGTTGACTGTGTAGCGGGTGAAGGTGGCCTCGAACTGCTGCTGCGTCGTGCCCGCTGCCACGCCGTCGTCGGGCCAGTTCTCCCGCTTGAGCGGATAGACGCCGGCCGCGATGTCGTAGCCCGACAGCAGCAACCGGAAGGCCGCCTGCGCCGAGAAGCCGATGTCGGCGTCGATCCAGAACAGGTGGGTCCATTGCGGATTGGCGAGGAACTGGGCCACGCAGTTGTTCCGCGCACGCGTCACCAGGCTCTCGCCCTGGTGCATCAGCACCTGCATGCGCATGCCGGCGCGCTCGGCCTGGACAGTGAAGTTCAGCATCGAGGCGACGTAGTTCTGGAAGAACTTGCCGTCGTGGCTCGGTGTCACGACCACGGGAAAGAACTGCCGGAGTTCGGACGGGTCAAGCATTTCGGGCTCCGTGTGCCTGTCTATCGGGCGGGGCGCTGCATCAGGCCGAGCAGCAGGTTGTTGTAGACCTCGGTGGCCGCGGCGTTGCCGGGGAGGTGGCGGTCGATCAGGCTGCGCTGGCGCTCGCGATAGGCGGTTGCCTGCGCATCATGCGTGTCGATGGCTTCGAGCACCCGGGCGCTGCCGCCGGCCACGTCGTTGCCCTGGTAGTAGTAGCCGAGGTCCGCGCACAGGTGCGCGTTGTGCACCAGCGGATAGCCCTGCCAGCAGGTTTCCAGGTAGAAATAGTTGAGCGGGTTCTCCCACTGGTGCGAAACCACGATGTCGGTGTTCTGCGCGAGGAACACGGGCGTTTCATGTCGGCCCAGGAAGACCGCCTTGTGCTCGCGGACCAGGTCGAGTTGGTTCATCAGCGTGATGAACTCCATGTTCTCCCTGGCCAGCCGTTCGGCATTGGTGACCTGCAGCAGCGCGATGGCTTCGGGCCGGGCGCGGTAGGCCAACTCGGCGATCAGTACCGGGTAGAGGCAGAACTTCACCACGTTGATGTTCGGCTCCATCACGCTGAGGCGGCGCGGCCCGGCGTGCGGCTGGTAGACGCCGGCGTCGGGGAGGGCTCGCGTGCGTTCGTCCAGGAATACCGGGCTCCACACGAAAGGCACGGGGCGCGCCTCGGTCCGGCGCAGCACCTCGAAGTACGGCTGGCTGATGTTCGCCACCTGCGGAACCATCCAGATGTCGTCGTAGCGCTGGTTCACGAACAGGTTCTGCCCCCAGAGCGGCTTGTTGAACAGCATCGACTCCATGGCGTGCACGTATTCGAAGCCGCAGCAGTAGGACACCAGCCGCGCGCCACGCTGCTTCAGGTAGTCGGTCTGCGCCGGGTCAATCTGGCCGCCGAGCTCGATCAGCACGTCCACGCTGTCCTTGGCCGCCTCGAAGGTCACGGTAGGCCAGCGTGTCTGGTCCCAGGGCAGGGCCGGGGTGATCGGGATCGCCGTGGTGTTGACCAGTACCACCGAGGCCACATCCGGGCAGTGCTTCAGTGCTTCCGCCAGGAACACGGCGTTCTGCTTGATGCCGTTGTTCCAGAGGGTTTCGGCCTCGTGGTGGAGGCCGATGGTGATGCCGATGCGCAGCTGAATGGCGGACCTCATTTAATTGTTTCAAGAATGTTAATGGCCATCCGCGGCGATTGGAGATCGCTTTCTGGGATTGGCAATTAATTAAATGCTATGTGACGAAATTCCTATTTCAGCGGGCTTTGTCGTTCTTCGAGGCTTGCAAAGAGCAGGCGCACTGCTCTTTAAGTAGGCGGAGAGAAGAAGGAGAAAGAGGGCTTATCGGCGAAGTTGTGTGAAAAAAGTCCGCTGAAGCCGCGCTTTGGATTCTATGTGGCCTCCCGCTTTCAGTGGCTTGTCGGCAACCCTCGGTCCTGAATGAGTTCACTCATATTTCATTTTTGTGAACTAAATCATTGGTTTGAAATTTCCCTATTGCGGCATGCGAACTCAAATGTAAACAAGTCCGTACATTCCAGCATTCCTGTAATCGAGGCACTCCCAAGCGCGTGCCTTCAGCGATGGAACCTGACGCAGGGGCATCGCATTTTTTGTCGATCTGAACCCGTCAATCCATTCACCGCGAGCCGAACAGCAAATGAACAAGTCATACAGAAGCATATGGAACGAAGCCCTGGGAGCATGGGTGGCGGCTTCCGAGCTCACCTCGGCGTGCGGCAAGCGAAGCGGTAGCGCGAAGCGGTCGACATTCCGTCTCCTGGCGGTGGCGGCCATCTATGGGGTGATGCAGGGCGGAGCCGGGGTGGCGTACGCCAACGTCATCAATACCGACGGCACCTGTGTGACGGGATCGAGTGGCATCGTCGGCCGCGTGAATCCCGGAAGCACCAGTGGAGCGACCGGTGCACCGACGCAAGACGGTACCGGCACCTACTCGCTGGTGGCGGGATGCAACGCGACCGGTACGGGCTCGACCGCGGTGACCGTGTACGGCGCGTTCGCCCAGGGCCGGGCAACCGGGGCTTCCGCATTCGGCTTCCTCAGCAACGCGAGCGGCAAGTGGAGCAGCGCCTACGGGCTGGAGTCGAGCGCGGGCGGCATCTCCAGCATCGCGATGGGCTTCGGCAGCAACGCTGCCGCGCTCAATTCCGTAGCCATCGGCGGCGCTGGCGGGGACGGCACCACCCCGCTGACCGTTGCCAACTCGACCACCGCCTCGGGCAGCGGGGCGGTGGCCATCGGCAGCAACGCGACCAAGGGGGCGCAGGCGACCGCGACGGATTCCATCGCCATCGGCGGCCAGGCTTTTGTCAGTTCCGGGGCCACTTCGGGCGTAGCCATCGGCCGCGGCGCCAACGTCGCGGGTACCAGTGCGATTGCGCTCGGTGACGGCGCGAACGCGATCGGCAGCAATGCCATCGCCATCGGCACGAATGCCAACGCTGCGACTACCGGCTCCTCGAATCTTGCGATCGGCTGGGGTGCCGTGGCGACGGGTACGGCTGCATCGTTGGGCGATTCCACCGCCGTTGGCACAGGTGCCAAGGCCACCGGCCAGGATTCGACCGCCGTCGGCGGCCAGACCACGGCCAGTGCCTTGAACACGCTGGCGATCGGCAACAACGGCACCACGGCTTCTGCCAGCGGCGCGACCGCCTTCGGGGTGGGAGCCAAAGCCACGGGCCAGAACTCGCTGGCAGCGGGCAATGGCACGCTGGCTTCGAACACCGGCGCCATCGCCATCGGCAGCAACACCACCGACGTGGCAAAGTCGGCGGCCGTCGACGGCATCGCCATCGGCGGTCAGTCTTCGGTGGCGGCTGCCGCCAACTCCGGTATCGCGGTCGGTCGCGGCTCGATCGTCAGCGGCACAGCCGGTGTTGCCGTTGGCGACGGCGCCAATGCGTCGGCCCTCAACGCGGTAGCCCTCGGCGTTTCTGCCATTGGCTCTGGCGCCAACGCAGTCGCGGTCGGCGCCGGTGCCAAGGCCAATGGCGGCGGCGCGACGGCCTTCGGCAACAACGCCAATGCAGCCTTCGGCAACGACATGGCTTTCGGCACCAACGCGCGTGCCGTTGGCGATGCATCGGGACTGGCACCTTCGACCGCTTTCGGCAACAGCGCAAATGCCACGGGCAGCGGTTCCACGGCATTCGGGACCCTTTCGAATGCCCAGGGCGCCACCTCCGCAGCTATCGGTTATGCCGCGCAGACCGGCGCCGGTGCAACAAACGGCCTGGCGGTCGGCACCAATGCTTCTTCCATGGGTGACCGCAGCGCTGCCATTGGCTCGGGAGCCAACGCCACAGGCGCCTACTCCGTGGCCCTTGGCCGGACAGCGAATTCGTTCGCTGACGGATCCACCGCGATTGGCTCCAACTCCGTTGGCGGGGCGAAGGCGCTTGCGAACGATTCGATCGCCATTGGTGGGCAGTCCGCTGTCGCTGCGACGGCAACCTCCGGCATTGCCGTCGGACGTGGATCAGCCGTCAATGGCGCGTCCGGCATTGCTGTCGGCGACAGCGCCAATGCAGCGTATGCAAACAGCGTCGCAATTGGCGCGGGCAGCGTGACCGGCGCCGCGGCGCCTACCGGCAAGGGGTTCCTCACCAACACCAACGCGCCTGCGTCCGAGGTCTCGGTGGGTTCGTCTTCCGCCCTGCGGCGAATCACGAACGTTGCCGATGGCGCGGCGCCCCAGGACGCCGTGACCGTGGCTCAGTTGAGCACGGGCATGAGCACCACCGCGAGCAGCATCGGCAGCCTCTCCACGGGCCTGAGCACAACGAACAGCAATGTGACCAGTCTGTCGACCTCGACCTCGACGGGCCTGAGCACTGCGACGAGCAACATCGGCAGCCTTTCGACCGGGCTCAGCACGACCAACAGCAGGGTTTCCAGCCTGTCGACCTCGACTTCGACCGGTCTGAGCACTGCGACGAGTGGTATCGGCAGCCTGTCGACTGGCCTGAGCACGACCAACAGCACCGTCAGCAGCCTGTCCACTGGCCTGAGCGCGTCGGCGAGCAGCATCGGTAGCCTGTCGACCGGCTTGAGCAGCACGAACAGCAGCGTGACCAGCCTGTCCACGTCGACCTCCACGGGTCTGAGTACGGCGACTAGCGGCATTGGCAGCCTGTCCACTGGCCTGAGCACGACAAACAGCAATGTCTCCAGCCTGTCGACGTCGACCTCGACTGGTTTGAGCACCGCGACGAGCAGCATCGGCAGCCTGTCGACTGGCCTGAGCACCACGAACAGCAACGTGACCAGCCTGTCGACCTCGACCTCGACCGGTTTGAGCACCGCGACGAGCAGCATCGGCAGCCTGTCGACTGGCCTGAGCACCACGAACAGCAACGTGACCAGCTTGTCGACCTCGACCTCCACAGGTCTGAGCACCGCGACAAGCAGCATCGGCAGCCTCTCGACCGGCTTGAGCACGACCAACAGCAATGTCTCCAGCCTGTCGACTGGTTTGAGCACCACGAACAGCGCCGTTGCGAGTTTGTCGACCTCGACCTCGACCGGCTTGAGCACCGCGACCAGCAGCATCGGCAGTCTGTCTACAGGCCTGAGCACGACCAACAGCAACGTTGCGAGCCTGTCGACTTCGACCTCGACGGGTCTGAGCACCGCCACGAGCAGCATTGGCAGCCTGTCTACCGGCTTGAGCACGACGAACAGCAACGTGACCAGCCTGTCGACTTCGACGTCGACAGGTCTCAGCACTGCGACGAGCAGCATCGGCAGCCTGTCAACGGGCCTGAGCACGACGAACAGCAACGTCTCCAGCCTGTCCACCGGCTTGAGCACCGCAACGAGCGGCATCGGCAGCCTGTCGACTGGCCTGAGCACGACCAACAGCAACCTTGGCACCCTGAGCTCGTCGGTCAGCTCGATCTACAACACCGGTACGAAGTACTTCCACGCCAACAGCACCGGCGCGGACAGCCAGGCCAACGGCGCCGACAGCGTGGCCATCGGCCAGAACGCGATCTCCAACGGCGACAACAGCGTGGCGGTCGGCAAGAACGCCCAGACCACCAAGCCCGACAGCGTGGCGCTGGGTGCGAACTCGGTGGCCAGCGTGGGTGCGTTGGCCAACTACGACGCGTTCGGCCTGACGAGCAAGCAAAGCTCATCGGGTGAAGTGAACGTGGGCAACCGCCAGATCACAGGCGTGGCGCCGGGCAGCGCGGACCAGGACGCCGTCAACGTCCTGCAAGTCAAGACCGTCACAGCTTCGTTGTCTAGCAGCATCGGCACGGCGACGAGCAGCATTGCCAGCCTTTCGACGGGGCTGAGCACGGCGACGAGCAGTATCGGCAGCTTGTCCACGGGCCTGAGCACGACGAACAGCAATGTGACTAGCCTGTCGACTTCGACCTCCACGGGCCTGAGCACAGCGACGAGCAGCATCGGCAGCCTGTCGACCGGCTTGAGCACGACCAACAGCAATGTGACCAGCTTGTCGACTTCAACGTCGACCGGTCTGAGCACTGCCACGAGCAGCATTGGTAGCTTGTCTACCGGCCTGAGCACGACCAACAGCAATGTGACCAGTCTGTCGACCTCGACGTCGACTGGTCTGAGCACTGCGACGAGCAGCATCGGTAGCCTGTCGACTGGCCTGAGCACCACGAACAGCAACGTGACCAGCCT